>NZ_CP061290.1:1229361-1835600 GCF_018687435.1 Polynucleobacter sp. UB-Raua-W9 | reverse complement strand
AGTTATCCACAAGCTACAAAAACGTGGAAAAGCTGTGGATAACTTGTGTATAAACCCGAAAAATCCATATAAATTAATGGTTTAAGAAAAAATCATACAAAAATAGAGAAAAACACCTACATATTCATCAAGATTGATTGACCTTTTGCTTTGCAACAAGGAAAATAGTAGGTTTTGCAGGGATCTATCATGAAAAGAACATACCAACCATCAGTAACACGTCGCAAGCGCACACACGGCTTTCGTATTCGCATGAAAACGAAGAGTGGGCGCGCAGTTTTAAACGCACGTCGTGCAAAAGGCCGTAAGCGTTTGGCTGTTTAATCCAGTAATTGAACAGCGCTAGGATTTCTGAATTACTAAAAATACGCCCCAAGACAAGTTTGTATTGGGGTATGTATGCTGCGCCCGTTTTAGATGGCAGTAAACCAGATTTGGGGGTTGCTGTAGCTAAGAAATTAGCAAAAAGAGCGGTAGACCGCAATCGACTGAAAAGGATGATTCGCGAATTGGTTTGGACGGCCCAAGCCACCACCTTAAATAAAGATGTGGTGGTCAAGCTCAACAAGCCCATTGGTCGCGAAACTCGCGGCAGACTTAGAAAAAAAGAAAAAGACCTTCTACGCTCTCAGATTTCGGGGTTGATTTAAGGTGCGCGTTTTAAATGATGCGGCAATCAGGTTGGTAAAAACCTACCAATTACTTTTGAGCCCTTATCTTGGTATGCACTGTAAATATGTGCCGAGTTGCTCACAATACGCCTGCGACTGTTTTAGTCATTACGGGCTTATAAAAAGCATTGGACTTGTTGCATGGCGCATTCTGCGATGTAACCCGCTGTCACGAGGCGGTTATGATCCTGCGGTAAAACAAACAACTCATTAACTTAAGCGAATACAAATGGACTTTAAAAAAACAATTCTTTGGGCTGTGTTCTCGATGTCGGGTCTCATGCTCTACAACAATTGGCAGGTTCATGAAGGCAAGCCATCTTTGTTTGGTAGTGTGCCAGCAAGCAGTCCAACCGGAGCCGAGAAGGCTGTAGCCGTAAATAAGGTAGATGTACCAACACAAATATCGGGTGCGCCGACTATTGCCACTGCTCCAATTGTTAATTCGAGCGCGATTGAAAGTGCCGAAAAGTTTGTTTTGCAAAACGATGTATTGGTATTGGAAATTAGCGCTAACGGCGGCAATGTAATCGACGCAAAATTATTAAAAGCATTGACTGCAGAAAATAAGCCGGTCGAACTTTTCCAATACACACCAAATCACAAATACTTTGCTCGTTCTGGTTTGATTTCTTTAAACAATAACGACCTACCAAATCACACTAGTAACTTTAAGTTTATTCAATCGGGCAAGGACGGCGCAGGGCGCCCATACCTGACCATTGCCAGCGAGCGCAATGGCGTCAAGCTAGAAAAGACCTTCATTCTTAATCCAGGAAGCTATGTGGTTGATGTGGGCCATCGTGTTACTCAGTCGGGCACTAGCGCTGCGCCCTTGGTTCTCTATACAGAGTTAGTAAGAGACGGTAGCCAAGAGAAAAAAATTGGGCCGTTTGATGGCGCCTTCTCGGCAAGCACCTTTACTGGGCCAGCCGCATACACCGATAAAGAAAAATTTAATAAGCTGGAATTTACGGCGATTGATAAAAATAAGGTCAGCCTTCCAACACAGGTGCCCGCTGGCGATCCCGCCTGGGTTGCAATGGTTCAGCACTACTTCGCTAGCGCATGGATTCCTGCCGATAAATTTGCACGCGATATCTATGTGGGAAGAATTGATAACGGCCTGTATCGCATTGGAATGCAAACGCCTTTGGGTGTGGTTGCGCAGGGCTCAACGGTTGTTGAAAAGTCTCGCCTATTTGTTGGCCCACAAGAGGAAAGTGTTTTAGAAACAATTACTCCGGGCTTTGAATTATTAAAGGATTATGGCTACTTGACTATTTTGGCAAAGCCCATTTTCTGGTTGCTAGAAAAAATTCATGGCTATGTTGGTAACTGGGGCTGGTCAATTATTCTCCTGACGATTTTGATTAAGCTGGTCTTCTTCCCGCTTTCAGCCGCAAGCTACAAGTCGATGGCGCGTATGAAAGAAGTGCAGCCACGCCTGATGGCAATGAAAGAGCAATATAAGGGTGAGCCACAAAAGCTAAATCAGGCAATGATGGAGATGTATCGCAAAGAGAAAATCAATCCTTTGGGCGGATGTTTGCCAGTCGTGATTCAGATCCCCGTATTTATTTCTTTGTATTGGGTCTTGTTGTCATCTGTAGAGATGCGTGGCGCCCCTTGGGTTTTATGGATTAGCGACTTATCCGTTCCAGACCCTTATTACATTTTGCCAGTCATCATGGCTGTTTCGATGTTTGTGCAAACCAAACTCAATCCAACTCCACCCGATCCTATTCAAGCAAAGGTGATGATGTACATGCCAATCGTATTCTCGGTGATGTTCTTCTTCTTCCCCGCCGGCTTAGTGCTCTACTGGGTGGTAAATAATTTGTTATCGATTGCGCAGCAGTGGCAAATTAACCAAATGTTTGGAAAAAAAGAAGCCAAGTAATTTATTGATGGCATAAGCATTCCATGGAAAACATACAGCAATGATGACTAGAAAGCTGCCCATCATTGCTGTAGCTACCGCCCCTGGTAGGGCTGGCGTTGGGGTTGTTCGTATCAGCGGACAAAGCCTCCAATCAATTACAAAAGCGTTTTTTCAAAAAGCGCTTTCACCCAGACAGGCAAACCTACTTACCTTGCGCGATGCCGGTGGTCAGACCATCGATCAGCTCATCGCAATTTATTTTGCCGCCCCCGCCTCGTTTACTGGCGAAGATGTTTTGGAGCTTCAATGTCATGGAGGCCCTCAGCTTCTAGAGTTGGTCATGAAGCGCTGCCTTGAGTTGGGAAAGGTTGATGGCCTGGTGATTGCTGAGCCTGGAGAATTTACCCTGCGCGCCTATTTGAACAACAAAATTGATTTAGCTCAGGCCGAAGCTATTGCCGATTTAATTGACGCACAAAGTGAGGCTGCCGTTCGTGGCGCGGCCAGATCATTGCAAGGCGATTTCTCGGAGAGTATTAATGATCTGATTGAAGAGATTACTCAGCTGCGCATCTTGGTTGAGTCCACTTTAGACTTCCCCGAAGAAGAAATTGAATTTTTGGAGAATGCGCAGGCACGCGCTCGACTGTTTGCTGTCAAAGAAAAACTAGAGTCATTGCGGAATGGCGCTAAACAGGGAAAAATTCTACGTGACGGTATTCAGCTTGTTCTTGCTGGCGCTCCTAACGTTGGCAAGAGCTCTTTGCTCAATAGGCTTGCAGGCGAAGAGGTTGCTATTGTTACCCCTATCGCAGGCACCACTCGTGATCGTGTAAAAGAAAGCATCACCATCGAGGGTGTGCCGATGCACATTATTGATACTGCCGGCTTGCGTGAGACAAGCGATGTGGTTGAAGCAAAAGGCATCGAAAGATCTTGGGATGCAATTCGTCTGGCTGACTTGGTGGTTTTTTTAACGGACCCCAATTCCGCTGAAGATGGGTTGAAAGAGCGGATTCTCCAAGAGCTCCCTGCAAAGTGCCCGGTTTTAGAGGTTATCAATAAATCAGACTTGATGTCTTTGGTATCTCCCGCGGCCCCAAAAGAGGCTATTGTGATTTCAGCCAAAAATGGCGATGGAATTGACCTCTTAAAGCAAAAAATACTAGAAATTGTGGGGTGGAACGGCTCCCAAGAGGGTGCGATTGTAGCCAGAAGAAGGCATTTAGACTGCCTCGAACGCGCTTCAGAACATATTGCAAGATCTGAACAATTCGCAGCAAATGGGAATAATTCGCTCGAATTATTCGCAGAAGAGTTATCTTTAGCCCAAAATCACCTAGGGCAAATCACTGGAAAGCTGCTTCCAGACGACCTTTTGGGAAAAATTTTTAGCCAATTCTGCATTGGTAAATAGAGGGTTTCCTCTGTGCCTGGTCAAGGCTTCAAATATGACCAAAATGTTAAAATCACGGGATTAAAAATTTAAATCTTCATAGGAAAACATATGACTACAGCAACTGCCGGCCAAATTAATGCTAATGCGCCAGCGTACGTAAAAAACAAGCGCTTGATTGAGTGGGTCGGAGAAGTTGCCGCCCTTACTAAGCCAGATGCGATTCGTTGGTGTGATGGCTCCCAAGCTGAATATGATGAGTTCTGCGAGCTTTTGGTTGGTGCTGGAGTGTTTAAGCGCCTAAACCCAGCTAAGCGTAAAAATTCATTTCTAGCCCTCTCGGATCCTGAGGATGTAGCGCGAGTTGAAGACCGCACATTTATTTGCTCCGCCAAAAAAGAAGATGCTGGTCCAACCAATAATTGGGTTGAGCCAAGCGAAATGCGCGCTACCTTGAATCCATTGTTTGATGGTTGCATGCGCGGTAGAACAATGTATGTGGTGCCTTTCTCTATGGGCCCAATAGGCTCCCCAATTGCCCACATTGGTGTTGAGTTGTCTGACAGCCCATATGTTGCAATCAATATGCGCCTCATGACTCGGATGGGTAAGGCCGTGGTTGATCAATTGGGCACCGATGGTGAGTTTGTTCCCTGCATTCATACTGTTGGCAAGCCATTGGCTGCTGGCGAAAAAGATGTTGCCTGGCCAAACAATAAGAACAAATACATTGTTCATTACCCAGAAACTCGTGAGATCTGGTCATTTGGTTCTGGTTATGGCGGCAACGCTCTCTTGGGTAAAAAATGCTTTGCTTTGCGTATTGCATCCAATATGGGTCGAGACCAGGGCTGGCTAGCTGAGCACATGTTGATTCTGGGCGTAACTTCACCAGAGGGTAAAAAATATCACATTGCGGCTGCATTCCCATCTGCTTGTGGCAAAACCAACTTCTCCATGATGATTCCACCAAAAGGATTTGATGGTTGGAAAGTAACCACTATTGGTGACGATATTGCATGGATCAAGCCACGCAAAGATACCGCGACAGGCAAAACCCGCTTGTTTGCAATTAACCCAGAGTCTGGTTACTTTGGTGTAGCCCCAGGCACAAACCGCCAGACCAACCAAAACTGTATCGATTCTTTAAACCAAGATGTGATTTTCACGAACGTTGGTTTGACAGATGATGGCGATGTTTGGTGGGAGGGTTTGACAGAAACCCCGCCAGCACACTTAATCGACTGGCAAGGCAAAGACTGGACTCCAGCCGATGGTGCTGCAGGCCGCAAAGCCGCACATCCAAACTCACGTTTTACGGTTGCCGCCACTAATAACCCGGCGGTTGATCCTAAGTGGGACGATCCAGAAGGCGTTCCAATTGATGCGTTCTTGTTTGGCGGACGTCGTTCAAACACTGTGCCATTGGTTAGCGAAGCCCGCGACTGGGTTGAGGGTGTTTATATGGCTGCCACTCTTGGTTCCGAAACTACCGCAGCGATTACCGGCCAAATTGGCGTTGTACGCCGTGACCCATTTGCCATGATCGCATTTGCCGGCTACAACATGAGCGACTACTTCCAGCATTGGCTCAATATAGGTAAGAAGCTAGAAGCCGAAGGCGCCATATTGCCTAAGATTTATTGCGTTAATTGGTTCCGCAAGGATGAGAACGGTAAGTTTGTGTGGCCTGGTTTTGGCGAAAACATGCGCGTACTTTCTTGGATCTTGGAGCGCGCAGAAGGCAAAGCAAGCGGCAAAGAAACTCCATTTGGCATTTGTCCAGAGCACGGCGATATGCATTGGAATGGCCTTGATTATTCAACAGAGAAATTTGCTAAAGCCATTCATGTTGCAGTTGATGACTGGAAGAACGAGCTAAAACTCCATACAGAATTGTTTGATCACCTTGGCGATCGTTTGCCAAAAGAGTTGAAAGAGACTCATAGCAAAATCGAGCAACGCTTGAGGGCCTAACCCCAGCACTACAAATCCATCTACACCAGCTAAATGACAACACCCCAACACCATGAAATAGTGGTGATTGGGGCGGGCATTTGCGGGGCAACCATTACAAATGAGTTGCTTCTTCGCGGCAAATCCGTATGCATTATTGATGCAGCACCCTCTCCCGCCACCGCTTGTTCAAGCCATGCTTATGCTATTGCCCATCCACACATAGGCAAGGGATCTCCGCGCTTACTACGTTTAACAAGAATTGCCTTTTTAATGGCTGAGGTCAGGTGGGGCAAGGTTTGGAACCAGCATGGCATCTTTCAGCCAACCAGAAAAGATAAACATTTTGATCTTGCAGAAGTAAGTAGTTTTCTACAGTCTTTAGATCTTGATGACGACATTGCAAAACCCTTAGATGCGCAGGAGGCAGAAAAAATTTGCGGCATTCAACAAAGCGGAGTTTGGCTCCCTCGCGGCGCTTCTTTAAATTTATTTGAGACAAGTAAGGCCCTATTGCAAGAGCATGAAAACTTATCTTGCCTTTGGAACACTCGCGTTGCACAACTTGCGAAGGCTGATGAAAAATGGCTTTTATTGAATGATGCTAATGAAGTAATTCTTTCCGCAGATAAGGTAGTGGTGGCAGCTGCAATCGAGAGCAAAGCTTTAATGAGCAGCATCGGAATACGTCTGCCCCTGAAGCCGGTTCGCGGGCAGCTCAGCATATTTTCAATTAAAGAAAATGATGCTTGGGCAAACCGCTTGCCAAGAGTGGGTATCTCAGGCGATGGCTATTGTCTTCCCGCCCAACAGCTTAAAGACGGCAGCTACCGCTGGATTGTAGGCTCTAGCTTCGATGAGGGAGAGGACGACCTTTCCCCAAGAATGATCAGCGATGACTTTAATCGCGCACAAGCACAAGGTTTGCTCGCTTACCCCGAGGGGGATCCAGGGTCGCTAATGAAAGCTGGAGAATTTGTTGGCGTGCGTTGCGTTGCTGGTGACCGCCTGCCAATCATTGGTGCGCTTACTCAAAGACCCGGTATCTTTTTGGCTACCGCGCTAGGATCGCGCGGCATCTTATGGTCCGCCCTAGCAGCTAAGCTGATTACAGCTCAGGTGCTAGGCGATGACTTTGCTTTGCTTGCGCGCTTAGGCTTTGCCGCAGATTTGCTTGCAGCGCTAGCCCCTGCCCGTTTCTTCGCAGGCGCTTTTGCTGCACCGGCAGCTTTGGCCTCAAACTCAAAACCAATTTTGCCATCAGCGCCTAAGGCTAAATAAGCCTTAAAGCCACGACCAGTGCGGTTTGATTTGAAATTGGTTAAGAGGTCTGTTTTACCCTCTTTAAGCAGCTTCTGCACTTGCTCAGTCGAAATCTCTTGTTGCAAAACAACTTTGCCAGTTTTGAAATCACAGGTTTTGCTTGGTCCAGTATTGTTCTCGCAAACGTAGCGCATGCCATCCTCATAAATCGCGCCAGAGCATTTTGGACAAACACCCAGTGCTGGGCGACCTGTGAAATCTATAGCTTCAGTTTCTTCATCTTGTGAATTACCAAAATCAAATTCAAGCTTAAATCCTGCATTTGGATAGTCGGCATCATCTTCTGGAATTTCACTTAATTTGATGATGGCTGCAAATGGGCGACCCATTTTGCTGCGGAAGCCCTGTAGTGGCCCTATTGTTTTCTCGCGCAGCAATTCTTCCACTTCAGGGTATTCAAATGCGCGACCACCGGGGGTTTTGCTGATCGTAAAGCCACACTTTTCACAGGCAAAGCGGCGATAGTTTTCTTTCACCGGACCCTTGCAGTGGGGGCACGGCGTGGTCATGGTCGCGTAGTCGCCTGGAATGGTATCGCTATCATATTCCTTGGCGCGTTTGACGATACGCTGAGTCATCTGTGCAATTTCTTGCATAAAAGTATCGCGATTCATCTTACCCTGCTCGATCAAGGAAAGTTTATTTTCCCAGCTACCAGTTAAATCGGGGCGCGTTAATTCTTCAACATCTAGGCCGCGCAATAATGTCATTAACTGAAAAGCTTTTGCCGTGGGAATAAGTTCTCGTGCTTCGCGCACGATATATTTTTCAGCGAGCAATCCTTCAATGATTGCTGCGCGCGTTGCAGGTGTACCTAAACCTTTTTCTGCCATCGCTTCGCGCATTTCGTCATCATCAACCCACTTGCCGGCGCTTTCCATGGCGGATAGCAAGGTTGCTTCTGAATAGCGTGCTGGCGGCCTCGTTTTTAATGGAACTGCAGCAATGGATTCGCTTTGAACAGTTTCGCCCTCTTGGACCGGCACAAGCTCATCGTCGGCTTGGTTTGATTTTCCATAAACAGTAAGCCAGCCTGGATTAACAAGAACACGACCCTCAGTTTTGAAATGGTGGCCAGAGACTTCTGTAATGCGGGTTGTGACGCGGAATTCTGCAGCAGGATAAAAAACAGCCAAGAAGCGGCGAACGACCAAGTCGTATAGTTTTGCCTCTGGCTCGCTTAAATTTTTAGGTGTTTCGAGCGTTGGTATGATCGCAAAGTGATCAGAAATTTTGGAGTTATCGAAGATGCGCTTGTTTGGCTTGATCCAGCCGTAACCAGCTTTTGCTTTTGCATCTTCTGGGCCGCCCTTAAGAATCTGCTTGGCAAACGCACGATAGTCCTGTGAGTTCTCAGCAAGAATTTCCATCGTTTGTTTAACGGTATCCAAGTAGTCTTCTGGCAATGCTTTTGCATCAGTACGTGGATAGGTTAAAACTTTGTGACGTTCATAAAGCGCTTGCGCAAGACCGAGCGTATTTTTTGCAGAAAAACCAAAACGAGCATTCGCTTCACGTTGTAAGCTTGTTAAATCAAATAGCTGGGGCGCTAGTTGTGTTGCCGGTTTAGCTTCTTCGGTAACAGCCGCTTTTTTACCGCGACATGCTGCAACGATGCTTTGGGCCGCAGCTTCGCTCCATAGGCGATTCTCACGTGCATCAGGTTCTGCAACATCCTTCTTAAATTTTGGGTCGAACCAGCGGCCTTCATAAATTCCTGCTGCGGCAATAAATTCAGCTTTTACTTCCCAATAATCTTTAGAAATGAATTTACGAATCAACTCTTCGCGCTCAACAACGATGGAGAGCGTTGGCGTTTGCACGCGACCTACAGTAGTTAAGAAAAAGCCACCACTCTTGCTGTTAAAGGCAGTCATCGCGCGAGTGCCATTGATGCCCACTAACCAGTCGGCCTCTGAGCGACAGCGCGCTGCATCGGCCAATGGTTGCATATCTTCATCGCTGCGCAAACTTGCAAAGCCATCGCGTATTGCCGCAGGAGTCATTGATTGCAGCCATAAGCGCTTGATTGCTTGAGGCGCTTTTGCGTGTTGCGCAATTAAACGGAAAATCAATTCGCCTTCGCGGCCCGCGTCACAGGCATTAATTAAAGAATTAATATCTTTGCGCTTAATTAATCTTTGTAAAACCTTGAGACGTGATTCAGTTTTGGCGATTGGGCGCAAATCAAAATAAGGGGGTACTACGGGTAAGTTGGCAAAAGACCATTTGCCTCGTTTAACGTCATATTCTTCTGGGGCTGCAATTTCTAATAGGTGGCCAACTGCAGAGGAGATGACAAAGTCATCGTTCTCAAAATAGTCTTCGTACTTCGTAAAGCCGCCCAGGGCCTTGGCAATGTCATTGGCAACCGATGGCTTCTCGGCAATGATGAGCGCCTTCGGTTGATCCGTAGAAGAGGTTTTGGAGCTGCTTTTGGTAGATGCTTTAGCCACGCGTTTGCCTAAATTTGAGCCTGAAATGATGTTTTTAATAGGGAAAAAGGATGAACAATTTAAACCAAATCAGGGTTTGGTCAACTGCTTATCCCTTTTTTATTATTAACCGATAAATTGGGAAAAGTCCAAACGCACTGGTTTTTTGATTTTCTGGGACCTATTTTTGTGACCCTAATGGAGCAAAAACCCTCATTTAAACCACTTTAAATGAGGGTTTTATCAAAAAATTAACTCCTCCAAGACGTCTCTAGGTTTTCTTGCGAGCTTCGCGCCTTGCTGTATCAGGAGGTTACAGCCGCCAGAAAGGGGGTGTCCAATAGCTCCCGGCACTGCAAAAACCTCCCTTCCCAGCTCTCCTGCTAGGCGCGCAGTAATCATAGAGCCTGATCTTTCGGCTGCCTCAATTACGAGCACGCCGAGCGATAACGCAGCAATAATTCGATTGCGCCTGGGAAAGTGACATGATCTTGGGGGCGCCCCTAAGGGAAACTCTGAGACTAAAAGCCCGTGCTGCCTAATGCTGCTTGCTAAATCAAGATGTTCTTCGGGGTAAACAATGTCAAGTCCGGTCCCGCAGACTGCCATGGTAAGGTGCTTGGGGCCTAGGCTCAGGATGGCTTTGTGGGCGGCGCCATCAACCCCTCTTGCAAGCCCCGAAATGATGAGTAAGCCGGCTCGCGATAGCTCCTCAGCAAACAAAGCGGTATTTTTAAGGCCCTCAGCACTAGCTTTGCGAGAGCCCACTATTGCAACCATGGGCATTTGGAGCAAGTCGGGATTTCCATCTATATATAGATGCTTGGGGGGATCGTATAAATCATTCAGACGTGGCGGGTAATTTTTATCGCCTAGCGTAATTCTGGCGATGTGCTTTGACTTTGGGAATTGGAGCATTAAAGGATTGTGAACTTTGGGGAAATTAGAACAATCGGGACAGGCTGATAGCTCTGTTGGATAATTCCTATATGGCTTTGCTAAATGTCCTTTGTTATCCAGACCCACGCTTGCATAAGGTTGCCAAACCAGTTGCGCAGGTGGATGCGCGCATTAAAAAAATAGTCGCCGATATGGCCGACACAATGTATGAGGCTCCGGGGGTTGGTTTGGCTGCAACCCAGGTCGACATTCACGAGCGCATCGTTGTTATCGATGTGTCTGATGAGCAAAATGAATTGATGGTTTTTATAAACCCGGAAATTATTTGGTCGAGCCCAGAGAAAAAGTCTTGGCGTGAAGGCTGCCTCTCAGTGCCTGAGTTTTACGATGAGGTTGAAAGGCCTGCACAAGTCCGAGTGAGGGCCTTAGATATTGCTGGCAAAGAATTCGAGGTTGACGCTGATGGACTATTGGCAGTTTGTTTGCAGCATGAGCTTGATCATTTACAGGGAAAAGTATTCGTTGAATATTTATCGATGCTTAAGCGAACTCGTATTTCACAAAAACTAAAAAAGCGCACCAAAGAGTTAGTGGGTGAGCGTTAAGCGCTGCTAATGAAAATTGTATTTGCTGGAACCCCTGAGTTTGCTGCGCAAGCAATGCGTGCTATACATGCTGCTGGACATGAAATTGTTCTAACGCTCACTCAACCTGATCGCCACGCTGGCAGGGGCATGCATCTACAAGCTAGCCCGGTTAAAGAGTTTGCTTTAGAAAAAAATATTCCTGTGCTGCAGCCGGAAACGCTTAAATGTAATAGTGCTGACCCACACAAACAGGTGCAGGCGCAAGAGGCATTCCAGCGGCTTGCTGAAATTAATTTTGATGTCATGGTTGTGGTTGCTTATGGCCTGATCTTGCCGCAAGATGTTTTAGACATTGCGCAGCGCCCAGGCAGGCATGGCAGCTTTAATATTCATGCATCTCTCTTGCCTCGTTGGCGTGGTGCTGCTCCGATACAGCGGGCCATTGAAGCAGGCGACACAAAAACCGGTATTTGTATTATGCAAATGGATGCCGGTCTAGATACAGGTGGCACAGTCCTCAGTGATGAACTTGAAATTACCCCCGCAGAAACCAGCGGCACTTTGCATGACCGACTGGCGACACTCGGCGCCAAGTTAATTGTTGATGTACTGCATCTTTTGCAAGAGGGTAAGGTCATGGTTCCTAGCCCGCAAGCAGGTGAAGGCATTACTTACGCTGAAAAAATAATGAAGGGTGAGGCAGAAATTGACTGGAGCTTGAGCGCACCTGAAATTGATCGACGCATTCGGGCCTTTAATCCTTTTCCTGGCGCTACAAGCAATGTTGAAGATCTTGCAATGAAGTTTTGGAACTCTCGCATCCCAAAGGCCGCATCTTTTAGCGAAACCGCCCATCCCGGTAAGCTTTTAGGCTTTAGCGAGGAAGGCGCCTTTATTCAATGTGGCAGGGGGGTTATTGAGATTTTAGAAATGCAAAAGCCGGGCGGAAAAAAAATGACCCCCAGTCTTTGCATGCAGTCACTTGGTTCCCATGAACAATCAATACGCTTTCATGCAAAGGAGTAGGAATGTTTAATTTCGCAAAAACTGCTGTCTTGATGGCGGCAATTACGGCATTGTTTATTGTCGTTGGTGGGATGTTGGGTGGGGAGCAAGGGATGCTAATGGCATTGTTATTGGCCCTTGGCATGAACTTTTTTAGCTATTGGTTTTCCGACACGATGGTGTTGAGGATGACCAATGCGCAGCAGGTTGATGAACGATCTGCACCACAGTTTTATGCATTGGTACAAGAGCTTGCTGACAAAGCTGGCCTGCCCATGCCCAAAGTATTTTTAATTAATGAGGATGCGCCCAATGCATTTGCAACGGGCCGCAATCCAGAGAATGCTTCTGTCGCAGCTACCACTGGAATTCTTAAGATTTTGTCTAACCGGGAGCTGCGCGGAGTAATGGCCCATGAGCTAGCGCACGTTCAGCATCGAGATATTTTAATTTCTACAGTTGCAGCTACGATGGCTGGTGCAATTTCTGCGCTCGCTAACTTTGCAATGTTTTTTGGTGGGCGTGATTCTGAGGGCAGGCCTAATAATCCGATTGCGAGTCTATTGGTTGCTATCTTGGCGCCCATTGCCGCGAGTTTGATTCAAATGAGTATTTCGCGTGCAAGAGAATATGAAGCAGATCGCGGCGGAGCAGAAATTAGTTCTGACCCAGAGGCCTTAGCTTGCGCACTAGAGAAAATTCATGCTTACGCACAAGACATTCCATTTCAGGCTGTGGAGCACCATCCAGAGACGGCACAGATGATGATTCTGAATCCCTTAAGTGCTGGCGGCCTTGCGCAATTATTTTCAACCCACCCACCAACTGAAGAGCGAGTGGCACGCCTCATGGCTATGGCAAAAAATGGGGCATATCCCAGAGCAAATTCATTTGACTGATAAAAAAATACCGCATAGTCTTCCACTTTCTGAAGCAATCAGTATTGCTGCACAAGCTATTGGTGAGGTAATGAGTGGCCGGTCACTGACGGAGGTTCTGGATGAATTAGATCCTCATGAGCGCCCCATTGTGCAAAGCCTGAGCTTTGATGCCTTGCGTAAATGGGTTCGGTCGCACGAGTACATTAAAGAATTTATTCCAAAGAATCCACCGCCAGAGGTGGATCATCTGTTGAGTGTTGCAATTGCACTTTTTTTAAATGAAATCACAGATGGCAAAGGCTACGCCGCACATACCATTGTTGATCAGGCTGTAAGCGCTTGCGCTGACTACGATAAAACGATGTATGCCAAAGGTCTGGTGAATGCAGTGCTTCGCAAGGTTAGTCTTGTCGTGCAGCCTCCAGAGGGTGAAAGACGTTTTCCCCCAGATCCTGTTCCGATGTTTGTTCCGCCCTGGTGGCGTGCCAACTTAAAACGAAATTACTCGAAGACTTGGCAGTCAATTTTGTTCGCCCAAGCAAAACGCGCCCCGTTAATTTTGCGTGTTAATCAAAAACAATATTCGCGGGAGCAATATCAGGCCCTATTGAACGATGTTGGAATTGAGTCTCACCCAATTGAAGAGCTTGCGGGAGTGAAACTTTCCGCTAGTTTGCTCTTAAGGAATGCAGTTCCTGTTTCAGAGCTGCCAGGCTTTTATAGTGGTTCGGTATCGGTTCAAGATGCTGGAGCGCAGTTGGCGGCAACCCTTTTGAGCCCTCAGCCGGGCGAGCGAATATTGGATGCTTGTGCAGCACCCGGTGGAAAAACCGCACACTTGTTAGAGCTGTCTGATTGCGAGATGGTGGCGTTAGAAATCGATGGTGAGCGTCTTGGCAAGATTAGCGGTAACTTAGACCGGTTGCGCCTGCACTCTGACAAGGTACAGGTGCTTCGAGGCGATGCATCCAAGGCATCTTGGTGGGATGGTCGCCTTTTCGACAAAATTTTGCTCGATGCACCATGCTCTGCCTCGGGTATTGTGGCCAGACATCCAGACATTCCCTTTTTAAGGCGTGAGGCGGATATCAAGTCTTTGCAGATCAAGCAGCGTGGTATTTTGGAACAGGCTTGGAAAATGTTGAAGCCCGATGGCCTAATGCTCTACGTTACCTGCTCAGTATTTCCGGAGGAGGGGGAGGAGCAAGCACACTGGTTTACCGCAGAGCATGGCAATGCGGTACGATTAGATGCTCCAGGACAGATTCTGCCGACGGATATAAGCGATGGTTTTTACTATGCTTTGTTTAAGAAAAACGGGCCATGAGCCAAAGAATTAAACAATTCATCTTCTTATGCTTGATGGCGTTGAGTGTATTTTCAACAAGCGCAAGTGCAGAAGGAATCAAAATCAAATCCTTTGAGTTGGAGAGGGTTGATAACGACTGGCTTTTAAATGCCACTTTTCAGATTGAGCTTTCCCCTGGTCTTGAAGACGCTGTGCAAAAAGGGGTGGTTCTGTATTTTCAAACAGAGTTTGATTTAACCCGCTCGCGTTGGTACTGGTTTGATGAGAAGTCAGCGCTTGCCCAAAGACAAACTCGGCTGTCCTATCAACCCCTTACCCAGCAGTACCGAATTGCTTCGGAAGGATTTACATTTTCCGCAAAGACAATTTCAGAGGCCTTGCAAGCGGTTGGCAGTATTGGCGGGTGGCGTGTAATTGATGGCAGTCAGTTAGATACAAGTAAAGCATATACGGCCTCCTTGCGTATGAATTTGGATTTGAGCAAATTACCCAAGCCATTTCAGGTGAATGCCTTAAACAATCGTGATTGGAATGTTTCTAGCGATTGGCTGCGCTTTCCCTTTTTGCCAACCAGTTCCAATCTCATTAAGCGATGAGAGCATCCTCAACGCCGTTAAAGGGGGCCTTTTTTACATCTAGGGCCTGGAGAAAAAAGGCAATTCCAGTTGCGATTGGAGTGATTGGCGCGTTCGCATTATTGCTCTTGGTCTTGCTATCGATTGCCTCCTCAAACACAGAGTTTTTTGATAACTACTTTATTTGGCTTTATGCGGCCAATGTTGTTATTGGGGTTTGTCTAACCCTGGTGATTTTGACTTTGGTAACGGTGATTGGTGTTCGCTGGTACAGGGGCCATTTTGGCACTCGTTTGATTGCTAAATTGGCAATGATTTTTGCTTTAGTTGGGATTGTTCCAGGCTTAATTTTGTATGGCGTTTCATTGCAGTTCGTATCACGTAGCATTGAAACTTGGTTTGATGTAAAGGTCGAGTCAGCACTGAACTCTGGCTTAGAGTTGGGGCGCGTTACCTTGCGAATTGCTCAAGAAGAGATTCTTGCCGAGGGAAATTTTATCGCCGAGCAAGTTGTACAAGTACCTGCTGGTGCGACATCTGATCAGGTTGGCGCGATGATCATGAAGATACGCAATCAATTCGGTATTCAAGAGGTTAGCCTTTTTAATATTCAGCGTAACTTGATCTTAACGAGCGAGTTAAGGCCTAAAAAATATTTACCTGCACCTAGCGTTGAGATAGTTGCCGAATCTTTTAAAAAGAAGGGTGTGACTTTTTTAGACCAGGTTGAAATGGAAGATGGTCAGCGCGGTTATCAGGTAAGAGCGATTGTGCCGATTGTGCGTAAGAAGCCGATGCTAGGCAAAATGGAGTCCAATAAAGACGCAGAAGATAAATATTTTTTGCAATTGGTGCGCTTTATTCCAAGCCCGGTAGCTAAAAATATTTTTGCTGTTGAGTCTGCTTATAGCGAGTATCAAGAGAAGTCTTTAGGGCGCGCTGGCCTTCGTAAAATGTTTGTTGGCACACTAACG
The DNA here is from genome assembly GCF_018687435.1 of Polynucleobacter sp. UB-Raua-W9. Taxonomy (NCBI): domain Bacteria; kingdom Pseudomonadati; phylum Pseudomonadota; class Betaproteobacteria; order Burkholderiales; family Burkholderiaceae; genus Polynucleobacter; species Polynucleobacter sp. UB-Raua-W9. Next base: position 1,819,703 of record NZ_CP061290.1, on the reverse strand, counting down.
CTCACCTTATTTTTCGCTCTATTTGTTGCCGTCACTTTGGCTTTGCTGCTGGGGCGTCAATTAGCGCGCCCGTTATTAATGCTGCTTAAGGGAACTCAGGCGGTTGCACAAGGCGATTTATCGCCCAAGCCCGAGCTAGATACCGGCGATGAACTCGGCATGTTGACGCGCCAATTTAATGTGATGACTAGGCAGCTTGCTGATACGCGTACTTCTTTGCAAGAGTCCAAGGCATTCCTGGAGAAGGTTCTAGGGAGCCTAACGGCAGGTGTTTGTATCTTTGATAAGAACTACAATGTAGTGTCGAGCAATGCGGGTGCAGATCGAATTTTTGCGCAAGACTTAACCCTTTTAGATGGTAAGCCACTCAGCAGTAACCTGGCGCTTTCAGAGTTTGAGGGGGCCATTAAAGAGGGTTTTGCAACGATGAAGCTTGCGGTTGCTAATGAAAGCCCCCCCGCGCCCCAGATTTCTCAAAAAGGGGCCCCTGTCTGGCAAAAACAAATCCAGCTACACACTGCCAATGAATTTGAGAACGAACTGGGCGTCACCTTGTTTGTCCGGGGCACAGAACTGACAGCAGATTTGCGTATGGTGGTGTTTGATGACATTACTGATGTGGTTAGCGCACAAAGATCAATTGCTTGGAGTGAAGTTGCTAGACGCTTGGCCCATGAAATTAAAAATCCACTGACCCCAATTCAGCTATCAGCTGAGCGTTTGCAGCATAAGCTGGCTGGTAAGTTGAGTCCGGAGCAGGAAGAAATGATTAATCGCAGCACTGAGACTATTATTGGTCAGGTGCAGGCAATGAAAGAGATGGTGAATGACTTTAGGGATTTCGCCAAAACGCCAACCCCACAGCTAAAGCCAGTTTCGATCAATACACTGATTACAGAAATTTTGGGCTTATACGAAGGCAGCCCCTTGCGCACTCAACTTGACCCAAGCTGTCCAGAAATTATGGGCGACCCAACTCAGCTCAGGCAAGTTATTCATAATCTATTACAAAACGCACAAGATGCCACGCTTGAGGGCCCCCATCCTGGCGAGGCCGTTGAGGTAAAAACAGAATTAGTGCCCTATGGAGAGCACAATGGCGTAGAACAAAAAGCAGTGCGATTAACAATTAGTGATTCTGGGGTAGGATTTCCAGCTAAGATATTGGCAAGAGCATTTGAGCCTTATGTCACAACCAAGACTAAGGGCACGGGATTAGGTTTGGCGGTTGTTAAGAAAATCATTGATGATCACTCTGCCAAAATTGAAATACGAAACCGTATGCAGGGGGCAGAAGTGATTGGTGCGCGGGTATCGGTATTGTTTATGAATCTAGCAAAAGAGGCGGCCTAAGTATGGCTAGTATTTTGGTTGTTGATGACGAGATGGGAATTCGTGAGCTTCTCAATGAGATTCTGACGGACGAAGGTCATACGGTATATGCAGCGGAGAGTGCTATTCAGGCCCGTACCATTCGTGAGCAAATGCGCCCTGATCTTGTCTTGCTGGATATTTGGATGCCAGATACTGATGGCATTACCTTGCTTAAAGAGTGGTCTAAAACAGGTCAGCTCACCATGCCTGTGGTGATGATGTCTGGTCATGCCACTATTGATACGGCAGTTGAAGCTACACGAATTGGCGCATTGAATTTTTTAGAAAAGCCAATTGCATTACAAAAGCTGTTGAAGACCGTTAGTAAGGCCCTAGAAAGTTCCCCAAAATATGTTGAGCCAGCTACGGAAAGGGCCGTTCCATCCAACGCCAATCAGGCCGCCGCCCCAAAGCCAGCTGCTGGTGAGCCGGCTCCAGTGCCGCTTGAGGGTGAGTACATTAGCGGTATTGCAAAAACCTATTTTGATTTACCTTTGAGGGAAGCAAGAGACCTCTTTGAGAAAGCTTATTTTGAGCATCAAATGCAAATCATGGGTGGCAGCATGACCAAGATTTCTGAGTACACGGGTTTAGAAAGAACCCACTTGTATCGCAAGCTAAAAGCCCTGGGCATAGATACATCTCGCAATAAGGGCGAGCAATAAGACTGCAGGCGAATAAATCTGCCAAATAGGATGTTGGCAGAGCACTCTTTTCGCTACCATTCTTAAAATTACTCCCATGGAAATTAAGGTCAACTTTCTCGATAAGTTTCGTCTAGAGGCGAAGTTCGATGACTTCACTGTAATCGCGGATCAGCCGATACGCTATAAGGGCGACGGCTCTGCCCCTGGCCCCTTTGATTACTTTTTGGCCTCATCCGCTTTATGTGCTGCTTATTTTGTGAAGCTGTATTGTGATGCGCGCAAGATTCCCACAGAAAATATTCGTCTATCTCAAAACAATATTGTTGACCCTGAAAACCGATATCAGCAGATTTTTAAGATTCAGGTTGAGTTACCGGAAGATATTTCTGCCAATGATCGCCAAGGTATTTTGCGCTCCATTGAGCGTTGTACAGTTAAAAAAGTGGTGCAAGCCGGCCCAGAGTTTGTGATTGAGGAAGTAAAAAACCTGGATGAGGATGCACAGACATTGTTGGCTCTAAAGCCAGTTGCTGATGCCAGCACCTTTATTGCTGGTAAAGATTTGCCGCTTGAGCAAACGATTGCCAATATGACTAGTATGTTGGCGAATCTCGGAATCAAGATTGAAATTGCTTCATGGCGCAACATTATTCCCAATGTCTGGTCTTTACATATTCGTGATGCGCACTCACCGATGTGTTTTACCAATGGCAAGGGGTCAACGAAGGAAAGCGCTTTGGCATCAGCCTTGGGCGAGTATATCGAGCGACTAAGCAATAACCACTTCTACGCCGGAACATTTTGGGGTGAAGAGATTGCCAACAGCACATTTGTTCACTACCCGAATGAGCGCTGGTTCAAACCAGCCACCAACGACGCTCTGCCAACAGAGATTCTAGACAAATACTGCCTGAAGATTTTTAATCCTGATGGCGAATTACGTGGCTCACATTTAATCGATACTAACTCTGGAAATTCTGAGCGCGGTATTTGTTCGTTGCCGTATGTACGTCAATCAGATGGTAAGACCGTTTATTTTCCATCTAACCTTATTGAAAATCTTTATGTCAGCAATGGTATGAGTGCTGGCAATACTTTGGCTGAGGCGCAGGTGCAATGTCTGTCAGAGATTTTTGAGCGCGCAGTTAAGCGCGAAATTCTGGAAGGCGAACTCGCTCTTCCCGATGTACCCAAGGAAGTGCTCGCTAAATACCCCGGTATTTTGGCCGGCATTCAGGGCCTAGAAGAGCAGGGCTTTCCTGTACTGGTAAAGGATGCATCGCTGGGTGGAGTTTATCCAGTGATGTGCGTCGCTTTGATGAATCCGCGGACAGGCGGTGTGTTTGCATCATTCGGAGCGCACCCCAGTTTGGAGGTCGCACTGGAGCGGAGTTTGACGGAATTGTTGCAGGGGCGAAGCTTAGAGGGCTTAAATGATTTGCCTCCGCCGACCTTTGCAAGTGAAGCAGTGGCTGAACCAAATAATTTTGTTGAACACTTTATTGACTCTAGCGGTATTGTGTCCTGGCGCTTCTTCAGCGCAAAGCCCGATTACGATTTTGTCGAATGGGATTTTTCTGGTCACGGCAAGAACTCAAATACCGAAGAGGCGGCAACCTTGTTTGGCATTCTCAAAGATATGGGTAAAGATTCTTACGTGGCGGTATACGACCAGCTGGGTGCGATTGCATGCAGAATCTTGGTGCCCGGTTATTCAGAGGTGTATCCAGTAGAAGATCTGATTTGGGATAACACCAACAAAGCGTTGCTGTTCCGCGAGGATATTTTGAATGTCCATTCCTTGGGTGATGAACAATTAAGTGCTTTGCTTGAGCGCCTCACGAATAATGAACTAGATGAATATGGCGATATCGCTACATTGATTGGTGTTGAGTTTGATGAAAATACGCCCTGGGGTCAGCTAACAGTTCTGGAGTTGAAGCTACTAATTCATCTAGCGTTGGGGCAATTTGATGAGGCGCTAGAGCTGGTTGGCGCCTTCCTTCAATATAACGACAATACTATGGAGCGCAGGTTATTTTATCGGGCTCTAGAGGCGGTGCTGGAGATTCTGCAAAACAAAGATTTGAAGATTGATCACTACATAATCAACTTACGCCGGATGTTTGACGACATCAGAATGGATGCCGTAATGGGCTCGGTGGATGGCAGCGTGCGTTTCTACGGACTAACTCCAACCAGCATAAAACTGGAAGGCCTTGATAGGCACCATCGCTTGATCGATGGCTATAGAAAATTACATGAGGCACGCTCCAGGGTCCATGCCAGGGCTACTTAGCTGGGACAGGGCCAATTTCTGGGCTAAAGCACAGTTTCATTTATAATCCCAAGTCTTGGCCTGGTAGCTCAGTCGGTAGAGCAGAGGATTGAAAATCCTTGTGTCGGTGGTTCGATTCCGCCCCGGGCCACCAAGAAACACCAAAACCACCTTCGGGTGGTTTTTTATTGCCCCTTTTTATCAACTGTCCTTTAAAAGGACGCACCAGCTTCCCGTCCCTATGTCTGTAGGTGTCGTTTAAAACGACATTACATTTCTATATGGGCTCTTAATCCATAGAAATTTACTGGACCACGATCTGCGTTGTATCCTGGATTAGCTATACGCTGATAATCTGCTGAAAGTGAGAGACTCTTATAAACATTCCAGCTATAAAAAGTCTCAAAGATTTGTTCTTTCTTATAGTTGAGTCTCCCATCTCCAATGAACATCGTTACACCACCTTTTTGTAGGTAGCTAATTTGCTGTGATGAGATTCCATTGAGTGCCGCACCAATTCCAATAGTATCTCGCGGTCTTCCCCAGCCAGCGCCTTTGATGGATAGGCCGCCAGATAATGAATTGCTGATATCCGTAAATGCTTGCGTTTCAGTTTGGCCGTTATTCCAACTCCACCTTCCAAAGGCACCAATATTTTCTGTGATCGCTTGCTCGCCATTTAATGCGTAGCCCCATTTGGTTTGATACCCATATCGTGTGCTTAAGATATCTGGAGTGGTATTAGTCTGTTGGCCAAAACTCATCGCATTGTTATAGGTAGACATGATTCCACGATTTTGAAAGACTAAAACTCTCGCCTTACCAGCTTGTCCGTTAATCGTATGAAGATGAGTTATTTCAGCTGTGTTGCCGTATTGCTGTGTCAGGTCATAGTCTAGGGCTAATGAATTTGGTGACTTGGGCATAGCCAATCGAGCTAGGCGCATCACCCATTCTTCATCATGGTAATACTCGCCTACAAAGCCATAGGTGTAGCCACGAGAGTTGGCGGCATAGTCATAAGCACCGCTGGCCATGAGCGACCAGTTTAAAAACTGTGTGCGAGGATCATGGCTATAGGCATTGGCATCAAAGAAATCTAATGCCGAGAATGTTCCGTATGTCACTACAAGGCGACGTTTATCTACATTACCTGCTAACTGATTAGCAACACCTTCGATATGCTCTTGTCCGCCACCAAAGCCAAAGGTCTGGCGTAAAAACATTCTTGCCATGTAATAGATTGGTGGAATTGCCGTTCCTTTTTGTAGCTCACCATTACTAAAACCACCCAATCCGCTGAGACCGGAAAAGGGAATGCCTTCAAACATCTCAGGGTTGATATAGGCTTCAGCACCCTCCCAAAGCCTCGTTCCTAAAAATGCTGTGGCCGAGAAGGTATAGCTTTTAGAGATATCGCCATCAGATTTATTTAAAAGACTCTTAGATCCGTAATAGGGAGAATTAAAGTTATTTTTAAATTGATTGATGTAGGTTGCTTGCCCATGAACACTCCATTGCTCTGATGCACTTTCGAGAGCGACTGGACTGTCGATGGTGGGAGCGCTACTGACGGGTGACTCAGCTAAAACGATTGGGGTATCGCTTACGGGGGACTCGGCATAGACAGGCAAAGATAGCCCAACCAAGCAAAGGGAGCTAACTAGGCTGAAAAAGGCTGTGTGGTTGGTGCTAAATGAGAAAAACATCTTAAATGCCAAATATGCTTAATGAGATTCGTTCTCATCTTAGCATATAATTGAGAATGAATCTCAATTGGAGAGATTGGGATTCTATGTCGTTTAAAACGACATTAGTAGACACTATGGTGATTGACTGGTGCAGTGATGGCAACATAATCTATACGCACAGAAAAATTGCCCCTCGCAAGATTCTGATTTCATTGCCAAATTTGACCGACACAAGGACGCATAATTTTTTGACAAGTCGAGACTGGTGACTCAAGCCCTTGAAATCAAAGCGAAAGCGGTCTATCGGAGGATATTTGAAAATCCTTGTGTCGGTGGTTCGATTCCGCCCCGGGCCACCAAGAATCTCAATAGCCCACTTGTTGGGCTATTTTTCTTTTAAGGCTTGGCCGGATTGGGCGCCATTAGTCTCAGATATCCCCATCAAGAACTGTCCTTTAAAAGGACAAATCAATTTAGCATCCCTGCGTCAGTCGATGTCGTTTAAAACGACAAATGCGGTACAGTAGAAACAACAACACTTTTCAATATGCAATAAATTACACATGCAAATTCAAGTTCGCCCATCAATCATCACAAGAAATCCTCGTCTAGGTGGCGAAGATTCAGTCGACCTATTGTGGCTATCTGCGATTCTCAAAGATATTAAAGCGGGTAGTTCATTGATTGAGGCCACTAAAAAATCTGGAACTTCATACCGAGGCGCGTGGGAAAAGCTGAACTTGGCAGAAGAGGCTTTGGCAACACCATTAATTATTAGGACAAAAGGGCATGGCTCAAAGCTAACAAGTTTTGGAGAGTTCTTTCTTGAATTTATTGATGAGATGCAAGCGAGCAATCACAAGTATGTAAAAACATATCAAGATATGCTGTCAAAGAAAATTGGTGAGGCTGGGGTAGCCGACAGCAAACGCTGGAGATTTTCTTCTAGTAGCGATGCCGTCATCCAGCAATCAGTAAGTGAGATTAAAGGATTTGACTTAAAAATAGCCGGCTCTGGTGAGGCGCTAGAGAAGTTGCTAAACAATGAAACTGATTTAGCTGGATATCATGTGTCCGATAAGAAAAACTCCAAAGCAATTCATAGTCGCCTATCTAAAAATGATATTCAAATATATCCAGTAATGAAGCGTGTGCAAGGGCTCATGGTTAAAAAAGGCAATCCATTGGGTATTCAATCAATCTTAGACTTAACCAATCCTAAGATTCGGTTTATTAATAGACAAATAGGATCTGGAACAAGGCAACTACTTGATACTTTATTGATGGATGAGGAGATAAGCCCTTCCGATGTGAATGGGTATCTTCACGAAGAATTCACCCACTCGGCTATCTCAAATGCGATCTTAGCTGGCAAGGCAGATGTCGGCATTGGCGTTAAAAATGTAGCGATGGAAAGCGGCCTAAGTTTTATTCCATTGAAAGATGAAATCTTTTTTGTGGCAATGAAAAAAGAAGTAGCGGACCAAAGCATCGCTACAAAGCTCATTAGAAGAATTCGAAGTCACTCAGATACAACTAGGGGCTACAAGGCGGTAAGTCTTAATCGTCAAATTTCAGGTTGGATTTAAAGATATTTTTGTACTAATTTTTAATCAAAGGAAACATCAAATGCGTCGTCTACTATCGATTGGATTACTGGCAATAACCATAGCCATTGCGTCCCCATCATTTGCACAAAAATCGATTGTTGTCTCATCAACAACCTCAACCGAGCAATCTGGATTATTTGGCTTTCTCTTACCAATCTATAAAAGTAAGTCAGGAGTTGACGTCAAGGTTGTTGCTGTAGGTACAGGACAGGCTTTAGATATAGGGCGTCGTGGTGATGCCGATGTCGTTTTTGTCCACGATAAGGTTGGCGAGATGAAATTCTTGGAAGAGGGCAATGCGACCAAGAGATACGACGTTATGTACAACGACTTTGTATTGATTGGGCCCAAGTCTGATCCTGCCAAAATTGCTGGTGGCAAAGACATCAAAGTAGCATTACAAAAAATTGCTAACGCAAAATCAAATTTTGTTTCTAGAGGGGATAAGAGCGGTACGCACGCGGCTGAACTTCGCTATTGGAAGACTGCAGGGATTGAGCCTAATAAAGAGATGGGCTGGTACAAGGACACTGGTAGCGGTATGGGCCCAGCGTTAAATTCAGCTTCGGCAATGAATGGCTATATCTTGGCAGACCGCGGTACTTGGTTGGCATTTAAAAACCGTGGAGACTTGGATATTTTGGTTGAGGGTGATCCTCAGCTCTTTAATCAATATGGCGTGATGTTGGTTAATCCAGCAAAGTTCCCACATGTAAAGGCTAAAGAAGGACAGGACTTTATTGATTGGATCATTTCTAAAGATGGGCAAGAAGTCATCTCTCTATACAAGATTGAAGGCAAACAACTCTTTTTCCCGAATGCTAAGAAATAAATTATGTCTAAATCAATTCAAGCCATCATTGGCATAACGCTTTGTTTAATAGGATTCAGTTCTATGGCTCAAGCTGAACTAAAGGTAGAGGCTGTCTATGGGTCGGGAGCCAATGTATATAAGTTGGCTACTGGTAGCCCAGGTGAGCTAGGCTTGTTACAGGCCTTAGGAGAAGCGTTTGGCAAAAAAGAAAATGCCAAGATGGAGTGGATTAAGGCAGGCAGTGGAGCATCGTTAAATCTACTTAAGACTAAACAAGTAGACATGATCATGGTTCATGCGCCTGAGGCGGTTAATAAAGCGTTAGCAGAGGGATGGGCAACCGATAGAACTCTTATTGGCTCAAATGAGTTCTATATTGTTGGACCCAAGTCTGATCCTGCCAAGATAAAAACAGCCACCAGTGGTGCTGATGCCTATGCCAAGATTGCTGGGGCACAAGCAAACTTCATTTCTCGTGGCGATAAGAGTGGCACTCATGTAAAAGAAATGGATATCTGGAAAAAAGCTGGCATCGCTCCATCAGGAAGTTGGTACATCATTACTAATGACTTTATGACTGCTTCACTGAAAAGAGCTAACGAAGAGAATGCTTATTTCATGACCGATAGTAGTACTTGGGTGGCAGAAAAGAATGTTGCCCCTAAATTAGAGATTTTGTATCGTGGAGATAAGTTTCTCGTCAATACCTATGATGCATTGGCGGCTCCAGCAGGTGCTACACCGGGCAGAGAGACTGCGGTCAAATTCATTCAGTTTGTAGGCTCTGATGCCGGACAAAAGATCATTCGCGACTATGGAAAAAATAAGTACCCTGAGGCTCTCTATAATGATGCTGTGTATGCCAAGCAGTATGTCTATTAAGGAAAATCATGAAACTCAATGTTAGCCTAAGTGCTCGTAATCAATTACCCGGAACTCTTAAAGAAATCAAAATGGGTCAAACCACATCCCATCTAAAGATTGATATTGGCAATGGTCAAATTTTGACAGCTTCAATTACTAATGAAGCCGTTGATGAGTTAGCTCTTAAAGTTGGCGATCAAGTTTGGGGAATTATTAAAGCCTCTGATGTCATGGTGGCGAAATAGTCAGAGATCTTATGCCCTACGTTTAGCGTCCTTTAAAAGGACACTTCATGCGTGGGGTATCTCGATCAAGACAAGGAGAACTCATCCTTGTGTCAGTCACATCCTCACTGCGCCACCAAACTTTCTTGTTATCCTTGCGCGGGTCAAAATAACTCAACCAAATCAATCCCATACAAACACCTAATAAAGTTTTGTGCACAAAGTTTGTCTATGGTGGGGTGAACCTTTTGAGATTTAGCGGGAGTTTAGTCTGGGGGACAGAGTTGAAAATCCTTGTGTCGGTGGTTCGATTCCGCCCCGGGCCACCAAGAAACACCGGTCCGTACCGGACACATGGTTTACACCTGCAGTAAGCAATCTTCGTACTTTCATTCCACGGCATAAAGTGTTAACTATGTGTCGAGTCGTACAAAACCCTCACCAGCAATGGTGGGGGTTTTGTCTTTTAGGCGTTACTTTAAGTAATGCTGGGCATGCTGGAAAGTATCTAGGCAATTACTACACATTCTCAATGGCGATACCAGTAGATTGTGGTCTGAGGGGTTGCTTACGGCTATTACTTAGAAAAATTGAATTCTAAAAACCCTTCATTCATTGCCATATAATTCTCAATACCGAAAGATTGCCCCTCAATTTCCGATTAAAGGTCATACCTTTGAAAAATCAAGGATTCAACTACATTAAGTTAGTTCTGCGCGATGAATTTCTAGCACTCAAAGAACTATTTATTGAGAGAAAAATATTCCTCATCATAGTCATAGCCATTTTGCTGGCTATCATATTGCTTCTTAAACCATTCCCGCCACGCTCAGTCACTTTAACGACAAATAAAAGCACAGAGTATGCTTACACCAGGTTGGCGGAGGCCTTCAGAGATTCGCTTGAGGAAAATGGCTTAAAAGTGGATTTAATTGCTACAGCTGGCACTATAGAAAATGCTAATCTGCTCGAGAATCCGAATAGTGATGTCAATGTTGCTCTTATTCAAGGTGGGGCCATAAGCAATGAGCAATCACAAAATTTCTACTCACTCGGAAGCATTGCCTATGAGCCAGTATGGATTTTCTGTAGAAAAGATTTAGTAAAAATGCCGCAAGAATTCAAAGATTTAGCAAGACTTAATTTAAACGTAGGCTTAGGACCAGCAGGGGGAGGCACTCTCCCCTTAGTAAAGCGCCTTTTTGAGGCGAATGGAATTGAGATTGCCAGTCGAAATAATTTTAGAGTCAGCTCTTACGAGGCTGACTTTGAAGATCTCCTCAAATCGAAATTAGATTGCACAATTGAAGTGATGCCCTATCATGATAGGAAAGTTCAGTTTCTACTCAGAAACCCAAAAATTGCACTAATGGGTATACCAGATGCAAAAGCTTATCAAATGTCAGTTCCATACCTTGAAAAACTTGTCTTACCAGCCCATTCTGTTGATATTGCTAAATCAATACCTGATAAAGATATTTCTTTAATTGCTACCACTACAACGCTTGCTGTTAAGAAGGATTTGAATGAAGACGTTCAAACTTTACTCCTTGTAACTGTACGTGATTGTTTACAAGATTTTAAAAGTTTGTTTTTTGCATCTAGAGGGGAATTTCCGAAATATATGGACCCCTCTATACCCATAAGCCCAGTTGCTAGAAAATTTTATAACCAAGGTGTGCCGCAAATATTTAGTCACCTTCCTTTTTTCTTAGCAGGATTTACAAATAGATTATGGATTTTCTTGCTCACCGCATTTGCGCTACTGTATCCATTGGCAAAATTAAATATGAAGTTGCGTTCTATTAATTATGAAATCAGGCAAAGTCCATATCTTGAGGAATTACTCTCAATAGAGAGAAAGATCACCGCTTCTCAATTAGTTAAATCTGATGCTGAATACCTTCTTCAGCGGCTAGAGAAATTAAATAAACAGGTTATCTCTGAAAGAGTACCCATTGGCATGGAAAATTCATACTTCAATCTCCTTAGTGCGATTGAATTAGTAAGAAGTAAAATTGCATCTAATTCCAGATATTAATCCGTCGATCGCGAGTTCGATTCCGCCCCGGGCCACCAAGAATCTCAATAGCCCACTTGTTGGGCTATTTTCTTTTGGGCCGGCGGATGAGCTTTAGACTAGGTGAAGCTCAACTCTTTTGCCCAGCGCCGCCGCATACTTTCTGAGAGTGCTTAAGCTTGGAGAATGTTTTCCGGTAGCCAAGGAGCTTTCTAGTCTAGCAATAGCTGGGGCTTGTGTACCCATGCGTTTAGCAATTTGAGCCTGAGAAAGGCCCGCTTCTTTTCTAGCAGTTAGAATCTCATCGAGAATGGCGAACTCTTCACGATTAAGTTGCTCCACCTTAGCCTTAACGGCTGGATTCTTGAGCATCTTGCTGACCAGTTGTTTATGGGTTAGGGTTTTGGTTTTTGTTGTCATTTCTTTAACTCCTTCATGCGTTGCTTGGCAAGTTTTAATTCTTTCTCTGGCGTCTTTTGAGTTTTCTTAATAAAGCTATGGAGCATGACAATTTCTTGCCCTACCATCGTACAAAAGAAAACTCTCGCAATGCCTTCAGCACCCTTAAGTCTTAATTCAAATAGACCACCACCAAAAGCATCGGTATGTGGCAAGCCCAAGTTAGGGCCATACTCAATCATGCGGTCGGTCAAGCCAATATAACGAGCTTGAAGAGTTACAGGCAAATTCATGATGTCTTCTTGAACATCTTGACTGTAATAAATAATGGAATAGGCCATGCGCATATGATAACAAATTTGTTATCATTAGGCAAGGGGAGACTATCCTTTAAAAAAGCAGCTTAAAAGCAGAGTCAGACATCCTTGTGTCGGTGGTTCGATTCCGCCCCTGTCACCAAAAAAACACAATAAATCTAATGCATCCTATTGACTTAAGTTTTTAGCTCCCACTCCGTAGAAAAGCGCTGTTGGCGTGTCGGCTCTGATTGGAATGGGTGATAACATCCACAGTTAAAGCGATCTATTTCCAATGCATACACAAAACTCTTTTCAGTCGGCTTTAGCAATTTTGGTGGAGCATTATCAAGCTGCTCGCTATGACGAAGCCTACAAATTAGCAATTTCTATTACACAAGAGCAGCCAGGCAATCCATTGGCCTGGAAAATACTCGGCGCACTTCTGCAATCGGCAGGAAATATGCAGGGAGCATTGTTTGCCAATAACACAGTTCTTCGATTAGATCCGAGTGATCCTGAGGCCTTTTATAACTTAAGCAATACATTAAAAGCGCTCGGGAGATTAGAGGATGCTGTACTTGGGTACAAACAATCGATTGCAATTAAACCTGATATTCCAGAAGTGCACCTTAATTTGGGTGTTACCTTGCAGGAGCTAGGTAAACTTCAGGAAGCTGAGCTGAGCTATAAAAAAACTATAGATCTTAGGCCCAACTATGCTGAAGCCTTTAATAACTTGGGCAATGTTCAGCGAGAGCAAGGGCGCCATAACGAATCATTGGTTCAGTTTAAAAAGGCTGTAGAGCTAAACCCAAAATATTCAGAGGCGTATAACAATCTAGGCATTGTCTTGCAAAATCTAAAAAAATTTGCAGAAGCTGAGCGGCACTATAAGAGCGCTTTAGTGCTCAGATCAGGCTTTGCAGAGGCCCACTATAACTTAGGCACTCTCTTGCAGGAAGCGGCCAGGTTTACTGAGGCAGAAATAAGCTATAGAAAAGCAATTGTACTTAGGCAAGACTATGAAGAGGCTCACCATAACCTTGGAATTACTTTGTTGGAGATGGGAAACTCTGCATATGCACTCGAGGTGTTTGCAAAGTTAATTCAATTTAAGCCAAGCGAAGAAGCAAAAAATCTTTTTATCGATACGCTAAGAAATATACATCCCACACTTTGGGATGCAAAACTCGCTAGCATGGTGAGTACTGCACTACTTGAGCCTTGGGGAAAATCCCATGATATTGGGCGATTTGCATGCCAACTTTTAAAGTTAGAACCAGATTTTCAAAAGGTGCTTCTTGAATTTGAGGGTGGATTTTTTAAAGATGCCAGTATATTTGGTATTGCCAGAAAAAATTCTCCCTTCTCTTCTTTGCTTTGTGCAATATTAATTTCTGGGCCGATTGCTGATCGACAGCTAGAGAAATATTTTTCTAGCATGCGCTTGTACTTCCTCAAATTTGCTAACTCACTCTCGTCAAATCAGACCCTTGGCAACGAAGAAGCTTTATATGGAGCCCTTGCTCAACAATGCTTCATTAATGAATATATTTATTACCAAAGTCCAGAGGAGCTGGTGTTAGTACGCTCTTTGCGTGAGCGTCTAGCCGAATTATCAAATGAGCAGCAGGAGGTTCCGTCTTACTTGATACTTGCAGCAGGGTGTTACTTCCCCCTCCATAATATTAAACAATCTGAGGCGTTACTTCAAAAAAAGTACTCTAAAGATGTAATGGCTGTTTTAAAGCAGCAGATTCAAGAGCCATTCGAAGAGTTTGAGCTGAAAAGGGCTATCCCAACGTTAACTGAGTTTGACGGTCAAGTGTCCTTGGCGGTTCAGAGTCAATATGAGCAAAGCCCCTATCCTAGATGGGTCAGGCTGCCGAGGGCTGTCAATAGCAAGGGTCTCAATGTATTTATTTCAAAAAAATACCCTGCTATCAATTTTTCTCCACTCCAAAATGATCATAATCTCGAGGTTCTAGTTGCGGGATGCGGTACTGGCGAGCATTCAATAACTTGTTCACAAGTTATTAAGGGGGCAAATATTCTTGCAGTAGATTTGAGCATGTCTAGCCTTGCATATGCCAAGAGAAAAACCATAGAAATGGGAATTGAGTCAATAGAGTACGCACAAGCCGATCTTCTCAAGTTAACTTGCCTTGGAAGGACGTTCGACGTCATAGAGGCGGTGGGGGTTTTGCATCATTTAGAGCGGCCATTTGAGGGGTGGGAGGCTCTTCTTTCAATGCTCAAGCCAAATGGATTGATGAGGCTTGGGTTTTACAGCGAACTCGCTAGAAAAGAAATTGTTAGGGCAAGAGAACTAGTCAGTCAGGATGGAATTCAATCAACGCCCGAGGGTATTCGTAATTATCGCCATTATTTACTCGGATTAAAAAATTTAGATGATATTGAATGCCTTGCAGGTGGCGTTGACTTTTACAGCATGAGCGGTTGTCACGACTTAATTTTTCATGCTCAGGAACATAGAATGCAGTTAAATATGATTGCCGAATTTTTGGAAGAACATCAGCTTAAATTAATAGGGCTGGATATTGACAGATCAAGCTCTGCAGCCTACAAACTCCGATTTCCAGATGATCCATCCGGCCTAAATTTGAAAAATTGGCATATCTTTGAAAACGAAAATCCCCGCATATTTAGACAGATGTATCAATTATTGGTTCAAAAAAAGGTTTAATACTCAAATGGGTCATTGGAGAGTTGAGGTGGTTTGTATATAGCCCCATTAAATTTAACAACCCTTATGAGGCTGACTACTTTTTCCAATAAAAGAGCCTAGAGAGGGCAATGGATTTGAGAATCCTCGGCCCTGGTCGATTCCGCCCCGGGCCACCAAGATTTAAATAATGCCTTGCTCCGTGCGGGGCATTTTCTTTTGGTCGGGCGCATGAGATGGCAACTTGACAAAGCGTACGCTTTTGCGTACTATATTGAAAAGGAGTGAAATCATGACCACAATAACCGCAAGCGAAGCACGCGCCGGTCTCTACCGGTTGATTGATCAGACAGCAGAGTCACACAAGCCAGTAGTTATTTCTGGTAAGCGAGCAAATGCGGTTTTAGTTTCTGAAGAAGATTGGAGCGCTATTCAGGAGACGCTGTATCTATTGGCCATTCCAGGAATGCGTGAATCAATTAAAGACGCTATGGCTGAGCCTATTGCTAAAAGTAAAAGGGCATTGAAGTGGTGACTTGGAATTTAGCTTATTCCAAATATGCCATTAAGGATGCAAAAAAACTATCTGCCGCAGGCCTTAAAGATAAAACCCAGGCTTTATTGGATATTTTAGAAGTAGATCCCCTACAAAATCCACCGCCTTATGAGAAGTTAGTTGGTGATCTAAAAGGGGCTTACTCACGCAGAATTAATATTCAGCATCGCTTAGTTTATGAAATTTTGCGCAAGGAGAAGACGGTTCGAATCTTAAGAATGTGGACTCACTACGAATAAAGTAGGCATTAGTCTAAGTGCGGATGTAGGCATCCTGTAGCCGTGGTCGATTCCGCCCCGGGCCACTAAGAATGACCAAAACCGCCTTAAGGTGGTTTTTTCATTTAGGCCGGCGGAAGAGATTCTGTAGGTTAGTATGATTTAGATACACTAATGCTATCTTCTTAAACTCAACAGGCGGTAGATAATCAAAGTGCATAAGTTATTCATTATTTGCCTTGCGGCCCTCTTGAGCTCTTGCGTTCATCCGCCTCCTGCTGAGCAAAGCAATACCGGCATTCAGGGCGATAAGTTTTGGACTTTAGATTTCTTTCATTTTTACAAGGGCAAACAAACCCACACAGAAACCTTAAAGTTTGTTAATAGAAGAGATTGTTTTGATGCCTTATATCAAATGCAGGTCGACTCCAAAAAACAAAGTGGTCAAAGTGGAGCAGGAATTTGCACTAAGCGTTTCGTGGAGGGGCAAAAGCGAACCGAGGACGACTTATTGGGTTATCGGTAACCAGCCTAGGCCTAGAGTAAGTCATCATGGGCCCTGGTCGATTCCGCCCCGGGCCACCAAGAATCTCAATAACCCTCTTGTTGGGCTATTTCTTTTAAGATTGCCTTACTATTAATCAGATTATTTAGAGGCCAAATGTTCTTAAAAAAGTTGCTAGGCGATAAACAGCGGTTGCCGCCCTCAGTGCCACTTAATAAAATTGGATTAGCTTGTCTAGGCGGGTTTTTGATAATTGCTGTTTTGGCATTATTGGCGGATGCGATATCTACACCCCTCATATTAGGTTCATTCGGAGCAACCTGTGTATTAGTTTTTGCTTATCCAGACGCACCATTTTCTCAACCTAGAAACGTAGTGCTGGGGCACATCATCACTACATTTATTGGCCTACTTTTTTTGACTTTTCTGGGCCCAACCATTTTGTCTTTGGCTTTGGCAGTAGCTATGGCAATTGGCATAATGATTTTATTTAGAATCGTCCATCCTCCGGCAGGATCAAATCCCGTAATCATTTTTCTGGCTCAGCCTGGTTGGAGCTTCTTGATATTTCCAGTTGCTACAGGCGCGATGATCATAGTCATATTTGCCTTGATTTATCTGAATTTAACTCGAAAGGAAAATTACCCAAAATATTGGTAAAAGTTAACTTCATTTGCCCAGGATTGGCATCCTTTGCCCCAGTCGACTTCACCCCGGGCCACCAAGAATTTCAATAGCCCTCGTGTTGGACTATTTTTCTTTTAAGGTTTGGCGGGATTAATTGCGATGAGACTCGGCTATTCTGCTCTATAGGCCCCTTTAAAAAATAAATCAATTTGACATGCCTGTGCTGGTCAGCACGGGCTTAAGCAATGCAAACTAAGAGTTAATGATTGCGATCTCGTTTAAAGCGGTATGTCACAACATGTAGCTCAAGGTAGTAATATTTAAATAAATGAAATACGCTAACGAACTCTTTTTTGCCGCACTTTCCCTAATAATGTGGGGGTTAGTTTTTGGTTCAAAATATTTAATCTCAGCAAAGAAAATTATTCAACCTGAGGGTTTTTGGTATTTAGCCCTTATTTTGGAGGCATCTAGCTTTACTTTTTTTGCTATTGCGCCAGCTATCGAGATAAAGCTCCTTACATTAGCAAATACTTGTCTTCTTGGTGGCTATATCTATTTGGCATCATATTGCCGCTCCCTAAGTCAACCCATCTCCCGACAGTTTAAGTGGGGAATCTTGCTTGCAGTATTGACCATTGGATTGATATTCGAATATCTCATGCAACGAGGGACATTTGTACAGAGAGTGGGCTTCGTTATGGTGTTGACTGACCTAGCAATTATTTGGCAATTGTTGGAATTGAAGCGTCTTCATAAATTTCGGATTGATTTGCCAACATTCTTGATATTCACGATGGTTGGAGAATTAATATTCGTCACCACTAGATTAGTCATCCTTATTTATATTGATCCACCATCTTTTATTCACTTATATGATGAGCCGACCTTGACTGCGGCGGTGAGGTGGATTTTATTCTCATTAACAACCTTTTCTTATATAGCAATTATTGGCCATTCATTAAAAAAAATTACCATTGAGAATACTCAGACCATTAGAGAAAACCAAAAAATTACCGAGCTCTTAAAAGAAAAAGAGCGATTGATTTATGGGCTCCTCAAAGCCAATAAGACTGTCGCTACTGGCGCCTTATCGGCATCGATTGCTCATGAGCTCAATCAACCACTTGGCGCATCCAGCCTAAATATTCAGTTTTTAAAGATGAAGTTAGAAAAAGGAGCTCTCAATCCTGAGTTGGGTAAGGAGATTCTAGATTCATTGGAGGTCGATAACCAAAGAGCGGCAACGATTGTTAAATCACTTAGATCAATTTTTACTGAAAGTGACTCAAGCGCCGAAGAAGTTCAATTGGGTGATTTGATATCTAAAGTGTTGGATATTGTTAAGCCAGAACTTAAGAGCAAGAATATTCAAATTCAGCTTCAAGTCGATGATGATTTAGTAATTAAGGTTAACCCAGCTGAAATGGTGCAGGTGATATTGAACTTGGTAAATAATGCTGTGCAGGCATTGGCTAACTCGGGAACGCTTCAGCGCCGTATTTCCATAGAGGCTGTTAAGGCTGGTAAGTTAGTTCAATTAAGCGTTTCTGACAATGGAACAGGTGTTTCTCCTGAATTTAAACCCCAGCTTTTTGAGCTATTAAGCACTACCAAGCAGACTGGTATGGGTTTGGGGCTATGGCTTTGTAGGCATATCATCACTAGATATGGCGGCTCTATTGTTTATGAGGATGCTGATAGCGGCGGCGCTAAGTTTTCGATGCAACTGCCTTCATTAGTCTAGAGATAGAGCCAGGCAGCCTAAGCCCTGTTTAGATCCGGCCCCGTGCCACCAAGAATCTCAACAGCTCTCTATAAGAAACATTGTTTAAAGCGATGCATGATGAGTGGAATTTTTCATCCCCGTGATGGCCTGGTGATGATTTAAGCGGTATGCATCTGCTCATAGTTGACCAATCTAATCAAGCAATGTTTTTTAATGCTTCTAAGGCGCATAATCAAACGGTAAATTAAAAAAAGGGTGGCCATGATTGATGCTCTCATTCTTAGTAGAATTCAGTTTGCTTCGAATATGACTTTTCATATTCTTTTCCCAACAATATCAATTGCCTTAGGGTGGGTACTCTTTTATTTCAAAGTCAAATTTAATAAAACTGGCGACTCGATATGGGGTCAAGCCTATCAATTTTGGGTCAAGATATTTGCCTTAACTTTTGCCCTTGGCGTTGTTAGCGGCATCACGATGAGCTTTCAGTTTGGAACCAATTGGCCTGGATATATGGAGACTGTAGGCAATATCGCAGGGCCATTACTGGGTTATGAGGTTTTATCCGCATTCTTCCTTGAGGCAACTTTCTTAGGGATTATGTTGTTCGGCTCCAAAAGAGTCTCGCAAAGAGCCCATACTGTCGCCACATTTTTAGTTGCCTTTGGCACTTCCCTCTCAGCATTTTGGATCATTGCGCTAGATTCTTGGATGCAAACACCCCAAGGGTTCGAGATGATTAACGGCCAAGCACATGCGACGAATTGGGTTGAGATTGTCTTTAACCCCTCCATGCCGTATCGCTTCTTCCATATGATGACGGCCTCATTTTTAACGGTAACGTTTTTAATAGCGGGCATTTCTGCTTATCAATATTTGAAGGGCATTAACCTTGTTGGCAATCGGGTACTGATTAAGATGGCAATGACGGTAGCGGTGGTGTTGACGCCATTACAAATTGTGCTTGGTGATTTGCACGGTCTAAATACGCTGGAATATCAGCCTGTAAAAGTGGCTGCAATGGAAGGCATTTGGGAGACAACAAAAGGTGCCCCCGCGGTTTTGTTTGCCATACCTGATGAAAGTCTGAAAGCCAATCAATACGAAATAGCTATTCCAAAGCTGGCATCTTTGTATTTAACGCATTCATGGGATGGAGAAGTAAAGGGTTTGGATGCCTTTCCTGGCGCCACCCCGCCAGTTAGCCCCGTATTCTTTGCTTTTCGCATTATGGTGGGCATTGGCATGCTGATGCTCTTTACTGCGGGGGTTGGTTTTTATCTGACTAGAAAAAGCAAAGCGCCGCCAAAGTGGTTCTTAAAAACTCTAAATGTTATGACCTTCTCTGGTTGGCTAGGAGTGCTTGCTGGTTGGTATGTGACCGAAATAGGTAGACAGCCTTATCTTGTTAGTGGGGTGCTCAAAACTGCTGATGCAGTTACAAAAGTGCCCACCAATATGATTTTAGGCACGCTGGTGATGTATGTAGTACTTTATTTAGGTCTCATTGCTTCTTATATTTGGGTGGTTTTTTATTTGGCAAGACAAGCCAATTCAGCGCAGGTGATTAATGGACAAAAATCAGGCTTAACTAATAGCACTGTAGGAGCATAAAAATGATTCCTAATTTATACGAACCCTCCGGTTGGCTACCCCTTTTCTTTTTGGTTGCAATGGGCATTGCTATGGTCGCTTACGTTGTTCTAGATGGATACGATCTGGGCGTGGGCATCTTGTTGAATCAGGCAAGTGAGTCAGAAAAAGACATCATGATTTCATCAATCGGACCTTTTTGGGATGCCAATGAAACATGGTTAGTGCTTGGAGTCGGCGTACTCCTGATTGCCTTTCCAATGGCTCACGGAATTATTTTGACTGAGCTTTATCTGCCAGTAGGCATTATGTTGGCCGGCTTAATATTGCGAGGCGTGTCTTTTGACTTTCGCGCAAAAGCACATTTGAGCCAAAAATCAGTTTGGAATTTTTTATTCTTTTTTGGTAGCTTTTTGGCCGCAGCATCTCAAGGAGTGATGGTTGGTAGAGAGGTGATTGGTTTTGATTCCGGTTACTTGGGTTGGATATTTTCTTTCATCGTTGCGCTTTGTCTGCCTGCTGGATATGCCCTATTAGGAGCCAGCTGGTTAATCATGAAGACGTCTGGTGAACTACAGCGAAAGGCTGTTGGATGGGCAAGAAAGTGCCTTTTGTTAACAGCATTAGGCGTAGGAATCATTTCGATAGCTACGCCATTCTTTAGTTCAGAGATTGCGGCTAAGTGGTTTAATTTTCCTAATATTTTTTTCTTATTGCCCTTTCCAGCTCTAACCTTGGCATGTTTTATCTTGATTGATTTGAACTTGATAAAAATGCAAAGAGATAAGCCAGCGCCAGTTTGGATTCCTTTTGCCCTGAGTGTAGCGATTTTTGTTTTGGCTTTTTTAGGAATCGCTTACAGCATGTTCCCCTATATCGTCGTAGATAAAATGACAATCTGGGAAGCTGCTTCGGCTACAGAATCATTATGGGTAATATTTTGGGGGGCTGTAGTTGTACTGCCAACCATTATTGGATACACCATTTATTCTTATAAAATCTTTTGGGGAAAAACTGAGCCTCTTAGTTATTATTAAAGCAATGTTGTTTTAAACGACAAATAGCATTGCCGGAAATCTTCTATTTATTTAGCTGTTGATTTGCTATTGATTTTTCAGCAACCATAATGCTGTCTGTGGTGAAAGGTTTAACGCCAAGCGCGGCATGAAGCTCATTTGGGTAAATCACCATGCCATTTGTGACGACTGTAGAGATTTTTCTAATATCCTCAATATTAGTAGTTGGGTCGCCATCAACAATAATTAAGTCTGCAAGTTTATTGACTTCAATAGAGCCCCTATCTCTAAGCGTATTGCTAACTTTTGCAGCATTCCATGTGGCAATTTGGAGGGCCTGTGCAGGTGAAATACCTGCTTTGACATAAAGCGCTAGTTCGCTATGCAACCCAAACCCTGCCAAGGTGTCTGTTCCTGCAACAAGTGATATGCCATCCTTATGCAATAGCCCTACAAACTCTATCATTTTGTTATACGAGTTTTTGTATCTACTCGCGGTAGCCGCATCCGGAATATTCATGGTTCCAGTTTTAAAGCTACGCTGTAAATCGGGGGGTAAATGTTCAGCAATACCAGCAAATGGCTCAGCCATTTCGCCATCTTGTTGCTTTAGAAAATCAAAAGCAGATAAGGTTGGATCAATGGTAATTTGCTTCTCTTTGAGTAATTTAATAAATGCTTTTACTTCTTGAGAATCAAGTTCTATTGACCCCGTCTGCTCGGCTGGCAAATAAAATCTTTCTAATGTCCTTGTATCGGTTTTTTTATCTATCAGAAAATTGAGCACTACTTGATTGATGTGGTTAAGTTCATTAAAACCGGATTCAATAGCTTCATCAGCCTTCATAAAACCAGGAACATGACCACCAACAGTCATGCCTTTTTCATGTGCATATGCACTAGTTTCCTTCACCAAGTCTTTAGGAAAAGAGCTATAGATTTTTAGATGAGGGTATCCATGCTCAACATACCAATCAATGGCTTTTTTTGCTTGGGCTAGATTTTCAATCATGATCCCATCGGAAGAGGAGTATTCGCTTTTACCTTCTATGAACCCTGCGGGAATAATATGCGGGAAAAGTAGTTGATTATTTGCACTCTGATTAATGATTTCTTGAACTTCTGTATTTGAATTGCCCATGTCACGAACTGTGGTGACGCCAGCAGATAGGTGATATAACCCTGACCACTTGTTGATATGGGTATGCATATCAAATAGTCCAGGCAGAAGGGTTTTTTCAGAGCCATCAATTGTTTTGCCACCAAATTCAATTGGAGAATTAATAGGAGAAATTCTGGCGATCTTTTTCCCCTCAATTAGTACATCACAGGGTTCGGTTAGAACTGCATTTTCACTATCAAATATACGAATATTTTTAATTAATAAAAAGCTATCAATCGAGTGCTGTAGTTGTTGCGCTTTTTGCTGGAGAATTTTCTGATTTGCAAGATTTTGTCTCTCGCTAAGTGTTGCAAGACTTTCCTCCCACCCCTCTTCAATCAAGTATGAATAGCCGGGAATAAGAGCCGCAAATAATCTCGGATTTTTTCCTGTGGTTGCCCAAAAAAAGTCTGGCCTTAGTCCAATGCCAACCTGCATGACCAGTTTTATGATTTGTTGCTGCAGGCCTTTTTTGATGATCACTTCATCGAGTACCTGTTGTTTGATTCCGCCCGAGGGGAGCAATGGTAAGTAATTGTTCTTACTTTTACTAAGGGCGGTAATCATCAGCGAATTTACCTCCCAAGAGGAATTCATGGGAAGATAAAAGCCGCCTTGATTTAATTTCTTGGGGCTATGTTTGATGGTAAATTGTTCTCTTACTGCACCACCCATTTCAGAAATACCCGAAACGCGATAGTTTTTCATGGTCCCATCAGAGGCTAGCGTTATGTGCTCTTTTAGGGTTGGTCCTCGCCCATTTTCTTTAAAGTCAAAATTAACATCAACTTTATTGCCATGACGTTTGACGGTTTGATGACCTGCTTTGACTCCATTTTCAAGTAGGACTACGTACTTTATTTCAGAAGACAGAGCAACAAAGCAGGACCCCATCAAAATAAGAAGCAAAAGAATTTTACGAATTAGTGGCATGAAACCTAAGTGTTGGAAGAAAACCAAAGAATTTACAATTTCTTTGTTACTTGCTCATTACATGTATTTAATTGATCGATTCTGCAACGCCAAAAAATACTCAAAGCATCTTTGGAGTCTGGGGAATGGCGGTTCGGATTATATGAGTATTAATGTCATGGTTTCATGCTCTAATGACACTCAATATGATTACTGTCGTTATTGCTTCTTATAGATATGGACACCTTGCCGCCCATTGCATCGAGTCACTGCTCTCCCAAACGATTTCTCCTGCGAGAATTTTATTTGTTGATGATGGTGGCTTTGATTGCAATCATTTACCAGCTTTATATCCTGATATTGAATACGTACTGAGGGATGAAAATTTAGGCGTTGTAGATAACTTTCAAGACATGCTTTCTAGAGTAAATACTGAGTATGTCTTATTTATAGGGGCTGATAATTGGTTGCGCTCAGACGCAATTGAAATGCTATCTAATGCCAGTGCCGATATTGTTACTTACGACGTTATTGTTACCGGAGAATTAAAGAAGGACATCTTAATGCGGATACCCATCCAAGCGTTTCCCCATCAGGGTGATTTATATTGGAATCGTCAAGAACAGCATCACGGATCCATGATGTATAGAACAGCCTTGGGTCAAAAAATCGGCTATAAAAAAAGATATGAAGATGGTGCCCACCCCCAAGAGGATTGGAACCTTTGGGATAAGATGCTTGAACAAGGTGCCTCTGTAGCTAGTATCAAAGAGGGACTTTTATTCTACAGAAGGCACCGAGAAAATTTTTTGAAATACTCTCATGAAATTTTCCAGATACCGGAGTTAGAGAAAAGTTACGACTTTGAATAATGGCTAGAACCCAGGTCAACTTCTCCCCGGGCCACCTATAAACAATAAAACTACCTACGGGTGGTTTTATTGTTTATAGGGTGTAGAGTGAAGTTTATTAGGAGAGCCACATGACAATAGCTACGCCCACCAATCAAGAGCTACAAGTTTTAGAGGCTCTGCGTGCCCACAGAAGAAAGCACCGCGCCGGTCTTCCCCTTCAAAGTTCTGCGCACATAGAACAGCCCATCGGATCATTAACTATCGGGCAAAAAATATCAGATGTGGTAGCAAAGACCGTGGGATCTTGGAAGTTCATCATTATCCAAAGTGTATGTATCTCTACTTGGATTGTTTATAACTCAATAAGCAACAGCAATACTTGGGATCCGTACCCCTTTATTCTTTTAAATCTAATGCTGTCATTTCAGGCTGCCTATACCGCACCGGCAATTATGATGAGCCAAAATCGACTCTCAGAAATTGATCGGCAACAGGCTAATAATGATTTTGAGGTTAATGTAAAGGCAGAGCTGGAAATTGAATTGCTCCATCAAAAAATAGATATGATGAAAGAGAAAGAGCTGTTCGCCTTAACAAAGGCCGTAGAGGCGCTGAGTCAAAAATTTGATAGCTATCGCAAGTAAGAGGCGGTATCTCTCGCCCATTTGTTCGAATGATGATTTGTCCTTAAAAGAACTTATCCACTAGACATCCTGATGCTGCTTGCTATCGTTTGAAACGATATTAGTTGTCACAATCATGAAATATATATTTCCATATAATTGGAAATATGAAAAATACTCAAGCTATTTCAGCATTTCTCGCACTAGGGCAAGAAACCCGGCTTAATGTATTTCGCCTCATTGTTCAGCGTGGTGATAAGGGATTAACTCCGAGCGAGATTATTGAAAAACTAGGCATTCCTAATGCCACGCTTAGTTTTCACCTAAAAGATTTGCTTGATGCCGAACTCTTGTTGGTTGAGCGTCAAAGCCGTAATTTGATTTATCGCCCAAATGCAGAACAGGTTCTAAAGTTAAGTGAGTTTTTATTAGATAACTGCTGTGGTGGTAAACCGTGTAGCCTCGTTCAACCTCTTCAGAAAGCCAAGGCCAAATGAAACAATACAACATTCTATTTTTATGCACCCATAACTCAGCCCGCTCAATTATTGGTGAGGCACTTTCTTCTACTCACCCAAGTGGCAGGTTTGTTGGCTATTCAGCGGGTTCTAGTCCAGGCACTTCTGTTAATCCCATTGCCGCCGACCTCGCAAAAGAAATGGGCTATGACTCAGCCAAGCTCAAAAGCAAAAGTTGGGATGTCTATGGGCTGCCCGATGCTCCTAAGATGGATTTCATCATTACTGTTTGTGATCAAGCTGCTGGCGAGCAATGCCCTTATTGGCCGGGCCAGCCTGTGACTGCTCACTGGGGCTTTCCAGATCCATCACAAGTTCAGGGTACAGACTTAGAAAAGAAAGCCGCTTTCGTAAGCGTTATGAATGGACTTGAAAAGCGAATTAACATTCTTGCCGCAATGCCATTGGATAAACTAGATTCAATGAGCCTAAAAGAGATTCACACAAAAGCATGAAATCTTACCTCTCTGAATTTATTGGCACAGCCCTGCTACTAGCAATCGTTACCGGCTCGGGAATTATGGGCGAGACATTGGGGGCTGGTAATGCCGCAGTCGCGCTTCTAGGAAACAGCATTGCCACCGGAGCAGGCTTATATGTGCTAATTACTTTGCTTGGGCCCATTTCTGGCGCGCATTTCAATCCAGTCGTTACATTGATGTTTTGGAAGTTGGGCCATCTCGATTTGAAAAAAATGTTGGGCTACTGGGTTTGTCAGTTCAGTGGCGCTATTGCTGGAATATGGCTGACCCATTTAATGTTCAGTCTGTCCATAATTCAAGAATCTACCAAGGTCAGAACAGGCCCAGGTATTTGGGTAAGTGAATTTGTATCAACCCTCGCATTACTCGCGGTAATTCGTATTGGTGACAAAGAGGCTAAAGATAGAGTGCCCATGCTTGTAGCCCTAACTGTCACAGCAGGCTATTGGTTTACTTCTTCAACATTTTTTGCCAATCCTGCCGTTGCCCTAGCAAGAAGTTTGACAAATACATTTGTTGGAATCGCCCCGAATGATGTTTTCGGATTTGCGCTTTTTGAAGTGCTGGCGGCATTGGTGATGCTTGTATTGTTTTGTCATTCAAAGCGGCAGTCTTAGCGATAAAATTGAGCCTCCTGGACCTAGGTCACCAAGAATCAAGATAGCCCAGTAAACAGGCCATTTTCTCTTGAGGCTCGGCTTGGTTAGATTTCATTTCTCAAGGATTTTCAATTCCCACTGTGACTAGACCGTCCATGAAAAACAGCATTACTCAATCAAATGATCTCTACCTCGCTTGCCTTTTACAAGATCGATACCATATTTGATTGTGGCTACGAATAAGATTGACCCCATCACATCTCCGCAGAACATGGCAATGAAGTGATTTAAGCTGCCCGAATCTAGGCCCCTTGTCACAAACCATAACTGATGAAATCCCGAGCTCAATAAAGAGTATGCAAGGATTGACCCCAAAAGCTGTTTGAAGGAGATATTGCTCAAATCCGGTCGAACTCGAAGGTTGTGAATTACAAAATGCCTACCTAGTAGAGGTGCCGCCGCACAGATAATCGCAATGCCCAGGGTTGTCATTGGGTCGGCGTAATAGTAGCCAATATAGTTAATGAACAAAGAGGCGATGGCTAAGCCGATGGCGCCGGAGTAATCAAATATCAGCGTCAGAAAAATACGGATGCCCGCAGGCAGGAAAATCCAATTAACCCCTCTAGCATCTTCAAGTGGCGCAGTAATGAATTGATTGAAGTAAAAGAATCCCATATAAAGCGTGATACTAAGGGCGACTTCGACGAGGGATTGGCCAAAGGCTTTGAAAATAGGCATTCAATAATTATGAGCTTTATTAGTGCACAGCATACTGGTTTTTACTACGGGGGGGGGTAAAATCTCGGCCATGAAAGCTATTAAACCTTCAGCCTATATTCGTTTTTTGAATTTTATGGATGGCCTAGATCGAATCAGTCCAGGTAAGAAACTAGATGCAACCGAAGAGCAACTCCTTAACCGCATTGCCTTGGGAGTCTCACAAGGCAGCGTGCTGCTGGTTGGCGATTTGATTTCCTTGCGTGAACTTGGTTCACAAGCGACGCTCCATGGGCGCATTCAGAATTTAGTCGCAATGGGTTACGTAAAGCTCAATGAGGACAAGGCCGATGCTCGTAGAAAGCAAGTGATTCCTACAGCAAAAGCAATGAAGCATTATGAGGATTTATCTGCTTGTTTAGAGAAGGCGCTAAAAAGTAGTTAGGTGGGATAGTCCTTTTTATGCCTTGGGTTACCAAGAAGCAATAAAGCCGCCTTAGGGCGGTTTTTTATTTTGATCTGGCAGAATTTCGCACCTTAGATTAGGATGGGGCTCTTATTTCAACTACCAAATAATCCTATTCAAATGAGCCGCTTTAATCAAAAAATTCTTACTTTAATTTTTGTATTCAGCACCCTACTTTTTGCTTCGCAAGTAAACGCTGGACTAGCAGACGATCTAAAAGATGGCCAGCATGTTTTATTGATGCGACATGCTGATGCTCCCGGCTATGGAGACCCAGCTGGCTATGTAATTGGCCAGTGTTCAACCCAACGCAACTTAGGTGATTATGGGAAAAAGCAAGCCAAAGCGATTGGCGATTGGCTAAGCAGGCAAGGTATCGAGAATGCTCGAATTTTCAGTAGCCCTTGGTGCAGATGCTCTGATACGGCTCGGCTGCTGAATTTGGGCCCTGTAAAAACAGAGTTGTCACTAAGCTCTTTTTTTGATGATATGAGCTTGGAGCAAAAGAAAACAAAAGAACTAACGCAATTTATTAAAGGTACATTAGATAAACAAGCTAACGCCCCCATTATTCTGGTTACACATCATGTCAATATTCGAGCCTTTATGGGAAAAAATATCAGTCAGGGTGATATGGTTTTGGTGAGGGTAAATAAAGATGGAGGATATCTTTCCCACACAATATATCCTAGTCGGGAGCTAGTTGATGCCTCTAAATGATTACAGCCTACTTTTAGTGAAAGATTGCCAATTCAGAATAGGTCGCGCATTCATTTGATCCCGTGAACCATCTGTAGGTAATTTAGAGCCTTGTTTTGTGCTTCCGTCGTTCATGAGAGAATGTCACCATATAAATTGATGGATGTCTTTATATGAAGCAAATATTCAAACTAGTTTCCTTGCTTTTATTTGTTGCGCTTCTAGGGGGTTGCCTTGCTAGTACCGACTCATCAGTAGGGGTCAATTGCGGCCCTAGTGAAGAAAAGCCAATCTGGGAGCGGCCGCTTGTTTGTCAGGGCAGATAATCCCCTTCATTACATATGACAAACTTTAGCGAACTCCCTGCCGATCTTCCTATTCCGCAAGATGATGGCTCTACGGATCATCTACAAGGCATGAGGCTTCCTAAGCTTTCATTGCGGGCCACTAATGGCCAGTTGATTGAAATCGGGGGCGTTAAGGGAAGGTTGGTGATTTATTGTTACCCAATGACAGGGCAGCCTAATGTGGCTTTGCCTGATGGCTGGGATCAGATTCCTGGTGCTCGAGGCTGCACGCCACAGAGCTGTGCATTTAGAGATCACTATCAAGAGTTACAGGCTCTTGGCGCTGAGGTAATGGGCTTAAGCGTTCAAACCACAGCCTATCAACAAGAGATGGTTGATAGGCTGCACTTACCATTTCCGGTTGTAAGTGATGCAAATTATGAGTTTCAAAAAGCACTGGATATGCCAACTTTTATTGCGGCAGGTATGACATTGCTGAAGCGAGTTACTCTGATAGCGAATCATGGCGTGATCGAAGCTGTTCACTATCCAATCTTTCCGAGCGACAGCGACGCAGCTTGGGTTGTAGATTATTTAAAAAAGCGTTAGTCAACACTCTCGCCCTCCAGTCTGGAATATAAAAGCTTCGCTAGAATAATTTTATTAATTTACGTTGGGGTCAGCCAGAATGAAACAGATCTTATGCAAAGTTGTTGCTATATCTATTGGCTTTAGTCTGTATGCGGCAGTCTCTCACGCAGAACCATCGATTCCTCCTTTTTATCAGGCTGTGAGCAAAATGACTCCAGAGGGTAAATTGGGACAAGTCATCAAAAAAGAACAAATACCAACACCCATTTCTGGAGCACAAGCGTGGCGAATTGCATACATCTCTTCAGACGTGAGCGATAGAAAAACCATTTCTACTGCACTCATTGTTGCGCCGATTGGTAAGGCCCCAGCAAAGGGTAGGCCGGTAATGGCGTGGGCACATGGCACTACAGGAACGGCGCAAAACTGTGGACCGTCCCAATTAACCAATCCCGCTGTTCCACTAAATGAATATTTCTTATTGAATGGAAACTCTTGGACAGATTATGGACTTCCAAGCGTAGAGGCCTTTATTAAAGAAGGCTATGTAGTTGTTGGCACTGACTATCAGGGTCAGGGCGGCGGGGGCAAGCATCAATACGCAGTAGCAATTACTCAGGCCAAAGATACGATTGACTCAATTAGAGCGGTTGGTTCTATGCCAGAAACCGGCGCGGGCAAGAAGGCAATCATTTATGGCTGGTCACAAGGTGGTGGAACTACTATTGCTGCTGCCAGCATGCCAGATTACATCTCCAAAAAAGGAACGGCATTTGACGATATTCAGCCAGTAGGTTTCGTGGCACTAGCTCCCTATGATGTTGCGGTAACAATGCCTGGAACTAGGCTTGATCAAGCGATATCAGAAAAAATGATTAGTGAGTTAACGGCAAGTTTCTCAGATAATGTTTTTAACTTTGCACATTTTTCGATGACCCTATGGGGTACACAGGCAGCCTTTCCAAATCTTCAATTAACGGATTTATTAAGCGATGATGGTGCTAAAGCAATCGATACAATTTATTCTAATAAGTGTATTCATGCATCAGCCGATACCTTGAACTATGCCTATGGCTCCGAGTATAAAAATCTCTTAAAGCCTCAGGCGCAGAATACTTTGGCATGGGCCCAAGCGTTTTTGAGGGGAAGTGTTAATCCAGTTAAGCCATTGGCCCCCGTAGTTATTTACTGGGGCACAAAAGACACGGTTGTACCGCCCGTGATGGGCGAGCTTTATCAAAAACAGATGTGTAAGCTGGGCGGCAATATTGATAGAGTTCAATTGCCGGGAGAACAAACCCATTTTTCTACGCCAGGCACCGCCGCACCTTTATATTTACCTTGGGTAAAGGATCGTATTGCAGGAAAAACTTTAGCGAATGCCTGCCCACAAAATTGACGGTAATTTAATAGTATGATTTTTCCAGACCTACTGATTCAGACCCTAGTGCTGGGCTTCCTGGGTCTGGGCGCTGGGGTTTTGGGGGGCGTTATAGGATTTGGTACTACGATTATCTTAATGCCAGCCCTAGTGTATTTTTACGGGCCAATTCAAGCAATACCCGTGATTGCACTGGTTGCCACAGTCGCAAATTTATCTCGTATCTTTTTGTGGTGGGGCGCGATCAACTGGAAGGTATGTTTTGTCTACAGTATCACTGCAATACCCGCAGTGATATTAGGCGTGAATACTTTGGTTGCTCTTAACGATCGTCTTGTTGAAATTACCCTTGGGCTTTTTCTCATTTTCCTTATTCCGATTCGTAGATGGATGCGAAAAAAGAATTTTTATTTGAAGTTATGGCAAATGAGTTTGGTGGGCGCTGGAATTGGCTATCTCACTGGAATAGTGGCGACGACAGGCGCCATTAATACACCATTCTTCTTGGCATTTGGTTTAACGAAGGGCGCCTTCTTGGGCACTGAGGCTGCAAGCACCTTATCCATTTTATTAACCAAGGGGATTACTTTTCATCAGCTTGGTTTTTTAAATGCCGCTGCAATTGTGCAGGGTCTATTGATTGGCGGCTTTGTCTTGATAGGCTCAATTTTTTCTAAACGAATTGTTTTAGCTTTACCAGAAGAGAAGTTTTTATTGCTGATGGAGCTAGTTATGCTGATCTCAGGAGCCTCCATCTTGGCGATGTCTTTTTAGGGACATTAGTAAATCGTTTGCGTCTTATTTAAAGCGATAAGCCAGGGCAACAAATAGATTGTCTTGAAAAGAGC
This sequence comes from Polynucleobacter sp. UB-Raua-W9, assembly GCF_018687435.1. Classification (NCBI taxonomy): domain Bacteria; kingdom Pseudomonadati; phylum Pseudomonadota; class Betaproteobacteria; order Burkholderiales; family Burkholderiaceae; genus Polynucleobacter; species Polynucleobacter sp. UB-Raua-W9. Next base: position 1,788,411 of record NZ_CP061290.1, on the reverse strand, counting down.
GATTCATCACTGGGCTATTGTTAACCCCATTACCCATCCATTTGCGCTTGCCATATAAATTCACATACCAGTTATCGACTACAGGTATCTCAACCATTAAACCTGCTAGTAGGTTGTTAGTAGCCGGTGCCGAGTAGGCGCTATAGCCTGTGAGTTGGGACTCTCCAGGATTGATGCCGTAGTAGTAATTGGCATACTGGCTTGATTGCCTCTCTACTCCCACTTGTGGATAAACAATAATTTTCTGATAGGTTTCTAGTTCAGCAAAATAAAGAAACTCATAAAGAGCACCCTTGGATTTTCCAAAATCATGATAGGCGTTCACAAAGAATCCACCAATGGGAGTTTCTTGAAAGCTTCCTATACCAAGAGGTATTGGATCGCTACGATTAATCGAGGTGCCATTAAATGGCGACTTCACTTTATAGGAATCCAGATTAATTTTGCCGATGACTTCTAAGTAACCATAACCCATCTTGACGGTTTTAATGCCTACCTCATCAATGCGCACAAAAAAACGCTGATAGTCAAAAAAGGCATAGGGCAATGCTAGAGATTGCGTTCCTTCAGTTCCAATGCGCAGGTTGGAGGTGTAGACCGCTGCACCAATATCGCCGACTATATGATCTGGGAGGCTATCTGGAACATCGTCCATGGCATACAGTGGTGTCGATAGAAGGACAAGCAGCAGATAAGCAGGGGCTTTTAGGAATAGTTTCATGTTCACTACTTTAGAGGTCCAAGTTATCCAGGGCCAAGCTATCAAGATGGCTAGTGTCTGCCCAGTTTTCGACTTTCCAGCTCAATCCATCATGGCTAATCCAGTTGAGCGATGCATTTGGAACAGCTACTACCTTTTCTGAATCAAGCGCTTGATTACTTGCTATTCGATACATCATGTCTAAGGCTCCGCCATGACTTACTAGCAAAATAGTTTTGCCAGCATGACTTTTTTGAATTTCATCAAGCGCAAATTTGATCCGACTTGAAAATTGCAGGATACTTTCTCCGCCACACATCTCTTGGTGAATATCTCTGCTCAGGTGAGCTTGCCAGAGATCTGGCTCAATGTGGGGCGCCTCATTCAGGGTAAGACCCTGCAAAGCACCAAGGTTGCGTTCTCTCAGGGCACTGTGGCCAATAGCCGAAACCGAGTACAAGCTTTCGATGGCTTTAGCGGTTTGCCGAGCTCTTTGTAAGTCACTGGTGTAGAGAACATCAAATTCAAAATTCATGTTCTTCAGAGCTCTGGCCATCTGAGTTGCCTGGGCTAAGCCGCGAGTATTTAGCTCAATATCAGTGTGGCCCTGCAGGCGGCGCTCGGCATTCCAATCGGTTTCTCCATGGCGCACTAAGCAAAAGCGTGTTGTAGTCATGTAGCAATAATAAGGGCTAATTATTTCTTGAGAGTCCAGGCTCGTGGGTGATGTTCAAACCCTAAGTGTTCGTAGTATTCATGTGCTTTTGGCGCAGCCAGCAGGACGATCATGCAATCTTGGCCCAGATGATTTTGGGTTTCCTCGATCAATTGCTTGCCGATTCCTGTGCGTTGATATTCTTGGTCCACTGCTAAGTCAGCCAAGTAGGCAATATAAGCAAAATCAGTCAATGAGCGCGATATGCCGACTAACTTGTCACCATCCCATGCCGTAATAGTGAGGTTTGCATTTTTGAGCATGGACTCAAAAGTATTGATGTTATCAATGGGCCTTCGCTCTCCTAATGTTGAATGAGTGTAGAGGTCGATGGCTTGCTCTGTAGTGATGTTGGCATTGACTCGGTAGCTAATCATCCGATTCCTTTTAGGAGAGTTGATTGCCCATGATAAACATTCAAATCAAAAAAAGCCCCGAAATATCGGGGCTTGGTATTTATGCAGCAGCTGCCTGTTTACTAATTGCGCGCAAAATTTTGCTTTTCTCTTTTGGCTTATTGCTGGCCTCGAGTAGTTTATTGAGCTGAGTAGCGTTTAGTGGCCCAAGGCGTGGTTTGCCTGTTTTTGTGAGCATGGGGTCATTTTTTCTGTTTCTTTGATTTTGGCCTACAGCCATGAGTTTTCCTAGAGTAATGAAATGATGAATTCAAGAGAGATGCTCAAGAGATCCCCCTATCTAGGGCGCACAATAGTGATCACAGTTCAGAATAACAGCTTAAAAGTTCAGGCGCTATGATGAGGGCATGATTAATCTTCCAAATATCATCTTTGCCTTGGTTATGGGGTGTTTGATGTCATTAAGCATCACGCTCGCAACCACCTTTTTGCGCGTTGGGCCTGCTGCTAATTTCTTTCTAGTATGGCTTGAGGTATGGTCGGTGGCCTATCCCGTCGCCATTGTTTGCATTTTGATTTATAGACCACTTGCCACCAAGATAACCGCCTTACTGGTTGAGAAGATTATGTCCAAATAGTACTTAAAAATAAGGAATGATATATATGAAGCTTTATTTCCCTACTGTATTTTGCCTATTGGCTTTGAGTGCATGTGCAGCCGTGTACACGGATGCATCTGATGCAAATCACGTTACCTTTTTAAACAGTAGCGGCGAGACTATGGAGCAATTGACAAAAAAGGCGGCTGACTACTGTGCGCAATATGGCAAGATTGCCTCTTTTAGAAATAGCGATACGCAACTGGTTGCAGTTTTTGACTGTAAGCTAGCGCAGGTCAAAAATAAATAATTAACCAGCTAGGTCTGATTGATAAATGAGGCCGGCATGTTCTCTCAGCGCATGGAATTGAATGGATTCCCAACGTTGTTGGGCCACATCCAATTCTGATTTATGCGAGGCAAGAAAAACAGATGCACCTACAACATCTTCTGCCATCCGATGGATATTTTCTTGAATAAATTTTTTCAAAGCAACGGGATCATCTGAGCTAACCCAGCGCGCTAAGTTATAACGAGCAGGTAGCAAGCGCACTTCAGCGCCATACTCAGTTTGTAAGCGATGACTTACGACTTCAAATTGCAGCTGACCGAAGGCTCCAAGGAGCATGATGCCGCCAGCCATGGGACGGAATACCTGAATAGCGCCTTCTTCGCCGAGTTGCATGAGGCCAGTTCTGAGCTGTTTAGAGCGCAAGGGATCTGCAGATTCAACCATGCGAAAAATTTCTGGGGCAAAAAAAGGCAGGCCAGTAAATTGCAATTGCTCACCTTCAGTAAGGGTGTCGCCCAGCCGTAACAGGCCATGATTGGGTAATCCAATAATGTCACCTGGAAATGCCTCATCCAAAATGTCGCGTCTTTGTGAAAGAAAAGACAATGCATTGTTGGTGCGCACCTCTTTGTTATTACGACAAATCTTTAATTTCATGCCTCGCTGAAAGTGTCCTGAGCAGATACGTAAAAAAGCTACGCGGTCACGATGCGCTGGATCCATATTGGCTTGAATCTTAAAGACTACTGCAGAGAATTTATTTTCAGCAGGACTTACTTCGCGTTGTAGTGCTTTGCGTGATCCTGGCGATGGCGCTAATTCAACAAGCGTATTTAAAATTTCTCGCACGCCAAAATTATTGATGGCTGAGCCAAAAAATACTGGGGATTGGCGACCCGCCAAGAATGCTTCTCGATCAAAGGCAGGCATGGCTTCTTTGATAAGCGCTACTTCTGCCAGGGCATTTTCTAAATCTGCTCCAAGGCGGTCTTTGAGTGCTGGGTCATTCACATCGACTACGGCATGTGAGTCTTCTGTAACGCGATCTTCACCCGCCTTAAACATGCGCATACGCATATTAGCGATATCAATCACGCCTGCAAAAGATTTGCCCATACCAACGGGCCAGGTAAACGGAACCACCTCAATACCTAAGGCAGTTTCGATCTCATCCATTAATTCCATCGGAGGCTTAACCTCGCGATCCATTTTATTAATGAAGGTAACGATAGGCGTATTGCGAGCGCGGCATACCTCAAGTAGGCGTAAGGTTTGCGATTCGACGCCATTGGCAGCATCAATTACCATCAAAGCGGAATCTACCGCCGTTAGCACACGGTAGGTGTCCTCGGAAAAATCTTGGTGACCTGGCGTATCTAAAAGATTAATGATGCAGTAGCGATATTCCATTTGCATGACCGAGCTTGCTACAGAAATGCCGCGCTGCTTTTCAATTTCCATCCAGTCAGACGTTGCATGTCGACTGGCTTTGCGTGCTTTAACGCTTCCTGCGATTTGGATGGCGCCTGCATATAGCAATAATTTTTCAGTAAGCGTTGTCTTGCCGGCATCTGGGTGGGAGATGATGGCAAAGCTGCGACGACGTAATACTTCTGCGGCCGGAGTGCTGGAGGTGGTGGTATCGATGGTAATTCCGTGCTTATTATCTAGTTTGGAGGCAATTATAAGCGCGCTAGGCTGCCTAGAATTGCTCTTCAGGCCTTATAAATCGCCATTGACCTGGGGGCAGCGGCCCCAGTGAAATGCGCCCCATTCTGACGCGCTTTAGGCCAATAACCTTGAGCCCAACCATTTCACACATTCTACGAATCTGGCGCTTACGGCCTTCGCGCAAAACAAATCGGAGTTGATCTTCATTTTGCCAGCTCACTTGTGCTGGCTTGAGCACAACACCGTCTAGAGACAAGCCATGTTTCAGCCGATCTAAGTCTTCAAAGGAAAGCGCGCCTTCAACGCGAACTAAATATTCTTTTTCAATTGGACTGTTTTCACCAATCAATAGCTTGGCGATGCGGCCGTCTTGGGTTAGTACCAGCATCCCAGTTGAGTCAATGTCGAGCCTACCTGCAGGCGCTAGACCTTTAGTGTTAAAGCGAGGGTTGCGGCCTCTATCAAGTGGGCTGGCAAAGTAATTATCAGGCGTGATTAAGGAGGCTGCTGGTTGGTATTCTTGCTCATCATCATAGTGAGAGATATAGCCAACAGGTTTATTCAGAATTACAGTAATGCGAGAAGCTTGTTGTGCTTTAGCACCAGATTGCAATTCAATTTTTTGATGCCGATAAGCGCGAACTCCTAACTCATTGACTACTTCGCCATCAATAGTGACTAAGCCTTGCTCTATATAGGAGTCTGCTTCACGACGTGAACATAAGCCCAACTCTGACAGCAGTTTAGAAACCCGTACTTTTTCTTCCATATCTCCATTATCCGGTAATTACTCGCACCAGGCGCTAAAGCAGATTTTTTAGGTGCGGACAATATGAACGCTACAAGGCGCTTCTTCAACAATCTTTGTCATGGAGGTTCTCCAGGGCGCGACCTTATTAGGGGGTTTGTGTGATGCACCAATCAAAATGAGAGACGCATCATTGTCTTTCGCAAACTCCACAATCCGTGCGGCAGGATCAAGCGCTTCCAGAACGTGATAAGAAATTCTTTCTGGAGGAAGCTTGAGGGGTTTAGCCCACTCCATTAGCTGAACTAAGTGTCCCCGCACGATACCGCTTGCAGTTTCGCTTTCATGATTGCCCTCATAGGTCGGGGTGCTTGCGATAGTACTCAGGCAAATTAAACGACCTTCGGGATAGGCAAGCAATACGTTTTTGGCGGTGACTTGCATGCGTTCTCGTAAGTCTTGATCAGATTGTCGGGTATCAATTGCGGCAATGATCAACTGGGCATCGTAGTTACCCATACTAGGACGAGGACTTGGAGAGGGTTCGTAGCCCGCCGCTCTAAAGATGCCCTTCAGGTTTTGCCAAAAGCTGGGTGGCTCTACTCGCTCACCACGTTCTGTAATTCTGATACCCTCAGGATCTCGTAATACTTGTCGTAGTTGGGTAGCGCTTTGATAACGACCCGCCGCTTGCGGCTCTAGACATCTCAAAACTACCTCTTGTAGCCAACGGGGAATTTCTCGACGAATCGCGCGTGGCGGAAAGGGCTCTGCCCACATACGTCTTCTGAGGCCACTCATGGTTTGAGGGTTGCCAAAAGGCAGCTCACCAGTGAGTAGTTCATACATAATCACACCAATGGAATAAATATCACTGCGTGAGTCAGACCGTACGCCAGCTACTTGTTCGGGAGAGATATAGGGCGCAGAGCCAATTCCCTTGCGCATTTCCTCTGCAAGTAAATCTGGATAGCGCTCATGATGCGATAGACCAAAATCAATCAGCGTTAATTTACCTTTGGCATCAATCAGGATATTTTCTGGCTTGATATCTAAATGGATTGCATCTTGCGAATGCAGTGATTGAACTGCTTGTGCGAGATCGGCGCCAATGCGAACCACTTCATCAATCGTAAAAACTTTGCCCTCCTGAATGAGGTCTTCTAGTGGCCGACCCTCAACCCTTTCCATGGCGATGTAAGGGCGAGTTGCCATATTTCCCGCACCTAAAAACTTTGGAACATAGGGGCTTTTCAGCGAGCGCAGAATGGTCAGCTCTGTTTCAAAACCAATTAAGCTCTCAACTGGCTGATCTTTTCCTACTCGAGGTATCTTAATTAGGATGGGGCCATTAATTCCTTCTTTTGTGGCCGAGAAAAGACTCGCCATACCACCTCTATGAACTTCTTTTCCCAATACAAAGCCATCAACTACTTTACCCTCTTGAAATATGTCATCTACTGCTTCAATATCTGTGTTGATTGGCATTGATTTATTTGCCAGTAATTAAGCGATTGGCTAAGTCTTCTGGAAGTCCAGCGCGGCGAACTTTTTCTGCAGCAGAAAAATGATCATATGGAGTGCGATGAAATGTCAGCACTTCAGTTTCGGGCTCAAAAACTGCAAAGCAGGCTTCTGGATTTCCATCTCTTGGTTGACCAAGGGAACCAACAACCCCAACCCATTGGCGATGTTGTAAGACTGGAATTTCATCGCCGGGATGGGGTGCAAATCGAATTAATTTCCCAACGGCACTTTGATAAAAAAGAGCCTGTTCATGCGCATGCCCTACAAAGGTATAGTTTTTGCCGGAGTGTTGGGCACAATGCCAGGCGCTCATGCTATCGGTGACGTAGTTCCAATCGGCAGGATTTTGAGCAGAAGCATGCACAAAACAAATTTTTTCCTCGTTCACTATCAGCGGTAAATTTTTCAGAAATTCAATATGATTTTCTTTTAGCTGGGTCTTAGTCCATTCGATGGCGGTATTTGCGCTGGCATTCATTTGCTTGTGACTATCTTTATAGATGGCCTCATCATGGTTGCCCAATACAGCAATTGCTTTTTTCGCCTCTACCAATTCGGCAATGCGATCAATGATGGCTACGGGATCAGCGTTATACCCAACAATATCTCCCAAAAAGACCATGCGGTTTACGCCAAGTTCTTCAGCCCTGGTCATACAGGCCTCGTAAGCCTCTAGATTGCTATGAAGGTCGGCAAATAGCCCAATACGCTCACTCATCCCTCAATGATAGGTTAAAAGACCTTTAGATAGAAGGCTTATAGGGATTGGCTTCGTTGCCAGGAGGATTTTTAAAGCGCTTATGAACCCAATAGTATTCAGCAGGGCGCAGGCGAATTTCTTTTTCAAAATATTGGTTTAGGCGAGCAGTATCTGATTTGGGATCGGGCCCCGGAAAATCTTCCAAGGGTTTGCTGATTTCACAAAGGTAGCCAGATTCATCTGACTTTAAAGTGGTTGTCATCAGACAAACATCAGCCCCGGTAATTTTGGCTAGACGTGATACCGCAGTAATGGTATTGGTTTCAATGCCAAAAAAAGGAACGAATTCGGAATTTTTTGTACCAAGGTCAATATCTGGCGCAATGATAATGAAGTCGCCATTACGAATCTCCCGAATAATTTCTTTTGAGTTCCCTTGCCGATCAATTGAATTGCCACCAAAACGATTACGCCATTCAATAATTTTCTGATTGAAGAAGGGGCTTTTCATTCTTTGAAAAAACCCAGAAGTGCGCGGCCAATGATTTTGTTTTGCAAGAGCGCTCAAAATAATGCTGCCCTCAATGCCGGTGAAATGCATGTTAACTAAAATCCGGGGTTTTTTACTCGCTAGGTCTACGGCTGATTTCACTTCAATCATATCGGCCAGCTGTTGCTTGCTGCCCAACCAAATAATACTTTTCTCAACCAGGCTTCGACCAAGTAGGCGCCAATGTTTTTTGCGCAACAGATCAATCTCCACATTATTCAATTTGGGAAAACACAGCTGCAGGTTTGTCTTTACAACCTGATTTCGATCCCCCGGAATGCGGGCAGCAATGTAACCAAGGCCATAGCCAATCGACACCAAAAGTCTATAGGGCAACAGGGAAAGGAGCTTCAGAAAAGCAACTACTGCGTAATTAGAAAATGATTTGAGCAAATGCGGATTATTCGGAGTCGTAACGGGTTAAAGTTTTTTTGTAGCGAACTTCCATCTCTTCAGTAGAGCTACAAGACATTCCTAAATCTTTTACAAGCCCTGTATCAAGACGATAAGCCCAGCCATGCACGGTAAGATCTTGGCCGCGGGCCCAAGCATCTAGAACGATAGTGGTTTCGCATACATTGACGACTTGTTCAATCACATTGAGCTCACATAAACGATCCTGACGTTTGGGTGTTGGCAAAACTTCACCCAAGTAGCGCTCATGTTTTTGGTGCACATCCTTAACATGACGCAACCAGTTATCAGCAAGACCTACACGACGATCACTCAGTGCGGCATGTACACCAGCGCAACCATAGTGCCCAACTACCAAGATATGTTTGACTTTCAATAAGTCAATTGCGAATTGAATTACAGATAAACAATTTAAGTCTGTATGAACAACCACGTTGGCTACATTGCGATGAACAAATAGCTCACCTGGCAAAAGATCAACAATTTCATTGGCGGGTACGCGACTATCAGCACAGCCAATCCAAAGGTATTCTGGGGCTTGTTGGTTTACTAGGCGCTTAAAGAAATCGGGGTCTTTGGCGATCATCCCTTCAGCCCATGCGCGATTGTTAGCAAATAGGTGATCTAATGTTTTAGAGCTCTTCATAATCATGGTTTAAGTTTAAAGTACTTTAATGACTCCTATTTGGCTAAAACAAACCCCTAACGGAATTACGTTAAATCTGCATTGTCAGCCAGGGGCAAAGCTCACCAAAGTGGCGGGTTTACACGATGGCTGCCTAAAAATTTCTCTTCAAGCACCCGCCCTAGAAAATAAGGCTAACGAGCTTCTGTTGGCCTGGCTTTCGAAGCAACTCAAGATTCCTCAAAAACAAATTCAATTTATCTCTGGGCAAAATAGTCGAAAGAAGCGGGTGGAAATCTGGGCGCCGATTAGTCTTCAGCAGATTATTGAGACACTTAAACCCTAGCTACCAAAAGATCGCCCACAAGATTCCCAAAATTAAGACCCATTTGCCAATGTAATAAACGCTGCGATGTGAAGCTTTCAGCTTTTTGGCTTGCGCTCTGAGGTGATAGAAGTATTTAAATGCGACATTTACAAATCCAACTTTTTCACCTGCAACATTTTGGGATGCTGCTGCGCTCATAACATAGCGACCAAACCAATGATTAATCCATCGCACTACTTTCGTATAAACGGGGCGCTCAACATCGCAGAATAAAACGATGCGTTGATGATCAGTTTCATTTGCAGCGAAGTGAATGTAGGTTTCATCAAACATGACAGGTTCGCCATCTTTCCAAAAATAGCGCTCCCCATCAACCTCAATAAAGCACTTGGGATCATTTGGCGTAACAAGGCCAATGTGATAGCGCAAAGATCCTGCGTAGGGGTCGCGATGGCGCACCAGTGTTGCCCCTGGGGGCAAAGAGGCAAACATCGCTGCTTTAACGCTTGGTATGGACTTGAGGAGCGCCACTGTATTAGGGCAGTTCGCTTGCGCAGAGGGTAAGTCTTTTCCGTACCAATAGAGGTGAAAACGCTTCCAACCTGTCCTAAAGAAGGAGTTAAAGCCAATGTCGTTATAGCCGGTTGCTGCTGCAATAGCGCCATCTGCATTTAATGAGAGCGCCTCTTGGCGAATCATTTCCCAGTTATCTTGTAAAAGCTTCATTTCTGGAAATTGGCTTACAGGAATAAAAGCACTTGCTTTTACTTTGGAAAATAAATATAAAAGCGTATTGACGGGAGCTAAAAGCACCTGGTAGTCCATAAGTGATCTCACGATCCCAAAGCGAACTTTGCCTCTAAAATAAACATAAATAGCTGAGGCTACAAAAATAAAAAACACAATGTGTCGAATTTGCATGGAGATTGCCAATGTGAGGTAACTGGCAACATTTTAATTTGTCTGTAGGCTCTTGATGGACTATTTCTTATCGGGGGATGCTCATATACTGAAAGAAGATAGTTTCCGGCGCCCAGTTAGGGTTTATGTGGACATTGACTAAGGATGATCGTATGAATAGGTTTATAAAGGGGCTCTTAAGCCTTGTTTTAATTGGCCTAGTGGGTGTTTCGGCATACACATGGGTGATGCTCACTTGGAGCTATGGAAGTGGCGAGCGTGCAGGATATGTGCAGAAATTTTCGAATCGTGGCTACATATGTAAAACTTGGGAAGGTGAGTTGGCGATGGTTTCCATGCCTGGCACTATGTCAGAAAAATTCCTCTTTACGGTGCGTGAAGATGCCGTAGCGCAAAAAATAAATGCTAACTTAGGAAAAAAGGTAGCCCTAAAATATGAACAGCATATTGGCTTGCCTACAAATTGTTTTGGCGACACAGAATATTTTGTTTCCGATATAGTTGTTTTGGATGAGTAATTTGTAGTGGAATTAAAAAATTGCTGCAACGAAGCTTTATTTTTGTAATTTTTTGTGGTTAAAATCATGTAAGCGTAATGTGCGCTGACATCAATATCTATAAGGAGCTTCACTTGAACAAAGCCGAACTAATCGCAGCGATTGCTGACGACGCGGAGATCTCTAAAGCAAAAGCTGAATTTGCATTGAATTCAGCAATTGAGAACATCATCAAAGCTGTTACCAAGGGCGATTCAGTACAACTGATCGGTTTCGGTACATTTGCATCTGGCAAGCGTGCAGCTCGTATGGGCCGTAATCCAAAAACTGGTGAGCCACTCAAAATCGCTGCAGCTAAAACAGTGAAGTTTTCTGCTGGTAAAGCATTTAAGGATTCAGTTAACAAGCGCAAGAAGTAATTCTTCCTTGCTTGATAAAAAAGCCCGGCATGCCGGGCTTTTTTATTCCTTCAAGAATTCAAAAAATCAAGCTAACTATTTTTAAATTAACTTTGCACAAGGCGGCGATGGCGATGAATGCTCATCAATATGCCAGCACCAAATCCAAGGGTCACTAGGGCCGTTCCACCATAGCTAATAAACGGTAGTGGAACTCCGACAACCGGAAGTAGGCCACTCACCATGCCAATATTGACAAATGCATAAGTAAAGAAAATGAGGGTTACTGAGGCGCCCAATAAACGAGTAAAAAGGTTGGGCGCACTTGCCGAGATTGCTAAACCTCTCTTGATAAGGGCAAAGAAAAGGGTAATCAATATGAGATTGCCAAGCAAGCCAAATTCTTCCGAGAAGACTGCAAATACAAAGTCAGTATGTTTTTCTGGAATGAATTCCAAATGGGCTTGAGTTCCCTGAAACCAGCCTTTGCCGAAAAAGCCGCCTGAGCCAATGGCAATCATGGATTGAATGGTATGAAAGCCTTTTCCAAGCGGATCACTGCTGGGATCTAGCAAGGTACAAATACGGTGCTTTTGGTAGTTGTGTACCAGGGGCCAGACTATATCTTGCGCACAAATTGTGCTGCCAAAAATAATAATGAGCAGAATTCCAAAAACGCCGATACCAACAAAAGGCAAAATCCATTTCCATGGCAAACCGGCCAGAATGATCACGTAGAGTCCTGCGGCAGAGACAAGGAGTGCTGTCCCTAAGTCGGGTTGACGAGCAATTAGAAAAACGGGAATAGCCAAAATAATTAATGCTACAGCGTAGTCCCAAGTCTTCTGAATGCCTTCGCGCTTTTGGAAGTACCAAGCGAGCATGAGTGGCATCGCAATTTTCATGATTTCAGATGGCTGAATAACAATGCCAATATTTAACCAACGACGCGCACCTTTTTTAATTAAGCCAAATGCAGCAACTGCGACAAGTAATGCAACACCAAAGCCATAGATCCAAACGGCACCCATTTCTAACCACTTTGGTGGAATGCGAGAGACGATCCACATCACCACAAATGAGAGTGCAAGATTGCGCAACTCATCTGCGATTTGTACGGGCGTATTTTGACTCGCAGATAGAAATGTAAAAAAGCCAACCATTGCCAAGCCAAGCAGAATAAGGCCTAGCTGGCGATCAAGCCCAGCAAATATGCCAAAGAAAAAACTTTTTATTTTGATTAAGGGGCTCTTTTCCATTCAGGAATCTCCTTAGGCCACTTGCCCTCAATGTAGTAGTCAAGCGCCTTTCGCGCAATCGGCGCTGCATATTGCGCACCAAAACCTGCGTTCTCAACCACCATTGCAATCACGATGGTGGGTTTATCTGCAGGAGCAAATGCAATATATAAAGCGTGGTCTCGCAGAAATTCTGCAGTAGATCCATGTTTATAGTCTTTTGAATTTAAACTAAAAACTTGCGCAGTACCGGTTTTGCCGCCAACCTGATATCCAGCCCCTTTGAAGGCGGCTGCAGATGTTCCAGAGTTATTTACTTCGACCATCGCTTTTTTGACGATCTCAATATTTTCTTGGTTCAGGTCAATGCGATAGCTTTCTTTTGGTGTTGTTAAAACCCTGTTACGAGTAAATGGATCTTCAATTGCTTTTACTAGGTGCGGCTTCATCACAATACCGTTATTAGCTACGTTGGCCATTGCATGCGCTAATTGCAGAATAGTGAACGCGTTATAGCCTTGACCAATACCTAAAGAAATCGTTTCACCTTCGTACCATTTCTGCTGTTCAGGTTTTTTGAAGGTATTTTTCTTCCACTCAGTTGAAGGTAGTACACCTTTAGCTTCGCCTTGCAAATCAATGCCGGTAATTTGACCAAACCCGAGTGGCTTCATGAAGTCATGCATCATGTTTACACCCATATCGCGAGCGAGCATATAGTAATACGTGTCACAAGACTCAACAATTGACTTTTGCATATCTACGGTGCCGTGACCACCTTTTTTGTCGTCGCGAAAGGTGTGATTACCAAAGTCGAAATAACCTGGATCAAAAATAGATTGTGAGGGCGTACGCTTTTTGTTTTCTAGAGCAGCAAGCGCCATAAAAGGTTTATAGGTTGAGCCTGGCGGATAAATTCCTTTAAGCGGGCGGTTATAGAGCGGTTTTTGTGGGGAGTCATTAAGCTCTTTCCAGGTTACCGAATCAATGCCCTCAACGAAATCATTTGGATTAAAGTTGGGCTTAGAAGCGAAGGCTAGGACATCGCCTGTTTCTGGCTCGATAGCAACAAATGCACCGCGGAAATTGCCATAGAGTTGCTCTACCAAGTATTGCAATTTGATATCAACCGAGAGCACAATGTTTTTACCTGGTACAGATGGAGAGTTAGAAAGCGTTCTTACCGGTTTGCCACCCGCTGTAATTTCCACTTGGTCGTAACCGGGGACACCACGTAAAACACTCTCATAGCTTTGCTCTAGACCAATCTTTCCAACGTACTGAATGCCGGGTAAAAAAGAGGTTTGAAGAGCGTCAGAGTCATCTACTTTAGAGCTCTCAATCTCAGCCTGCATACGTTCTTTGTCGCGCTGGGAAACACGACCGATATAGCCAATTAAATGGGATGCTAATTCGTTATAGGGATACTCGCGAAAGCTCCTGGCCCGGATCTCAACCCCTGGAAAGCGGTAGCGATTAGCCATAAAACGAGCAGTTTCAGCCTCATTCAGCATGGAGCGTAAGGGAAATGTGCCCATATTTCTGGAATCTTCCAGAGAGCGCTTGAAGTTACGGCGATCTCTAGGGGAGATATCAATAATTTCAGAAAGGCTATTAATGAGCTGATCTATATTCTCCCTAGCTTCCTCTGCGTTCACATCTAAAGTGAGGGCCGAATAGTTTCGGCCAATCACAATGCCGTTACGGTCAATAATTAAGCCGCGATTTGCTGGGGCCGGGACTAGAGCGATGCGATTGCTTTCGGCCAACAAGGCATATTTACCGTGACTGATGAGCTGCAGCCACACTAGGCGAGTTACTAAAAGTAAGAAACAAAATGTTACAAATAAAGCGGCAATATGAATACGTTCTTGAAACGAATCGAGATCCGGTTTTTTAAAAGAAACCATACAAGCTCTTAGAGTGGCCGATTATGATCAACATCAATCGGTCTTCGCTGGGGCGCCAATAAGACGTGAGTTGCTAGTGGCCAAAGTAGTGCTTCGACGATGGCTTGAATAGCGCCCGTTAAGGCCCACCAATATAACTCCCCGCTCAGTAGCCAGTGCACCAATACGGGAAACAATGAAACCAGCAGGAATATCGGTAGAAGATGCAGAGCTTGTGATAATAGAGGGAGCGTAATAATGCGTCGATGCCAAGAAATGGCGATGTAAGCGACTAGTGAATAACTAAAGGCGTGCAATCCTAATAAATCGGAATTGTGTACATCCATCATCAAGCCCAAGAAGAATGCCGAGAATACGCTGACATAGCGGTGCTGATGAATATTCCAAAATATGATGCAGATGATTAGCCAATCTGGCACCCAGCCGAAGTTTCCAAGCGGCAAAAAATTGAGCAATAGCGCACAAAACAAGCTGAAATAAATAAACACCGGGCTTACTGGGCGAAGGATGTAACCGCTTTGAATATCAATCATTGCATTCCTCGCGCCCGAGTTTGACGACGACCTGGATTATTGGTTAAGGGCGTACCTGATGAGGGTTTATTGCTAACTATTGGGGCCTTAGCATCAAATTGCGGGTCGTATAAAAAGGCTAGTGCTTGACGATAACGATTGACTGCTGCCACTGGCATGCAAAATACGTTAGAGGAGTTTTTGTCAGCGTTACGCTCAATTTTGCTAATAACCGCTACTGCAAAACCTGGTGGGTAAACGCCATCAATACCAGAGGTGAGTAAGATATCACCAACCTCTAAATCGCTAGCAACAGGTAAGTAGCGCAACTCCAATGGATTGCCCCGGCCAGCACCAAAAACGGCTGCTCTAAGTCCATTTCGGGCAACTTGTACCGGAACTGCAAAGTCACGGTCTTCCAATAGCGATACTTCGGCTGAACGCTCATATAGCCGAACTACCTGCCCGAGTATGCCGGCGTCATTAGCAATTGGGTTGCCTAGCTTTAAACCATCATTGCTGCCGCGATTAATCACAATGCGCTGTGAAATGGGATTGGGTGGATTAAACAGAATTTCAACAGGCAAGGTTTCGAATGAAACTTGTTTTTGCAGGGACATCAGCTCGCGTAAATTTTGATTCTCAATCAGCAAGAATTCGGATTGATTCGCCAGCAATGAAAGTTCGGCTTGGCGAACTTTCATTGTCTGATTCTCTTGTTCAAGCGTTGAGCGAGTGGTGAAATATTCTGAAGTTACCTCATAAGCATTACGTGGGGCCATCATGATGTATTCAAGTGGACGCAATACCCAATTCGCATGATTGCGGATGGGATCGAGTGCTTTAAAGCGAAAGTCGATCAGCATCAAAGCAATGCCGACCGATAGACAGACAATCAGTTTAAGTAAGGCTGGAATGCCCTGTCTAAAAAGTGGAGGAGCGCTATGTTGCAATGCCCTGATCGACGTGTATGTCGCCTACTCGTGCGAGAACACTCCGCCTAACTTATCCATGCGCTCAAGAGCAATACCGCAACCACGAGCAACGCAAGTTAAAGGATCTTCCGGTATGTGAATTGGTAAGCCAGTTTCTTCTAGCAAGAGGCGGTCAAGGTCGCGCAATAGGGCGCCACCACCAGTAAGCATCATTCCCCGCTCAGCAATATCAGACGCTAGCTCAGGTGGAATTTGTTCAAGCGCTGCTTTAACTGCGGTCACGATTTGATTTAACGGATCGGTTAGCGCTTCAAGAATCTCATTGCTCGTTACGGTGAAGCTGCGCGGTACACCTTCAGAAAGATTGCGTCCCTTAACTTCCATCTCGCGCAATTCTGCTCCAGGGAAAGCGGAGCCAATTGTTTTCTTAATCAATTCAGCAGTTTGCTCACCAATCAACATTCCATAATTGCGACGAATGTAATTGGTAATAGCTTCATCAAATTTATCTCCACCAACGCGAACAGAGCCTTTGTAAACCATGCCGCCTAATGACATCACACCAACTTCAGTTGTGCCGCCGCCGATATCAACAACCATTGAGCCTGCAGCTTCGGAAACAGGTAGGCCAGAACCAATTGCAGCAGCCATAGGCTCTTCAATTAAAAATACTTGTGAAGCGCCGGCGCCTAATGCAGATTCGCGAATTGCACGACGCTCAACTTGGGTAGATCCACAAGGAACGCAAATGATGATGCGTGGACTTGGCCTTAATAATTTGCTTTCGTGCACAAGCTTGATGAATTGCTTGAGCATTTGCTCGGTAATGGTGAAGTCGGCAATAACGCCGTCTTTCATGGGACGAATTGCTTCAATATTCCCCGGAACGCGACCTAACATCGCTTTTGCTTCTTTTCCGACTGCCAAAATAGTTTTTTTGCCATTTGGTCCACCTTCTTGGCGAATCGCTACTACCGAAGGCTCATCGAGGACAATACCCCGATCACGCATATAAATTAAGGTGTTGGCCGTTCCTAGGTCTATGGCTAGGTCATTGGAAAAGTAGCTTCGAAAAAAACTAAACATGATGTAGTGGGAAAATAGAAGTTATTAATGAAAATATATCGGAATGATACTCTACGCCCCATGAATCTTGATGATGTCCAGCGCATTGCGCACCTTTCTAGGCTTGAGTTAAATCAGGCAGAAGCTGAGGCAGTTTTACCTCAGTTGCAGGCTATTTTTTCGCTGGTAGAGGAAATGCAGGCTGTCGATACCACCGGGCTGGAGCCCCTTGCCCACCCCATCCTCTTTTTGCGTGACTTGGCACAACCAATGCGGGAGGACCAAGTAAGTGAGCCTGATTGCCGTGCGGAGAATATGAAGTCAGCCCCGGCCCAGCAGGATGGCTACTTCCTAGTTCCGAGGGTGATTGAATGAGTTGGCACAACACCCCCATTGTGCTTATGGCAAAAGCTCTGGCCGCTAAAGAGATTTCTAGTGCCGAATTAACCCAGTACTTTTTAGACCGAATTCAGGCTGGAAAGCAGTGGAATGCATATTTGGATGTGAATGCTCACTTAAGTTTAGAACAAGCATATAAGGCAGATAAGTTAATTTCATCTGGCAAAGGTGGCAAGTTGACTGGCATTCCAATAGCGCACAAAGATGTCTTTGTAACTCGCGGTTGGAACACGACTGCTGCCTCCAAAATCCTGGCTGACTATCAAAGCCCCTTTGATGCTACGGTGGTTGCTAATCTTGGCATCCCTGATGAAAGCAATCCCCATGGTGCTGGCATGGTTTGCCTTGGCAAGACCAATATGGATGAATTTGCCATGGGTTCTTCGAACGAAAACTCCGCCTATGGCCCTGTATTAAATCCTTGGAATGCAGCCCATGTTGCTGGTGGATCTTCGGGTGGCTCTGCTGCTGCCGTTGCAGCTGGCTTAGCGCCGATTGCTACCGGCACCGATACTGGCGGCTCCATCCGTCAACCAGCAGCATTTTGTGGTCTTACGGGCATTAAGCCTAGTTATGGGCGCGTATCTCGTTACGGCATGATTGCCTACGCCTCCTCTTTGGATCAGGCTGGCCCTATGGGCAAATCTGCCGAGGATTGTGCTCTGGTGCTATCTGCAATGTCATCGCATGATCAACGCGACTCGACATCCCTCGCGGATTCAGGTGAAGACTATGGTCGTTATCTCAATCAAAGTTGGCAAGAGAGCAGCACAAATTCTGCGAAACCATTAGAAGGGTTGCGGATTGGTTTGCCAAAAGAATTTTTCGCCGAAGGCTTGGCAAGCGATGTTGCGAAGTCTGTCAATGAAGCTGCGAAGGCTCTAGAAGGCTTGGGTGCAAAATTAGTTGAAGTTAGCTTGCCTAAAACAAAATTATCTATACCAGTCTATTACGTATTAGCGCCAGCAGAAGCGTCGAGTAACTTGAGCCGTTTTGATGGTGTGCGCTATGGCCATCGTGCCAGTGAATACAAAGATCTTGGTGATATGTATCAGAAGTCTCGTACCGAAGGCTTTGGTGCGGAAGTCAAGCGCCGTATCTTGATTGGCACTTATGTGCTGTGCCACGGCTACTATGATGCTTACTACCTGCAGGCACAAAAAATTCGTCGCATTATTGCAGCTGATTTTCAGGCAGCATTTAAAGAGTGTGATGTGATTCTAGGGCCCGTTGCACCTGATGTAGCTTGGCGCTTAGGCGAAAAGTCAAAAGATCCAGTGCAAATGTATTTAGAAGATATTTATACGCTCTCAACTAATTTAGCGGGACTACCAGCAATGAGTGCGCCTTGCGGATTTAATGTAAATAATTTACCAATCGGTATGCAGCTGATTGGTAATTACTTTTCTGAGGCGCGCCTGTTACAAGTGGCGCATCAATATCAACAAGCCACCGATTGGCATTTGCGACAAGCTAGTGGGGTGGCATGATGCAATGGGAAGTCGTTATTGGTCTTGAGACCCACGCTCAACTAAAAACCAACTCAAAAATATTTAGTGGTGCTAGTACGCGCTTTGGCGCAGAGCCGAACACACAAGCATGCGCAGTGGATTTAGCTTTGCCAGGAGTGTTGCCCGTGCTTAATCGCCAGGCCGTTGAGCACGCGATTTGTTTTGGATTGGCAGTAGGGGCAAAGATTTCACCAGCAAGTATCTTTGCGCGTAAAAATTACTTCTATCCAGACCTACCCAAGGGATATCAAATTAGCCAGATGGAAATTCCGGTGGTGGTGGGCGGCCATCTTGAAATCTTGGTTGATGACGCAATAAAGATTGTTGAATTAACGCGCGCCCATATGGAAGAAGATGCAGGTAAATCTGTTCATGAAGAGGGTTTTCTTGGGCCTCATGGCGAGCCCTCCAGCGGCATTGACTTGAATCGTGCTGGCACCCCACTTTTAGAAATCGTTACAGAGCCTGTCATGCGTAGCGCTGCAGAGGCAGTTGCCTATGCAAAAGCTCTGCATAGCCTAGTAGTGTGGTTAGGGGTATGTGACGGCAATATGCAGGAAGGCTCCTTCCGGTGTGATGCCAACGTTTCTGTACGTCCAATGGGGCAAAAAGAATTTGGTACGCGTTGCGAGATTAAGAATTTGAATTCTTTCCGCTTCTTGGAAGAGGCAATCCAATACGAAGTGCGTCGCCAGATTGAGTTGATCGAAGATGGCGGGACAGTTGTTCAGGAGACTCGTTTATACGATCCTGATCGCGGTGAAACACGTAGTATGCGCAGTAAGGAGGATGCTAACGATTATCGCTATTTCCCAGACCCTGATTTGCTGCCGGTCATGATTGATGATGCGTGGATTGCAGAAGTGCGCAGCAAGATGCCAGCGCTTCCTGCGCAGCTTCGCGAGCAATGGCAAGCAAACTATGGTCTGAGCGCTTATGACACCCAATTACTGACACAAGATCGCGATACTGCAAAAGTATTTGTGGAGCTATTGACGATTGTGGGTAAGCCTTTAGCCAAAGCCGCTGCAAACTTCATTGCTGGTGAATTTGCCTCTTCCCTAAATCGTGCGGGGATTGCAACTGCTGATGCGCCACTGAAGGCTGAGCATCTAGCCCCATTAATCACCCGTGTGTCAGACGGCACTATCTCTAATAAGATCGCTAAGGATATCTTTGCAATTTTGTGGGACGAGGCTGTTGCTGGTAAGGCAATAAGCACTGTCGATCAAGTGATTGATGCTAAGGGCCTCAAACAGATTAGTGATGGTGGAGCTATTGAGGCCATCATTGATCAAGTGATTGCAGCCAATCAAAAGTCAGTCGAAGAGTTCCGCTCTGGCAAAGAGAGGGCGTTCAATGCACTTGTTGGTCAGATTATGAAGGCATCGCAAGGCAAGGCGAACCCTACTCAGGTAAATGAACTCTTGCGTAAAAAACTAAGTTAAGAAAGACATTGATGAGTGCAATAGATCCAAAACAGGTCGAGCAAGAAGAGTTGGTTGCCGAGTGGTTGAAGGCAACCCCCGGCTTCTTTGATCGCTACGCAGACCTCTTTAATGAGATTCGCATTAAGCATCCACATGAAGATCGTACGATCTCATTGCAAGAACGGCAGATGACCGTGTTGCGCACTCAAAATCAAGAACTCAATCGTCGTTTGAGTGAGATGTTGCACTTTGGTAGCCGTAACGATAAAACCCAGCAGAGCTTAGTTGCTTGGCTACTACGTTTAATGAAGGCTAACAATAAGTCCGACGTTGAGACTGCGATCATTTCTGGGTTGGCTGAGGTATTTGAAGTTGAATCGGCGCAATTGTTATCGCCTAATTCTGTATTTGGCCCTTGGATTGATACACCGCTTTGCGGTTCAGCTAAAGAGCTTGCGGCGGCGAGTGTAGATTTGCTGGCGTGTCAAACCACCATTGATCCAGAGTGGCAAAGCATGGTAGCCATCGGTTTGCCACTGGGTAAGAGTATTGGCGCAAATCAATCGCCTGCAGTACTGTTATTGGCCAGCAAAGACGAAACCCGTTTCACAGCAGATATGGGCGCTTTCTATTTGCGTCAGATTGCAGAACTAACTGCCGCAGCTTTGGATCGTATCCAGGCTTATGACATTCCAGGCGGCTGATCTTCATCCCCTCGTGCAAGAGTATTTGCACGAGCTACATGTGTTGCGTCAACTCTCACCACATACGCTCAAAGCGTACGGCATGGATCTAAGCGATCTACAAAATTTTGCTCTTGAAGACTCTATTGAGTTACTAAAGGTTAGTAATGGCCATGTTCGTCGTTGGGCTGGTCGTTTGCATTCCAAAGGCAAGTCATCTAGAAGTATTGCCAGAGCACTTTCGGCATGGCGTGGTTGGTACAACTGGTTAACAGAGAAAGATGCCAGGCGAGATGCGCATGCTGGTAAGGTGGCCAGTAATTTAGTGGCCAATCCAGTTGATGATGTGAAGGCCCCTAAACGCTTAAAGTCCCTACCTAAAGCCCTATCGGTTGAGCAAGCGCTGGCCCTAGTCAACCAGGCTGTCAGAGAGGCGCAAGAGAAAAAAGATTTGGAATCCACTCGGGATGCAGCGATTATTGATTTGCTCTACTCCTCAGGTTTACGTCTTTCAGAACTATTGGGTATTGATGTGATGCAAAGCAAAGATCGCCAACATGAATCTGCAGGTTGGTTGGATTGGGATGCTGCCGAAGTCACTGTCTTGGGTAAGGGTGGCAAGAGACGCTCGGTACCGGTTGGGGGTCCCGCAATGCACTCGCTCAATGCGTGGCGGCAAATTCGGAATGTGAGTAGCTTTACCGAGCAATCCAATGCACTTTTTCTGTCGGCAACCGGAAAGCGTTTATCACCGCGTACAGTTCAGGCCCGTCTACGTAATTTAGCAATGCGTGCTGGCTTGCCCACCCATGTACATCCCCACATGATGCGACACACCTTTGCTAGCCATGTCTTGCAATCTTCCCAAGATTTACGGGCTGTACAAGAAATGTTGGGGCACGCCAGTATTGCTAGTACCCAGATTTATACGTCATTAGATTTTCAGCACCTCGCCCAGGCATACGATAAAGCACATCCCCGCGCAAAGGCTGGTAAAGATTAAGGAACTGGGTAAGATAGTGGGT
Organism: Polynucleobacter sp. UB-Raua-W9; assembly: GCF_018687435.1. Taxonomy (NCBI): domain Bacteria; kingdom Pseudomonadati; phylum Pseudomonadota; class Betaproteobacteria; order Burkholderiales; family Burkholderiaceae; genus Polynucleobacter; species Polynucleobacter sp. UB-Raua-W9. Next base: position 1,766,662 of record NZ_CP061290.1, on the reverse strand, counting down.
TTCTCGCTTGGGAAATGTATTACTTCTAGATTTTGATTGGATCATTCATGGCATTAATCCCAGTAACTATTTTGACTGGCTTCTTAGGAAGCGGCAAAACCACTTTGCTCAAACACATCCTCATCGAAGACCACGGCAAAAAAATTGCTGTGATTGAGAACGAGTTTGGCGAGGAGAATATTGATAACGATATTTTGGTTCAAGATCACGAAGAAAACATCGTCCAAATGAGCAATGGTTGCATTTGCTGCACGATTCGTGGCGATCTCGTTGAGGCTTTGAATGCGCTTTGGGAGCAGCGCAAAGATAAGAAAATTAGTTTTGATCGTGTTGTGATTGAAACGACTGGTGTCGCTAACCCTGGCCCAGTGGCGCAGACCTTTTTCATGGATGACGATGTTGCCGACCATTACGTCTTAGATGCTGTTGTTACCCTCGTGGATGCCAAACATGGCCCACATCAGCTAACTGAGCATGAGGAGGCGCAACGTCAGGTAGGTTTTGCCGATCAGATTTTTATGACTAAGACTGATCTTGTAACGCCAGCTGAAGTTGATGCTCTGCGTAACCGCCTGATGCATATGAACCCTAGGGCGCCTATTGCTGGCATTTCAAAGGGTGTAGTGCCTCTTCATGCGGTTTTAGACCTTAAGGGCTTCAATCTGAATGCCAAGCTAGATATTGACCCACATTTTTTGGAGCAGGATGATCACGATCATGAGCATTGTGGGCACGACCACAGTCAGGATCATGACCATAGTACCTGTGGGCACGACCATAGCCATGACCACCAGCATCACGGTCATGCAGGGCACACAGACCGCATTCAATCTTTCGTTTTTCGTAGTGATAAACCCTTTGATCATCAAAAGTTGGAAGACTTTCTGGGGGGCATCTTAGAGGTCTTTGGCGAGAAGATGTTGCGCTACAAAGGGGTGCTCTATGTGAAGGGCAGCAACCGAAAAGTCGTGTTCCAGGGGGTTCACCAGATGATGGGTAGCGATTTAGCCGGTCCATGGGGCTCCGAACCCAAGCAAACCCGCATGGTCTTCATAGGGATTGATTTGCCTAAGGACACCCTGCTGGCAGGGCTTGAGGGATGTTTGGCGTAGAAAGTTTCGGGTACAATCCGCCGCCACGGTCAATATTGGCAAATATTGGTTAAAGGGTAATAAAAGTTTGGCAGAATGGGGCAATAATGCTTCAAATCCAGGAAAGAATGAGATGACGGTAAAAACAGCAACAAAACCAGCAACTGCTGCTAAAGCTAGTAGCAAGGCTGCGAGCACTAAGACTGTAAAAGGTGCGCCATTAACTGAAGCTGAATTGCTCAAAATGTCTGACAAGGACTACATGAATGCAGCACAGTTAGATTTTTTCCGTCAAAAATTGCTAACCCTTAAAGAAGACATTTTGAAGAATGCTTCGGAGACCACAGAACACCTTCGTGAAAATATTTTGGTTCCCGATCCGGCTGATCGTGCAACGATTGAAGAAGAGCATGCATTGGAATTGCGCACGCGTGATCGTGAGCGTAAGTTGCTTAAGAAGGTTGAGCAAGCTTTGGCGCGCATTGAGTCTGGTGACTATGGTTGGTGTGAAGAAACTGGTGAGCCAATCGGCTTGAACCGTTTAATTGCAAGGCCTACAGCCAATTTATCTCTTGAGGCTCAAGAGCGTCGCGAACTCCGCCAAAAATTATTTGGCGAATAGATTTTCTTTGCGATGACCAAGCATTTGCCTACTCTTAGTGACATCTCTCCTTTATTAAAGGCGGAGATTCTTGCTGAAGCTTTACCTTATATCCGCGCTTATCACGGTAAGACTATTGTTATTAAGTACGGCGGAAATGCGATGGTTGAGGAGCGCCTTAAAGAAAGTTTTGCGCGCGACGTGATCTTATTGAAATTGGTTGGCATGAATCCTGTTGTTGTTCATGGTGGCGGACCACAAATTGATGAGGCTTTGAAAAAGATCGGCAAGACCGGAACCTTTATTCAGGGTATGCGCGTTACCGATGATGAAACCATGGAAGTGGTGGAGTGGGTTCTTGGCGGTGAAGTCCAGCAAGATATTGTCATGCTCATCAACCACTTTGGCGGTCAGGCAGTTGGCTTGACTGGTAAGGATGGGGGACTCATTCATGCCAAGAAGATGATGATTCCTAGCGATAAAGAGCCAGGCAAAATGGTTGACATCGGTTTTGTTGGTGAAATTGAAGCTATTAATCCAGCCGTTGTCAAAGCCTTGCAAGACGACGCCTTTATTCCGGTGATCTCCCCGATTGGCTTTAGCGAAGAAGGTCAAGCCTACAACATCAATGCAGATTTGGTAGCTGGCAAGATGGCTGAAATTCTGCATGCTGAGAAATTGGTCATGATGACCAATATCCCTGGGGTTATGGATAAAGATGGGCAGCTGCTCACTGATTTAACCGCAAGGGAAATCGATGCCTTGTTTGCTGATGGCACTATTTCTGGTGGTATGTTGCCAAAGATTTCTTCTGCATTAGATGCAGCAAAGAGTGGAGTGAATTCAGTACACATCATTGATGGCCGCATTGAACACTCCTTATTGCTAGAAATTCTGACCGAGCAAGCATTCGGTACGATGATTCGCTCAAGGTAACTAAATCGTGCGCGAACCTTTAGAGCCGGCAGATATCGACAACAGCAGTGCTGACGCTGGCAAGGCGCGTAAGCGTCCACGCCCTGGCGAACGTCGCTTGCAGATTTTGCAAGTGCTTGCGGAGATGTTGCAAAACCCCAAAGGCGAGCGTGTGACAACGGCGGCTTTGGCTGCCAAGATTCAAGTTTCTGAAGCTGCGCTCTATCGTCATTTCGCTAGTAAGGCGCAAATGTTTGAGGGGCTAATTTCTTTTATTGAGCAAACTGTTTTTGGCTTGATTAATCAGATTAATCAAAAAGAAGAATCTGGCCTTGCGCAAGCCCGTGGAATTTTGCAAATGCTGTTGTTCTTCGCCGAGAAAAATCCTGGCATGACCCGCGTTCTTTTGGGTGATGCTTTGTTGCAAGAGGACGATCGTTTGCAAGAGCGCATTACCCAGGTTTTAGATCGTGTTGAAGCCTCTCTGAAGCAGGCATTGCGGATTGCGCAATCCCAGGGCGGCGCATGGGCTCAAGTTGGCCAAGAAGAAGTCAGTATTCGCGCTGCCATGTTGATGAGTTTTGTTTTGGGTCGTTGGCATCGATTTGCCCGCAGCGGTTTTAAGAAGTTGCCAACTGAAGCATCTGATATTAGTTTGCGCATACTCCTCTCAGAATGAGCGAGCTATACCTCTCTAGAAATACCATCCATTTTGCCGAGCCCCTGCCTTTGCAGAGTGGCGCCATGTTACCTGGCTACAATTTAGTGATCGAAACTTATGGCAAGCTTAATGCCGAAAAAACGAATGCTGTCTTAATTTGCCATGCACTGAATGCATCGCATCATGTAGCCGGCCCTGATCCTGATGATTCAGAGGATATTGGCTGGTGGGACAATATGATTGGTCCAGGTAAGCCTGTAGATACAAATCATTTTTTTGTCATTGGTGTAAATAATTTGGGCTCTTGCTTTGGTTCTACTGGACCAATGAGTACCAATCCAGAAACTGGCAAGCCCTATGGTGCCGACTTCCCAGTGGTAACTGTTGAAGATTGGGTGAATACCCAGGCTCGCCTTGCAGATAAGTTGGGTATTCGAAAGTTTGCCGCAGTCATGGGCGGGAGCTTAGGCGGCATGCAGGCAATGGCCTGGGCTATTCAGTTTCCGAAGCGCTTAGATCACTGTGTGGTGATTGCATCTACTCCAAAGTTGAGTGCACAGAATATTGCGTTTAATGAAGTGGCGCGTAATGCCATTTTGTCAGACCCCGATTTTCATGGGGGCAATTATTACGAACATGGCGTAGTACCAAAACGTGGCTTGCGCCTTGCTCGTATGGTTGGTCACATTACCTATTTATCTGATGATGACATGGCTGAAAAATTTGGGCGTGAGTTACAGCGCCCTAATGGCGAATCGAATGACTATCGCTTTAGCTTTGATGTGGAGTTTGAGGTAGAAAGTTATCTACGCCACCAAGGTGATAAGTTTTCTACTTACTTTGATGCTAATACTTATCTGTTGATCACTCGCGCCCTAGATTACTTTGATCCATCGCGTCGCTATGACGGCAGTCTAAACCGCGCTTTGGCAGAGGTGCAAGCTAAGTTCTTGGTCGTGAGCTTCTCAACGGATTGGCGTTTCCCACCGAATCGTAGCCGTGAGATTGTGCAGTCTTTGCTGAGCAATAAAAGCGAAGTCAGTTATGCAGAGATCGATGCTCCTCATGGACATGATGCATTCTTGTTAGACGATGAGCGTTATCACAATTTAGTAAGAGCCTATTTTGCGCAAATGTTGGAGGCTAAATCATGAGCGCCATGAATAAGCGTACAGACTTTGCAGCCATTGCCAAATGGATTTCCCCTAACAGCCAGGTGCTTGATCTAGGCTGTGGCGACGGCAGTTTCTTGGAGTTCTTGCAAAAACAAAAACCTGTTCACAGCTATGGTGTAGAGATCGATGATGCGCGCGTACTTTCTTGCGTACAAAAAGGTTTGAATGTTATTCAGCAAGATTTAGAAGGCGGCCTGGCGCTTTTTGAAGACAATAGTTTTGATATGGTTGTGCTCTCACAAACATTGCAAACGATTCATCAGACTGAAAAGATTTTGCGTGAAGTTGTGCGTGTTGGTAAAGAATCAATTGTGTCCTTTCCAAACTTTGGTCACTGGTCGCACCGTTTGGCGGTAGGGCTGGGTCGGATGCCGGTATCAAAGAGCTTGCCTTATCAGTGGTACAACACACCTAATGTGCGCGTACTCACCGTGGATGATTTTGAGAAGCTGGCTTCCAGCCTTGGCCTCCAGGTAATTGATCAATGTATCTTGCATGATGGTAAACAAGTGACCTTGATGCCTAATTTTTTTGGAAGTTTGGCGCTCTTCCGCGTGCGCAGCGCATAGAATCGTGCAGAAGGCGGTTCAGTCGTGGCTTGCTGATTGTCGGGTGTATCTCGAATGGCCATGTCTACGAATGCTGTTTCTTGGCTTCTCTGCTGGGCTACCTCTCCTGCTCATACTGGGAACTTTAAGCTTTTGGTTGCGCGAGGCCGGTGTTGATCGCAGTACTATTGGCTATTTGACCTGGGTGGGTTTAATTTATGCATTCAAGTGGATGTGGGCTCCGCTAGTTGATCGTTTACAAATTCCGCTATTAACAAAGTTATTAGGTCGTCGCCGTAGTTGGTTAATATTTGCGCAAGCACTCATTATTTTGGGTCTAGTGGGAATGTCTACTCTTGATCCTAAGCTTGCTCTGAACCCTGTTGTTTGGTGCGCACTATTGGTGGCATTTGGTTCAGCTACGCAAGATATTGCATTGGATGCATTTCGAATTGAATCAGCCAATAGCGATCATCAGGCAGCTTTAGCGGCTACCTATCAAACGGGCTATCGCCTAGCCTTGATATGGTCTGGAGCAGGAGTATTGTGGTTAGCCGCAAGGGCAGAGACAGGCGGTGGCTATGATGCTGGCGCCTGGCAGTTTGCATATTTATGTATGGCTGCATCAATCAGCGTGGGTGTGATTACTACTTTACTAAGTAAAGAGCCGGTGAAAATTGATTTGCCTAAGGCTCGTAATGCTAAAGCATGGCTACACCAAACCTTGATCGAGCCCTTTGCTGAATTTCTCACGCGCTATCGTTGGCATGCGGTTTTGATTTTGTCTTTAATCGCCGTTTACCGAATTAGTGATGTGGTGATGGGTATTATGGCAAACCCCTTTTATGTCGATATGGGTTACACCAAAGATGAAGTGGCCGCAGTGAGCAAGGTATTCGGTGTTGTGATGACTTTGATTGGTGCTTTTGTTGGCGGCGTTCTGACACTTCGTTTTGGTGTCTTGCGTATTTTGTTTTTAGGGGCAGTGTTATCGGCAGCCAGCAATTTGCTGTTTGCTTGGCTGGCTACTCAGGGCCATGATTTACACGGTTTGATTTGGGTAATCTCCGCTGATAATTTAAGTTCCGGCATTGCCAGTGCGGCATTCATTGCCTTTCTATCTGCGCTTACCAACATTCGGTATTCCGCAACTCAATATGCTTTGTTTAGTTCGATGATGTTACTTCTGCCCAAGTGGTTAGCAGGCTTCTCTGGAGTCTTTGTTGATCACTTTGGCTATCAAGCATTTTTCTGTGGTACCGCGATTATTGGTGCGCCAGTTTTACTGCTGATTTGGGCAACCATTCATTTCAAGATCATTCAGATCAAAAAAGATTAAGACAGTTTTTAAGTTACAGATTCCAGTCGTAGTCCACTACTAGTGGTGCATGATCAGAGAAACGCTCATCCTTGTAGACGAAAGTTTTCTGAGCTGTATCAGCAATGCCTGGTGTACTGATGTGATAGTCAATGCGCCACCCGACATTCTTGGCATAGGCCTGACCTCTATTGCTCCACCAGGTGTAACAAGACTCTCCAGCTTCAGGCTCGAGTTTGCGATACACATCTACGTAACCAACTTTGTCAAAAAGATTGGTAAGCCATGCACGCTCTTCTGGCAGGAATCCAGAGTTTTTGAGGTTGCCCTTCCAGTTCTTCAGGTCAATTTCATGGTGGGCGATATTGACATCACCACAGAGGATAATTTCACGCCCTGACTTTTTAAGCTTGATAAGGTGGGGTAAGAAGCTATCGAGATAACGATATTTGGCCTCTTGGCGCTCGGGCGAGCTCGAGCCTGAGGGCATGTAGACCGAAATGACTGAAAGCCCTTTAAAGCGCGCTTCGACATAGCGCCCTTCAGAGTCAAATTCCGCATTGCCATAACCATACAAGACATCATCTGGCTTATGTGGCGTATAGATGCCGCAGCCGCTGTAGCCTTTTTTCTCAGCATGGTGAAAATAGCCTTGCATCCCATTGGGGTTGAGAATGGCGTCTTCTAAATCATCGCGTTGGGCCTTGAGCTCTTGCATGCAGATAAAGTCTGCATTTTGTTTGATAGCCCAGGGTAGAAAGCCTTTTTTGACTGCAGAACGGATACCGTTGAGGTTCGCGGAAATGATGCGTAACATATAGACCTATGAGCTCAAATAATTCAAATCAAGATAACTTTATTCGTTTTGCCTTGGAGGCAAAGGTTTTGTCCTTCGGGGAGTTTAAAACTAAAGCGGGAAGACTCTCGCCTTATTTCTTTAATGCGGGTGGATTTAATGACGGCGCACGTTTGAGTGCTTTGGGTCGTTACTACGCTAAAGCCTTGCAAGAGTCTAAGGTTTCCTTCGACATGCTTTATGGCCCCGCATATAAGGGCATCACATTAGCAGCTGCAACGGCTATTGCTTTGGCTGATGGAGGTTTAAATGTCCCCTATGCTTATAACCGCAAAGAGGCCAAAGATCATGGCGAAGGCGGGTCACTGGTTGGCGCTCCCGTCAAAGGCAAAGTGGTGATTATTGATGACGTGATTTCTGCAGGAACTTCAGTACGAGAATCTGTTGAACTCATTCGTGGTGCAGGGGCTGAGCCAGCGGCGGTTTTGATAGCATTAGATCGCATGGAGCGCTCGGGCAATGCAGTTGAGATTGGTGAAAAGTCGGCAGTGCAAGCGGTTGAACAAGAATTTGGCCTGCCAGTAATTGCGATCGCCAACTTAGCCGATTTGATGTCCTTTTTAACGGCATCTAGCGATACTGAGCTAAGCAATTATTTGCCTGCGGTAAAAACCTATCGAGATACATACGGAATCTAAAAAAATTTCTATTTAGATTTCAGTTTCGCCTTCAAAAACAGTCACTGCTGGACCCGTCATGATGACCGACTGAATAATATTGTTTGCAATTCCACCCCAAGCAATTTGTAGATCGCCACCACGGGTATGCACTTTTACTGGAGAGTCTAGTAGACCTCGGCGAATCCCGGAAACTACCGCCGCACAAGCACCAGTGCCACAGGCCAAAGTCTCTCCTGCGCCACGCTCGTATACGCGTAACTGGATTTCATTCCGATTCATGACTTGCATATAGCCGGCGTTTACTTTTTTTGGAAAGGCCGAATATTTTTCAATTTCTGGGCCCTCTTCAAGTACAGGTGCGCTCTTAAGATCGGCAACCACTTGAACGGCATGCGGATTGCCCATCGAAAGCACGCCAACAAAGCTATCGTGCATAGCGGGGTGATCTAAAGGAAGTGCATAAAGGACCTCCTGAAACTCTTGCATGCTTGCTAGACCGCTTGCATTAAACGGAATTTGACTGTGCTCAAAAATAGGCGCACCCATATCAACTTCTACCTGACCATCAGGATAAGACTTTAGGGTAAGGACGGTATGTGCAACCTCGACACGCAATGGATTTTTACTCGATAGACCTTGATCCAATACAAAGCGTACAAAGCAACGTGAACCATTACCGCACTGCTCCACTTCGCCACCATCGGCATTAAAAATCCGGTAGCGAAAATCTGCATCTGGACGAGTAGCTTTTTCAACAATCAGAATTTGATCTGCGCCAATGCCAAATTGACGATGCGCTAATGCTTGCCATTGCTCGCGTGTAATAAAGCCCAGCTCTTGATCAATGCCGTTGAGCACAATAAAATCATTGCCAGCACCATGCATTTTGGTGAAGCGAATTTTGCGTCCAGAATTGTTTGAAGATGTGCTCAAGAGTGTCTCGTTAATCGTAAAGGCTCGGCTCACCAGGCGGCCGATGTTTAAAGCGTTTATGTACCCAATAGTACTCTGCCGGTCTTTCTCGGACAAGCTCTTCAATGTAGTGATTTAAACGAGCCGTATCTTTTTCGACATCATCACTCGGAAAGTTTGGCAGCGGCTCGCTAATGTGGCAGGTGTAGGCTTTACGATCTTGATTTAATGTGGTGGTCATCAAGCAGACTTCTGCGCCACTTAATCTGGCCAAGCGAGAAACCGATGTAATGGTATTGGTTTGAACGCCAAAGAAAGGCACAAAAACAGAGTCACGTGGACCCAAATCAATATCGGGAGCAATAAAGATAAAGTTGCCGGTTTGAATTTCACGAATGAGGTCGCGAAGGCGGCTTTGCCTCTCGATGGACTTGCCACCAAAGCGATTCCTCCATTCAATCATCTTTTGATTAAAAAAAGGATTCTTCATATTTTGATAAAGGCCTGCGCCGCGCGGCCAGTTGTGTTGGCTGGCTAAAACAGACAGAGCCATAAAGCCGCCCTCAAGGCCTACGAAGTGTGGATTGATCAGTAAGCGCGGCTTGCGATCACCCAAGGTAATTGCAGAGTCGATGGAGACAATGTCAGTAATTTGCTTGCCGCTACCAAGCCAAATGCGGCTTCTCTCTAAAACGCTCCGACCGAGTAATTTCCAGTGTTCAGTAGCCAATACATCGATTTCTTCCTCGCTCAGATGAGGAAAGCATAGCCGTAGATTGGTTCTGACGACATCCGTACGGCCATTAGGTATATGGGCTGCAAGCCAGCCGAGGCCATAGCCAACATGGACGGTAATGGTGTATGGGAGGAAAGCAAAGAGGCGCAAGAAATTAAGCGCCAGGAAATTGAAGAGGTTGTGTAACCAGGTCATTTCAAAAGTTTATAACTAATTTCTAGGTGGCAATTCTGCACCGGCTGGATGCTTATAGCGGTTGTAAGACCAAATAAATTGTTCGGGAGCAACAAGAACAGCATTTTCAATGGCGACATTGAGTTCGGCGGCTGCGATATTGGCATCTTCAGATAAGGGCGCTAGCCGAGTGGCTTGCATTACCCAGCCTTCACCAATGCCTTTACGTTTCGCGGTAAACATCACGACCGGGGTATTGTTGCGGTTGGCTAAGCGCGCAGGTAGTGGAGTGGTGTAAGCGGGGCGCCCAAAAAATGGTACCCACACGCCTTCGCCACCACTGGGCACTTGATCTGGAAGAATCCCAATCGCCTCACCACGGTTGAGTGCTCTAGTCATTTGTCGAACGCCATGGAGATTGGTGGGTACAAAGTGCATATTGGGATAGGCGCGACCTTCTTCAACCACTTCATTGAGCCAATCTTGACGTGATGGCCTATACAAAATCGTTGCAGGGAAATGTTGTGCCAATACACGCGGGATGATTTCAAAGCCGCCAAGGTGGGGAGTCAACATCACTAAGCCATGACCCTCGTTTATGGCTACCTCCACCACATCCCAGTTATGCACCTCAACCAATTTCAGTGCTTTCTGAGGGTTGCGCCAAATCCACAAGCTGTCTGAGAACAGCATTCCAGAGGCCCTTACAGCCCTCCATAGTTTGAAGGGTAGTTTGTGAGCGCTAACTACAGCTTCATATTGCGGGCGAAAGAGCGATCGGTATTGTTGTGAGCCAACATAAGCCACGAGGCCCATACAAGCCCCAATCACTTGCACTAAAGCAAGAGGAAGCGCGGCAATGATAGTGAGGCTGAGCTTAAGAAGAGGTTTTCGCACCCCCCAATGATATTCAATGCGGCGATCAGGGCCAAATTTAAGTTCGCCTTGATGGGACAAGCCCTTTTCGGATAGAATGACACTTATCGCTGAGTTAAGACAACTTGCAGGGCGATTCATAAATTCTGCTAAAGCGTCGCCGTTGTGGTTCCTGGCACGTCGAGTTGTCCCAAAGATCGTGTTAATTTTTAAAGGAATATGCAATGGCAAATGATTACTTCTTCACCTCAGAGTCAGTCTCTGAAGGTCATCCCGATAAAGTAGCAGACCAAATTTCTGATGCAATCTTAGATGCCATCTTGGCTCAAGATCCAACAGCACGCGTTGCGGCAGAAACTTTGTGTAATACCGGCTTAGTGGTGCTTGCTGGTGAAATAACTACTAACGCTAACGTTGATTATATTCAAGTTGCGCGCAATACCTTGCGCGAAATTGGTTACGACAACACTGCTTACGGTATTGATTACAAAGGTTGTGCGGTATTGGTTGCTTACGATAAGCAAAGCCCTGATATTGCTCAGGGTGTTGATAAGGCGCATGATGATGGCCTAGATCAAGGCGCTGGCGACCAAGGCTTAATGTTTGGTTACGCCTGTGACGAGACTTCAGATCTCATGCCTTTACCAATTCATTTGTCACATCGTTTAGTGGAGCGCCAATCACAATTGCGTCGTGACGGCCGCTTGAACTGGTTGCGTCCTGATGCGAAGTCACAAGTGACTTTACGTTATGTAGATGGCAAGCCCGACTCCATTGATACCGTTGTGCTATCTACTCAGCATGATGAAGAGATTTCTCTCGACAAATTGCGTGAAGCCGTCATCGAAGAAATTATCAAACCAGTATTGCCTCAGCATTTAATCAAAGGCGCAATTAATTTTCTGGTAAATCCAACGGGCCGTTTTGTTATCGGTGGCCCGCAGGGCGATTGCGGCTTAACTGGACGCAAAATTATTGTGGATACCTACGGTGGTGCAGCTCCTCACGGTGGCGGCGCATTCTCTGGCAAAGATCCCTCTAAGGTTGACCGCTCTGCTGCATATGCTGGTCGTTATGTAGCGAAAAACGTGGTTGCCGCTGGTTTGGCAAGCAAGTGCTTAATTCAGATTTCTTACGCGATTGGCGTTGCCAAACCAACTTCGGTAATGGTGAGCACGTTCGGTACTGGCAAGCTCTCTGATGAAAAGATTGCGCAATTGGTATCTGAGCACTTTGACTTGCGTCCAAAAGGGATTGTGAAAATGCTCAATCTCTTGCGTCCTATTTATCGTAAGACTGCTGCTTATGGCCACTTCGGTCGTGAAGAGCCAGAATTTACTTGGGAGCAAACAGACAAAGCAGCGGCATTACGTGCAGCCGCAGGCTTGTAAGAAGGAAAAAGCAGTTTGTAGATGTATTAAGGCGAAATATGGCGTAATTGTTTACAATTACGCCATACCTTCAAGGAGCGTTGCAAGGAATGCTGAGACCCAGCATTTCCCCAGGCTTGAAGGGAGTGGATTCTGAGGCTACCCCCGGAGTTTGCTAATTGCAACTGCGCTCGCTAACCCATGATTCAATGGCTAGCGAGTTTCTACTCCAGCATTGGATCTTATTTAGCTGGAGCATTCATGAATACCGTTGCTGATTTAAATAACTTTGTTGCAACTCGCTGCGCAATTGCTGACATTTCTTTGGCCGACTTTGGCCGCAAAGAAATTGCGATTGCTGAAACTGAGATGCCTGGACTCATTGCTATTCGTGATGAATTTGCCACACAACAACCATTACGCGGCGCTCGTATTACGGGCTCATTACACATGACCATTCAAACGGCAGTGTTGATTGAAACCCTTGAGGCACTTGGTGCAGAAGTGCAATGGGCCTCATGCAATATTTTCTCAACACAGGATCACGCTGCTGCAGCTATTGCTGCAAATGGCACACCAGTATTTGCTATCAAAGGCGAAACGCTTGAGCAGTATTGGGACTTCACCCACCGTATTTTTGAATGGGCGGATGGCGGTTATACCAATATGATTTTGGATGACGGTGGCGATGCTACTTTATTGCTACACCTTGGTGCGCGCGCTGAAAAAGATCAAGCTTGCTTGAATCATCCAACGAGCGAGGAAGAAACTATTTTATTCGCAGCTATCAAGAAAAAATTAGCACAAGACCCAACGTGGTATTCCATGCGTTTAGAAAAAGTAAAAGGCGTTACAGAAGAAACCACTACGGGTGTTCATCGTTTGTATCAGATGTTTGCTAAAGGGGAATTGAAGTTCCCAGCGATTAACGTGAATGATTCTGTTACCAAGAGCAAGTTCGATAACCTCTATGGTTGCCGTGAATCTTTAGTTGATGCGATCAAGAGAGCTACGGATGTGATGGTGGCAGGTAAGGTTGCGGTGGTCTGCGGTTACGGTGATGTGGGCAAAGGCTCAGCTCAGGCATTGCGTGCCTTGTCTGCTCAAGTTTGGGTTACTGAAGTAGATCCAATCTGTGCATTGCAAGCAGCAATGGAAGGCTATCGTGTTGTAACGATGGATTACGCTGCTGATAAGGCAGATATTTTCGTATCTGCAACCGGTAACTATCATGTGATTACCCATGACCACATGGCAAAGATGAAGAATCAAGCTATCGTTTGTAACATCGGTCACTTTGATAATGAGATCGATGTTGCAGGTATTGAAAAATACAAGTGGGAAGAGATTAAGCCACAAGTTGACCATGTGATTTTTCCAGCCGCCAATGGCAAGCCTGAAAAGCGCATCATTATTTTGGCCAAAGGTCGTTTGGTTAACCTTGGTTGCGGTACGGGTCACCCTTCCTACGTGATGAGCTCATCATTTGCTAATCAAGTGATTGCCCAAATCGAATTGTGGAATGCGGTCGGTACAGATAAATACCCAGTTGGCGTATATACCTTGCCTAAGCATTTGGACGAAAAAGTTGCGCGTTTGCAGCTCAAGACTTTAAATGCTGAACTTACTGTGTTGTCTGATCAGCAAGCTGCCTACATTAATGTCACGAAGGAAGGCCCATACAAGGCTGACCACTACCGTTATTAATTCATTTTTTAATAGATACCTAGGCCCGAAATCATGGAATTAAGCGTCGAATTCTTTCCTCCAAAAACACCTGAAGGTGAGAGTAAGCTGCATCTTGTGCGAGAGCGTTTTTCTGAAACGCTCAAGCCATCGTTTTATTCTGTGACTTTTGGTGCCGGCGGTTCTACGCAGTCTGGCACATTAAAAGTGGTGAGCGACATTCACGCTGCTGGTGCAGTAGTTGCCCCTCACTTATCTTGTGTTGGTAGCTCGCGGGAGAGCGTGCGCGAGATGCTCAAGCAGTATCAAGATTTAGGCGTTAAACGCATTGTTGCTTTGCGTGGCGACTTGCCATCTGGCATGGGTCAGTATGGAGAGTTTCATCATGCCAATGAGCTGGTGGAGTTTATTCGTTCAGAAACCGGTGATTGGTTTCATATCGATGTGGCTGCTTATCCAGAGACACATCCGCAGGCAAAGTCTCCTGCAAGTGATATCGATTTCTTTGTACAAAAAATGAAGGCGGGCGCCAATTCTGCTGTGACCCAGTATTTCTATAATAGTGATGCTTACTTTCGTTTTGTAGATGAAGCCTATGACTTAGGCGTAGCTCAACCCATCATTGCGGGCATCATGCCGATTACAAATAGCACCCAATTGCTGCGTTTCTCAGATGCTTGTGGTGCCGAGATTCCTCGCTGGATTCGTTTGCGTCTTCAATCTTATGGCGATGATATTGCTTCTATTCGTGCATTTGGAGAAGAGGTGGTAACCGATCTCTGTGACCAGCTATTAACTGCTGGTGCGCCAGGATTACATTTTTACTCTTTGAATCAAGCGGATGCTGTTTTAGCAATTGCTGATAACTTAGATTTAACGAAGTAAGCCAGACTCTGTAAGCATCATGTCTAAAGGCTCATCGTGTGTTTGAGCCGTCCACTGCTCATCATTTAGCTTTTGCCAATTAAAACCAATTCCAATGCAGATAAGCTTGGGATTGTGCTTTCTGAGCTCAACCAGGGTTCGATCAAAGTAACCGCCGCCGTAGCCTAGGCGCCAGTAATAAGGTTTGCCATCCTCAATTGAGTTTGACCAACCTACGCAGGGAATGAGGATGCAGTCAGGATTGACTGCTGGTCTTGAGGAGTTATTGGGGCTTGGTTCGGGCACGCCGTGTTGGCTGGGAATTAATAGATCACCAACTTGCCATTGATAGAATTCAAGGTGCTTATCGGCCCGAGCATATGGAAGCGCAAGGCTTCGCCCTGAGTTTTGACTTGCCCAGGCAATTAAGCTTGGGAATAAATCAATTTCATCTTGAATAGGCCAATAAAGTGCTATTACCCTGAGGGAATTACCATCTTGAGCTAAAAAATGATTTAGGCCGGCAATGAGTTGATCTTGGACTGGAGTGTAGTTTTGCCTAACAGCAAATTCTTTGCGTTGCTTTAACAAATCTTGACGAAGAGTTTTTGGCGAATTACCGTGCATATCGTCCATTATCAGGCGAAAATTAGAACATATCGTAAACAAGTTGATTTCAGGTGAATCCTAGCAAATATATACGGGGCTAGATGGTGAAAAAGAAGTTTGTAATTCTCAAAAGTAATCAGCTCCACTGGACCAAGATTTTGATCCTAGGGCTAGTCTTGGCCATGCCAAGCGCTTTTGCAGAAAAGAGCAAAAAACCAAGTCTGCCCAAGTCTTATGAGAGCAAAGCCATCCCGGTTGAGATCACCGATACAGATCGTATGTTTATCGACCTGCGTGAAGCTGCTAGAAAAAATGATGTCTTTCGTACGCAACAGCTTTCATCTAACCTAGCAAGTTACCAATTTGATGACTATGTGACCTACTTTCGAATTAAGCCGCAATTATTTGATAGTGGTGGTGGACCGCGCAGCGATTACAGCGCTGACACCCAGGTCATTGCATTTTTAAACCAGTATCAAGGAACCGCCTTGGCTGATCGCATGCGCAATGATTGGTTATTGGTGTTGGGTAAGAGAAAAGACTGGGCACGCTTCGATGCTGAGTATGCCAAGTTTGTTTTGGATGATGATACTCAGGTGAAGTGCTATTCCTTGCTATCAAAATTATCTCAAGGGGAAAATCCAACCAAGCTAGCAATTGATTCTCGTTCAGTGCTGCTAGACCCTAGCTATTTCGGGCAAGCCTGCCAAGAGTTGGTGCCTGCGCTGGTTGCTGCTGGTGGTATGACCCCAAGTGAGGCAAAAGCAATTGGCCGCGCCGCTAGTGAAAGAGGTTTTGACACCATGGCCCGTCGTTTGGGTGGTGAAGATCCAATTGCAGACGTTGTGAAGACTGCCAAGACGGATCCATCAAAAGCATATCGAGATTTTCTACAAACCTCATCACGCTATAGCAAAGAGAATCAGGCTGTTGCTTGGGGTGTGATTGGCCAATTTTTAGCCAAGAAATTAGATTCCAATGCAGATGACGCTTATCGCTTGCAGCAAGAGCTGGGCTATAACGAATTGCTCTCGGTTGAGTCGCAGGAGTGGAAGGTGCGCGCAGGATTGCGCGCAAAAGATTGGGTCTTGGTAAAAAATGCTGTCGAGGGCATGAATCCCATAGTGCGCAGCAAAGATCCTGCTTGGGCTTATTGGTACGGACGCGCTTTAAAAGCAGAAGGTCAGGACGCAAAAGCTAAAGAGAGTTTTGAGTTGATTGCTGAGCAATATAACTTTTATGGCCAGTTAGCGCGCGAAGAATTAGGAAAATCAAATCATGCTCCAGCTCGCACTAAAGTTACAGAGCAAGAGATTGATGCGATGGCTAATCGCAAGGGTTTTATAAGAGGCGAGCGCTTGTACGCTATGAATTTGCGCTTTGAAGGCAATCGCGAGTGGAATTGGGAATTGCGCAATATGACAGACAAGCAGTTACTCGCTGCTGCTGAATACGCGAAGCGCGTTAATTTATATGACCGCGTGGTGAATACTGCCGATCGCACAAAACAAGAGCATGACTTTAGCTTGCGTTATCCCACGCCTTATCGTGAAGAGCTTTCTCCAATTGCAAGACAAATTGATTTGAATCTTGCTTGGGCTTATGGGCTTATTCGCCAAGAGTCGCGCTTCATTATGAATGCATCTTCCTCGGTTGGTGCTTCAGGCTTGATGCAGGTGATGCCTAATACTGCAAAGTATGTTGCTAAAAAGATTGGCATGCTTAACTATACCAATGACAAGTTAAGTGATGCCAATACCAATTTAACATTAGGTAGCAATTACTTAAATATGGTTTTGATTGACCTGGATGGCTCTTGGGTGCTTGCGTCTGCTGCTTATAATGCCGGCCCTTCACGCTCAAAAGCTTGGCGCGAGAAATTGACTGGCCCCACTGAAGGCGCAATCTTTGCGGAGACTATTCCCTTTAATGAGACTCGTACGTATGTAAAGAATGTACTTTCCAATGCGAATTACTATTCATCCGTGATGAATGGTCAAGCACAATCCTTGAAGCAACGCTTGGGCGTGATTACTCCTAAGGCAGCCACTCAATCTGAATTACCCTAACTAGTATTTATTAATAAGAGAGCCTATGAAATACGACATCCTTCTCATCGGTGGCAATGGATTTGTTGGTCGTGTATTGGCTGCGCAATTGCAAGCTGCGGGTTATTCAGTTCTCTTGCCCACGAGCCATCTAGCCGCTGGTCGTGAGTTACGCATGTTACCTAAGGTGCATATAGAGGATGCTGATGTGCATGATTTTGATGAACTACAGTCTTTGTGCGCACGCATTAAGCCTCATGGAGCCGTGATGAATTTAGTTGGCGTCTTGCACGATAAACCAGCGATGCCTTATGGCAAGATATTTAAGGCGGCACATGTCGACCTGCCAAAAAACATTATTACCGCGATGCAATTACATGGGCTTAAGCGGTATCTGCACATGAGTGCCTTAGGGGCAGATTCCAAGGGGCCGTCTATGTATCAGCGCAGCAAAGGTGATGGTGAGGTGGCAGTGCAAGCGAGCGATTTAGATTGGACTATTTTTAGACCATCAGTGATCTTTGGACCCCAAGATCAATTTATTAATTTATTTGCCAAGTTAACTAAACTATTTCCAGCAATGCCATTGGCAAATTATCAGGCGAAGTTTCAACCGGTGAGCGTGGTTGATGTTGCCAGTGCGTTTGTGATGACATTAAAAATGCCACAGACCATTCATCAATCTTATGATTTAGTTGGGCCTACCGTTTACACCATGAAAGAGATTGTGGAGTTTGCTGCACGCAAGGCCAAAACATCTTGCGCCATTATTCCAGTGCCCGCCTTTGTAGGTTATTTGCAAGCATTGGCATTTGAATTTTTGCCGGGACCCACTTTAATGTCGCGTGACAATATTGCTTCAATGCAATTGCCTAATGTGTTGCCAGCGAATGGACGGGACCCATTAAGTGAAGTATTCAAAATCAGTCGGCGAAGCCTGGAGGGCATGAAGTAATGAAGATCTATGCAGTTGGTGGCGCAATACGGGACACTCTCATGGGTTTGCCTGTACACGACATCGACTACGTAGTCGTTGGTTCCAGTGTTGATGAAATGATTGCTAAAGGATTTCGTCCTGTGGGCAAGGATTTTCCAGTCTTTCTACATCCAGAAACTCAAGCTGAGTATGCGCTAGCTCGTACTGAGCGCAAAACAGGTCAAGGCTATAAAGGCTTTCATTTTTACGCAGACCCTTCAGTTACTCTGGAGCAAGATTTGGAACGCCGTGATTTAACGATTAATGCCATGGCCCAAGAAATTGGTGCAGATGGAAAACAATTCGGCCCGATCATTGACCCCTTTAACGGTCAAGAGGATTTGGCTGCCAAAGTATTCCGTCATGTGTCCGATGCATTTGCAGAAGACCCTCTTCGTTTATTGCGCATTGCGCGATTCGCTGCACGTTTTCCTGAATTCAGTGTTGCCGATGGGACGATGGCAGCATTAAAGGCAATCGTTCAATCTGGCGAATTAAATGCGCTATCCGTCGAGCGGATCTGGCAAGAACTGGCAAGGGGCTTAATTGCTGCCAAGCCTATGCATTTGTTTCAGGTGCTACTGAATACGGATGCCGCAAAAATCTTACTACCAAGCACGCTTACTACCAAGCTTGCAGCAGAATCATTTCGCGAGCAATTAATTGACCATTACGATGCAACTGGCGATAGCCTTGAAGAGCGTTGTGCCATTACCTTGATGGATTTACCTGCATCTGAAATTCGCTTTTGGGCTGAATGTGTGCGTATGCCCATTGAAGTGCGTGACTTTGCTGAGATTTTTAGTGGGCTGAGGTCATTGATTAATCAGTACGCAGAAACTAGGTATCAAGCAGTTGATGTCTTGGCTTGGTTTAATCGTGCTGATGTTTGGCGTAAACCAGATCGCAGTCAGGCCTTGCTAAATCTTGCTGACAAAATCGGATTTAATGTCTCTGTGTTGACGACGGCAATGCGTAATGCACAAGCGTTGAATACAGCAGAGATTATTGCTGGCGTTGAAGCGCAAGACCGATCTAATGGTGAGCGCATTGGCAGCGCATTTGAGTCTGCAAGGCTAGCCGCAATTACTGCAGCACTTTAGTCCTGGGCTTTAGAGTCTATTTCTGCCACGCAGTCCGGGTAGGTCTTCCAAAGAATGCTCAGGTAGTAAATCCTTTAGATTTTTAGAAAATACAAAAGCCTTGAAAAGCTCACCCATCTCGGCTTCAGAGAGCAGTTTTTGTAATGAATTTGAAATCGGCAAAAAAGTGGCTGGATCACTCGGATTGCCAATCTCTAGGGCAATATCTCCAATGCCGGCATCTAGTAAGAAAGCCGCTTGATTTGTGAGATAAACATCATCTGCATTTTCAGCGAGCGCACTACGAGCAATTTGCGACCACTCTACGTGCGTTGTTAAGTCACAAAGACCTGGCAGATGGAAAGGATCTTGAATCGCGTGATGGCGGTGGTGCGCCATCAATGTGCCTTCGAGTCTTTGTGGGTGGTAGTACTCGCTTTCTGGAAAGCCATAGTCCAAGGTCAAAAATAGGCCAGTATCTAATTGCTTTGCAATTTGGCGTATCCAGGCATCAGCAGTCATATGTAGTTCAGTGACGTAGCCTTCAGAAAAATGTTCGCTTAAGAGGCTTTCAGGTAAGAGCCCTTGCTCCACTGGCAAACCCGTTTTCCAATGGAGCTTGCCATTTTCAAAGCCAACCCCATGCCAGTGCCAAAATCCATTTTGGTAAATGATGGCGTCGCAAGGAATGGCGTCGATTACTTCATTAGCAAGAATGACGCCTTTGAAACCCGTTGGTAATTCGCTAAGCCAATGACATTTTGTGGAGAGCTTCAATTCTTGAACAAGGCCACTAATACGTTCTTGTTGGCGCTGAGCTAAATCTGGAGAAATTTCGATGATGTCATAGCGATCAAGGCTAAAGTTGAGATCATGCAGGCGGCTCAAAATGGAGCTGGCAAGCTTACCGGTGCCAGCACCAAATTCGAGAATTTGGGTCGGAAGCCCTTTATCTTTGAGACCCTCAAGAATCGGCAATAGGGTGGAGCAAATGGCAGCCCCAAAGAGGGGGCTTAATTCGGGGGCTGTGGTGAAGTCGCCGCCAGCACCCAATTTGTGCGCCCCAGCGCTGTAATAGCCCATTCCAGGCTCATATAAAGCTATCTCCATATACCTAGAGAATGGCAACCAGCCACCCTGAGAGGCAATCTGAGACGCTATTTTGTCCTTGAGGAGCTCACTATGCTCCGCTTCAAGGCTGGTCAAGGTAATATCCATAGCTCGCTAGTCTAAGAGAATTTAATTGAACGCACCTTCATCCCGGAAACAGAAAGCAGTTTTAGTGACCGGCGCCGCCAAGCGCCTGGGTCGGGAAATTGCTTTGGAGTTTGCACGCCAAGGATGGGATGTGGCTGTTCATTATGGGCGATCTGAGCACGAGGCCAATGAAACCGTCACAGAAATCGAGATGATGGGAGTTAAATCTCAGGCTTTTCAGGCGGATTTGGAAGATGAGACCGCTATCAACAAGCTCTTTGCTGCAGTCGTTAAACAATTTGGAAACTTGCATTGCCTAGTGAATAGCGCATCCATATTTGAGTATGATCGCGCTAGTTCAAATTCACCACTAAATGCCAGCAGTTTGCAGAGCCACATGCAGGTTAATTTGACCGCACCGATTCTGCTATCTCAATTAATGTTTGAGTATCAGAAAAATAATGTCATTAAAGCAGATGATGAGTATTTGCCATCAGTCATTCAATTGCTCGATCAAAAGTTAATTAATCTCAATCCGGATTATTTGTCATACACCTTATCTAAAGCTGCACTAGCAACTTCGGTTGAAGTATTGGCAACAGATTTTGCTCCTCACCTCAGAGTCGTGGGCTTGGCGCCAGGAATTTCTTTGCCCTCTGGTGATCAAACCAATGATGGGTTTGCAAAAGCACATCAGATGACGCCATTAGGAAAGTCATCAACACCAAATGATGTTTCTACAGCAGCGGTATTTTTGGCGCAGGCTAATGCCATTACTGGAACCACTTTGTATGTTGACGGTGGTCAACATTTGCTACCATCATCACGCGATGTAATGTTTAAGACAAATTAAGTAGATTATTTATGCACGCTATTCTTTCTCATCCAGCTCTTATAGACTGCCGTCGTTTATTTTTGCGTGACTATGAAATCTATATCAACATCGGTGTGCATGATTTTGAAAAAAAAGCAGAGCAGCGAGTGATTCTGAATGTTGATCTATACATTCCATTTGCAATGAGTACGCCAAGGAATGATCAATTGGATGAAGTGGTTGATTATGACTTCATGCGCGAGACCATTAAGGCGCGTGCTTCTAAAGGCCATATCCATCTACAGGAGACCTTTTGCGATGACATTATTGAGGCAATGCTGGTCCACCCTAAAGTATTGGCGGCACGCGTTAGCACGGCAAAGCCAGATGTTTATCCAGACTGTCATTCTGTTGGCGTTGAAGTATTTCGGATTAAGCAAGCGTAAGTGAGTTGTCATGGGTGATATTCGTAAAGTTGTCTTCGAAGAAAATAAGCTAGAGAAAAAACTCTGCCGTTTGGTGGGTCAAGCCATCGGTGACTTTGGCATGATTGAGGATGGCGACAAAGTTATGGTCTGTGTATCAGGCGGCAAGGATAGTTATGCCATGCTAGATATTTTGATGAAGTTACGTGAGCGTGCACCGATTCATTTTGAGATTGTGGCTGTCAACCTTGATCAGAAGCAGCCTAATTTTCCTGCAGAGATACTGCCAAACTATTTAAAGAGCTTGGGCGTTCAGTTTCATATTGAAGAGCAAGATACTTACAGCATTGTGAAGCGCGTTATTCCGGAAGGAAAAACAACTTGCGGTTTATGTTCGCGTTTACGCCGCGGCATTTTGTATCGTGTGGCAGATGAATTGGGGGCGACTAAGATTGCTTTAGGTCACCATCGAGATGACATTCTGGAAACTCTGATGCTCAATATGTTTTATGCGGGCAAGCTAAAAGGGATGCCGCCAAAGTTACGCTCTGATGACGGCAAGCATATCGTTATTCGTCCTCTGGCCTATGTTCCTGAGAAATTATTAGAGCGTTATGCGGGCGATATGAATTTTCCGATCATCCCTTGTGATTTGTGTGGAAGTCAGCCGAATCTTCAGCGCCAAGTAATGAAGGAAATGCTACGTGACTGGGAGAAAAAGTACCCTGGCCGTGTAGAGAATCTGTTTCGCTCAATGCATCACATCGTTCCATCCCATTTAATGGATGGAGAAGCTTTTGACTTCCAGAATCTAGAAATTTCTACTGAGTTATCTGGTATCGCCGCAAGATCATCCGGAGATAAGGCCATTGATGAATCTGAATTAGATGAATTGGCTTGTGGCACCCTCATCCAGGGGATTTATAATCCCTCTCTATGAATATCGTCATCTTGGCTGCCGGGCAAGGAAAGCGGATGAAGTCCGCCTTGCCCAAGGTCCTGCAAACTTTGGCAGGAAAACCCCTCCTTCAGCACGTTTTAGTCACTGCTTTATCACTACAAAATAAGCAGACTAAATCTGGTCCGATTGTGGTGGTAGGGCACGGTGCCTCTGACGTCAAAGAATTCCTGGCTAATGCAAGCAAAGTAGACCCTAGTTTTAGCAAAGTCAGCACTACACTCCAGGCAGAGCAAAAGGGCACTGGACATGCGCTCTTGCAAGCACTTCCAAAACTTGATGTACAAGAGCCTACTTTGGTTTTGTATGGGGATGTGCCGCTGACCAGTAAACAAACTTTGAGTAAGCTCGCGAAGTTGGCTGACGGAGTACGAGGCCAAGATTCTGCATTGGTATTACTTACTCAAAATCTTGCCAACCCAACAGGTTATGGCCGTATTGTTCGTGACACCGATGGTTCGGTAAAAGAAATTGTTGAAGAAAAAGATGCAACATCAGCACAAAAAGCGATTTGCGAAATTAATACGGGCATTATGGTTTTACCTACCAATGCATTGAAGAAATGGCTTAAATCCTTGCGCGCCAGTAATGCTCAGGGGGAATACTATTTAACTGATGTGATTGCGATGGCCGTCAAAGATGGCGTGCCGATTCGCACAACTCAGGCTGATGATGAATTTGAAACAGTTGGCGTCAATAGTCGTGATCAGTTGGCGGCCTTAGAGCGAATCCATCAGCTCAATATTGCTAATCAGTTGATGAATGCTGGTGTGTCATTAGCTGACCCTGCACGCATTGATGTACGTGGCACACTTGAGTGTGGTACTGATGTTTTTATTGATGTGGGGTGTATCTTTGAAGGCTGCGTCACTCTGGCAGCGGGCACAACAATTGGCCCTTACTGCGTGATTCGGGACAGCGACATTGGTAAAGGCGTTTCGGTGTATGCCTATAGTCATATTAATGGCGCCAAAGTTGGCAATCAGTCAATCATTGGCCCATATGCACGTTTACGTCCAGGTACTGATTTATCAAACGATGTTCATATTGGTAACTTCGTTGAAGTGAAGAACAGCAAGATTGCTGCAAATAGCAAAGCAAACCACTTAGCTTACGTCGGTGATTCGATTGTGGGCTCTAGAGTCAATATTGGTGCTGGCACGATTACCTGTAATTACGATGGCGTGAATAAACACCAAACTATTATTGAAGATGATGTTTTCATTGGTTCTGATACGCAATTGGTTGCCCCAGTTCGTGTCGGGCGTGGCGCTACATTGGGTGCCGGCACTACTCTCACAAAAAATGCCCCCGCAAATCAGCTTACAGTATCAAGAGCGCGACAAGTGTCTTTGCAGTGGCAGCGCCCCGTTAAGCAAGAGAAAAAACCTGCTGCAAAGAAAGTAGTAATTAAAAAAGTTGCTGCCAAAAAAACCGCAAAGGGTAAAAAATAATGTGCGGTATTGTTGGCGCAGCATCTCATCAAAATATTGTTGATGTATTGGTTGAAGGCTTGCGTCGCCTTGAGTACCGCGGTTATGACTCTTGTGGTTTTGCAGTTATTAATGAAGGCGATGCAAAGCACCCCATTGAAAGAGCCCGCACTACCGCTCGTGTTTCTGAGTTAGCTGAGCAGGGTAAAGAGTTTATCGGCACTATTGGCATTGCCCATACACGCTGGGCAACACATGGCAAGCCAGATACGCAAAACGCACACCCCCATATTTCTAATGGTCTGATTGCTGTTGTGCATAACGGCATTATTGAGAATTATGAAACTCTCCGGGCAGAGTTAAAGCTTGCTGGTTATGTATTTACCTCTGAGACTGATACTGAAGTCATTGCCCATTTAATTCATCAGCAATATATTAGCGATGGTCAAAAAGATATTGCTCAATCAGTCAGAGCAGTTTTGCCTAAATTGCATGGTGCATATGCGATTGGTGTGATTGCTCAAGATAATCCAACTACTCTTGTAGGGGCTCGTGTTGGCTCGCCCCTGGTAGTGGCCCTTGGTGAGCATGAAAACTTTTTAGCTTCAGATGCACTTGCCTTGGCTGGGCGTGCCAGTTCAATGATGTACTTGGAAGAGGGGGATGTCGCCATCCTCACAGCAGAAGGCTCGCAAGTCATTGACCAATCTGGAAAGTTTGTACAAAGAGATCGCAAACCAATGCCTGCACAGGCAGACTCTGTGGACCTCGGGCCTTATCAGCATTACATGCAAAAAGAGATCTTTGAGCAACCTCGAGCGATTGGCGATACGCTGGCCAATATCACTTCTTTTGGCCCAGAACTTTTTAATGCTAATCCAGAAAACTGGAGAAAATTTGATCAAATTTTAATTTTGGCTTGCGGCACAAGTTATTACTCTGCTTGTGTCGCTAAATATTGGCTTGAAGAGATTGCCTGTATTCCAACTCAAGTTGAGATTGCTAGTGAGTATCGATATCGTACGACTGTGCCAAATCCAAATACACTTATTGTGGTGGTTTCTCAATCTGGCGAGACTGCAGATACTTTGGCGGCACTTCGTCATGCGAAGGCCTTGGGACACCAGTTCACCTTGGCAATATGTAATGTCGCTAGTAGTGCGATGGTTCGCGAAACGGGTTGGCATTTCTTGACCAAGGCTGGCGCTGAGATTGGGGTCGCATCAACTAAAGCATTTACGACCCAGTTATTGGCCTTGTACCTTTTGGCAGTCTCGCTTGCGAAACGAGCAGGCAAGATTTCTGCTGAAAAAGAAAAAGAGCTTCTTCGTGAACTGCGTCATTTACCTAAAGCGCTGCATGCCGTGTTGGCGCTTGAGCCACAAATCATTGCCTGGAGTGATGCATTTTCGAAGTGTGAGAATGCGCTCTTTTTGGGTCGTGGACTACATTACCCAATCGCACTTGAGGGTGCGCTGAAATTAAAAGAGATTTCTTATATTCATGCCGAAGCCTATCCGGCTGGCGAGCTCAAGCACGGTCCCTTGGCATTAGTGACCGAGAAGATGCCAGTTGTAACGGTTGCCCCCAATGACCTGCTTCTAGAAAAGCTGAAGTCTAATATGCAGGAAGTGAAGGCACGTGGCGGCAAGTTGTATGTCTTTGCTGACCAAGATACAAATATCGTTAGCACTGAAGGCATTAATGTCATCCGCTTACCTGAGCATTACGGCAATTTATCTCCTATATTGCACGTAGTTCCACTGCAGCTATTGGCGTATCACACTGCTTGTGCACGCGGCACCGATGTGGATAAACCAAGAAATCTTGCGAAGAGTGTGACGGTGGAATAAGGCGCAATCTTCAGTTGACTTCCCTCGCTGGTTGTGAACAAATTTAAGTATTTAAATCAGGGCTTTACGAGGCCCTGATTGTATTTTTGTGTTCAAATAACTCTTCTAAAAGAGGATATTTGTTGTAATTCATGTTTCTGTCAAAAGCTCTCCCCACTTTGCGTTTGAATTTACTTCTGCTGATTTGTGCAGGAGTTCTATCTGCTTGTGCGGTTGGACCAGACTTTAAGCAACCCGATGCTCCGAAGACTAAGTCTTATACAGAGAGTCCACTTACTCAAAAATTGACTACTGCCCCCGGCGTTCCAGGCGGCACTCCTCAAGAATTTGCTGAGGGGGAGGATATAGAGGCTCAGTGGTGGGAGCTTTATAAATCTCCAGAGCTTGATGCTTTGATTAAAAGGGCTCTTGAGCAAAACCCAAATTTAGGCGCTGCGGATGCGGCGCTTCGTGCCGCACAAGAAAACGTTAACGCACAAATTGGAGGGCAATATTTTCCAGCAGTTGGTTTGGGTGCGAGTGCAGTCAGGCAAAAACAACCTTCAGCAGTCTATGGTGTGAATTACGGAAGTGACACTTATAACCTTTACAACACTTCTGTGAATGTAACTTATAAGTTAGATGTCTTTGGTGGTGCGCGTCGCGCAGTCGAAGGCGCTAGAGCGCAAGCAGAAGTTGCTCAGTTTCAGCTGGAAGGAGCCTATCTATCATTGACTGCCAACGTTGTGACTAGTGCGGTTAAAGAAGCAGCATTACGTGCACAAATGCAGGCAACGGAAGAAATCTTGAAGGCTCAAACCAATTTGGCGGCAGTGACAGAAAAGCAATTGAAGATTGGCACGGTAAATAAAGTTGACCTCACCTCTCAGCAAACTTTAGTTGCCAACTCCCAAGTGGATCTATTTACTTACGAGCGTAATTTAGCATTTGCGCGTAATCAGCTAGCAGTACTTGTTGGTGAGCTACCTAGCAATGCCAATATTACAAAGTTTGATCTTTCTAATTTGCACTTGCCTGAAAAATTACCCCTCTCGGTTCCATCAAGCTTAGTACGTCAGCGCCCCGATGTGAGGGCTGCAGAGGCTCAGTTAAAGGCGCAGAATGCATTTGTGGGCGTGGCAACTGCAAATTTGTTGCCACAGTTCAATATCACTGGCTCGATTGGTGCCGCCTCGTTAACCTCTAATAATTTGTTTGGCCCGAACTCTTCCTTATGGACGCTTGGTGGCGGTATTTTGCAGCCACTGTTTCAGGGCGGTCAGTTATTGGCACAACGTCGCGGTGCAATAGCCAATTACGAACAAGCGGCTTTCCAGTATCAGGCGACGGTCTTAAATGCTTTTCAAGAAGTGGCAAATGCATTGCGCGCTCTTGAAACTGGCGCTCAAGCTTTGAAGGCAGCATCAGATGCAGAGCGTTATGCCTATGAAACATTGGACTTAGTTCAGCAGCAATATAAATTGGGCACTGCAAGTTACTTAGCAGTTCTCTATTACCAAAATCAGTATCAACAAGCAAAAGTGAAATCGGTCGCGGCTCAAGCAACCCGTTTTTCTGATACAGCAGCGTTATTTGCAGCATTGGGCGGCGGCTGGTGGAATCGCAGTGGTCCAGCATTTAAACCAAAAGACATAGCGAACAAAGATCAAAATGAAACTTCTGGAAAAAATTAAGAGCAAACTCATAGCGATGGTTCTTGCCTTATCGGCATGGATGAAGCTGAAAGCAGTCGAGTGGCAGTTGCGCGAGAAAGCAATCGCCCTATGGGAAAAAGCCAAAGCATTCTATGTTCGCATGGGGCAGAAATGGCGTGGCACAAAAGCATATGCGAAGTTGATGGCTATGGAGCCATTGCAGCGCCGTATGACTATCATGCTATGCGGGGTCTTTTTATTGCTCGGATTAATTTTTGCTTTCAATCAATTTAAGACTTTCATGATTAAGCATTTCATCTCGGGAATGGGCTTACCCCCAGCAACAGTTTCAACGCTAGTAATCACCACTTCTGAATGGCAGCCTAAGCTGACTAGCGTTGGCAATATTCGCGCTTTCAGAGGCGTCGATTTAAGCACTGAAATTGGCGGTCTAGTGTTAACGGTGCCTATTAAATCTGGTCAAGATGTGCAAGAAGGCGACTTATTAATTAAATTGAATGATGCGTCCGATGTTGCCCAGCTCAAATCTTTAAAGGCGGTGGCAGATCTTGCCAAGGTTATTAATGAGCGTGATAGACAGCAGTTAGCTATAGAGGCGATTAGTAAAAATGTATTTGATACTAGTGCGGCTGATGCTAAATCTAAGCTCGCACAAGTGGAGTCACAGACTGCTTTAGTAGCTAAAAAGAACTTGAAGGCACCATTTGGGGGTCGGGTAGGTATTGTGTCGATCAATCCTGGTCAGTACGTTAATCCTGGGGATAAGTTACTAACTCTACAAACCTTAGATCCGATTTTTGTTGATTTTAATTTGCCGCAAAGTAATGCTGAACAAATTCAAGTTGGCCAAGAAGTTCTAGTGACAACGGATGCATTTAAAGATGCCAGCTTCACCGGGAAGATTACAGCTGTTAGCCCAAAGGTAGATACCAATACTCGCAATATTCAAATTGAGGCACAAATTGCTAACCCAGATAAGAAAATCCTTCCAGGAATGTTTGCCAATGTAAACATTAAGGTGGGCGAGCAGGTGAAATTATTAACGCTGCCACAAACTGCTGTGACCTATAACCCATATGGCTCAACAGTATTCATTGCTAAGCTAACTGGTAAAAAAGATAAGCAGGGTAAGCCAGCATTGGAAGCTCAGCAAGTATTTGTAACTACTGGCACAACTCGCGGCGATCAAGTCGCGATCCTCAAGGGGGTCGAAGAGGGCGCCACAGTCGTTACGAGTGGTCAATTAAAGCTGAAGAACGGCACACCACTCATCATTAATAATAAGGTGCAACCTGCTAATTCACCTGATCCCAAGCCGCAGGAGTAGGTAGCCGATGAATTGGACTGACATATTCATTCGCAGGCCAGTACTTTCACTGGTGGTGAGTGCACTCGTTTTAGTTTTTGGTCTAAAGGCTATCGGATCTTTGCCAGTAAATCAATATCCGCAAACGCAGAATGCAATCGTCACAATCACCACTGCTTACTACGGTGCAGATCCAGAAACGATTGCTGGTTTTATTACGCAACCTCTGGAAGCTTCTATTGCGCAGGCACAGGGAATTGATTATTTATCCTCAACGAGTGTCAGTGGCATATCTACTATTACCGCTACTTTGAAGTTGAACTACGATTCCAATGCGGCATTAACGCAAATTCAGACACAAATTAGCGCTGTTAAAAATCAATTGCCACCGCAGGCGCAGCAGCCTGTGCTGACAGTTCAGGTAGGTCAGTCTACTGCTGCGATGTATATGGGTTTCTATAGCGACGACATCCCCAATAACGCAATTACCGATTATTTGTTGCGAGTCGTAAAGCCTAAGCTGGATTCTGTTGAAGGCGTGCAGAATGCTGAGATCACCGGCGGCAGAAAATTTGCATTGCGTGCTTGGTTGGACCGTGAAAAGATGGCGGGCCTTGGAGTGGGCGCTGATGATGTCTATAGCGCGATGTCAGCCAATAACTACCTCTCGGCAGTTGGTAGCACTAAAGGCGATATGGTTGCAGTCGACCTAGTAGCCGGCACCGATTTACATACTTTAGATGAGTTTCGTAAGCTGGTAGTTAAAAAAGATGGTGTAAACATTGTTTATCTAGATCAAGTGGCCAGTGTTACATTGGGCTCAGAGGACTACAACACCAATGTTGCTTTCAGCGGCAAAAAATCGGTCTTCATTGCGATTAAGGTAGCGCCACAAGCGAATCTACTTGATGTTGCGCAGCGGGTACGTGATGTGGTGCCCGGTATTCAGAAGCAGTTGCCGATTGGCATGACTGGTAAAGTCGTATACGACTCAACAGAGTTTATTACTAGCTCTATTGATGAAGTAGTCTCTACCTTGTTAGAAGCCTTGGTGATTGTGACCATCGTTATTTATCTCTTCTTGGGTAGCGTGCGCGCAGTTGCAGTACCGGTGATTGCTATGCCACTCTCACTCATTGGTACATTCTTTCTAATGCAAGTGCTGGGTTATTCCATTAATTTGCTAACCCTATTGGCTTTGGTATTGGCGATTGGTTTGGTGGTTGACGACGCCATCATCGTGGTTGAAAACGTTGACCGGCATATGAAGGAGGGTAAGTCGCCTCTAGAAGCCTCATTGATTGCTGCCCGTGAATTGGGCGGGCCTATTTTAGCGATGACGGTTGTCTTGATTGCGGTATATATCCCAATTGGCTTTCAGGGCGGATTAACCGGCGCCCTCTTTACGGAATTTGCATTCACTCTGGCTAGTGCAGTTGCCGTCTCTGGTTTGATTGCATTAACGCTTTCACCAATGATGTGCTCACGCATCTTTACTGAAGAGCAAGAAGCATCCTCTTTTGTGCAAAAGATCGATCAGGTGTTTGATAGGGTTCATCACAGCTATCAAACCACTCTGCGTGATTTACTCAGTACATGGCAAGTAATTATTGTGATGGGTGTAATTCTTCTCGGTGGCGTTGCTTATCTTTACGCCACTGCTCGTGCCGAACTAGCCCCAACTGAAGATCAAGGCATTGTGTTGATGCAAGCTTCTGGGCCACCTAATAGCACTGTTAATCAAATGCAGACTTACGCAGATCAAATTTATGCGATTGCAGCTGCAGAACCAGAATATGAGCAGGCTTTCCAAATTACCAGTCCAACCTCCAGCTTTGGCGGTATCTTGTTAAAAGATTGGAGTGAGCGCAGTCGTAATGCTACGAAGTTTCAAGAAGACATGCAGCAGAAATGGAATACGATTGCTGGTGCTCGCGTAGCGGCCTTTCAGTTTCCCGCCTTGCCTGGAGCCCAGGGCTTGCCAGTGCAGGTGGTTATTAACACGACTGAATCATACGAGCAGCTTAATGAAGTATCCCAAGCAGTGCTAGATAAAGCCCGTCGTTCTGGAAACTTTTTCTTTGTCGATTCTGATTTAAAGATAGATAAACCGCAGGACATATTAGTAATTGATCGTGAGAAAGTAGCCGCTTTAGGTATGACCCAACAACAAGTTGGTGCCGCCCTCTCTGCAGCTTTGGGCGGTGGTTATGTCAATTACTTCTCAGTTGCTGGGCGCTCTTACAAGGTGATTCCACAAGTCAAGCAGGTAGATCGTTTAAATCCAGATCAAATTTTAGATTACTACATTCGTACTCCAAGTGGTGCGATGATTCAGGCGCGTACGATTGCAAGCATTAAGCAAAAGGTGGTACCTCAATCCATTAATCACTTTCAGCAGTTAAATTCAGCAACAATTTCAGGTGTAAGTACACCGTTTATTTCGCAAGCGGATTTATTAGAGTACATGCGTCAAACTCTAAAAGAGGTTGCACCCAATGGTTACAGCATGGACTATGCGGGCCCATCACGTCAGTTTATGGCTGAGTCTGGTGGCTTCTTGGTTACGATGTTCTTCGCGATTTTGATTGTGTTCTTGGTGCTTGCTGCACAGTTCGAAAGTTTCCGTGATCCGATTGTGATTTTAGTATCAGTCCCGCTTGCGCTCTTTGGCGCGCTTATCTTTATTAATTTGGGATTCACCACTTTAAACGTGTATACCCAAGTGGGCTTAGTGACACTAATGGGGCTTATTAGTAAGCACGGTATTTTGATTGTGGAGTTTGCTAACGAGTTACAAGAGGCGGGACGCAGTAAGCTCGACGCTATTGTTGAGGCAAGTAGTGTGCGTCTGAGACCAATTTTAATGACAACTGCAGCGATGGTATTGGGCGTCTTGCCTTTAGTGATCGCCTCTGGCGCAGGCGCTGCTGGCCGTCAATCTATGGGTATTGTGATCTTTACTGGATTATCTATCGGTACGCTATTTACTTTGTTTGTGGTGCCTGCAATGTATCTGTTTATTGGCGCCGATCATCACCAGAAGAAATTTAAGCAAGAGTAAAGCGCGCCTAATGAAAGCTACTCAATGTCGCCTATTTAACGATATTGAGTTCTTTTTCAGCAACATCGTTATAGCAAGTTTCGTTCTCTAATCGCTTCAGCCACGCATCAATATTTTTGAGGTCTGCCCGCACGCCAGTTTCCTTTGGAAAAGTTTTATTCAGTAGAATCCAGCGGCTCACACAAAGTGCAAGTGCGATATCGCCAATATGAAATTTTTCGCCAGAACAATAAGCTTGTTCACTTAAGGTTTGATCCAGTAGGCCTAAAAGTTGATTGGTATCTTGATAGGCCTTTTGAATCGCGTGATGATTACGCTCTGCCTCTGGTGTTCTGGTGAGGCCCAAAAACGCAATACGTAAGGCTGGCCACATTGTGCCCAGTTGCCAATCTAACCACTTTTCGGAACTATATTGAGCTCGAACGTCTGACGGGAATCGTTTGTTTTTGTCCTGCTCTTTGGCAAGATAACGCATGATGGTATTGGATTCCCAAAGGGTTAGGTCATTCACCATCAATGTGGGGACAAGACCATTGGGATTCATTTTTAGGAATTCGGGCGTATGGTTAACGCCAAAGTGAAGCCCGGCATCAATGCGCTCAAAGTCCTTACCTTCTTTTAGGCCTAACTCAGCAAGACACCACAATACTTTTTGAACATTGATGGAACTTTTGCGACCCCATAAACGCATCATGGCATTTCCTTAAAAGACTATTTAAGTAGTTTTTGCTTCTGAAAAATCAAGGCCAACAAATTTGCTGCGAGCAAAAATGAGCGGTTCTTTCTCAGGGTGATTTTTTAAGTTAATCACTTTGGCAACAATGATGTTGTGGTCTCCGCCGACATGTACAGAAACGGTCTCACATTCATAGTAGGCAACGCAATGCTCAATTTGGGTCAAGCCGCTTTGGGCAAGCTTGTGAGCAATAGCAGCAAATTGATTTTCTTTCACGGTGGCAAAATGCATCGCCAAATTTTCTTGGGAGAGTTCAAGAACGTGAATGAGGTGCTTCTTACCCACTTCTACCCAAGGCATCAGGCGAGAGTGTTTTTTTAGACTCCACAGAATCAATGGCGGCTCGAGGGAGACTGTATTGAAGGAGCTTATGGTGATGCCGTGATGCCCTTGGTGTTCATCAAGGCAGGTAATGACGGTGACCCCAGTTGCAAATGAGGCAAATCCTTTGCGTAACTCTTGCGAAGTAAATGGGGTCATCAAACTGGACTTACTTTGCTTCTGCTTTAACTGCAGGAGCGATAGTTGTGCCTGGAATTGGAATTAAGACTTCATTTTCTTCAGTCTTCACGCATTTAAAGCGATATTCCTTACCTGCTTTAGAAAGAAAGCTGGCACCCTCATAAAAATCGTTTCTACAAGCCTTGGTAGCAAAGTCCATAACGTCTTGTGGATCGGCGCTTGAAGTAATGAGACGCATATTGCCCATAGACATATTAATTTGGGTCGAATAGCACCCTGTCAGGGCTAAGCCAGAAATTGCGGTTAATAGTAGAATTTTTTTCATGGAAGCCTCCATAATTAGCAATGCTCGTTAGGATAAACCTATTAGGCATTTGTTGTGGAGAAATGCCTCGTTATAAAAGGAAGAGACATGTTTAGAGCAATATTAATATATAAGGATGATCAGGGCTATCGCGCTGAGCTGGGGCAGGCAGATGAGGCCAGCCTCCCAGAGGGTGAGGTTCGGGTTAGGGTTCTCTATTCCACCCTCAATTACAAGGATGGCCTAGCTATTACTGGAAAAGGCCCAGTGGTCAGAAGCTTTCCAATGGTTCCCGGGATTGATTTTGCGGGAGAGGTATTAGAAAGCGCCAGCCCCGACTTTAAGACTGGGGATATGGTTCTCTTAAATGGCTGGGGAGTAGGCGAGGGGCATTGGGGTGGCTTGGCTCAGCAGGCCAGGGTGAAGGCGGAATGGTTAATCCCACTTCCAAAGGGATTTACGGCTAAGCAAGCCTTAGCAATTGGTACTGCTGGTTACACAGCAATGCTCTGCGTCATGGCTCTACAAAAGCATGGTCTTAAGCCAAGTGATGGCGAAGTGTTGGTGACTGGAGCCGCAGGTGGGGTTGGTAGCTTTGCGATTACTTTGCTAAGCAATCTCGGATTTACTGTGGTTGCTAGCACTGGTCGAATAGCTGAGGCGGAGTATTTAAAGAAGTTGGGCGCTACTGAAGTGATTGATCGCGCAACTCTATCTGCTCCAGGCAAGCCTTTGGCAAAAGAGCGTTGGGCTGCAGTGGTTGATAGCGTTGGCAGTCATACCTTGGCTAATGCTTGCGCACAAACCAAGAGCGATGGCGCAGTAGCCGCTTGCGGGCTTGCTCAAGGCATGGATTTTCCATCCAGTGTTGCACCATTTATTTTGCGTGGCGTAACTTTATATGGCATTAATAGCGTCACCGTGCCACGTGCAAAACGAATTGCTGCTTATGAGCAATTGAGTAAATTACTTGATCTTAAAACTTTAGATGAAATCTCGCACGAAATTACTTTGGAAGAGTCTATAAAGTATGCCCAAGAGTTGATGGCGGGTAATGTGCGTGGTCGCTTAATTGTTGATGTGAATAAGTAAAACGAGGTTGAAACTTACTCTGCAGTTTGAGGTTTGCGCGCACTCAATGTTGACCAAACCTCAAGCTTCTCAGAGTTAGAAAGATCGGACCAATCTGCAATTTCAGTGAGCGTGCGATAGCATCCCCGGCAGTAACCATTCTCGGGGTTGATTTCACACCAATTGATGCAAGGTGATGGGACTGTTGTCAAAATAAACCTAATAGCAATTCAAAAGAAAAAACTCAAATCATGACTACTCAAGATCAGAGAAAAGCGGAAAGCGCTATTCATTATCCATTAGGAGAGGCGCTTCCTGAGCTTGGTAGCACGATTGAGATTGTCCCTGGCGTTCGCTGGCTTAGGATGAAGCTCCCTTTCGCTTTAGACCATATCAATCTCTGGCTTTTGCGCGATGAAATAGATGGTGTTGCCGGCTGGACTATTGTTGACTGCGGTATTGCGAATGAGGAGACTAAGACTTCATGGGAGAAGGTCTTTGCTACTCAGCTAGAGGGTTTACCAGTCCTTAGGGTTCTCGTAACGCATATGCACCCAGATCACGTGGGTTTATCTCAATGGTTATGCGAGAAGTGGAATGCGCCTTTATGGATTTCCATGACAGATTTTTTAACCGCTCAGTGGCTCAGCTGTAAAGAAGGTGGGGCTGCAATTGGTACACGTGCTGGCGGCGGCGGATCTGCAGATCATTTCCAGAAACATGGCTTAACTAGTCCAGAGGATTTAGAAAAAATTCGGGCACGCTTTAATTACTACAGCAATATGGTTCCAGGTATGCCTCGCCAATATCGCCGCATTATGAATGGTGAAAATATTTTGATCGGTGGACATCAATGGCAAGTCATCATGGGATATGGCCACGCACCTGAGCATGCCTCAATATTTTGTAAAGATCTTGAAGTGTTGATTTCAGGTGACATGTTGTTGCCGCGTATCTCTACCAATGTCAGTGTCTTCGATGCCGACCCAGATGCAGACCCCTTAGGCTTGTACTTAGATTCGCTTGATGAATATTTGCCCTTGCCAGATGACACCTTAGTATTGCCTTCTCATGGCAAGCCATTTACAGGCATGAAGCCACGTATTGCACAACTGAAAGCACATCATGATGAGCGCTTGGCTGATACGCTCGGTGCATGTAAAAAACCGGCGCATGCTCGAGAGATTGTGCCGGTTCTATTTAAGCGTGAATTAGATATTCATCAACTTACTTTTGCGATGGGTGAGGCTATTGCCCATCTGAATTACCTACTTCGTCGAGGAAAGTTGGATCGCCGGCTTTGCGAGGACGGCGTGTTGAGGTTTTCCGTGGTTTAGCTTTTACGCTGCTTGTTTTGGTATGTGACTCTTCTTTTGGTGTCGCTCCTGTGGCGCCTGCTGCAGATACTGCATCTCCAAATGACTTTAAGGCCATCATCGTGGCGTGCTGTACTTCAAGGCCCTGAATAGTGGACTTGAGGATATTGAGGTTCAAATTTAGCCAGTTCTCAACACTTTTGAGGTCCTTGATACGCTTTTCAAGTTCTTCAACATCTAGGCCTGGAAAGGCTGCGCCAAAGCCACCAGCAGCTTTAGAGGCATCTGTGGTGAAGGGGAATTGGCCGGCCTGACCAGCTGCGCCTTGCCCCCACATGGTTTTAAACATTTCAAGGCTTTGATTAAATTCTGGAATTGTTCCAAACATACCTACTCCGAGTCAAATTAAAAGTGGCTTTTCCAATAGAATAAGGGATTCTAGAGATTTATCCCGGTTAATCAATGCAATCTAATGGTATGTCCCAGCCTTACACACGTGGTCAGGCGCTTCCCGAGCTGCTGAAGCAGCGTATTCTGATTTTGGATGGTGCGATGGGTACCATGATTCAGCAATACAAATTGACTGAGGCTGATTACCGCGGCTTGCCTGCTAATACTCGCTTTGCTGAGCATCCAGGGGATATTAAGGGCAATAATGAACTCTTGGTTTTGACCCAACCGCAAATTATTAGCAAGATACACGAGCAGTATCTGGATGCTGGTGCCGATATCATTGAAACAAATACTTTTGGCGCAACATCAGTTGCTCAAGAGGATTACAAAATGGCCGGTCTTGCGCGTGAGATGAACGAAGTCTCTGCAAGACTTGCTCGTGCAGCTTGTGAAAAATACAGTACCCCCGATAAGCCTCGTTTTGCTGCTGGAGCTATTGGCCCCACACCAAAGACAGCAAGCATTTCTCCAGATGTCAATGATCCGGGAGCGCGTAATGTCACCTTTGATGCGTTGCGCGCTTCTTATCGTGAACAGATTGAAGGTTTGTTTACTGGGGGCGTAGATTTATTTTTAGTTGAAACCATTTTTGACACACTCAATGCCAAAGCGGCGTTGTTTGCGCTAGATGAATTCTTTGAAGAGACGGGTGAGCGTTTGCCGGTGATGATCTCCGGTACGGTCACTGATGCTTCTGGGCGAATTTTGTCTGGTCAAACGGTTGAAGCATTTTGGAATAGCTTGCGTCACATTAAGCCGCTAACATTTGGTTTAAATTGCGCCTTAGGTGCCGCCTTGATGCGCCCGTATATTGCAGAGCTCGCACGTATTTGTGACGCAGCCGTATCTTGCTACCCTAATGCTGGCTTGCCTAATCCCATGAGTGATACTGGCTTTGATGAAACCCCAGAAATTACTTCAAGCTTAGTAGATGGTTTTGCTAAAGATGGCTTGGTTAATTTAGTCGGTGGTTGCTGCGGTACTACACCCGATCACATTCGCGCGATTGCTAACGCAGTTGCTAAACGTAGGCCTCGTGCTTTCTATCGCGAAGATTCTGAGGCAGCGGCATGAGTAAGTTAGATAAAAAAGCCATGCCTGCAATGAAGCTTTCAGGGCTTGAGTCATTTAACATGACTCCAGAAGTTGGTTTTGTGAATATCGGCGAGCGTACGAACGTCACAGGCTCCAAAGCCTTTGCTCGCATGATTCTGAATAACCAGTTTGATGAAGCGCTCGCAGTAGCGCGTCAACAGGTTGAGAATGGGGCACAAGTCATCGATATTAATATGGATGAGGCGATGCTGGACTCTGAGGCGGCCATGGTGCGCTTCTTAAATCTGATTGCTTCTGAGCCTGATATTGCTCGAGTTCCGATCATGATTGATTCTTCCAAATGGACCGTGATTGAGGCCGGCTTGAAATGTATTCAAGGTAAGCCAATCGTTAACTCCATCTCCCTAAAAGAAGGTGAAGAACCTTTCAGAAAGCAGGCGCGCTTAATACGTCGTTATGGTGCCGCTTCTGTGGTGATGGCATTTGATGAAGTTGGTCAAGCGGACACATTCAAGCGCAAGACAGAAATCTGTCAGCGTTGCTATCAAATCTTAGTAAATGAAATCGGCTTTCCAGCTGAAGATATTATTTTTGACCCAAATATTTTCGCAATTGCTACTGGTATTGAAGAGCATGATAACTATGCGGTCGACTTTATTAACGCTACTCGCTGGATAAAACAAAATCTTCCGGGCGCCAAAGTCAGTGGTGGCGTTTCTAATGTGAGCTTCTCATTCCGCGGTAACGATCGGGTGCGTGAAGCGATTCATACCGTATTTTTGTATCACGCCATTCAGGCTGGTATGGATATGGGCATTGTGAATGCGGGTCAGTTAGGTGTATATGCTGATTTAGATCCAGAGCTCCGT
Organism: Polynucleobacter sp. UB-Raua-W9; assembly: GCF_018687435.1. Taxonomy (NCBI): domain Bacteria; kingdom Pseudomonadati; phylum Pseudomonadota; class Betaproteobacteria; order Burkholderiales; family Burkholderiaceae; genus Polynucleobacter; species Polynucleobacter sp. UB-Raua-W9. The sequence continues at coordinate 1,728,572 of NZ_CP061290.1, read as the reverse complement.
GAACGGGTTGAGGATGTGGTTCTGAATCGCTTTCAAGTGAAAGAGGGCAAAACGCCAACGGAGCGTTTACTCGATATTGCCGATCAATTTAAAGGCGGTGGCGCTAAGCAAGTAGAGAACTTGGTATGGCGTGAGGCTCCTGTGCGTGAGCGTTTAACCCATGCCTTGGTTCACGGCATCACCAATTTTATTGAAGAAGACACAGAAGAGTTACGCTCTGAAATCATGGGTACAGGTGGTAGGCCGATTGAGGTAATCGAAGGCCCGCTCATGGATGGTATGAATGTTGTTGGCGACTTGTTTGGTGCGGGAAAAATGTTCTTACCTCAAGTAGTTAAAAGTGCGCGCGTTATGAAGCAAGCTGTGGCTATTCTGATTCCTTATATTGAAGAAGAGAAGCGTCAACACGTTGCTGCTGGTGGTGAAGCCAAAGCCAAAGGCAAGATCGTGATGGCTACAGTGAAGGGTGATGTACACGATATTGGAAAAAATATTGTGACTGTCGTTTTGCAATGCAATAACTTCGAAGTAGCCAATATGGGTGTGATGGTTCCTTGTGCTGAGATTCTGAAGCGTGCTAAGGAAGAAAATGCAGATATCGTAGGCCTTTCTGGTTTGATTACGCCATCACTGGAAGAGATGACTTATGTTGCTCAAGAGATGCAGCGTGATGATTATTTCCGTGAGCGTCAAATACCACTGATGATTGGTGGTGCCACAACCTCACGCGTGCATACCGCTGTGAAGATTGCGCCGCATTACGATGGTCCGGTAGTGTATGTACCGGATGCATCACGCTCAGTATCTGTAGCATCAAGCCTACTTTCAGATGAGAGTGCTAAGAAGTTTATTCAAGACTTGCGTGATGACTATGTTCGTATTCGTGAGCAACATGCTAATAAGAAAGCTGCGCCAACCATTTCTTTGGAAGCGGCTCGTAAAAATCGCGAGCTCATTGATTGGTCTTTGTATGTCCCTGAGAGGCCAAAATTTATTGGTCGCCGCGTATTTAAAAACTTTGCACTAAGCGACATTGCTAAATATATTGACTGGACCCCATTCTTTCAAACATGGGATTTGGCTGGCAAGTTTCCGGCCATCTTAGATGATGGGATTGTGGGTATTGAGGCTCGCAAGGTATTTGAGGATGCTAAGGTCTTGCTTGATAAGTTGATCAAGGGCCAATGGTTGCAGGCTGATGCGGTAGTGGCTTTCTATCCTGCTAATACGATTGGCGACGATATTGTTTTGTATAGCGATGAAGCGCGCGAGCACCCACTATTTGTGTGGCATAACTTACGCCAACAGGCTGAGCGTCCAGTGATTGATGGGCTGCGCAGACCAAATCGTTGCTTAGCGGATTATGTTGCTCCAAAAGATTCTGGTGTGGCTGACTACCTTGGATGTTTTGCGGTTACAACTGGCCATGGCGTGGAAAAGAAAGTAGCAGAGTTCCAGGCTAAGCATGATGACTATAGTGCGATTATGTTGAAAGCTTTGGCTGATCGCTTGGCAGAAGCATTTGCTGAGCTGATGCATCACCGAGTGCGTACTGATTTATGGGGTTATGCCACGGATGAGATTCTGACGAACGATCAGATGATTGAAGAAAAGTATCGTGGTATTCGTCCTGCACCTGGTTATCCCGCTTGCCCGGCTCACGAAGTGAAAAAAGATCTACTGAGAGTCATCGGTTCCGAAGATATTGGTATGACCTTGACTGAGTCGATGGCCATGAACCCGGCTTCTAGTGTGAGCGGTTTTTATCTTGCCCATCCAGATGCGCGTTATTTTAATGTTGGAAAAATCTCAGCTGATCAGCTTGAGGATATGGCTAAACGTCGTGGTGAGTCTGTCGAAGATATCCGCCGCCAATTGGCAAGCCTAATAGATTAAACGCCCCACATCACGGGTTCGTCTTTGGCTTTAGCCTGCTTCATTAGCTCAAGAAACGGGTAGGCCCTTTGGCCAAGGCGATCAGCCAGCTTTGGTTTTTCAGCCTCCTCTTTAGTTTCATCCTGGGTCTTAGAGCGCTCCTCGAGATCTTTGAGGATGGCAGTCTCTAGAGTTGTAATCAGGGCAGGGAGTTGCTCAACCATGAGGATCCCGCGAGACTCTAGTGGACGACCCAAAATATCGAAGATCCGCTTGGTCAGATCGGCCATCATAATGACGTCTGGACCAGCTTTTGAGCGAAATTGATAGATCATTTCAATAGCTTACCACCTGATAAACTCACTCTTCTATGTTGTTAACCAATAAAAATCGTTTAATTCAGATGCTTGGCAGTGCGCTTGGGAGCCTTGCTCGGGAGCGTGGCTTAGATCAGCCCACTGCGCCACGTTTAGAGCGCCCCAAGGCCGTTGATCATGGTGATGTCGCCTGCAATATCGCTCTTCAGTTATCAAAGGCCTGGAAGCTCAATCCCAGGGAGTTGGCTCAGGCTTTGGTTGAGTGTTTGCAAAAAGAGCCTGGTTTTGACCAGCTTATTAATTCTTGTGAAATTGCAGGCCCTGGATTTATCAATTTTCGCTTAAGTAATGCTGCAAAAACAGCGGTAGTCAATGAGATCCTGACAGAAGGCCCCTATTTTGGTGAGCTACCAAAAGATCGGGCTACAGTGCCAAACGCTATGATTGAGTTTGTTTCAGCCAACCCTACAGGTCCCCTGCATGTTGGTCATGGCAGACAAGCTGCGCTTGGTGATGCGCTGGCAAATTTATTGGCAACCCAAGGGACTAAGGTGCATCGTGAGTTTTATTACAACGATGCTGGGGTGCAAATTGCTAATTTGGCTTTATCTGTTCAGGCGCGTTTAAATGGCTTGAAGCCTGGCGATTCGGCTTGGCCAGAGCAAGCTTATAACGGTGAGTATATTGCCGAGATTGCTGCTGCTTTCAAAAGTTCTCCAGAGTACAAGGATGATCTTGAGGCCATTCGTCTTTTTGCGGTTGCTTATTTGCGTAATGAGCAAGACATCGATTTGAAAACGTTCGGCGTGCAATTCGATTGCTATTACTTAGAATCATCTCTATATACCGACGGCAGCGTTGCGCAAATTGTGGGCGATTTACAAAGTATCGGCAAGACCTATGAGTCTGAAGGCGCATTGTGGTTAAGAACTACAGATGATGGCGATGATAAAGATCGTGTGATGCGCAAGTCTGATGGCAGCTTTACTTACTTCGTTCCTGATGTGGCGTATCACACTAGTAAATGGAATCGGGGTTTCCATAAGGTCATTAATGTACAAGGCAGCGACCATCATGGCACGATAGCCCGCGTTCGCTCTGGCTTGCAGGGCGTGGCACAAAAGCGCGGCTGGGATATTCCGAAGACTTATCCAGATTATGTTTTGCATAAGATGGTAACCGTGATGCGCCATGGTGAAGAGGTCAAGATTTCTAAACGCGCGGGTTCTTATGTCACCGTGCGTGATTTGGTTGAGTGGTCTGGCGGAGTTACTCCCGAGATGACTCCTGAAACAAGAGAGTTGGCATTACAACGTGGCCGTGATGCGGTGCGCTTTTTCTTGATCTCACGCAAGGCAGACACTGAATTTGTTTTCGACATTGATTTAGCCTTACAGCAAAATGACGAGAATCCAGTGTTTTATGTTCAGTATGCTCATGCGCGCATCAATTCAATCTTGCAGCAATGGGGTGGTCAAATTTCTGATTTGGCTTCAGCTGACTTATCTTTGTTGCAAAGTAAAGCATCAGACCATTTATTACGTCGTTTAGCAGAGTATCCTGAGGTACTTACCGATGCTGCTGCTGAGCTGGCTCCTCATGCGCTTGCGTTCTACTTGCGGGACTTGGCCGGCGATTTTCATACCTTCTATAACGCAGACCGTGTGCTAGTAGACGATCAAAATCTCAAGGCGGCTCGTCTGGCGCTACTATTGGCGACCCGCCAAGTACTACAAAATGGTTTAAAAGTATTAGGGGTATCTGCACCCGCTAAGATGTAGTGGCGGTGTATGAAGTGAAAATGTAAGATGAGGAAATGATGAAACAACCGAATCAACAAGCTGGCTTCATAAAGATCGACGGGAAGAACGCCCAGTATGGCGGCACTATCCTCGGTTTTGTGGTCGGCCTGGGCGCGGGATTAGGAATTGCTCTGGCGATTGCCTTGTATCTCTCTAAAAATACCCCTCAAGAAAAGCCTGGGGTTCGTGCGCCTAATCTACCGCTGACCATTAAGCCTTCCGCAGCACCCACTGAAGGCGAGGCTGCAGCTCCGATAGAGCCATTGGATTTGAATAAGCCTTTGCAAGGAAAGTCACAAACATCGGCTCCATCTGATCCAATTGGCGATTTGGTAAGCGGCAAAAAGCCAGCCGAAACTGGCTTAAAAACGGATGCCATTTATTTCCTGCAAGTAGGGGCGTTTGTAAAGCGCGCTGATGCTGACGCACAAAAAGCAAATTTAGCCATCCAAGGAATTCAAGCGCAACTGAGTGAAGTGACTGCTGATGGCAATACCTTATGGCGTGTGCGTGTAGGCCCTTACAATAATCCTGATGAGGGCAATCCTGTGCGGGATAAGTTAAGTAGCATGGGCATTAAACCAACCCTGATTAAATCTAGCAAATCATGATCTCATTTAGCAAAAGAGCCTTTACATTACTGACATTGCTGTGTCTTAGCGGACTTGTTGGTGCACAAAGCCAAAAGATCGAGGAAGGGTTCGATTACCGCATTCTTCCAATTGCACAACCCGTTGAGACCAAGGGCAAGGTAGAGGTTATTGAGTTCTTTTGGTACGGCTGCCCCCATTGCTACGACTTTGAGCCAGAGCTTACTAGTTGGATGAAGCGCCAGCCTAAGGATGTGACTTTCCGCAGAGTGCCCGTTGCCTTTCGTGATGACTTTATGCCACACAGTCAATTATTTTATGCGCTCGAAGCATTGGGTAAAGGTGATGCCCTAAATGAAAAAGTTATGTATGCCATGCATAAAGAGAACAAGCGCTTATTAACTGAGTCGGAGATTGCGGATTGGGTTGCATCGCAAGGAATTGATCGCAATACTTTTCTGGCCACCTATCGCTCTTTTGCTGTGGCCTCTAAAGCACGTGCAGCAAAGCAATTGGCGGAAGCCTATCGTATAGATGGCGTCCCAACGATTGTGATGCAAGGCAAGTACGTTACATCACCCTCGATTGCTGGCACTAAGGCTAAAGCAATAGCAGTAATGGATTATCTTGAAGAAAAAATCCGTAAAAATAAATACAAACAGTAACTACCCTACATCGGCCGCTATTTAGATTTTGACGAAGCGGCGCACTATCCAAAAGTAGATGGGATACGGCATGATTCTGAGGAATTTTAAGAATCTTGAAAATCGCTTAGGAAAGTGAATATCAAATTCTCCCCTTTGAATACCATTCAAAATTTCAGTGGCCGCCTCTTCAGCGCTAATCAGGGCAGGCATCTCAAAATCATTTTGAGCGGTTGCTTCGGTGGCTACAAAGCCAGGAGAAATCATGTGAACGCTCACTCCCTGAGGGAGTAGATCGTAGTAAAGCGTCTCGCAGAAATTAATGATGGCAGCTTTGCTTGGTCCATAGGCTAAGGCCTTGGGAAGGCCACTGTAGCCTGCAACACTTCCCACAATAGCAATATGACCTGCGTGAGCTTTAAGCATTTCAGGCAATACAAGCGCAACAGATCTCATGGGCCCCAGGAGGTTTGCATCAATCGTTTGCTCTGCGATATCAATATCAAAGTTGTCCGCCCGAAGGGGTGCATACATACCAGAAACAAATAGCAATAAATCAATCCCGCCCCATGCGCTCAAAATTGATTGGTAGCCATTTTTCAATTGCGCATCAACAGTTACATCTAATGGCACTACAAGTGCTTGCCCTGGATGACCAAGATCTGCAATTGGATGTAAGCGCTCCACTCTTCGGCTGGAGAGCGCCACTTTAGCTCCAGTTTTAATCAATGCTTTAGCGCAAGCCTCGCCAATCCCGCTGGAGGCACCAATCAACCAGACGCGTTTTTCTGAAAAATCAGGGAGCCCTTTTTGTTTCATGCGCTCAGAGCATTCGGTGATGCTTGTATGGGTTTATGGCTGAGGGTGAATTGCACAACATCAATATTACGCTCTGAAAACCCAGCAGCACAATACATCAAATAGAAATTCCAGAGCCGTACAAAAGCTTCATCAAACCCTAGGCCATGCACTTCATACAACTTTTGATTGAATCTGTCACGCCAGAGGCAAAGTGTTTTAGCGTAGTCAGCCCCAAATGCAAATTCTCCGTCAATCTGAAGTCCTGCTTTGGCAGCACTCTCTTTAAAGCTGGTGCGTGAAGGTAGCATGCCGCCAGGAAATACATATTGTTGAATAAAGTCGGTGCTATGGCGGTAACGTTCAAAGAGTTCTTCAGCAATCACAATTGTTTGAATACAAGCTTTGCCACCAGCCTTTAAGCATTTGGCAATCGTTTGAAAATATTCTGGCCAATGCTTTTCGCCAACAGCTTCAAACATTTCTACAGAGGCAATACCCTCAAATTGTTCTTGGCAATCGCGATAATCCTGAAGACGTACAGCAAAAGGTGCGGGGCGTTCGATTTGCGATTGAACTTTTTGTAGCCTATCTTCGGCAAAGGCTTTTTGCTCAGTTGAAAGCGTAAGGCCAGTAATCGCTATATTGCTACGAAGTGCTTCTTCCATGACGCCACCCCAACCACAGCCAATTTCTAAAACATGGTCGCCAGGTTTGGTGTCGAGGGACTGCAAAATGCGAGTGATTTTGGCGCGTTGGGCATCAGCGAGCGATTGTTTTTCACCCTCTGAAAACCAAGCGCTCGAGTAACTCATGGTGGGGTCTAGCCATAAGGTGTAAAAGGCATTACCTAGGTCATAGTGGGCATGGATATTCTTGCGGCTGCCAGTCTTGCTGTTATCCCGTAACCAGTGTCTGATGCGATATAGTATTGATCCATACCAGCTACCATAAATCGCTTTTTCTAAAATTCTGCGATTACGAATTGCAAGCTCTAGAACGGCTTTGAGGTCTGGAGTGTTCCACTCTCCGCGAATATAACTTTCAGCAAAGCCAATATCCCCGCGTGACAGAACTTGCTTAAATACAGACCAATCCAGAATTTGAATCTCGGCATGCAATGCGTCTGATTTATTGCCAAATTCTCTGATATTGGCATCGGGTAGTGTTACTTTTAGGTGACCACTGCTAAGTTGGGATAAGAGGCTCAGTAGAGTTTCTGCACCCAAATGAGATTGCTTCTTCTGAGCAGGCCGTTTCGGCTGCGAAAAGTTAAGACGCGAAAGTAAAGATTGACCAGGACGATTCATTTGCTAACTTCAAATTCGGGTGGAGTGGGCTTGGAGTGAAAGGGTACACCTTTTACCCATAGTTTGAATGCTTGCCAATGTATCCGAAAAATGACCCCAAGACTCATCAGTGGGTAACGCAAAAACGCTAGCCAAAGGTTAGATCGACTGAGTGGGCGACTACTACCGCTAATGCTTGTATTGATAAGCGGGAGGCCATCTTCGTGAAGCTCAATACGGCAAACAGAATTTGCACCGCTATTGCTGTCTTGCGGGAATAGGAAGCGAAAATGATAGTTGCCACGCACTGCACAAAATGGCGAAACATGAAATACCTTTTGACTGCTGAGCGTTTCACCTGAGCGCAATACCTCGCCAGAATTTTTATGCAATAGGTAACAGTGGCGCTCGCCAAAGGTATTGTTCACTTCAGCCAATACGGCCTGTACTTGGCCGTTTGCACGGGTGCATATCCAAAAACTCACTGGGTTGAATACATAACCCAATACCCTGGGAAAGGTTTGTAACCAGATTTCCCCATCAATATTTGGAACCTGGTTTTCTTGCAAAATGTTTTCAATCCACCGCAAGCTATCTGCTTGTCCTAAGCCATGGTCTTTATCAAAGAAAGAAAACAAGCCTAGGCGATTGTCGTGAAGCCCGTGCCGACTCAGAAGATCGGAAGCTTGCTGTCTTGCTCGCATCGGAATTGATAGAGTAAAAACACCATAGCCAAAGCTATTCCTAGCCGGTCTAAGTCGCTGATGTTTTACAACCCCAAAGTTAATCTTTGGCTGATTCATTTATTGCGCATCTTGTTTGGGGTGGCTCTTTAGCGGTGAGTGAATACTTTCTATTAAGGCCTCTGCAACCAACTCGCCTGAGCGTAAACCATCTTCATGAAAGCCGAATCCAGTCCAGGCGCCACAATACCAGATTGACGCCGTGCCTTGTATAAGAGGCAATTCTTTCTGAGCTTGGATAGCGCTCATATCGAACACTGGGTGTGAATAGTGAATCTCTTGATGCACTAGTTTTGGATCGGGTTCTGATGCGGGGTTCAGGCTAACAATAATTTGAATGTCTTTTAATTGTGCAGGAAGAGGCTGTAAGCGATTAATCAGGTAGTTCACGCTCACGTGCTGTTTGGATGAAATCGTCATGCCAGATTTAGCAGTGTAGTTCCAAGCAGCCCAACAACGTTTTGCTTCTGGTAAAAAGCGAATATCTGTATGGAGAATGGCACGATTTTTTTGGTAAGGAATTACTGCCAAAATATTGCGAGCCTGTTGATGAATGCCATGAACGAGATCAAGCGTTTGATCGCTATGACATGCCATCACGACCTCATCAAAAAAAGCTGAACCTGATTGACTGATTACCTCAACCTGAGATCCGCCGTCTTGATTGGCGTTAACGCGTACAACACCTTCGCGCACAATCTTTACTTTAGACTCTTTAAGGGCGGCAATGATGCGTTTGACATACTCCCGAGAGCCACCTTTGATAGTTAACCATTGTGGACGATTCTGAATTTGAAGCAAACCATGGTTATGGCAAAAGCGGACCATTGTTTGAATGGGAAACTCGAGCATTTGCTCGACTGAGCATGACCAGATTGCGCCAATCATCGGCAGAAAATAATTCTCTTTGAAGCTTTGGCTAAATCGATTGCGGTCTAAAAAATTAGCAATAGTTTCATCAGGCTCTTTGTAAAGGTGTCCCGCTTCAATTTGCTCTTGGGCTAGCTGAGTGGCCAAGCGATTAAAGCGCAAGATATCAAAAGCCATTCTCCAAAATGATGGAGATAAAAGATTTGATCTTTGTCCAAAGAAGGAGTTTAGGTCATTGCCTGCCCATTCAATATTCCGATGGGCATGTTTTTTATCGGATGTATCAATCGATACGGAGAAGGACATTTCAGAAGGCGCTACTGGGGCTTTAATTTCTTCAAAGAGGCGGACTAAGCGTGGATATGTTTTGCGATTAAAGACTAAGAATCCGGTGTCAACACCATGAGAGATTTCTTTTCCATCAATAGTGCACTTGAAGTCGACGGTGTTGCTGTGGCCGCCGATATGATCGCCAGCCTCATACAGGGTTAGGTCAAATTCAGGATGCTCTCGTAGCGCATAAGCACATCCAAGGCCAGAAATACCAGCGCCAATAATGGCAACTCTTTTTTTGCTCATTGGGGTTTTTCTGCCAAGAGTTTTTCGATCTCGGTAGTGATAGTGCTGCTGGTTGGCTTAGTCATACTGCCATACGAGTCAACAACATTGCCATTTCGATCGATCAAATATTTATAGAAATTCCATTTTGGTGTTGTGCCAGTTTTAGTAATCAACATCTTGAAGAGGGGGTTTGGGTTGCTGCCTGAAACTGAACTTTTTGCAAACATCGGAAATTTCACGTCATAAGTATTTTTACAAAAGTCAGCAATCTCCTTATTGCTACCTGGCTCTTGCTGACCAAAGTCATTGGAGGGGAAGCCTAGAACGATGAAGCCTTGATCTTTATATTTGGCATAGATCTTTTCTAGGCCCTCATATTGGCCCGTAAAACCACAAAAGCTGGCGGTGTTGACTACCAGAATCACTTTCCCCTGAAATTGGCAGAGATTTTGAGGTGTCTCATCCTGCAGGCGTGGAAAGGTCTGAGACAGTAAGGGGCTGCAGCTGGGGGCTGCATTGACAACTTGGGCTCCTAATAGGAGGGCAGTTAGGATAAAAACCCAAGTAAAAACTGTACGGGGTAAGTAGGATGACTCGCGGTGCATGAAGCGCCTTCTTTTATTGGATCGTTAGTGCCCAAGTCTAAGACATTCTGAGTAATATCGCTGGGCAGCAGCCAATGCCTTTAATATTGAGTTATGACTTCTTTGCCCCCACCTTCTTTTGAGTCTAAGGTTTGTCCTTTAGATCAGCTTGCTGCTCGTATTGCGAAGCTTCCGAGGCCACTGGTCTTTACCAATGGCGTGTTTGACATTCTGCATCGTGGGCATGCCAGCTATTTAGCGCAAGCGCGCGCTTTAGGGGCTTGCTTAGTGGTTGGCGTTAATTCAGATGCATCGGTCAAGATGCTGGGTAAGGGTGAGGACAGGCCTATTAACTCTGAGGCAGATCGTCAGGCTTTGTTGGCCGCACTTGAAAGCGTGGACATGGCTGTGCTCTTTACCGAGCAAACACCAGTGAGCTTAATTGAGAAAATTCGCCCAGATATTTATGTCAAGGGCGGTGATTATGCAATCGACACTCTTGCGGAAACCCATCTAGTCAAAACTTGGGGCGGTAAAGCGATTGCGATTCCATTTCTGTATGAGCGTTCAACTACTAGCTTATTAGGCAAGATCCGCGCTTAAAGATTTTGCAGTAGCCAGGCCCATATGCCGCGCAACACCAAGCCTTCAGTTGCCTCTATTGATAATGAAGATTGCGTTTTAGATTTACTCATCTCGGCTACCAAAATCTTGGCATTACCACCATCAATCCAAACTCTTTCAACGGGATGATTCATTTCTTTTGCTAACTGAATTGCGTATTGAATGGCGCCAATTTGCGCAGCATCACAACCACTGATGATAGCGTTGTTGGTAGATAGACCAAAACCATTGCTACTTTGATCACGAGCTGCGAGCGGCAATTGCGCGGTATTACCCTCTAAGCTTTTTTGCATTAGCTCAAGCCCAGGCAATATCCATCCGCCATAGTGAACGCCATTAGCGCCAAGCAGATCAAGCGTAGTGGCGGTACCAGCATTAATGATGAGTATGTTGGTATTGGAGAGGGCGCGAGCGCCAATGACAGAGGCCCAGCGGTCCGCGCCGAGCTTACTTGGATCTTCATAGAGGGTACGTGCACCGGCGTACTGACTATCGCCGGTGAGTTGTTTCCAAGAAACGTCATTCCATTGCGGAAATAGTGATTGAAGATTTTCCATGGCATCTTGACCGGCAACACAAGTAAAACCAATGGCATCGGGTTTAGGCAAGGTTTTTGCAATGTAATCAGCCAACTCTGATCTGTGCTCAGGTGAGGCTAGCGATTTGCTACTGATTGATCCAGAGTAAGCCCATAATTTTTTTTGTCGATCTGATGGCTGTTGTGTTGATTCGACAGCGGCCCATTTAAGACGCGTATTACCAACATCAAATAGTAAGTAAAGGCTCATGATTGAATTCTTAAGGAAACGTCGCCCGCATGAATGGCAATTGTTTTATTGTCTTGTTGCAATAGTAAAGCGCCTGCATTATCTATGCCCTGAGCAATGCCGCAGATAGGCTCTTTACCTGCGCCAGATATACATACTATCTGGCCTAGATAAGCATCCCATTTTTTCCATTGCGCCTGGTGCTGTTCAAAACCATGTTGATTAAATTCGCTTAAATGATGTTCTAGAGATGCAATGAGCTTCAACCAGAGATATTCCATATCAGGTAGCCTTGATTGAGGTGAAAGCAGCTGATCAAGGGCGCCAATCTTTAATTCAGGCTGGTTTCCTAAGCTTGTTTCAATTGCGTTCGCATTCCTCAAGTTCATGCCTATACCAATAATCATCCAGGTTGGATCCGTAGATTTTGCTTGGCCACCCTCTATCAAGATGCCGCCAAGTTTTGCATTATTCAGCAGTAAATCATTTGGCCACTTCAGTCGAAGACCTGCTTGATGAAGCGTTACTTCACTCAAATCACATGCTTGTGCAATTCCAGCAATAACCGCCAATCCAACTAAAAGACTAAGCCCGCTCAGTTCGCCTGGCTTTCTCGTAAATGGATAAGCCAAGGAAAAGCAGATAGAGTCTTCAGGGTGCGCTAGCCAAGTACGTCCAGCCCTGCCTTTGCCAGCTGTTTGTTTATGAGCAATGCGGGCTACTGGGTCAATCAGTTCGCCGGCGCGCCAGCGCTCCAAAAGGTCATTATTTGTAGATTGGGTTTCGGCAACACGTTCAAGGATGCAATTAGCAGTCATTTCGCCATTGTAGAAAGGTCTGACCTAGAATTGTGGGATGGATCAAAAAGATCAGCGCCCCCATAAGTTTGCATGGCCTTTGCAGGCTATGCCTTTGGCTAGGGCAATGAGCCTTAGTTATGCGCTATTGATCGTTTATGTCAGTCTTAACCCTTTTGATTTTGATTTCGGTAATGGTATTGACGCGTCGGCTTGGGTAGGCGCACCGCTGCCCCGGTTTATTACTTTATTTGATGTTTCCGTGAATATCTTGGCGTATATCCCTTTTGGATTTTTGCTGGTTTTTGCTGCCTATCCTCGTTGGCGTAACTTTGTGGCCTTGAGTATTGCCTTGGTTCTAAGTGCGCTACTGGCATTGAGCGTGGAAACTTTGCAATCGTGGTTGCCAACCCGCATCCCTAGTTTGATGGATTGGTGGGCAAATATGTTTGGCGGTTTATTAGGCGGCTTATTAGCCATACCCCTAGGTCCACAATGGTTATCAGGTAGCGTAATTCGACGTCGCTTTGATCAATGGTTTGGTCTCAATTGGGCCGCATGCGCACTCTTCTTATTATTTCCTTGGTCACAAATTTATCCCCAAAGTTCATGGCTAGGAACCGGCGTGTGGGGCCATGCAATTTTTGGTTCAATCGACTGGGGGACCTTGGTTATCAATCAAGTGGTGCAAGAAACTTTGATTACTGCCCTTTGTTGGCTTGGGGTTGCTTTATTGCTCTCTTCAGGTTTACGCACTAAGGCCCCGCAGTGGCGAATTCTCAATGGGTTGCTTTGCATAACTGTGGTCATGAAAACCTTTTTTACTGCTCTCCAGTTTGGTGGAGAATTCAGCTTGATATGGCTTACAGCCGGTGCATTATGGGGAATGGTGTTGGCAAGTTTCTTGCTAAGAGGCGCCCTGCGACTCAATCAAAGAGGAAGACTTATCTTGGCATTATTTTGTTTAGTGAGCGCTACTATCGCTATTCATGTGCTGCCCGATAATCCTTATTTCATCCTGAATCTGCGGCATTGGCATCAAGGGCGTCTATTACACTTTAATGAGTTAATGCAGTGGGTATCGGTGGTATGGTTACCAATAGCCTTAATTTGGATGATTTATAACGCCGCTGAACTAAAACCCAAACATTGACGAATATAATTTTTCTATGAGCTTTACACACCACCTGTTTTTTTGCTTAAACCAACGTAGCAATGGCGAAGATTGTTGTGATCGTCATAATGCATTTGCATTATTTGAGTACGCCAAAAATAGAGTCAAAGAATTGGGGCTTGCAGGCCCCGGTAAGATTCGTGTAAACAAAGCGGGTTGCTTGGATCGCTGTGCTGATGGCCCTGTGATGGTGGTCTATCCAGAGGGTATTTGGTATACCCTTGTGGACCAGGAAGATGTTGAAGAAATTATCCAATCGCATTTAGTGGCTGGGCGCCCAGTTGAGCGCTTGCAGTTGTCATAGTTATTAGAAAGTTTTTTCATGAATAGCCGTACAAAAGTAATTCATATTGAAGGCATTGTTGGCGCAATAGAAATGTCTATCGATCTGCCAGATGAATTAAAAAGCGACCCTTTCTTTCCAATCCGTGGTTTAGCATTAGTTGCCCATCCTCATCCATTGATGGGTGGCACCATGGATAACAAAGTGGCGGCGACAATGGCGCGTGCTTTTAATCAATTGGGTTATGTGAGCGTACGTCCCAATTTTCGTGGGGTGGGTGGCACTGCTGGCGTGCATGATGATGGCGTTGGCGAGTTAGAAGATCTCTTGCAGGTCACTGATTGGATGCGCACCCCATCAAGCTGGTCACAATTTGAAGCGACTGCTAATCAGGCATGGGTTCCAAGCTTAAATAATTTGCCGCTAGTAGTTTCAGGATTTTCGTTTGGTAGCTTTGTTGTTAGCCACTTGGTGCAAAGGCTTATTGATGTAGACCGGCCTGCAGAGCGTTTGGTGATGGTGGGTAGCGCTGCAGGTAAGTGGACTTTAGCCCCAGTGCCCGCAGATACGATTCTGATTCATGGTGAGTTAGATGAAACCATTCCATTGATCGATGTTTTAGATTGGGCGCGACCGCAAGAGCTCACCGTGCAAGTAGTACCTGGCGCTGATCACTTCTTCCATCGCAGATTGCACTGCATACGCAACATCATCACTGGTGCTTGGTTGGGCATGCCAGATCATCGCAAATAATAAGAAAAGATAGAGAAAAATATGGCCGAAGAAAAGTCACTCATTGAATATCCTTCTGAATTTCCAATTAAGGTAATGGGCAAAGCCAATCCAGAGTATTTACCAGCAATCATTCATATTGCAAAACAATTTGACCCAACATTTGATGAGACTAAAGTTGAGCAACGACCCTCTAAGGATGGTAATTACTTAGGCATTACCTTGCCCATTACTGCTACAAGTCGTGAGCAGCTAGATGAGTTATATAGAACTTTGTCTACACATCCATTAGTTAGCATTGTTCTGTAATTGATTTAATGTCTGCTTTAGTAAAACACCTTGGTTTAGCTGATTACGCATCAACATATGAGGCGATGAAAGCGTTTACTAAAGAGCGCAATAGCTCAACACCTGATGAAATTTGGGTTCTGGAGCACCCCCCGGTATTTACTTTGGGGCTTGCTGGTGATGCGAAGAATTTGCATTCACCTAGCAATCAGATTCCGCTTGTGCAGGTTGATCGTGGCGGTGAGGTTACGTATCACGGTCCTGGTCAGATCGTTGTTTACCTCTTGCTTGATCTCAAACGCCTAGGCATCTTCGTAAAAGAATTGGTTTCTCGTATTGAGCAAGCGGTAATTGATACCTTGGCAGATTTTGGGGTTGCCTCAGAACGGCATCCAGGCGCTCCTGGTATTTACGTTTCAGAGCAGTCCAGGGTGCCAGCAGAGTGGATTGGGGCTAAGGTGGCCGCCTTGGGCCTCAAGGTCTCTAAAAGCTGCTCATATCATGGTCTAGCCCTTAATGTGGCCACTGATCTCGAGGCTTTTAGCCGTATCCACCCCTGTGGCTATGAGGGCTTAAAGACAGTGAATATGCAAACCCTTGGGATCAAGGACAATATAGACACTATTAGCCAAAGGCTTTTGGAGCATTTACAAAAGCAACTGATGTCACATGACTACAAATAAGACCGATACCAAGACGACTATTGAGTCTCGCCAAGACCTCAATTACGACGCTACCCGTAAGCAAAAGTCGAGCGAGAAAACTGCGCGCATTCCAATCAAGATCATTCCTTTGACAGAGGTCTTAAAAAAACCGGATTGGATTCGGGTAAAAGCGGCGTCTGGCAATTCTCGATTTAACGAGATTAAAAAGATTCTTCGCGAGAATGAGTTGGTTACTGTTTGCGAAGAAGCAAGCTGCCCCAATATTGGTGAGTGCTTCGGTAAAGGTACTGCCACCTTCATGATCATGGGTGATAAGTGCACTCGTCGTTGTCCATTTTGTGACGTGGGTCACGGTAGGCCAGATCCATTGGATCAAAAAGAACCCGCTAACTTAGCGCGGACGATTGCGGCACTGAAACTGAATTACGTAGTGATCACTAGTGTGGATCGTGATGATTTGCGCGACGGCGGTGCAATGCATTATGTCGATTGTATTTCTCAATCACGCGACCTCTCGCCTAACACTCGCATTGAAGTGCTTGTTCCAGACTTCCGTGGTCGCCTTGATAAAGCACTCGATATTTTTGCTGAGCATGCGCCTAATGGTTTGCCAGATGTGATGAACCATAATTTAGAAACTGTTCCACGCCTGTATAAGGAAGCGAGACCAGGTGCAGATTATTTACACTCCCTAAAGTTATTGAAAGATTTCAAAGAACGCTTTCCCCATATTCCGACAAAGAGTGGTTTGATGGTGGGTCTTGGTGAAACCGATGAAGAAATTCTAGAAGTCATGCGCGATATGCGTGAGCACAATATCGATATGCTCACGATTGGTCAGTATCTTGCACCATCAGGTCATCACCTCCCAGTGCGCCGCTACGTTCATCCTGATGTTTTCAAGATGTTTGAAGAAGAGGCCTATGCCATGGGTTTCTCCCATGCAGCGGTAGGTGCAATGGTGCGTTCTAGCTACCATGCTGACCAGCAAGCTCACGGAGCAGGAGTTGTTTAGAGCTTGTAAGGCTAGTGTATTGCTAACAGTAATTATTTTGCTGGCGGCCTGTAGCCCAAAGTTAGATTGGCGCACAGTTCAATCACCCCAAGAGAGATATACCGCTCTATTTCCGGGAAAGCCAGATAAATTAGAGCGCCGCATTCCTTATCAAGAGCAAGAGCTTAATCAAACTCTTGAGGCAGTAAAAATCGATAACGATATTTACTCTATTAGTGCAATACAAGTACCAGTCAATCAGGCTGCTGCAACTGAAAAAATAATCACGCAGCTTAAAAATAATTTGCTTGAGAGAGCTAAGGCATCTGGTGGAGCAGTAGCTGAAGAGCGTGCAAGTTATCGAGCAAACAATCGGCAGAAGCTGCCAACGACTGATTACTTCATCACTTTTAAGTTAAATGGTAAAGAGCAACAACAGATGAGAGTGCGCTGGATAACGCGGCAAGCAAGCAATGGAGATTCTTGGATTTATCAGGTGTCGGTATTACATGCAAGCGCAAGCGCTGACGATGTAAAAGTACTTCTAGCTAAAGAAGAATTTACAAACTTCTTTAGTGAGTTTTATCCCGAGTGAACTTAAGAGATAAGAGAAAAACTTAAGAATTTTTTTCTAAAGCTGCAACTTTAGCTTCGAGTGCCTCTAATTTTTCTCTAGTCTTAGCTAGCACTTTAGTTTGTAACTCAAACTCTTCGCGAGTCACCAAATCCATTTTCTGAAAACCTTGATTCATCATTGCGCGCACATTTTTTTCAATCTCTTGCGCTGGAGAATTCCGAATAGCATCACCCACTTTGCTTTGCATGTCGCTAGCAATGCGTTGAATTTGTTCGAGGATTTCGCCGGGTTTTTGCATGATGTGGTTTCGCAGTTCTATGAAAAGTTGCTTAAAAGATACACATTCATATTTTATGTTGTGTGGCTAAAAACGGGCAAATCCGCTAGAAATGGCTCTAAAAGGTGAAAATTCACACCTATAGTGCAATCTTAAGCACCAAATAAGTGCAAATGCCTCAATAGGGGGATTTGTGACAAATCGATGAACGCTCCAACCATCAATATCGCTACATGCAATAAGCATTCAACCCATTTTTTATTACAACCAGTAAGGAGCATTACATGAAAACTTTGTACAAGACAGCAATCTCTGCGGCAGCAGTAGCGTTGTTATCAGGTGTAGCAACGACAGCAGCTTTTGCTGAAGAGGCTGCAGCCCCAGAAGTGAGCCCAATTACAGCAAACGTAACTGTTGCAAGTAACTACATCTATCGTGGTTTGACACAAACCAATAACAAACCAGCAATTCAAGGCGGCTTTGACTACGCGCATGAGAGCGGTTTCTATGTGGGCAACTGGAACTCATCTATTTCCTGGATTAGTGACAGCTACGGTGCAAATGGTTACGGCAACAAGCAAACTACACCAGGTGCTTCAGTGACTGGTCCAATTGAGATGGACTTCTACGCTGGTTTCAAAAAGGAACTGATTGCTGAAGGTTTTGCTACTGACGTTGGTGTTTTGCAGTACTACTACCCAACCTCCGGCCTGCCTAACTATACATTTGCTGGCAATGCGACCACTTTAAGTAATGCTGGTGCAGTCTCGTCCCGTCAGTTTTTGGGCTACAACCCAAGCACAACTGAAATCTATGCTGCGCAGAATTTTACTGCTGGCCCTGTAACAGGCTTCTTGAAGGTTTCATATGCAGCTACCAATTTATTTGGAATCTATAACAGTGCTGGTTCAATGTACCCAGACTTGACTGCAAACTACGACACTGGTTTTTACGGCATCACTTTGAATGCCCATGCTGGTTACCAATACGTTCCCAATAACATTACTCAAGCTGCTGCGACTGCAACTACGTCTAGCCCAGCTGGCACCTATAACCTCAGCTACGCTGATTGGAAGTTGGGCTTGACTAAAGACTTTGGCGGTGGTTTGTCCGGTTCTGCTTATTACACTGGCACTACTGCACAAAAGGTTAGCAACGTTTATGTATACGCTACGCCGCTTAACGGTAACCAAGGTCGTGGTAACGCAGTTGTATCTTTGACAAAAACTTTCTAATTTCCACCTCTGAACGGAGAAACACATGAAATTAATTACCGCAATCATCAAGCCCTTCAAGCTTGACGAAGTGCGCGAAGCTCTCTCGGAAGTGGGAGTTTCGGGCATCACCGTCACTGAAGTTAAAGGCTTCGGTCGTCAAAAAGGTCACACCGAGTTGTATCGTGGTGCTGAGTACGTAGTTGACTTTTTGCCGAAGGTAAAAATTGAAGCTGCTGTTGAAGATGGCATCTTGGAGCGTGCGATTGAAGCAATTGAAAAATCTGCACGTACAGGCAAGATTGGTGATGGCAAGATTTTTGTCTCTCCAGTTGAGCACGTCATTCGTATTCGTACCGGTGAAACCGGCGCGTCAGCACTTTAAAGAGAGGTTCAAAATGTTAACTTGGATGAAAAAACTCCTAGCTGGCGGCGTGATGGCTTTGGCTATTGGTGCTACTGGTGTGATTGTTACTTCGCCAGCGCATGCTGATGAAGTTAAAAAACCAGCAGTTACTGCTCCTGCCGCAACTCCTGCTGCTGCAGAACCTGCGCCTGTTCTTTGCTCTGAAAAGTGCAATAAAGCCGACACCGCATGGATGATGGTCTGTACAGCATTAGTGCTGTTAATGACGCTTCCTGGTTTGGCTTTGTTCTACGGTGGTTTAACACGTAGCAAAAACATTCTGTCGATCTGCATGCAATGTTTCATGGTGTTCTCTTTGATTACAGTGCTGTGGGCTATTTATGGCTATAGCTTTGCATTCACAGAAGGTGGGCCATTTGTTGGCGGACTTGATCGTTTGTTCTTGGGCGGTATGACTCCGGACTCAGTAGCAGCAACCTTTAGTAAAGGTGTTGTGATTCCTGAGTTTGTGTTCATGGCTTTCCAGGCAGTGTTCGCAACCATTACTTGCTGCTTGATCATTGGTTCCTTTGCTGAGCGCGCTAAGTTCTCTGCAATTTTGATATTCATGATCATTTGGTTCACATTTAGCTACTTGCCAATCGCTCACATGGTTTGGTTCTGGCCTGGTCCTGATGACATCAAAGATGCTGCATCACTTGAGGCTATTACTGCTCGTGCTGGTTGGTTGTGGCAAAAAGGTGTTCTCGACTTTGCTGGCGGTACCGTTGTTCATATCAATGCTGCTGTTGCCGGCTTGGTAGGTTCATACGTTATCGGTAAGCGTGTTGGTTACGGTAAAGAAGCAATGAAGCCACACAACTTAGTCTATGTAATGACCGGTGCCGCTCTCTTGTGGTTTGGTTGGTTTGGCTTCAATGCCGGTTCTGCACTCGAAGCAAACGGTAGCGCAGCATTGGCTTTCGTGAATACATATTTGGCTACTGCTGCTGCTGTTTTGGGCTGGTCTGTTGCTGAGTGGGTTCTCAAAGGTAAGCCATCCATGTTGGGTGCTGCTTCTGGTTGCGTAGCTGGTTTAGTTGCTATTACTCCTGCTGCTGGTTTTGCTGGCCCAATGGGTTCAATCGCAATCGGCCTATTTGCTGGTGTAGTTTGCCTCTGGGGTGTTACCGGTCTCAAGAAAATCTTGGGCTCTGATGACAGCTTAGATGTATTCGGTGTACACGGCGTAGGCGGTATCTCTGGTGCGTTGTTGACCGGTGTATTTGCTGATCCAGCATTAGGCGGCTCTGGCATCTGGGATTACGTAGCAAATGCTGTTGCTCCTGACTACTCTATTGCTAGCCAATTGTGGATCCAGGCTCAAGGTGTGATTACCACTTTGATCTGGTCTGGCGTGGTTTCTTACATAGCATTCAAATTGATCGATATCGTGATCGGTTTGCGTGTGAAGGAAGAAGAAGAGCGCGAAGGCTTGGATATCAGCTCACATGGTGAGTCTGCCTACGAGTCTTAATCTGTAGATTTACCCCTCACTGGGCGGCTTTCATTCGCTGCCTGGTTTTAAGCGCGGGATCCTAGGATCCCGCGTCTTTCTTTTAATAATCTTACAATGGTGGAATGGTTCCACATCTCATCACAGCTCTAAGCGGTCCTTTGCTCGAATTAGAGTCAAAGGTTCTAGAAGCGACCCCAACTATTGAGCGTTGGTTCAGATTGGAATGGCAAGAACATACCCCGCCGTTCTACTGCTCAGTTGATTTACGTAATTCAGGATTTAAGCTGGCCCCGGTAGATACCAATCTCTTCCCAGGTGGGTTTAATAATCTCTCGCCTCAAATGTTGCCCTTGGCAGTTCAAGCGGCGATGGCTGCAATTGAAAAGATCTGCCCGGAAGCTAAAAATTTATTATTAATTCCGGAGCGCCATACTCGCAATACTTTCTATTTGCAAAACATTGCGCGTTTGTCCTCTATCTTGCGTCAAGCTGGCTTGAATGTCCGCTTGGGTACTTTTTCGGAAGAGATTAAAAAGCCAACCTGGATTGAGTTGCCAGATGGTAATCGTCTATTAATGGAGCCCCTATCTCGTTTAGGCCTCAAGAAGCAACGCCTAGGCCTAAAAGATTTTGATCCTTGCTCTATTTTGTTGAACAACGATTTGTCTGCTGGGATTCCGCCGATTTTGGAAAACTTGCATGAGCAGTATTTGCTGCCTGGATTGCATGCAGGTTGGCACGTACGTCGCAAGTCGAATCACTTTGCCGCTTATGAAGAGGTTGCTAAGAAGTTTGCTAAGGTCGTTGATATCGATTCCTGGATGATTAATCCTTATTTTGCAAGTTGCTCGAATGTGAATTTTCATGAGCGCAAGGGCGAGGAAGAATTACAAGCTGCAGTAGAGCAAGTCCTGAAAAAGACGGCCAAGAAATATCGTGAATACGGCATTAAAGAAAAGCCTTATGTCGTAGTCAAAGCGGATGCTGGTACTTATGGCATGGGTGTCATGGTGGTTAATGATCCCTCACAATTAAAAGGCTTGAACCGTAAAGACCGCAATAAGATGAGCGTGGTTAAAGAGGGCCTGGAGGTAAGCGATGTTCTCATCCAAGAGGGTGTCTATACCTTTGAGAAAGTCAACGAGGCAGTCGCAGAGCCGGTGGTATATATGATTGATCGCTACGTCATTGGCGGCTTCTATCGGGTTCATACTGATCGTGGTCCAGATGAAAACTTAAATGCGCCTGGTATGCATTTTGTGCCCCTGGCGTTTGAGCAAAACTCGATGCCAGACATGAGTGCTAAGCCTGGTAGCGCAGCTCCAAACCGGTTCTATTTATATGGGGTGGTTGCGCGCCTAGCCTTGCTAGCGGCTTCATTGGAGCTTGAGCGCACAGATCCAGATGCCGAAGCGGCCTAATTGATCTAGAAGACTATGGACTTTTTATTCATCGCTGATCCCCTTGAATCTTTTAAGTTTAAAAAAGATTCTACTTTGGCGATGATGCGTGCCGCTCAGGAGTTGGGCCATCGTTTATGGTTTTGTCAGAGCCGCAATATTTTGTGGAAAGATGATCTTGTTGTTGCAGACTGCCAAGCGTTAGTTGTTAAACCAAGCTCTACTTCTTGGTTTGAGCTTGGGGCGATGGAGTCGCGCTCGCTTAAGTCGTTTTCCGCAGTGCTGATGCGTACCGATCCACCATTTGATATTGAGTATCTCAATACGACATGGTTGTTATCAGCTGCAGTCCGTCAGGGTGCGAAAGTATTTAATAACCCTGCAGCTGTACGTGATCACTCAGAAAAGTTATCTATTACTGAATTCCCGGAGCTCATTCCACCGACATTGGTCACTCGTGAACTCAGTGCAGTCGAAGCGTTTCATCAGACGCATCGCGATATCGTGATTAAACCCTTGGATGGTATGGGCGGTATGGGAGTGTTCCGCGTGGGTTCTGATGGTTTAAATCTAGCCAGCATTGTAGAAACGCTTGGTGAGAACGGAGCTAGAACCTTGATGGTGCAGCGCTTTTTGCCAGAGATAGCCCAGGGTGACAAGCGGGTATTGTTAATCGGCGGCGAGGTTGTGCCCTTTAGTTTGGCGCGTATTCCGCAGGGTAGCGAGATTCGCG
Organism: Polynucleobacter sp. UB-Raua-W9; assembly: GCF_018687435.1. Classification (NCBI taxonomy): domain Bacteria; kingdom Pseudomonadati; phylum Pseudomonadota; class Betaproteobacteria; order Burkholderiales; family Burkholderiaceae; genus Polynucleobacter; species Polynucleobacter sp. UB-Raua-W9. The sequence goes on along the minus strand of NZ_CP061290.1, from coordinate 1,706,109 downwards.
GTAATTTAGCAGCCGGAGGTAAAGGCGTTGCTATGCCTCTCACAGATGCTGAAAAGAAGATTGCAGAAAGACTGGCGCCTATTCTGAATCAGCGTGGTTTATTCTTGGTTGGACTAGACTTAATCGGTGGTTACCTTACAGAAATCAACGTTACTAGCCCTACTTGCTTTGTTGAAATTACAGAGCAAAGTGGGTTTGATGTTCCACAGTTTTTCTTAAAAGCGCTTGAGAAGGCATTGTCATAACATGGTTGGAATTGTCATTGTTGCCCACACGCCAGTTGCGAGTGCAATGCTCGGATTTGCTGAGCACACCTATGGCGTAGTGCCTGAGCGCGTAAGGGCAGTTGATATACCTCCTCATGAAGATACCAAAGCCAGCTTTGATCGAGTAATGAAGGCGGCTTACGGAGTGAATACAGGGAGTGGCGTACTCATTCTGACTGATGTGATGGGGGCAACCCCAGCGAACGTAGCATCAAGGCTGGAAGCGCTTGGTCCCTTATCAGGATTAAATGCCCCTGTGATTGTGCTTGCGGGTTTAAATCTGCCAATGCTGATGCGCTGCATTACTCATCGTGGCGAAGGTTTAGAGGAATTGGCACAAAAGGCGCTTGCTGGAGGTCAGCATGGGATCTTGCGTCTAGGTGCCAAGGTTGAAGAACAATAATTAAGGAGCCCCACACGTAATGCCAGTCGCAGAAATCGAAATCATTAATAAATTAGGCTTACATGCTCGCGCTTCTGCCAAGCTCTCTCAATTGGCTGCGCAGTTTCCGTGTGAAATACTGTTGTCACGCAATGGGCGTCAAATCAATGCTAAGAGCATTATGGGTGTCATGATGTTAGCGGCTGGTATTGGCAGCACAGTAACACTCGAAACAGTTGGCGATCGGGCCGATGAGGCAATGCAAGCTCTGACAGAATTAATCAATAACCGCTTTGGTGAAGGCGAGTAAAAAATGACTTTTGCCTTGCACGGAATTCCGGTATCAAAAGGGATTGCAATTGGCAAGGCCGTACTGATTTCTCATGCAGCATTAGAGGTTAGTCACTATTTAGTTGAGCCAGGCAAAGAAGAGTCTGAGGCGCGAAAGTTACTAGATGCTTTTGATCAGGTTCGCCAAGAGCTCAACCAACTGCGCGATGGTCTCCCAAAAGATGCACCACAAGAAATGGCTGCGTTCTTAGATGTGCATGGCATGATTCTTGCTGATCCGGCCTTAGCCGAGAAGCCGATCATGTTAATTCGCTCTCAGCGCATGAATGCTGCCTGGGCTCTCACAACTGAACTAAATGATTTGTTGGAGCAGTTTTCTGAAATTGAAGACCCTTATTTAAAAGAGCGTGCCAACGATATTCGTCAAGTAGCTGAGCGAGTAATTAAAGCCTTAAATGCGCAGAAAAAAGATGCGCTCGATAGCGCTGACATGATGTCCCCGAGTGATTTAGGTGTTGATTCGATTATCGTGGCTCACGATATTGCGCCTCACGATATGTTGCGCTTTAAGGAGTTCGCCTTTACTGGTTTTGTAACGGACCTCGGCGGCAAGACCTCTCATACCGCCATTGTTGCTCGTAGCATGGAGATTCCTGCGGTAGTAGGCGTGCGCCATGCTAGCGAAATGATTCGCCATGGCGATTGGTTGGTCTTAGATGGTGAGCAAGGGGTTGTAGTCGTAGCTCCAGATGAAAAGTTGCTTGAGGAATACCGCAAGTTACAAACTCAGGGCATCAAAGAAGCTCGTAAGTTACAGCAGCTCAAGCATGCTAAGACTGAAACAGCGGATCGCGTTCAGATTGAGTTATTTGCCAACATTGAGTTACCCGAGGACGCCATTCAAGCTGTGAAATTAGGCGCCGTCGGTGTTGGTTTATTCCGCTCCGAGTTTTTGTTCATGGATCGCCAGCAAGCGCTGCCCGACGAGGAACAGCAATTTTTAGAGTACCGCCGTGTGGTGGATTTGATGCATGGCCTGCCTGTCAACATTAGAACAATTGACGTTGGTGCCGATAAAGCATTGGGTGCTGGTGGTAGTGATGTATCTCAAACGGGTACATCCCCATTGGGCTTGCGGGCAATTCGTTGGTCTTTAACTGAGCCAGAAATCTTTTTAACCCAGTTGCGAGCGATCTTGCGGGCTTCTGCATACGGTCAAGCTCGCATCATGATTCCGATGTTGGCTCACGCCAAAGAGATTGATGAAACTTTCCGCTTAATTGAAAAAGCGAAGCAACAACTTCATCAACGTGGTCAGGCGTTTAATGCCAATATTCAGGTGGGCGCCATGATTGAAATCCCGGCCGCCGCTTTGGTCCTACCTCTATTTATCAATCGTTTCGATTTTTTATCTATTGGCACAAATGATTTAATTCAGTACACCTTGGCAATCGACCGTGCTGATCATGCTGTGGCCCATCTGTATGACCCGCTGCATCCAGCAATTTTAAATTTACTGGCCAATGTGATTGAGCAAGCGAAACGCGCCGATGTGCCCATTGCGGTATGTGGCGAGATGGCTGGAGACCCTTCCTTGACGAGATTGTTACTCGCCCTGGGATTGACGGATTTCTCGATGCACTTCAGTCAGCTGCTATTGGTTAAGCGTGAAATCTTAAAAGCAAACGTGGGTTTATTAAAGGCCCGTGTTCCAAGGGTCTTGAAGGCCTATGAGCCGGAAGACCAGGCTAAAGCTTTAGAGCGCCTAATGGCTTAATGCGCTTTGCCGCAAACCGAGCATTCGGGATTGCGGGAGATTTTAAATTCATCTACTTGGGTAGTGCGCGCATTCCACAGCAACATACGCCCTATCAAGACTTCTCCAAAACCCACTAGCACTTGAATGGCTTGAGCCGCTTGCATTGCACCAACAATACCTACCAGCGGTGAAAAAATTCCCATCGAAGAGCAACTTACTTCTTCAAAGTTTTCATCGGGTGAAAAGACGCAGGCATAACAGGGGGATGTGGAATTGCGCGGGTCAAATACGCTGATCTGTCCATCAAAGCGAAGTGCCGATCCAGAAACCAATGGAGTTTGATGGTTTACACAGCCAGCATTAATGAGGTGGCGCGTTGCAAAATTGTCGGTGCAATCTAAAACGACATCAACGCTTGGCAATAATTCATCCAGGAGCGACGACGTTGCTTTAGCCTCAATCGTTTCAATATGAATACCCGAGTTTAATTTTTGCAAGAACGCTTTTCCTGAATTGACCTTACTCTTGCCTACACTTTGTTCGGTGTGCATGATTTGGCGTTGTAGATTAGTCAGCTCGACTTGATCATGATCCAGCAGGGTGATATGGCCAATACCGGCAGCAGCTAGGTATGGCGCTGCCGCACTTCCAAGGCCGCCAGCACCAATGACTAGAGCATGAGATTCTAAAAGCTTTTCTTGGCCTGCAACATCGATTTCTTCAAGCAGTAAATGCCTTGAGTATCGAAGTAACTGCTCATCATTCATCTGCAGGCCAGAAAATGAAAATTACTCGAGCTTGGATGAAGAGCGCTTCACCGGCTGACCGTTAATGAATGCAACTGCCTGTGAAAGCATGAAGTCATCTGCACTACCAAGTTCAGGCGGCTTTTTGTTTTTATCTTTTTCTTTCTCTTCAGGAGTTTTCTTCGCATTTTTATCTTCAATGCGCTGTAACTCTTCGAGGCGACGTTGTTCGCGATCTTTAATCAGCTTATCTTCAGCAGATTGCTTATTGCGTAGATGCTTTTCACTATCAATTTCACGAGTAATAAGGACATCGTCTGGATCACCATCTTTGTTTTGATCCACGGGGATATCAGGTTTAACACCAAATGCCTGAATCGATTTTCCGCTTGGCGTGTAGTAGTAGGCGGTTGTGATCTTGAGGGCAGAGTCATTGGTCAGTGGGCGTACAGTCTGAACGGAACCCTTACCAAAGGTTGTCTTACCAATAATGGTTGCGCGTTTGTAGTCTTGTAATGCGCCAGCAACAATCTCAGAAGCGGAGGCTGAATAGGCATTAACCAAGACAACCATTGGTAACTTCTTGAAAATCTCTGGTACACCGGCTAATGGGTCGCCGGGCTCACTTAAGCGATACATGGCTGGCGTGGCATTAAATACTTGTTTAGAGTCAGGCGCCTGACCTTTAGTGGAAACCACCACCACATCCGCAGGCAAAAAAGCTGCAGCCACACCAACCGCGCCTTGCAGAAGGCCGCCACCATTATTCCGGAGGTCAAGAATGATGCCTTTGAGTTTTGGGTCTTGAGTGGCTAAATCGGTTAATTTTTTAGCGAGGTCTGGGACGGTACGCTCTTGGAAACTCGTTACTCGAACCCATGCAATGTCGTTATCCAGAATTTTGGCTTTGACAGACTGCACTTTAATTTCTGCGCGAGTAATAGTGACTGGAAAGCTGCGCTCTTCACTCTTACGATATACGGTTAAGGTAATTTTAGTACCTGGTGTGCCGCGCATGGTACGCACCGCTTTATCCAGCGACATACCGCGTACGGGCTTGTCATCTAAGCGGGTAATGAGGTCGCCTGCCTGTAATCCAGCACGTGCAGCAGGGCTGTCTTCAATCGGATTGAGAACCTTTACAACACCATCTTCGGAGGTGATTTCTATTCCGAGACCAGCAAACTTTCCTGAAGTTGCCTCTTGCATTTCAGCAAAATCTTTTTTGTCGAGAAAGGTTGAGTGCGGGTCAAGGCTGCTAACCATTCCCTTGACAGCATCAGTTAATAGTTGCTTGTCTTCAATCGGTTCAACGTACTCACGCTTGATTTGCGCAAAGACGTTAGAGAGTGTGCGAAGCTCATCAAGTGGCAGTTGCGCACCTTGCTGAGCGGTTGCTGAAAGTTGAATGGTGGCTGCTACCCCAGCAATCAAGCCGACTGTAATGAGAGCGAAATTCTTTAGAAATTGGCGCATGTTTCTTTTTTGACCCTAGTCCAGATAAAAGTGTTGAATGGGTTTGAGATTGTCATCAAGCTCATACACAAGTGGTACGCCATTAGGAACATTCACTTCCATAATGGCTGCGTCAGACATTTGGTCCAAGTATTTAATTAAAGAGCGGATGCTATTGCCATGCGCAACTAAGAGTACACGTTTTCCAGCTTTAAGAGCTGGTGCAATCGACTCATTCCATAGAGGTAGCACGCGCTCTACATTGTCTTTGAGACACTCCCCTAAAGGAATGTCCGAAGTATTTAGTTTTGAATAGCGCTGGTCATTTATAGGATTGCGCTCATCACTAGGCTCTAGTAATGGCGGGCGAACATCATAAGAGCGGCGCCAGATATGAACTTGTTCGTCACCATACTTAGTCGCAGTCTCTGCTTTATTGAGACCTGTGAGCGCACCGTAATGGCGCTCATTCAACCTCCAGCTATGAACAACAGGAAGCCACATTAAATCCATAGCGTCTTGAACATGCCAAAGAGTGCGAATGGCGCGTCTTAAAACTGAGGTGTAGGCCACATCAAACTCATAGCCTGCTTTTTTAAGGCTTTCACCGGCTGCTAGGGCTTGTTCTGCGCCTTTTGGGGTCAAGTCAACATCTGCCCAGCCAGTGAAGCGATTTTCAAGGTTCCAGGCGGATTCGCCATGACGAATAAGGACAAGTTGTTTCATAGAGCCATTCTATAATCCGGTGATGAACTTTCTCACTCAAATTGATAATTTAGCGCTTATTGCCCTGCTTTTAGTTTCGGGCGCCGCGCTCTTCCTACCCTCATTATCTACGCTTATTGGCGGAAAGGGCTTGTCGCCTACCGAAGCTACGATTTGGATTAATCGTCGAAAGGCCTATGTTTTGGACTTGCGCCCTGAAGAGGCTTATAAGGCAGGCCGACTCCCTGGGGCCAAATTCATTAGTACATCCGAGATCTCGGCTGCGATTGAGAAGCTCAAGTTAGACCGCAAGCTTCCGGTAGTTCTGGTTTGCGAAACCGGGGCCTATTCTCGTAAGGCTATTGCCGAGGTTCAAAAGTTAGGGTTCGCTGAGGTTGGAGCTCTTGAGGGTGGCGTCCATGCTTGGAAACAGGCATCCCTTCCCTTGGTTAAGTAATGTCTATGCCCCCAGTAACCATGTACAGCACCCAAGTTTGTCCATATTGCGTAATGGCTGAAAAGCTATTGCTCAAAAAAGGCGTGAGTAATTTAGAAAAGATTTTGATTGATCGTGATCCTGCGCAGCGTGAGCTCATGATGACCCGCACTGGTCGCCGCACTGTTCCGCAAATTTATATTGGTGACACTCATGTTGGTGGATACGATGATCTTGTGGCTTTAGATCGTGCAGGTAAGCTCGATCCCTTATTGGTTTAATGTATTAATTCGTCAAGAAAGATAGCAATGACTGAACAATCTACCGCACCTCAAGCAGGGGCTGATAACTCAAATGAACCTGGATTTCGGATTCAGCGCATTTATCTTAAAGATCTTTCATTGGAACAGCCTAATGCGCCACAAATTTTATTGGTTGCTGCAGAGCCTCAAGTAGAAGTAGAGGTTGATATTGCTGTTAGCCCATTAAGCGAGAGCATTTTTGAGGTGGCGATTATCTCTACCGTTACTGCCAAAGTAGACTCAAAAGTGCTGTTCTTAGTTGAGGCTAAGCAAGCTGGCATTTTTGAATTCAGTAACATTCCACCGCAACAGCTTGATCCGATGCTGGGTATTGCCTGCCCAACCATTTTGTACCCATACCTTCGTTCAAATATTGCCGACATCATTAGTCGCGCCGGCTTCCAGCCCATTCATCTGAATGAGATTAATTTCCATGGCATGTATGAGCACCGCCTCATGCAAGCTCAACAGGCAGCTGGCACAGAGAGTGGCGCCACTGATGAGAGCAAAATTATTCTTCCCCACTAGCTCTAAACAAGGGGCTCTTAGATCATGAAAGTGACCCTGATTGGTGCTGGAGCTTGGGGAACGGCGATGGCTGCACAAGCGGCGCGCCACCTCAATAATGGAGATGTTTGCTTGTGGTCTCGCAGCAAAGATCAACTGGCAGATATTGAGAGGAGCGGCGAGAACCGCTCCTATCTGCCTAACATTCAGTTGTCCAAAAACATTGCATTAGAGAGCAATCTCTCTGTCGCTATTCAAAGACTTTCTCCTGATGATCTATTGGTGATTGCAACGCCAATGTCCGGGCTTTCAGAAACAATTGCTCAAGTATTAAAAATTGCTGAGCATCCTCTCAATATTATTTGGTTATGTAAAGGTTTGGAGCCAACTACAGCATTGTTGCCGCATCAAGTGGTTGAGCGTGAGGATCAGTTACATAACCATGGCATTTGCCATTCTTATGGCGCATTATCTGGACCCAGCTTTGCATCAGAGGTCGGCGCCGGGATGCCATGTGCCTTAACAATTGCCAGCACTTCCGCTGATTTGTGTGTTGTAGCGCAAGCTGCGTTTCATCATGGCAATATGCGCGTTTATTCAAGTGATGATTTGGTGGGTGTGGAGTTAGGTGGCGCGATTAAAAATGTTTTAGCAATTGCCGCTGGTATTGGCGATGGCTTGGATTTGGGTTTAAATGCTCGGGCTGCTGTTCTTACGCGCGGTTTGGCTGAGATGATGCGCTTAGTGAAGGCAGCCGGTGGTAGACCAGAAACCTGTATGGGCCTCACGGGAGTTGGCGACCTCATATTGACGGCAACAGGAGATCTTTCTCGTAATCGACGCGTAGGTCTCGAACTTGCCTCCGGTAAATCATTAAAAGAGATTTTGTCTGGCCTAGGCCATGTTGCTGAAGGGGTCCTTTGCGCTGCTGCAGTAGGAGATTTGGCGAAGCGCCTGGGTGTTGAGATGCCAATTACTACAATGATGGGTGAAGTGCTTGCTGGCAGACTTTCACCACCAGAAGCACTCAAGAAGCTAATGGGCCGGGACCCAAAAATAGAGGCTTAGTTCGCCCCGGCCAAGCTTTCATTTGCCGCCTGCCAGACCATTTTGGCGCCAGGCCTCATACACCACAATCGCTACCGTATTAGATAAGTTCAAACTACGACTACTATCTTGCATTGCCAGGCGCATTTGATTATTTTCTGGGATGGAGTTACGCACTTCGTCAGTAATACCTTTGGTCTCGGAGCCAAACACAAAGTAATCGTGAGGGGTGTATTTGCCTTCATGAAACCTTCCACTTCCTTTTGTTGTTAAAGCAAATAGGTGTTTTGGGTCCGGTTGTTCATCTTTAAGAAATTGCGCCCAATTGGCGTGAACCTTTACTTTCGCGAACTCATGATAGTCGAGCCCTGCTCTGCGCAGTTTGGCATCTTCCATTGGAAATCCTAGGGGCTCAATCAAATGCAGCGTAGCTCCGGTATTGGCGCATAGTCTAATGATGTTGCCGGTATTTGGTGGGATTTCAGGCTCGAATAAAACAATATTAAACATGTGGCGCTCTTGCTGTTCTGAGTAAAACCCAGTTGGTGACGTGTGATGCACCATTGTCCTTCAGAACGCGTGCGATTTCATTAAGAGTGGCTCCACTGGTCATCACATCATCAAAAACAATGACGTTTTCACCCTGTAAAAGCGGCATAAAGTTGTCATCAAGATAAAACATGTCTCGTATTGCTAGGCGTCTGGCAGAAAGCCCACCTCCTGCTTGTTTAATTTCATGATGATGGCGCTTTAGTGCGCGAGGTAATTTCTGGATACTTGGATTGCAATGAATTCTGCGCGCAATCTCCCAGCTTTGATTAAAACCCCGTGAGGATAATTTCTGTGTACTCAGGGGTACGGGCAGTAGAAAACTTGCATTGCTATTTTCTAACTGCTTCGGAAGCAGTTGATTCCACACATTTGCTAGTCCATGGGCATGAGCAAGACGTTTCTGATACTTCAGTTGATGGATTGCATTTTGTAGTGCACCTTCATAGCGATCTAGGCAATAAGTTTTATCAAAATAAGGTGGATTAATTTTGCATTGTTTACAGCGCTGCTCTTTAAGCTCTGGCATTTTTAGGGTGATGCCACACTGAAAGCAACATTCAAAATTGAGTAAGCCATCCGTCCTTAAGGATTGCAAACATTGTGCGCAAATTGAGTTCAGTTGATGGCGCTCACAGACGATGCAGGCGCTTGGCAGAACTTGCTGGCTAATAGATTGAAAAATCTTCTCTAGAAAACGCATGGGGCGCTGAGTATACTGAGTCAATGACCCAGCCGATCAGATGGTTACAAGACGAAATTGCAGACCGCATGTTGCAAAAACTCGATGTCGTCAAACTCGATGTCAAGGATGTTCTTATCGTTCCGGATTTTCCTGGAAAGCATTTAGCTTCTTTTGCAAAACGCTATCCCAATGCAAATATTCATAGTCTGTCTGAAGAGGGAATTTCTGGTTTTGACATGTGGCGCTCAAAAGCTTTATCTAATTGGCGCTCTTTGTTTAATAGGAATGCGGAACCCATAGCTAGTTACCTAGCAAATGATAAATTTAATCTTCCAGACAATTCTGTTGATTTGGTGTTCAGTGATCTCTTGTTGCAAGACTTGCCTGATCCACGACATTTTTTGCAAGAGTGTTGGCGTATTTTGCGAGAGGGCGGCTTAATCGCTTTTAGCTATTTAGGGCCTGATACCGGAAACGAATTGCGCGCTCTTGAGCTGGGCGTACTGAAGTTAAAAAATTTATTGAGTCCTTGGGATATGCACGATATGGGGGATGCTCTTCTCGGAGAGCGTTTTTCGGATCCTGTAATGGATATGGAATTTATAAGCCTTGATTACCAGTCTGATGCGCTATTAATGGCTGATGCAGGTGCATTGAAATTGCTACAAATGCCAGCAATTGAACAGTTCAAAAGCGGAGTTTTGCCGCAAAAAATGACATTAGAGGTGGTGTATGGACACGCTTGGGTGATAGGAAAACATCTTACGAAAGCACGGGACAACATCGCCTATATTGATATAAATCAAATTGGGCGCAAGACTAGGTCAGATTCTGCTTAAGTGTGAGTGCTTACTATCATTTTAACCATTGCCAAGATTGGATTAGCTTGGGTTAGGTCGGTTTGTTGTTGAGCTCAATTAACCCTATAATTACCGCTGGATGTATTGGCTTTAGACCGCTTTTTGGGCATTTTGTGGCGTTTTTAGCCACTTTGCTCGCGACAATAAACAGAGAATAAGATGAATTTATTTGGAAAAGTCATTAGGGCTTCGCTCTATTTAGTAGCAGCCTTTGGCACTGCTTTTGCACAGGCATCTGAAAATATGCCGGGTGGCCCAGCTGTTAATCAGTTAAATTTTGCTGCACCTGCAACCAAAATCATGCAAGAGATCCACTGGTTGCATTGGATGATGTTGGCGATCTGTGCGTTGATTTTTATCGGAGTATTTGGGGTGATGTTCTATTCCATCTTGAAACACCGCAAATCATTGGGTCATAAATCAGCCTCTTTCCACGAGAGCACAACCGTTGAAATCATTTGGACAGTCATTCCTTTGCTCATCGTTATTGGCATGGCATTGCCTGCAACAAAAACTGTTGTGGCAATGAAAGATACAACCAATTCAGATGTCACCATTAAGACCACTGGTTATCAGTGGAAATGGGGTTACGACTACATCAAAGGCGAAGGCGAAGGCATTAGTTTCTTATCCACCTTAGCTACATCACGTGAAGCAATTAACAACTTGGCACCTAAGTCAGATACCTATTTGATGGAAGTGGATAACGAAATGGTTGTGCCAGTGGGCAAAAAAATTCGTTTGATCACAACTGCAAATGACGTGATTCATGCGTGGACTATTCCAGCCTTTGGTGTAAAGCAAGACGCGATCCCAGGCTTTGTTCGTGATACTTGGTTTAGAGCTGAGAAAATTGGTACATTCCGCGGCCAGTGTTCTGAGTTGTGTGGTGCAGAGCATGCCTTCATGCCTATCGTTGTAAAAGTAGTTTCACAAGAGGACTACACGGCTTGGGTTGCTCAGAAGAAAAAAGAAATGGGTGCTGGCGGCGATGACCCTTCCAAGGTTTACACCTTAGATGAGCAAAAAGAACGTGGTGCAAAAGTGTATGCAGCGAATTGTGCTGCATGTCACCAGCCAAATGGTAAGGGTGCGGGCGCATTCCCAGCGCTAGACGGTAGCAAAGTGGTGAATGGACCAAAGGAAGGTCAATACAACATTCTGCTCAACGGTAAAAATGCAATGCCTAAATGGGCTGGCGTAATTTCTGATGGCGATATCGCCGCCGTTATTACCTACACCCGTAACTCATGGGGTAATAAGACGGGTGAGGTAATTCAGACCCAACAAATTATTACCGCACGTGGCGGCAAGTAATCCAAATTAACTAATACAGATAAAACGAAACCGGAGTAATTCATGAGCACAGTCTCTACTACCCACGATCACGCACACGACCACGCGCATGATGATCACACGCCACACGGATGGCGTCGTTGGTTGTTTGCAACAAACCACAAAGACATCGGCACGATGTATCTGATCTTCTCATTTGTTAGCTTACTGGCTGGTGGTGTAATGGCCATGGGAATTCGTTTGGAGTTATTCCAACCAGGCCTGCAGTTTTTCCGCCCGGAGTTCTTTAATCAGCTAACAACCATGCATGGCTTGGTAATGGTATTTGGTGCGATCATGCCGGCATTCGTTGGCTTTGCTAACTGGATGGTGCCTTTGCAAATTGGCGCGTCTGATATGGCGTTTGCCCGTATGAATAACTTCAGCTTCTGGATTTTGCCGGTGGCTGCAACCTTGTTGTTGAGCTCATTCCTAGTTCCAGGTGGCGCTCCAGCAGGTGGTTGGACCATCTATGCGCCTTTGACCTCACAGATGGGTCCTGGTATGGACATGGCTATTTTTGCCCTCCACTTATTGGGTGCTTCTTCCATTATGGGTTCGATCAATATCATCGTGACCATTTTGAATATGCGTGCCCCTGGCATGACTTTGATGAAGATGCCAATGTTCTGCTGGACTTGGTTGATCACTGCTTACTTGTTGATAGCTGTAATGCCTGTATTGGCTGGCGCTATCACCATGGTATTGACTGACCGCCATTTTGGCACTTCATTCTTCTCTGCTGTTGGCGGTGGTGACCCAGTCATGTTCCAGCATATCTTCTGGTTCTTTGGGCACCCAGAGGTTTACATCATGATTCTTCCTGCCTTTGGAATCGTCAGTGAAATCGTTCCAGCATTCTCCAGAAAAACATTGTTTGGCTACAGTTCTATGGTTTATGCAACATCGTCTATTGCGATCTTGTCATTCATTGTTTGGGCTCACCACATGTTTGCAACAGGCATGCCAGTCACTGGTCAGCTGTTCTTTATGTATGCAACGATGTTGATTGCTGTTCCAACTGGTGTGAAAATTTTCAACTGGGTTGCAACGATGTGGAAAGGTTCGATGACCTTTGAAACTCCAATGTTGTGGGCTATTGGCTTCATTTTCGTATTTACGATGGGTGGCTTTACAGGGTTGATCTTGGCAATGGCGCCAATTGATATTGGTTTGCAAGATACCTATTACGTAGTTGCTCACTTCCACTATGTGTTGGTAGCAGGTTCATTGTTTGCAATGTTTGCTGGCTTCTACTACTGGTGTCCTAAGTGGACAGGTCGTATGGCCAGTGAAACGCGTGGCAAGATCCACTTCTGGGCTTCCATGATTTTCTTTAATATCACCTTCTTCCCAATGCACTTCTTGGGCCTCGCTGGTATGCCACGTCGTTATGCAGACTACCCTACTCAGTTTGCTGACTTCAATTCTATTGCCTCGATTGGAGCGCTAGGTTTTGGTTTAGCGCAGGTGTACTTCTTGTTCTGCGTAGCATTGCCTGCGTATCGTGGTTATGGTGAGAAGGCTCCGGCCAAGCCTTGGGATGGTGCTAAGGGTTTAGAGTGGACTGTGCCTTCACCAGCGCCACACCATACCTTTGAAACACCTCCTAGTGCAGAGCAGTTGCGTGAAGCAGGAATTTAATACGTCTTCCAAACAAGCCCTAGCTGCGAATAATCGTCGCCTAGGGCTAATTCTTTTGAGCATTGCCGCAGTCTTCTTTGTCGGCATTGTGATGAAGTGGAGCGTTTTGGGTTAATCCCACTTTGCCAATATGACAGCTACTTATTCTGCTAACCGCCAAATCTTATTGAAGCTGCTGATTGCTTCAGTCATGATGTTTGGTTTTGGTTATGCCTTGGTTCCGATGTACAAGGCCTTGTGTGAGGTCACTGGCATTAACGTAGTAACTAGTAAAAATGATTATGGTGTCAGAGCCTTTAGTCCAAATAAGGTTGGCAATACCCAGGTTAACTATGCGCGCACTGTAACCATTGAGTTTGATTCCAATAGTCGTGGACCATTTACATTCAAGCCTGTGAAGAACTTCTTGGAGGTTCATCCCGGTGAAATGACTGAAATTGTGTATGAAGTGACCAATAATCTCGGTCGTGTAGTGCGGGCTCAGGCAATACCGAGCTACGCCCCTAAAAGTGCAACAGAGTTTTTTACTAAATTAGAGTGTTTTTGTTTTCAGGAACAAACGCTAGCAGCAAATGAAACAAAGAAGATGCCAGTAGTGTTTGTGATTGATGCGGGCTTACCCGATGACGTTAAGACAATCACTTTGTCATATACCTTCTTTGAGTTAGGACTAGGCGGTACGCCGCCTGCCCCTAAGTCGAAGGTAGTTTCATGAAGAAAAAAAGCAGTTTTATGCAGTCTATGAAAGCCGTGATGTGGGGTTTCTTGGGAGTGCGTAAAAAAGCAGGTTTGCAGGAAGATGTAGCGTCACTAAGTTTTGTACACATTATCATTGCAGGTGTTGTTGGCGCCCTCATTTTTATGGGTGTTCTGCTCTTGATAGTGAAAGCAGTTGTGTCCAATTAATTATTTTTTGATTGAATAGAGAGAATAAGATGTCATCCAATTCAACCCCATACTATTACGTCCCTGGACTATCTAGACATCCCGCTATGGCAGCTATTGGCTTAATCGCTTTTGGCTTTGGCATGTCTGGATGGGTAAATCACACCTCTTGGGGTGGCGCCTTAAGCTTGGTTGGTGTCGCATGGATTCTGTTCGTGCTCTATAACTGGTTTGGCGACACGATCGCCGAGTCGAATTCTGGTAAGAATGGCGTCAACGTTGATATTTCTTATCGCTGGTCGATGGCTTGGTTCATTTTCTCTGAGATCATGTTCTTTGCCGCATTCTTTTCTGCGCTCTTCTATGCACGCAATATTGCGATGCCTTGGATGGGTGATGTTGAGAGCAAATTACTTTGGCCTAACTTCCAGGCTGTTTGGCCTAACGATGGCCCCGCTGGTTTGGTTGAGAAATTTACCACCATGGGTCCTTGGCCAATTCCAACTGTGAATACTTTGCTGCTGTTGAGTTCTGGCGTGACGATTACTATCGCCCACCATGCATTGGTTGAGAACCACATGAAGAAAGCCATTATTGGCTTGGCGGCAACAGTTGGCTTGGGCTTCATCTTTTTGTGCTTCCAGGGCTATGAGTACTACCATGCCTACCATGAGCTCAATCTGAAATTGACCTCTGGTATCTACGGCTCAACCTTCTTCATGTTGACTGGTTTCCACGGTTTCCACGTATTTCTTGGCGGCACCATGTTGGCAATTGTTTTGCGTCGTATGATTCGTGGCGATTTCACTGCTAAACATCACTTTGCCTTCGAGGGTGCTGCTTGGTACTGGCACTTTGTTGACGTTGTCTGGCTTGGTCTGTACATCGCTGTCTATTGGATGTAACTGGGATAAAAAAATCGGGGCGCTAAGCCCCGATTGATTTTTAGGCGTTCTATTTTTAAGTGGCTAGTTTAGTTTGTGCCTACTTTGATGCCGGTAGATTCAATCAGACCAAAGTAATGGGCTAGCAGAATCCCGATGAATAGTGCGAGCGATAGACCGATGCGCAGCATGAGCGAGTGAACCATTCTGGAGCTATTACCCCTATCTTTCATCATGTAATAGAGAGCTGACCCTAAGCTAGCAACAATCATTAGTAGGACAATCGGAATAATCCACTTCATCTTAAATCCTTCACTTGAATAATCTTTTTACAGCCCTCATTGCTAAGCGCATAGTTGCTACTTTATCAGCCTTGCTGGTCATTGCAATTGGCTGTGCTGCTGGTATTTGGCAGTTGAGTAGGGCTGAGGGCAAGATTGCCTTGGCCGCTAATTTATTAGCTAGGCAACAGATGCCAATTTTGAGTGCAAATGCGGGCCCTTTGACTTTAGAAGAAGCAAGCGAGCGTCGCATGATTGCTCGTGGTCAATATATCCCACGTGCGGCTATTTGGTTGGACAACCGACCAAGACCAATCCCTTCTGTTGGGGGCAATTCCTCGCAGTCTGGTTTTTACCTTTTGATGCCTTTGCAGCTTCAGGGGCGCGATGAGATTCTTTGGGTAAATCGGGGTTGGGCTCCGCGTAACAATGAGAATCGTGAGTCTTTGCCTCCGATTAAAACGCCATCTAATCTAGTCAATATTGAAGGTATTGTCTTTGCCCATCCGGGTAGGGTTTATGCCTTAGGCGAAAGCAAGGCTGCCATCGATACTGGCAAGCCCCGAATTGAGCAGAATTTTGATTTGGTGGGTGAGGGCAAATTGCGCGGTTGGGCTCAGAGCCCTTTTATTTTGCGAGAGGTTGATACTGGTATCGATGATGGCCTATTGCGCGAGTGGGCTCCCCTGACGACCGGAGTCGATCGCCATTATGCTTATGCATTCCAGTGGTTTGCATTAGCGCTTGTTGGCTTCTTATTTTGGTTGATTACTGGCCTGCGGCAATATAGGTGGCGGGGTTTGAATGGGGATCAAGAGTGAGTGATAAAGAATTATTAATTCCAGCTTCACAGATAGACGCATCCGCTATTAATGCGCGCACTCGTCGTGGTCGCATTCAGATGCTGTTGTTATTGCTTGCTTGTGCCTCTCCGGTTATAGCTTCATATTTTGCCTATTACGTTATTAAACCTGAAGGTGGAAAAACAAACTTTGGCACTTTGGTCTACCCAGCTCAAGAATTGAATGCGATGTGGCTTAATGTTCCGCTGCAAGGTAAATGGACTCTTTTGATTGCGCGCCCTGCCGGTGAATGCCAAATCAAAGATGAAAAATGTATTGAAGCGCTCTTTCTCATGCGTCAGGTGAGGATTGCAATGGGTAGAGAGAGTAAGCGTGTTCAACTCGTCTGGATCAATACCGATGGAAAGCCTGTTGATCCTGAAGTTGCCAAGGCTTATGACGAGCAGGCTGCTGGATTTAAGGTTATAGGGCTTCCAGGAGATCCTAAGATAAAGGCCGAGTTTGAATCTTGGTTAAATAAAGAGGGTTCAGGGCAGCAAATTCAGTTGATTGATCCAAGTCCGGCGAAGATGATGTATTTCCCAGTTACCAATTCGCCGAAAGAATTTGCCGGCATCAAAAAGGATTTAGAAAAACTCTTGAAGTTAAATCACAAGGGTGAGAATTTGTAATGCCTACTTTTGTTTTGTTCTTGGAGTTGGCTACTATTGCGATCATATTTGCAGGACTTCCCTTGGCTTATCTTTGGACGAGGCCAGGCTATAGCTTTTTCCAAAAACTCAATTGGGTATTAGTCTTTATGACGTTTGATCTGATTGTGTTTGGCGCATTTACCCGTTTAACCGATTCAGGGCTGGGTTGCCCTGATTGGCCGGGATGCTATGGGGTCTCCAATCCCTTTCATGCACTTGGCGAGATTCAGTTGGCCGAGACCGCTTTGCCTACTGGCCCTGTCACCGTAATAAAGGCCTGGATCGAAATGATTCATCGCTATTTAGCAATGACAGTAGGCGCCTTAATTTTGGTTCAGGTAGCCCTCGCTTTTGGCAAGGTAAAGTCTTTGGGAAAATTCCCTTTGCTGGGTAGTTTGGGTCTACTCTTGTTGGTATGTGTTCAGGGGGCTTTTGGTGCATGGACCGTGACCCTCAAATTACAGCCCATCATCGTGACAATTCATTTGATGTTGGCTTTGCTTTTATTGGCCTGCTTAACTACTTATGCACAGCAAGCTTGGGAGCAGAGCACTTCTGCTGTCCTTACTCTGCGCATACGCCCTTTACCAGCCCAGCTTCTCTGCATTGCTTTTGTAGTTCTGACCATCCAAATCTTTTTAGGCGCTTGGGTCAGTACTAATTATGCAGTATTGGCCTGCCCGGATTTCCCTACTTGCCTTGGAAGTGTCTGGCCAGAAACTCATTGGAGGGAGGGCTTCACCCTGTGGCGTCAATTAGGTCTTAATGCGCAAGGTGAATTTATTTCTCCAGTAGCTTTACAGACAATTCATTGGGCACATCGCTTATTTGCTATTTTGGTTTTGATTGTCTTGGGTGCGTTGGGCTGGAAAGCTCTGCAATTGGCAAACCCGGTGTTATCAGAACTGAAGCGCTTTGCAAAACTTTTAATCGCATTGCTTCTGCTACAAATCCTTACCGGAATATCCAACGTCGTATTTCAGTGGCCATTATTTGCTGCTTTATTGCACACCGCGGGTTCTGCCGCTTTAGTATTTTGTTTAGTCAGGATGAGTTATTGGGCGTCTTGGGCCCCATCCCCTTCAAAGAAGATGGCAAAGCGATGAACACACCTAAAACCTCTGCGCCTGTCGCAATGCCACGTTGGCGTCAGTACTGGGTTTTAACAAAACCCAGGGTGACTCAGCTTGCCGTTTTTTGTGCAGTGATTGGCATGTTCTTGGCGACGCCAGGTATGGTTCCTTATCCCGTTCTATTCGGTGGAATTATTGGTATCTGGTTATTGGCGGGCGCCGCATTTGCTGTGAACTGTTTAATTGAGCAAGCCGTAGATGCAAAGATGAAGCGTACCTCTTGGCGCCCCTCAGCCACTGGCGAGGTGACACCATTTCATATTATTGTTTTCTCTATCATTCTCGGTTCGCTCGGAATGGTCATTCTATGGAACTTTTGCAACCCCCTCACTATGTGGCTGACTTTAGCAACCTTTGTGGGATATGCTGTGATTTACACCTGGCTACTAAAGCCAGCAACGCCACAAAATATTGTGATTGGCGGCCTCTCTGGAGCAATGCCTCCAGCGCTAGGCTGGGCTGCGGTAACTAATACGCTATCTGCCGAAGCCTGGCTTTTGGTCTTAATTATTTTTGTTTGGACGCCCCCACACTTCTGGGCCTTAGCCCTATATCGTCGTGACGACTATGTGCAATCTGGATTGCCAATGTTGCCAGTGACACACGGTGAGCGTTTTACCCTGCTCAATATCCTCTTGTATACCCTGATATTGATTGCGGCAACTATGCTGCCTTATATTTATGGCATGAGCGGCATGGTGTATCTAGTTTCCGCAATTATTCTTGGCTTCATGTTCTTGGGCTATGCGATTGCTTTATTTATTTCTTATAGCGATGAGCTGGCTAAGAAAACTTTCCGCTTTTCAATTACCTATTTGTCTTTGCTCTTTGCAGCGTTGCTCATAGATCACTACTTCCTCTGAGATGAATATTACTTTTTTGCGTAACTGCTGTTTTGCTGCTTTTCTAATTGCATTAACCGCTTGCAGCCCAAAGCCAGAGTTTAAAAACATCGATATTACTGGTAGCACTGCCTTTGGTAAGGACTTTAGTTTGGTAGATCCAGATGGTAGAGAAAGAACGCTCGCAGACTTTAAGGGCAAGGTCGTGGTGATGTTCTTTGGCTATACACAGTGCCCAGATGTTTGCCCAACCACCCTCACTGAAATGCAGCAAGTCATGACCCTATTGGGGTCTCAATCGGATAAAGTGCAAGTGCTTTTTGTGACCGTTGATCCTGAGCGAGATACCGCTGCCATTTTGAAGCAGTATGTGCCAGCTTTTGATTCTCGTTTCTTGGGTTTACGTCCAGCCGATGAGGCTGCTTTAGAAAAAGTCGCCAAGGACTTCAAGATTTATTACAAGAAGGTTCCGGGAATTAGTCCGGGCTCCTACACAATAGATCATACGGCCGGCAGCTATGCATTTGACCCAGAGGGGCGCTTGCGTCTCTACATCAAGCATGCTCAAGGCCCTGAGACCTTGGCGCATGACTTGAAAGAGCTTTTAAAATAATTGTGTTTGGTATGGCTGAAGAAGCTTAGGCTGCTTCAGCTTGCAACATGCCGCGCATCTTTTTGAGGGCTGCCGTCTCAATTTGACGAACACGCTCTGCTGAGATGCCGTATTCAGCGGCGAGGTCATGCAATGTCTTCGTGCCGTTACCATCTGCATCCATTGCTAACCAACGTGACTGCACAATATTACGACTGCGCTCATCTAGAGCCATCAAGGCTTGATCTAGCTTGGGGCCTTGTAGTGCGTCAGTCTCATTGCTGGCAATTCGCTCCGTAGGCTCTTGGCTATTATCGGCAAGCCATTGAATCGGGGCATAGGCCGCATCTTCATCAGTGTCATCGCCTTCCAGAGCAACATCTCCGCCGGCAAGACGCATTTCCATTTCTTTAACGTCTGAACCTTTAACATCAAGTGCTTTAGCTAAAGCTTCTACTTCGCCCGGAGTAAGCGCGCTCAAAGTTGGTTTATTACTACGTAAGTTGAAGAACAACTTGCGTTGTGCTTTAGTCGTTGCCATTTTAACTAAGCGCCAGTTCTTGAGAATGTACTCATGAATCTCTGCCTTAATCCAATGAATTGCGTATGACACTAAGCGTGCACCATTATTTGGGTCGTAACGCTTAACGGCTTTCATCAAACCAATATTGCCTTCTTGAATCAAGTCGGCATGCGGAATGCCATAACCGAGATATTGACGAGCAACAGAAACAACGAGGCGTAAATGCGAAAGCACTAATGTCTTAGCGGCATCGACATTTTCAGTGCGGCGAAATTCCTGCGCAAGATGCAGCTCTTCTGCAGCGCTCAGCATGGGTACGCGATTCACGTACGCAATATAAGAATCAAGAGTGCCAACCCCAAGGGATGGCAGCATCGGAAATGCAGACGCCGCTGCAGCCTGCGCTACAGGCAGCCTTTGCATATTCGGTTTGTCAGATTTCTTTTGAACCATTTTTTAAAAAGATGTGGTGTTAATAAAGCTCTATTTTAGCACTCCTGTCAAGAGAGTGCTAATGGTTTTTAATAACTATAAGTCACTGATTTAATTGAATAATTCAGATGAATATCGCTTAGCTGTGAATGGCGCTAAATCATCAATTCCCTCGCCCTTGCCTAGGGCCAATATGGCTGGCTTTCCTCCTTCTTGGAGGGTATGTGCCAGGGCGCAGATAACGCCACCCTTAGCAGTGCCATCTAGCTTCGTAACGATGATTCCAGTAAGACCAAGGGCCGCATGGAAGGCCTTTACTTGACTCAAGCCGTTTTGACCAGTATTGCCATCCAGTATTAGCAGGGTATGGTGTGGTGCGCCAGGAAGGGCTTTGCCGATCACACGCTTTACCTTCTTGAGTTCTTCCATGAGGTGGTCTTGAGTGGCAAGGCGACCAGCAGTATCAATAATCAGGATATCGTTTTTACGAGAGATTGCTGAGTGGATGGCGTCATGAGCAACTGCAGCGGCATCACCGCCTTCCTGAGTAATGACGTCTACCTGATTGCGACTACCCCATTCTTGTAATTGATTCCGGGCAGCAGCTCTAAATGTATCTCCTGCAGCCAAGAGAACAGATTTTCCTTGAGATTGAAAGAGCTTACAAAGTTTGCCAATAGTGGTGGTCTTGCCAGCTCCATTGACTCCCACAACTAGCCATATCTCCGGGATATTGGCTTTGATAGATTCAAAAAGAGGGTTTGGGGAGGGCTCTAATGCTTTTAGTAGGGTGCTTACTTCTTCAATGAGAAGCGTTTGTAGCTCTTCAGGACTAGAAGCTTTTTCTGATTTAGCAGCTTTGCGAAGCTTACCTATCAATTGCTCAGTCGTAGGTAGGCCCACATCACTTTGAATTAGTGATTCTTCCAAAGTATCAAACCAAGCTTCATCTGTTTTGCTTGACTTGAAAAGGGATCCGAGGGTTTTACGTAAGCCGAACATAATCGATACAATTTAAACCTTGCATCTTATCAATTTAATTCTTGGGATATGGTGATTTAGCAGATGCGTAGCAATTTACTCCGAATTTCCTTTTTAATTTTACTGTTTACCCAAATGTCTTGGGCTGCCAGTAGTGATTCTGCGGATACTCATGAATTCACTCTCAATAATGGATTAAAGCTGATTATTCGCGAGGATCATCGGGCACCTACAGTCGCCCATATGGTTTGGTATCGCGCAGGCTCGATGGATGAGGTGAACGGCCGCACCGGAGTTGCACACGTACTGGAACATATGATGTTCAAGGGAACTCATCAAGTGAAGGCCGGAGAATTCTCTCGATTAGTGGCTGCTGTTGGGGGGCGCGAGAATGCATTTACTTCCCGTGATTACACAGCGTATTTTCAGCAAGTTGAAAAATCCAAGCTAAATGAAGTTATTAGGCTTGAAGCAGATCGCATGTCTAATCTTAACTTTGACGACGCAGAATTCTTAAAAGAAATTCAGGTAGTGATGGAAGAGCGCCGCCTGCGTACTGAAGATAATCCGAGCAGCCTCTTAAATGAATCCCTCATGGCAACTGCCTATATGAGTTCGCCTTATCGTCATCCGGTTATAGGCTGGATGAATGATCTACAAAACATGAAAGCTGCCGATGCACGCGATTGGTATCGTAGTTGGTATGCCCCCAATAATGCAACCGTTGTCATCAGCGGCGATGTGGATCCTAGGCAAATTTTGGCAGTAGTTGAAAAGTATTACGGTGCCATTGCTACGCATGATTTGCCGGTACGTAAGCCGCAAATTGAGCCGCCCCAAAAAGGGGTTAAACAATCACAGGTGAAAGCTCCAGCTGATAGCGCTCAATTATCTATGGCCTGGAAGGTCCCACGCCTGGAGCCCGGTAAGCTTGATGATCCTGAGCCTTATGCTCTTGAACTTCTAACCGCTGTGCTCGATGGTTATGACAATGCACGTCTCAATAGAAAACTGGTTAAGCAAGAAAAAGTCATAAATGATGTTGGGGTTTCTTATGACATGATTTCTCGGGGGCCGGAATTATTTCTCATTAGCGCCTCTATGGCAAAAGGAAGAACTGTTGCCCAGGCTCAAGCAAGTATTCATAAAGCATTAGATGAGTTAAAGCAAAAAGGAATTTTAGAGTCGGAACTTAAACGTATCAAAGTAAGAATTCTTTCCGATCAAATTTATAAGCGGGACTCTATTTTTGGTCAGGCAATGGAAATTGGTACCACCGAGATGGCAGGATTTTCTTGGCGAGATATTGATTACATATTAGAGAAGATGCAATCGATTACTCCAGAGCAGGTACAGGCGGTTGCTAAAAAATATTTAGTGGATGAAGGCCTAACGATTGCCGTACTCGATCCTCAAACCCGTAAATCTGAAGTTAGCAAGGGGGATAGATAATGAATTCCCTCAAAAAAAGCATTGCAGTTTTCTTCTTGGCATTTGGCTGCTTTGGTGTGGCCCACGCAATTTTACCGATTGAAAAGCTTGATAGCTTTAAGGGTGCTAAAGGGTTTTTAGTTCAAACTAAGACGCTACCGATGGTCGATATTGAGATCAGTACCGATGCTGGCGATCGCTATGACCCGGTTGGCAAGAGTGGCTTGGCAGATATGGTGGCGGGTCTGATGAATTATGGAGTAAAGGGCGATCAAGGTTTGTTGAGTGAAGCTCAGATTGCCGATGAGATTGCTGATTTGGGTGCCAATATTGGTTTATCAGTTAGTGGCGAGCGTGCGATCTTACGTATACGTAGCTTAAGTAGAAAGGATTTACGAGAGCGGGCGGTGAAATTAGCCGCGGCAATGTTGAGTTCCCCTACTTACGATGTAAAAATTCTTCAGCGAGAAAAGCAAAGGACGATTACCAGTTTGCTCGAAGCAGAAACCAAGCCAGAGTTTGTCTTAGAGCGGCGTTTTACGAAGTCGGTATATGGTGATTACCCACTTGGGAACACGCCAACGGTTAAAACAATTGCTGCGGTAAGTGCTAATGATTTAATGCAGTTTCATAAACAGTTTTACCGTAGTGATCGCATGATTGTAAGTATTGTGGGTGATGTCGATCGAGTGCAGGCAAATGAAATCATGCAGACTCTATTGCAAAAGATTCCACAATCTGGAGCTCCAATTGCCAAGTTGCCAGAGTTGCAGCGTTCCCCAGTAGAGCCCTTAGCACAGCGTGAGATTCAGATTCCCTTTGATTCACAGCAAGCACATATTGCGATGGGAATGACAGCAGTCACTCGCAGCAACCCAGATTACTTTCCTCTTTTGGTCGGTAATTACGTATTAGGCGGTGGTGGTTTTGTGTCTCGCTTGATGACTGAGGTGCGCGAGAAACGCGGGCTTGCTTACAGTGTCTTTAGTTATTTTGCCCCTGGCAAAGACACTGGTATTTTTCAGGCCGGCCTCCAGACTAAGGGTGATCAGGCTACGACAGCACTTGAGGTAATGAATTCAACCATTGCCAGATTTATTGCTGATGGACCAACTCCCTCCGAGCTCATTGCAGCTAAATCTAACTTGGTAAATGGCTATCCATTGCGAATTGATAATAATCGTAAATTATTGGATAACGTTTCATCAATTGCCTGGAATAATTTACCGCTCGACACGATGGAGATTTGGACCAAGCAAGTGGAAGCAGTTACTTTGGAGCAAGTGACTGCTGCTTTCCAAAAATATCTAGCGATGGATCGCATGAGGATTGTGGTCTTGGGAGCGCAAAATAAATAAGTCTGCAAAAGCTTTAAGGACAGAGCCGCCCAAGAAAGTGCGCATCATTGGTGGCGTGTGGAGAAGTCGTTTACTAACTGTTTTGGATTTGCCTGGTTTGCGCCCGACCACGGATCGGATTCGAGAAACCCTATTTAATTGGCTTGGTCAGGATTTAACAGATTTGTCTTGCTTAGATTTATTTGCTGGTACTGGTGCATTGGGTTTTGAGGCGGCTTCCCGGGGTGCTGATGTAGTAGTGCTGTTAGAAAAAGATAAAAAAGCCCATGCAAGCCTCATGAGTAATTTTTCTGCGCTGCAATCATCTCCAGTGACCGGTAAAGTAGAAATTCTGCAAAGGGATAGTTTGGAGTTTTTAAAGCAACAGGCCGATCGCTCCTGTAATTTGATTTTTATCGACCCCCCTTTTCAAGATTCGAGCTTATTGGATCGGACTGTGATGGAGGCAGGCCGGATTTGTGATGATGCTCGTGGGGGTGGCATTTATGTCGAATTTCCCTCCAATCGTCCCATAGAGGAGATAGAGGCCCTATTACCAGACTGGCATTGTGGAAAATACTTAGAGGCGGATCAGGTAAAAGCCTGTCTATTTCGGGGTGGAAGAGGCTAAACTCTTGCCTGTAGCTGATAAAGCCTTAGGAGCATTATGACTGTCGCTGTATACCCAGGAACATTTGATCCCTTTACTCGTGGGCACGAGGATTTGGTGCGTCGCGCATCCAGTATCTTTGATACGTTGATTGTCGGTGTTGCCTCAAGTCGTAGCAAGCACCCTTTCTTTTCATTAGAAGAGCGCCTCGATATTGCCACGGAAGTGCTTAGTCATTATTCCAATGTGAGGGTGGTTGGATTTGATGGCCTGTTAAAAGATTTTGCTCGTGAGCACAATGCTCGTGTGATTGTTCGAGGCTTGCGTGCGGTTTCTGATTTTGAATATGAATTTCAGATGGCCGGCATGAATCGCTATCTCTTGCCCGATGTTGAAACTCTCTTCTTAACGCCCTCTGATCAGTACCAGTTTATCTCGGGTACTTTTGTGCGTGAAATTGCATCTATGGGTGGTGATGTTAGCAAATTTGTTTTCCCATCTGTTGAAAAGTGGTTGGTTGAAAAAATGGCACGCAATAGCCAGATTAAAAAGTAAGCCCAGTAAGCATATATGGCCTTAATGATTACGGATGAGTGCATCAACTGTGATGTGTGTGAGCCTGAGTGCCCCAACGATGCAATTTATATGGGGCTTGAGATTTACGAGATCAATCCTGATAAATGCACAGAATGTGTTGGCCATTACGATGCACCTCAGTGTCGTCAGGTCTGCCCAGTAGACTGCATTCCTTTTAATCCACAACACACAGAGTCTCAAGAGCAGTTAATGGCGAAATTCAAGCTACTGACTGCAAGTAAAAAAGCAAACGCCACTTAGCCTTTGGAGTGCAGTTCCAGCATGGCAGTTTGAGTATCGCCTTTCATAAATAGCGGCAAGATTTGAAGGCTATTTTCAATGCTGGCATCAATCAGTTTTTGTTCTGCTGCTTGTGGTCTGCGCAATACATAATCTGCGACATCCATTGCGCGGCCATCGCCAGCTGTATCTCGAGGATGGCCAATGCCTAGGCGAAGACGCCAGTAGTCTGGCGTACTGAGGTGGGCTTGAATATCTTTTAGTCCATTATGGCCACCAGTACCACCACCTAATTTAATGCGTGCAGTTCCAGGCTTTAAATCGAGCTCGTCTTGTACAACCAAAATATCTGCAGGGCTGATCTTATGAAAGCGGCACAGTGCACCCACTGCTTGACCGCTGAGATTCATATAAGTGCTTGGCTTCAGTAGAAAAAGATCTTCAGCCTCCCATTTTGCTTTTGCTACTTTTCCATGAAAACGTTTTTCAGGCTCAAAGCGGATATTGAATTGTTTTGCCAGGGCATCAACAAACCAGAAGCCAGCGTTATGCCGATCTTCTTCGTGTTCGTCACCAGGGTTGCCAAGGCCAACAATTAATTTAGTCATGGTGGGAGTTTAAGGTCTAAGAAGCTTTTCTACAAAAAGGAAAAAAGAAAGCCCGCTTGCGCGGGCCTTCTTGATGCAAAGAATGCAGCTTAAGTGAATTAAGCCTTATCTTTACCAGCGTCAGATGCAGGAGCGGCAGCAGGAGCTGCGGCAGCAGGAGCAGCCTCTTCAGTCTCAGTAGATTTAACGGCTGGAATACGTGCGTTTGCAAGTACTGGGTTTTCTTGTTCAACATGCAACACCAAGCTAACCCCTTTTGGCAAAGTCAGATCTTTAGCGTGAATTGAATGACCTACTTCGATTTTGCTCAAGTCAACTTCGATGAACTCTGGTAAGTCTGCTGGTAAGCAAGAAATTTCGAGGTCATTGAGAATATGACTAACAACGGCACCTTGCAATTTCACGGCAGCTGAGGTGTCAGCATTAGTGAAGTGCAATGGAACGCGCATATGAACTTTTTCACTAGCTGATACGCGTTGGAAGTCGATGTGCAATACCAATGGCTTGAATGGATGCATTTGGTAATCACGTAACAACACCTTTTGTGCTGCCCCGCCGATTTCCAAATCTAGAATGGATGAGTGAAATGCTTCCTTGCGGAGAGCATGAAACAGTGCGTTATGGTCTAACTCAATAACAGCCACTGGATCTTTACCACCGTAAACGATTCCCGGAGTTTTCCCGGAATTGCGCAGACGGCGGCTCGCACCCGTTCCCTGTACGCTTCTTTCAAAGGCAACTACTTTCATATTAAATTCCCTAGTTAAGGTTAATTTCCGTTCGCGACCAAACAGAAAAGCCTTCGATTATATCTTGGGATAGGGGGTTTTTGCCTACAGATGATCAAAAAACGCTTAATAACTGCCAAAAAATGGGGTAAAGCGATACTTTTTGGCTTATTCGGCAAACATCGACATGACCGAGTCGCCCTTGCTGATGCGAGAAAGGGTTTCCGCCAGAATGGGGGCTACGCTTAATTGGCGTATTTTGGCCACTTTGGTGGCTTCAGGGGTCAGTGGGATGGTATCGGTAACTACCAATTCATCTAATTCAGAGGCGGCGATACGGGCTACTGCGCCGCCAGATAAAACCGCATGGGTACAGTAGGCGGTAACACCCTTAGCGCCACGCTCTTTAAGTGCTTCGGCAGCTTTACAAAGAGTTCCGCCGGTATCGATGATGTCATCCATGATGACGCAATGACGACCTTCAACTTCACCAATCAAATGCATTACTTCAGAAACATTTGCCTTAGGGCGGCGCTTATCAATAATGGCTAAATCAGTACCGAGTTGCTTGGCCATTGCGCGAGCACGCACAACACCGCCAATATCTGGTGAGACGATGATGAGGTCTTTTTGGGTCTTCTGTGCCTCGAGGTCCGCCAAGAGAACAGGTGAGGCATATATATTGTCTACCGGGATGTCAAAGAAACCCTGAATTTGGTCAGCATGTAGATCCATGGTTAGAACACGCTCAATACCGGCAACCGATTGGAGCATATTGGCCACGATGCGCGCTGAGATTGCCACACGTGCAGAACGTGGGCGACGGTCTTGGCGGGCATAACCAAAATAAGGAATGACTGCAGTGATGCGACCAGCTGACGCACGCTTGAGCGCATCAATCATGATCATCAGCTCCATCAAGCTGTCGTTGGTTGGCGCACACGTTGATTGAATGACAACAACATTTTTACCGCGCACGTTCTCTTGAATTTCTACTTGGATCTCGCCATCAGAAAAGCGGCCTACAAAAGCTTTTCCCATTGGGAGATGAAGTTCTTTGGCGACAGCCTCAGCCAAAACAGGATTTGCGTTGCCTGTGAATAGGGTCAGTAAATCTGAGTGAGTAGAGGCAGTCATAGGATTAAGGGCTTAGTCGGGTCAAAAGGTTATCTTTATCATTTCTACAGTATTTGGCAGGGGAAGAAGGATTCGAACCTTCGCATGCTGGAATCAAAATCCAGTGCCTTAACCAGCTTGGCGATTCCCCTACAGGTCAATCTGAAGAAACCAAATTGTAAGCGGGATTCTTATTTAAGCCCCGAACAATCCGACCTACCCATCCTTTTGGAAGATTTTGCAAAAGATTATCTAGTTTTGCGGTATCGGTCTTAGGGTCTAAGACGGCAAAAACGCTACTTCCAGAACCGGACATGCGGGGCTCTGATCCCGCTACTGCCTGGCTAATCCAATCCAAAGCTTGCTTCACTTCAGGACAAATCCGCACCGCTACTGTCTGACAATCGTTTGATAATTCCGACCATGGCGACGCAAGAAAGCCATCAATTGTAATCTGAGCATGGTTTCTGGTCAAATGTGGGTCTTGAAAAATGCTTGCTGTGGCGATGCTCTGCTGGGGAAAAATCACCAAAAAATCTCGATTTTCTAGCTCAAGCCCTTGGATTTTTTCGCCAACCCCTTCTACAAAAGCATTTTGACCATAGATAAAAAAGGGCACATCGGCGCCAAGCTGGAGGCCTAGCTTGGCTAAAGTTGCTCTATCGAGTTGAAGCTTCCAAAGGGTATTTAGCCCAATCAAAGTAGTTGCTGCATCAGAGGACCCGCCACCCAACCCTGCACCCATCGGAATTTCTTTCTGAAGATCGATTTCAACCCCGCCAGGGAAGCTACAAAACTCTTTTAATAATTTGGCTGCACGAACAACTAAATCTTGTTCTGGCGGCACCTCGGGTATTGGATTGATACGACGAACTTCATTCTCTGGAATTGCTTTGAGAGAGATGGTGTCGCACCAATCAATCAGCTGAAAAACAGATTGAAGTAAGTGATAGCCATCAGCTCGGCGTCCAACGAGGTGGAGAAAAAGATTCAGCTTTGCTGGTGAGCGAAGCACCAAAATGTTGTTACTCATTCGGGTGATCGAATACCAATCGAATATCAATCGACCCAATGTTGGAGCTGCGGGTCATTGTGAGCTTATCTAGGCGCTTGTTGTTGCCCCAGGTGTAAATCAACTCCCAACCATCTTGACTAATTTTGCTCACTTGGCCTTTAGGGTTTCTTTCAACGCTGGCCTCGCTACCTGGCCTTACTTCTCCGCTGAGCCAATTTGATAGACCCCTTGCAGGCAGTGGCAGTCCTAGCGTGTTTTGAACTAAGGTATCTGCATCAATTGCAGTAACTACTTGACCATCGCGCTCTAAGGTTGCTTCGCCAGGAGTGATTGTAATTTTTGCGATCGAGCCACCAACAGGATTGCGAATTTCTAAAATATCTTTAAGTGCATCTTGAGTTAAGGTAAAGCCACCCGAGCCGCCTTGATTTTGCGATTCAGTGATGCCGATTACTTTGACTGCGAAACGCCCATCCCATGAGCCCTGAGGAGCTTGTTCCGGGGTCGACCAGTCTGGTTTTAAACGCTTTAAAGTTTCCTTAAGGGTCGGGTTGTTGGCATCTAGCTTTTGACCTTGGCGCCATATATCTTCAGCCTCAGTACGGCGGTTCATGGCCCACAGGACCTCTCCAGCATGGGCTGCAATATCGGCCTCAGGTTTCATTGTAAAAGCTTGCTGTAGTTGCTCTAATGCCAGCGTATTTTTACCGAGTCTAAAGTTGACCCAGCCTAAGCTGTCTAAGATGAAGCTATCTTTTGGGGATAGTTGATGTGCTTTGCTGATGAGCGCCAATGCTTCAGGAAGTTTGATATTGCGATCAGCTAATGAATAGCCGAGCGCGTTTAAAGTATTCGCATCGTTTGGATGCTTGCGCAAAATATCACGCAAGGTTTTTTCCATGACATCATTGCGCCCCACTTTTTCTGCAGACATGGCGTAGGAGTAAAGTAGGCCAGGATCTTTTGGCGAGACCTTGACGGTTGATGCAATTTCGTAGAAGGCGCGCAAGGCTTCGTTTTCATCTTTAGCTTTAGCCAGCAGTGCTTGCAGTTGTAATAAGGTGTTTTCTTGTTGTGCAGGAGTTTGTTGTCGTAGCAAAGTGATGGCTGGTTTAACAGCATGAGACCATTGGTTATTTAAAACAAGGAGGGTGATCAGCACTTCTTTGGGTTTTGTTTCAGAAGATGGTGATAATTCATCCCAAGTTTTTGCGGCCTGCAGCGCTAACTCAGGTGAGCCGCCGCCGATGGCGATTTCCATCGCCCTTTGAGCCAGACGAGGATCTTTGTATTGGCGAGCCATTTCCAGATAGGTGTTGTAAGCCAGTCCAGCCTCACCTCGTTGAAGTGCAATTTCTGAAGCAAGTACCTCAAATACGCCCTCTCCGCTCTGCAAACCACTTGCTTGCGCCTGGGCTTGACTTGAAAAGACTGCTCCGCTAGATAGGGCCAAAAGGAATAAGCCCAGCAAATAGGGCTTGCGTGTAAATTTGCTCATAAGCACATTCTAATCTGCGAATCTACAATCCATTTATGCCAGAACTTCCAGAAGTAGAAGTCACCAGATTAGGAATTGCCCCCCACCTTGAGGGGCGGAAGATCAGCGCCGTCAAAGTGCTGGATGGGCGCTTACGCTGGCCTGTCCCTAGCAATTTGCCTAAGATTTTGACTGGTCAAAAGGTTCAGTCGATCAAGAGGCGTGGAAAATACCTGCTTCTCGAAATGGAGACGGGCCACTTACTCATTCATTTGGGCATGACTGGGACTTTGCGGGTCTTGCCGAGCTCCGATACCTTAAAGACGCATGATCGAGTTACCTTTGAGTTTGGTGATTTGAGTCTGCGATTGCATGACCCTCGAAAATTTGGCGCCGTGCTATGGCATGCCAACACAAAAGGCCCGCTGGAGAAAAATGCGCTTTTGCAAAAATTAGGCGTTGAGCCTTTTTCAGATGAGTTCTCGGGCGAGCTGGGGGCAGATATTCTTTATAGGACATCGCGCAAACGTACCGTTGCTGTTAAGCAATTTCTATTGGCAGGACAAGCTGTCGTTGGTGTTGGCAATATTTACTGTTCTGAAAGTTTGTTTGAGGCGGGAATTCATCCTGCGAAGGAAGCAGGTAAGCTGAGCAAACCACAATGTACTCGTTTGGCAAATGCCGTAAGACTGATTCTTAAAAAAGCCATAGCCGCTGGCGGAAGCAGTTTGAAAGATTTTGTAAATAGCGAAGGTGATCCAGGCCACTTCATGGTGCAAACCAAAGTCTATGACCGCAAAGACCTGCCCTGTAAGGTTTGCAAAACGCCGATCGCGCAAATTGTTCAGGGGCAACGCTCCACCTATTTCTGTCCCCAATGTCAAAAACGCTAATCAATACTTTTTCAAAAAAGCTTATTACTTGGCATGGTGTCAGCGGCCGTTCAGGATTGCCTTGGCAGGGGAATCAGGACCCTTACGCAGTTTGGGTTTCCGAAATCATGCTACAACAAACCCAAGTTGCGACAGTACTAGAGCGATATCCTCGTTTTATGAAACGCTTTCCAACGGTCAAGAAATTAGCTGCAGCTGATATCGATGAGGTGTTGGCTGAATGGGCGGGCCTAGGCTACTACTCTCGTGCTCGAAACTTGCATGTATGTGCAAAACAGGTGATGCAGGAATTTTCTGGCAAGTTTCCAAGCGACCCAATCTTGCTTGAGCGCTTAAAGGGTATTGGTCGATCAACAGCGGGCGCCATTGCTGCTTTTGCTTTCCGAGAGCGCGCAGCAATATTGGATGCCAATGTCAAAAGAATTTTTGCACGTTTGTTTGCGGTTGAAGGTGCGATACAGGATAAAGCGGTAAATGACCGTCTATGGCAATTAGCAACCGACTTATTGCCGAGTCAATCAGAAAACATGCCGGTCTATACGCAGGCCTTAATGGATTTTGGTGCTACTTGGTGCACTGCGCGTAAGCCAGTATGCATAGGTATCGAGAAAAAATGCCCATTTGCAAAAGATTGTCAGGCGAACTTGAGTGATCAGGTTCTTGCTTTGCCGCAAAAGACACTGAAGGCAAAGTCACCAGAGTTTGACTGCGACATGCTATTGGTGAGAGCGGGAAATTTTGTTCTCCTACAAAAGCGACCTAGTAAGGCGATTTGGGGCGGACTATGGTCTTTGCCTGAGTCGCCCTGGAGACCAAGGACTGAGAGGGCTCATAAGTCCGCTCAAGGGCTCAAAGCGCTGCTTTCTATCGCATTACTAGAAGAAAATATTTCTGGTTTGCTTAAATCTTTCAAGGGATTGAAGCAAGGTAATCAAATTAAACATATCTTTACCCATCGTCGTTTATGGATGCAGATATGGGAATTGAGCTCTTCAAATACCGTGGAATTTTCTAACTCTAATTTGAAGTGGGTATCTCTTAGCCAATTAGGGCGATATGGCTTGCCGCAACCAGTTAAAGTTTTGCTGTTGGGATTGAGTCCAGCTCGCGATGGCGATCTAAAAAATTAATCTGTAGAGCAGTCAAATCTTTTTGTGCACGGAAGTGTTCGCTTATACGATTGACTAGGTAGACTGAGCGATGTTGACCGCCAGTGCAACCAATAGCTACCGTTAAATAGCTACGACCATCTGCAATATAGTGGGGTAACCATTTATCAATGAATTGAATAATGTCGCTTTCCATGCTAACTACTTCGGGAATCTTTTCTAAAAATTCTTGTACAGGCTTGTCTTTGCCGGTGAGCGGTCGCAAGACTTTATCGTAGTGCGGATTGGGCAAACAGCGCACATCAAAGACTAGATCGGCTTCGCTGGGAACACCTTTTTTGAAGCCAAAGGATTCAAAAATTACGGAAAGTCCAAAGGGTTTCTCTTTGAGGAAATCTTGGATCCACGAGCGCAGAGCGTGTGCAGGTAAATTGCTTGTATCGATACTATGGGCCTGGGCGCGCAGGGGCTCAAGTAAGTTGCGCTCTCTATCAATCGCCTCAATCAGGGTTGCTGACTGTGATTGCTGAATATTAGTTGATAAGGGGTGGCGTCTACGGGTTTCTGAAAAGCGCTGTACTAATGTATTGGTATCAGCGTTTAAGAAAACGATTCTTACTTGATGATTCCGACGCAAATTCTCTAGAATTGAAGGTAAGTCAGCGATAGTTTGGCCGCGACGCGCATCAATTGCAACTGCTACTCGTTCGCTATTCTCTTTTTCGAGGGTGGTGATGAGACTCTCAAGGAGGGAGACTGGGAGATTGTCTACGCAGTCATAACCAGCGTCCTCAAAAGCCCTGAGGGCAACTGATTTACCCGAGCCAGAGATCCCGGTAATCAGATTAATTTGCATAGCTTAGAGCAATCGCCCTTGTGACTTCACTGAGTCTGCTTCGGCATTCATTTGCATGCGTTGACGCTCAATAAATTCTTTCAGGGTATCAATGCCACGTAATTGCAAAATCGTATTGCGTACAGCAGCTTCAACTAATACCGCCAAATTTCGTCCTGCAGCCACCTGAATTTTTACAGTCCGAATTGGAATACCCAAGACATTAATATGTTGGGCTTCCAGGGGCAATCTTTCAAACTCTCCATCCGTTCTTCGAACCAACTGAACAATGAGGCGTAATTTAAGTTTGCGACGCACTGCGGTTTCACCAAAGATGGTACGAATATCTAGCAGGCCTAAGCCGCGAACCTCAAGCAAGTTTCGCAGGATGACAGGGCAACGACCTTCAATGTAGTCTGGACCAAGACGGGCAAAGTCAACAGCATCATCAGCCACTAAACCATGTCCCCGAGAAATCAGCTCCAGACCCAATTCACTTTTACCTAAACCCGAATCGCCGGTCAGTAAGACACCTAAACCCAGGATGTCCATGAAAACGCCATGCATCGTGATTTGAGGTGCACCAATTTTGGTTAGGTAGGTACGAAGATGGTCAATCACCTCTGCCGCAGAGATTTGCGTTGTAAATAAGGGAGTGGAAGAGCGTTGACAAAAGAGTTGAAGATCTGCATCTGCAGTCTTGCCGTCGGCCACAATCACACATGGCGGTGTCCTGGAGATTAAGTTGGCGATCTGCTCTTGTCTTTGTTGGGCTTCTAGCGCAGCATGGTAGTCCACTTCTTGCTCACCAAAAATTTGGATACGACTTGGGTGAATCAGATTTAAGTGACCCACTAAGTCTGAGCTAGCTGCAGCTGCCTTGACTGCCTCAGCTGGGAAAGTGCGATCTGCGCCTTCTAGTCCGCCAATCCAGGAAAGCTTGAGATCTGAAACGTTGTCATCAAAAATCTGCTGCGCAGTTACTCCCTCAAGGAGCAAAGGTTGAATCATTTTGCTGTACCCCATTGTTGTAAAAGCTCGCACACTTTTAGTGGGTCATCTGTAGAAGATAGGAATTGACGGGTATCCGCATCAGACAATAGTTGTGCGATGGAGGACAAAATTTCTAAATGCTGTTGAGTTGCCTTTTCAGGAACCAATAAAAAAATCAGAATCGCTACTGGTTCGCCATCAGGAGCGGCAAATTCAATTGGATTTGTTAGCCTCATGAAGGCAGCGCTTGGTTGTTTTAAGCCCTTAACTCGTCCATGGGGGATTGCAACCCCAGCACCAAGTGCAGTGGATCCTAAATCCTCACGTGCATTCAGGAAAGCCACCACAGAGGCAGCATCAATTCCTACTTTTTGAGAGAACAGATCTCCGGCTGCTGCAAATGCATCAGCCCTGCTTGTAGCGGGGTTGCCTAATGCAATGCAGTCAGGAGTAAAAAGATTGGTCAGGGCATTCATTGAATTGATTATAGGTGTCCTGACGATAGGGATTACTCAAATCGTTTTTCGTGATGATGATCTTGGATCTTTTCTTTGTGTTTTACAACTTGGCGCTCTAGCTTATCTACCACGGCATCCATGGCGTGGTAGAGGTCGGCGTTATGAGCTTCGGCAAATAATTCTTTGCCCTTGAGATGAATAGTAATTTCGGCACTCTGACGCAGTTCTTTCTCTTTGGCGTTATCAACCACAAGAAAAGCAGAGGCATCGATTACATGGTCAAAGTGCTTACGAATTTTGGCCATCCCAGCCTCAAGGTGTGATCGCATTGCTGGGGTTACTTCCAGATGGCGGCTATTAATTTTCAGATTCATCAGCATCTCCTCTTATAAACGCGTGCGCATGCTCAAGCCTAGGGTGCGCCGCAAGCCCCTGAAATCGTTTGAGTGGTATTTTGGGAAAGAAACTTCATGAACCTCCAGCGTATCAGCGAATTTACTGAAAACCAAGAGGGAAAAGCATTTTTATTAGTTAAACAGCCCAGAAGGCCGCCTAGATTACATCCGGAAGTTTTCGCCTAGATAGACCCTGCGGACGGCATCGTTTCGGATAATTTCATCTGGCTTGCCTTCAGCCAAGACGCTACCTTCGCTGATGATGTAGGCGTGGTCGCAAATGCCTAGAGTTTCCCGAACGTTATGGTCGGTAATGAGTACGCCGATCTGGCGGTCTCTCAAGAATCGTACGATGCGCTGAATTTCCCCAACGGCAATCGGGTCAACACCAGCAAATGGCTCGTCTAGCAAGATGAACTTGGGCTGAGATGCTAAGGCTCTGGCAATCTCAACCCTGCGACGTTCTCCCCCAGAAAGGGAGAGGGCTGGGTTGTTTCGCAGGTGGCTAATTTGTAGTTCACCTAAGAGTTCATCTAGACGGCTCGCAATTTCAGCTTTAGTTAGCGGTTTGCCACCCTGTGCTTGCAGTTCGAGGACGGCTTGAATATTTTCAGCAACATTGAGTTTTCTGAAAACCGAAGCTTCTTGGGGGAGATAAGACAAACCCATGCGAGCTCGCTCATGAATGGGTAAATGCGTGATGTCAGCACCATCCAAAATAATATTGCCACCATCAAGGGGAACCAAGCCAACAATCATGTAAAACGAAGTTGTTTTACCTGCACCATTGGGCCCGAGCAAACCGACGACTTCGCCACATTTCACTTCTATGGAAACATCACGAACTACTGTTCTGGAGCCATATCGCTTTTGTAGCTTGTGAGCACTTAGGGTTGCTGGGCTATTGGTTTGAGCTGAATCCGTTGTCATTTCTCTAATGTAGCTTTTCGTCTTGGTGAAAGGATTGCTCTAGCTAAAGGCAAATCATCCGGCTTTGCATCTGCTGGAGGCGTCACCCGATAGTACTGCTTTACATCATCGTACTCAATTTTCCAGCCGCGTAATTGGTCTAGCATTTGCATATTCAGTAGGCGCTTGAGGCTAGCGTCTCCTGTTAGTGTCAGAAATTCGGTTTTAGCGTTGTAAGTAACCTGATGGGCAAGGCCCTGCATAAATTCATCTGCGGAACCTTCGCGACGCTGTCTGAAACTGGCCGTGTCATCTGGCGCTCCTTTAACGTCAACAAACTCATAGCCTTCGGGGTCAACTTGAATATGACCCTCTTCACCGGTTACAAGAATGCTGCCTTTGATCAGCAGCACTTGACCATTGAGATCATAGATTTGTTTGACGTCATTTACGGAAACTTTTTCCGCCTCAAGAATAATAGGTTTATCTTGATCCGCTTTTTCTGCATGGACAAATCCAGCAAGCCCTAAGCCAAGCACCAAAATAAAAGCAATTGAGTTGAGCGAAGTGCTGCCTCTAGCGATCATTTACTGATTCCCTCGCGGTGCTCGCTCAATGCGCCCCTTCACTTGACCGGAGAGTGTCATGCTTTGTTCGACATTATTAAAAACGCCGCCTTCAGTGGAATGCATCACAGACATACCTTGCTCAAGCGTAATAGGCCTATCGGTTT
Organism: Polynucleobacter sp. UB-Raua-W9; assembly: GCF_018687435.1. Classification (NCBI taxonomy): domain Bacteria; kingdom Pseudomonadati; phylum Pseudomonadota; class Betaproteobacteria; order Burkholderiales; family Burkholderiaceae; genus Polynucleobacter; species Polynucleobacter sp. UB-Raua-W9. The sequence goes on along the minus strand of NZ_CP061290.1, from coordinate 1,669,629 downwards.
CGATAATGTCATCATTAATAAGCACCTTAAAATAGCTTGAAGATGCCAACATACGAAGGGTGGCTGGTTCCGTCACTGTAGCCGCCTGCGCAGGTCGAAAGATGGTGGCGTTATCGATAAGATCCAGAACTGTGAGATCTCCATCAAGATGACCGGTATCAGATTTGACTGTTACTGGTGCCTTATCGAGCTGAAAGAGGCGCATACGAGGAGTCAAAATATCGATTGAGGCGTCATCATCATAGTGAGTCACTTGTTTCCCCAAAATTCGATACTTAGTATTACCAAGTTCATTCAATGCAGAGAGAGCCCCATCATGAATGGTGTAATCGGGCTCGTGCAGTCTCGCGCGTTCAAGCGCAGACTTTTCAGGGGGCGTATTTTTTCGTACCAACCAAAAAGTTGCTAGGGTTAATGCGCTCATCAAAATCAAGGGCATCAGTCGCAATAGAGTGCGCCCAATGCCAAGTTTGATCTGTTGAGAATTCAATTGCATTGATTAGTTACGCGCTTTATTGAGCAGATCATCATAGCGGTTTTGTGACTTTAGGATGAGGTCACAAACTTCTCGTACAGCGCTATTACCACCACTATTGTTGGTTACAAAATGTGCGAATTCTTTAACCGCCTCATGACCTTGCGCTGGACAGATCCTCAATCCAGCACTTTTCATCATCTGCAAGTCTGGCCAATCATCGCCCATGACAGCGCAGTCTGAGGCAGAAAGATTCAGGGATTTAACAACCTGATCCAAGGCAAGGGCTTTATTTTCTACGCCCATATGCACCTGTTTAATCCCTAGCTCTTCACAGCGAGCTAAAACCATCTTTGTATTTCTGCCGGTGATGATGGCTGTTGGTATCCCGCATTGCTCTAACAATTTAATGCCCAGACCATCCTGAATATCAAATGCTTTGAGTGACTCTTTGCCATCGCTCCCAATCCATACTTGCCCGTTGGTTAAAACGCCATCGACATCTAAAACCAATAGCTTAACTTTGCTGGCACGATCCCACGCTTGCGGATATTGAGTGAGAGGATTGGTTTGATGGGTATTAAAAGCGCTAGGCATAGAGAATCAACTAGATTGGGGGCTAAATAACTTTTGCTGCAAATAAGTCATGGAGATTGAGCGCGCCTAATAGTTGGCCATTGCTGTCGGTAACCACTAAGTGGTTAATGCGATGCTTTTCCATCATCTCAATAGCCTCTTCTGCAAGCAACTCCGGTGGAATAGTACGCGGACCAGGTGTAGTGGCAGTTTTCAAGGTAATGCCATCTAGATTGGTTTTCTTCTCCAATAAGCGACGCAGATCACCATCAGTCAAAATTCCGAATACCTTTTTGTCTTTATCTAGGGCGACTACCATCCCCATCCGTTTAGCGGTCATCTCTAGCAAAGCATCTTGCAGCGAGGCTTCAACAGAAATTTTAGGAGTGTCATCAAAGCTACGCATCACCTCGCTAACGTGCATCAGTTGTTTGCGACCTAGTCTGCCACCTGGATGTGAGCGAATGAAATCTTCCGCTTCAAAACCTCTTGCATCTAAGAGTGCCACAGCCAGTGCATCACCCATTGCTAAAGCTGCAGTGGTGCTCGTTGTTGGTGCAAGGTTGAGTGGGCAAGCTTCTTTCTCGACACTAGTGTCGAGATGTGCGTCTGCTAATTTTGCAAGGGATGAGCTCGGCGCTCCAGTCAGGGCAATGAGTTTTGCCCCTGTGCGCTTAACGATCGGAACGATAGTTAATAGTTCCTCAGTCTCACCAGAGTTTGAGAGGGCAACAAAAACATCATCCCTTGTCACCATCCCTAAGTCACCATGACTTGCTTCGGCAGGGTGGACAAAAAAAGCAGGGGATCCAGTGGAAGCAAAGGTGGCAGCAATTTTGCGGGCGATATGCCCAGATTTGCCGATTCCAGAAACAACGATTCTGCCTTTGCAACCATGAAGCAGTTCAACTGCAAGAACTAGTGCATCAGCATTAGCCCCTTCAAGGCGGTCGCGCATGGTTTGCAGTGCAGCAGCCTCAATCGTGAGGGTGTCGCGCGCAAGCTTTAGGGTTCGTTCACGAGTCTTAGCTATCATCGAGTAAGTATATGCCGTCAGTCCTTCAGTTAACTCTCATTCTCTTGGCCTCTGGTGTGGCCGGAGTGGTTATTTTCCGCTATTTTGGCTTACCCCCTATTTTGGGCTATTTAGCCATTGGGGTGCTGATTGGTCCGAATGCCTTGGGCTTAGCGAGTGACTCGGCCACAGTCCATTATTTGGCTGAATTTGGGGTAGTTTTCTTGATGTTCTCGATTGGCCTGGAATTTAACCTGCATAAGCTGCGGGCGATGCGTAAGATCGTATTTGGCCTTGGAGCTAGTCAGGTGGCCTTGACAATGTTCTTGGCAGTCCCAGCCAGCCTCCTGATGAACTGGATTTACCCTATCTCTTGGTATGCAGCTATTGCCCTGGGTGGAGCTTTGGCCATGTCATCTACCGCGATTGTGACCAAACTTATTTCTGATCGCGCGGAATTAGAGACCGAGCACGGCCGTAATGTTGTTGGTATTTTGCTGTTCCAGGATTTGGCAGTGGTCTTCTTGTTGATTCTGTTGCCATCACTAGGCAAGAATTCGGCAGACTTATTTGTTGCTCTAACAACGGCAGCAATTAAGATTACTGTGGCATTAGTCCTGATTTTCTTTATTGGTCAAACGCTGATGAGTCGCTGGTTCAGGTTGGTAGCCAAGTTGCGCTCTCAAGAATTATTCATGCTCAATCTCCTATTGATTGTCTTGGGTATGGCAGGGCTAACCGAGCACTTTGGTTTGTCTTTGGCCTTAGGGGCTTTCTTGGCAGGTATGTTGATTTCAGAAACACCATATCGCCACCAGGTCGAAGAAGACGTTAAACCCTTCCGCGATGTGTTGCTTGGACTGTTCTTTATTACGATTGGCATGCTGCTGGATTTCAATGTGATTTACGAACAGTGGATGTTGGTTCTAGCCTTATTAATAGGCCCTCTGGTGTTTAAGTTTGGCTTGATCGCAGTGCTTTCTAAAGCCTTTGGCTCAAGCACGGGCATCTCAATCCGAACGGGCCTATGCCTGGCTCAAGCGGGTGAATTTGGATTCGTTTTACTCACTCAAATTGATGGCTTGGATTTAATTGATCCAACCTTAAGTCAAGCAGTATTGGCAGCAATGCTGTTATCGATGTTCTGCGCACCTTTCTTAATTGAATACAGCGATCGTATTGCCATGCGGTTTTCTAGTAATGAATGGTTATTGCAATCACTTGCTTTGACGCGCGTTGCAGCCAAGAGTGTACGTAATGAAAACCACGTAGTGATTTGTGGATTTGGGCGCTCAGGCCAAAGTTTGGCACGCATGCTCGATCAAGAAAAAATTCCTTACATTGCCTTGGATTTAGATCCTGATCGGGTCAAAGAAGCGGCCGCCGCTGGTGACAACGTTGTCTATGGCGATGCTAGTCGTGAAAATTATTTGATTGCCGCTGGTTTATCTAGAGCAAAAGCGGTAGTTATTACCTATGCCGATACTGGAGCAAGTTTGCGAGTATTGCGACAGGTTGAGCATCTGCGCCCGGGAATGACAGTATTGGTGCGCACTAGAGATGATGCCGATATTGCTAAATTGCAAGCGGCTGGTGCCACTGAAGTTATTCCTGAGTTGATTGAGGGTAGTCTCATGATTGCCTCCCATGTTTTGCTGATCATGGGCGTTCCGATGCGCAAGGTGGTTCGACGCATTACTACTGCTCGTGAAGAGCGTTACAGCCTATTGAGGGGTTACTTCCGCGGTTCGGCTGATAATGACTTTGGGTCCAATGAGTCTTGGCGTTTACATTCAATTACTTTGTTGCCGCACTCACAGGCAGTTGGCAAAACCCTGGGCGAGCTCGACCTTGAGAATGAAGGCGTTAGTGTTCAGGCAGTGCGTCGCAAAGGTCGAAATGCCGATTATGTGAAGTTAGATCCTAGTCCTGACTTGCAGTTGGAAGCCAATGATATTTTGGTGATCTCAGGTAATTCAGAGGCAACCGATTTAGCTGAGGCTAAGTTACTCTGAGATCAATCAATCGCGTTTATTACTGCGATTATTTTTTCTTCTTAGCGGCAACAAGTTTTCGGGTTAGTAATGGCGCCAAGTAGTGGCCAGTAAAGCTAGATTCATTTTTTGCGACATCTTCCGGTGTTCCAGTGGCAATAATTTGTCCACCACCGGCGCCTCCTTTAGGGCCTAGATCAATAATCCAGTCCGCAGTCTTAATGACATCTAAGTTGTGCTCAATGATGACGATAGTATTACCTTGTTTCTTCAATGTTTGAATCACCGTCAATAACAGTTGAATGTCATGGAAATGTAAGCCAGTGGTCGGCTCATCCAAAATGTATAGGGTTCTGCCCGTATCTCGTTTTGATAGCTCAAGAGAAAGCTTGACGCGTTGAGCCTCGCCGCCAGACAAAGTGGTAGCGCTTTGCCCAAGCTTCACATAACCAAGACCAACATCTAAGAGCGTTTTTAGTTTGCGTTTAACAACTGGAACCGCTTCAAAAAATTCATGGGCTTGCTCGATAGTCATCGAGAGTACTTCATGAATATTCTTGCCTTTGTAGCGAATGTCCAGAGTCTCACGGTTGTAACGTTTGCCATGACAAACGTCGCAAGGCACATAAACGTCAGGCAAGAAGTGCATTTCTACTTTGAGAACGCCATCACCCTCACAAGAATCGCAACGTCCACCTTTGACGTTAAAAGAAAAGCGGCCAGCCTCATAGCCACGCTCACGTGAAGCGGGAACACCGGCAAAGAGCTCACGGATAGGAGTAAATAGGCCAGTATAGGTAGCTGGATTAGAGCGCGGGGTTCTGCCAATCGGTGATTGATCAACGCTAATGACTTTGTCAAAATGCTCTAAACCTTTCATTGAATCATGCGCTGCAGGCTCTGCATTAGAGCCATAGAGGTGTTGAGCTACCGCATGGTGCAAGGTATCGTTGATGAGTGTAGATTTGCCAGAGCCTGAAACTCCAGTCACGCAAGTGAGTAATCCCACTGGAATCTTGGCATGCACTGATTGCAAGTTATTGCCACGTGCACCAATGATTTCTAGGAATCGGTCATTTGCTGGAATGCGTTTTTCTGGGACTGCAATCGCTTCACGACCCGCAAGATAGGCCCCGGTAAGTGAGTTTAGATTAGCCTCAACTTCAGCAGGGGTTCCTTGAGCAACGATCTCGCCTCCATGAACACCTGCACCTGGGCCAATATCGATCACCCAATCTGAAGCGCGAATCATGTCCTCGTCATGCTCAACCACTAAGACGCTATTGCCTAAATCACGCAAGTGTTTCAGGGTTCCAATTAAGCGATCGTTGTCGCGCTGATGCAGGCCAATCGAAGGTTCATCAAGAACGTACATGACTCCAGTTAAGCCTGAGCCAATTTGGCTGGCCAGGCGAATACGCTGTGCTTCGCCGCCAGAAAGAGTATCGGCACTTCGTTCGAGCGAGAGGTAGTCAAGGCCTACGTCATTTAAGAAGCGCAGACGTGCGCCAATCTCTTTAACAATCTTGTCAGCAATTTCGCGTTTGGCACCTTTGAGTTCGAGCGTTTCAAAATATTCTTTGGCTTCTTTAAGCGGCAGAGCGCTGATTTCATAAATAGCGCGTGATTGTTTCTTCTCGCCTACTTTGACAAAGCGAGCCTCCTTACGCAAACGACTACCGCTGCACTCAGGACAGGATTGTACATTTTGATAGCGTGATAGCTCTTCGCGTACCGTCATAGAGTCAGTTTCACGATAACGACGTTCAAAGTTGGCGACGATGCCTTCAAAAGCATGTTCACGAATACTGTTTTTGCCACGCTCATTGATGTACTCAAAGGGAATAGTGACATCACCAGAACCAAGCAAGATGAGGTCTTGTTGTTTCTTGGAAAGCGTTTCAAATGGCTTCTCAACATCAAAGCCACCATGTTTTGCAAGTGTTTGCAGCAGTTTGAAGTAGAACTGATTGCGGCGATCCCAGCCCTTAATGGCGCCAGAAGCGAGTGATAAATCAGGGTGTGCAACGATGCGCTTAGGATCAAAGAAGGATTGATGTCCAAGGCCATCGCAGGATGGACAAGCGCCCATTGGATTATTGAAAGAGAAAAGACGTGGCTCTAGTTCTTGCAGGGAATAAGAGCAAACAGGGCAAGCGAATTTGCTTGAGAAGATCATCTCCTTGCCACTATCCATATCCACAATCATGGCTTTGCCATCCGCGAGACGCAGTGCTGTCTCGAATGATTCTGCGAGACGCTGCTGAATATCTGGCCGCACTTTAATACGGTCTACCACTACCTCAATCGAGTGCTTATCGTTTTTCTTTAGTGTTGGCAATTGATCTACTTCAAAAATTTCTGCTTTAGCAGCATTTGCTGTGCCGCCGCCGGAGCGTACTCGGAAGCGCACAAAGCCTTGTGCCTGCAGGTCCTGGAAGAGGTCGACGAATTCACCTTTGCGCTCGCTCACTACGGGAGCAAGAATCATCAACTTGGTATCTTCTTTCATTGCCAGCACGGTGTCGACCATTTGTGAAACGCTTTGGGCTTCTAGTGGAAGATCGTGGTCTGGGCAATGGGGTGTGCCTGCGCGCGCAAATAACAGACGTAAGTAATCGTGAATTTCAGTCACAGTGCCGACGGTTGAACGTGGGTTGTGACTGGTTGCTTTTTGCTCAATGGAAATTGCAGGCGATAGACCTTCGATCGTATCGACGTCTGGTTTTTCCATCAGCTGTAAAAACTGGCGGGCATATGCTGAGAGTGACTCCACATAACGACGTTGACCTTCGGCATACAGGGTATCAAAAGCCAAGGAGCTCTTGCCTGAACCAGATAAGCCAGTCAAGACGACTAGTTTCTCTCTAGGAATGTCTAGATTGATGTTTTTGAGGTTGTGGGTGCGGGCACCGCGGATCTTGATTTCGTTATTCATGATTTTTTTGTGTAACTTGTTAATATAGCTCTTTCCCATGAATTCTTCTGAACTTCGCTCCACTCTGGCCTTAGCAGGCATCTTTGGCCTCCGCATGCTGGGCTTATTTTTGCTTTTGCCGGTCTTTAGTATTCATGCGCGCGGCTTGCCGGGCGGGGAGCATGCCCTTTGGGTGGGTTTGACCCTTGGGATCTTCAATATTATTCAAGCCTGTTTCTATATCCCCTTGGGCCGCCTATCCGATCGAATTGGGCGTAAGCCGGTTGTTTTATGGGGGCTTTCCTTATTTGTGGCAGGGGCTTTGATTTGCGCAGCCAAAGATGACCTGCTATGGATCGCCATTGGGCGCGGGGTCATGGGTGCTGGGGCTGTATCAGCAGCAATTTCTGCCTGGGTGGCGGATTTAACCCGCGAACAGGTGCGCACCCGAGCCATGGCCTTAGTAGGAGGCAGCATTGCCCTCTCATTCGCACTGTCGCTGGTAATCGCTGCACCAATTTATAAAGTTATCAGCCTTAGTGGAATATTTATCGTCCTCGCGATTTTGGGTGTACTTGCGATGTTTGTGACCTACTATGTATTACCAACCAGCAAGCCTGAAGCCAAGGTCCAGCAAGCCTCATTGAAAGAGGTTTTCTTTCGTCCAGAGTTGATGCGCTTGAATCTCGGAGTTTTTGTATTGCACGCTACTCAAGTAGCAATGTTCTTGGTAGTTCCGCGTTTATTAGTTCAGGCAGGATTGCCACTCTCATCTCATTGGGAAATTTATCTTCCAGTTGTACTCATCTCATTTGTATTGATGGCCCCTGCAATCATTTACGGCGAGAAGAAACAGCGCTTACGTTCTGTATTGCTGGCGGCTATCGTTCTATTATTTATTGCTGAATCATTATTTACTCAAGCTACATCGGTAATGATGATTGCTCTTGCGCTATTGATTTACTTTGTAGGATTTAACCTGTTAGAAGCTTTGCAACCCTCTTTGGTGTCGCGATTTGCAAAAGAATCTAAAGGTACTGCATTAGGTGTTTACAACACAACTCAGTCAATTGGCCTCTTTTCAGGGGCTGCTATTGGCGGCTATTTGATGGATAGCCATGGTGATTTATCGGTCTTTATGATGGGTGCGGCACTCTTAGTGTGCTGGCTTATAATTGCTTGGTCGATGGGTGAAATGCCAACGCGAGCAACAGATTCAAAGGACCTAGCCACAAAGACATAACCGCAGCTTCATCAATTAAAGCGAGCAGTTTATTTTTAGCAGCAATAACAGCAGTATTTTTCTTCGGGAGACAACATGGCTTCGGTAAATAAAGTCATCATCGTAGGTAACGTAGGACGCGATCCAGAAACGCGTTATATGCCAAGCGGCGACGCCGTTACAAACATTTCAGTAGCAACATCTGATCGCTACAAAGATAAGCAAACTGGCGAAATGAAAGAAACCACAGAATGGCATCGTGTTGCATTCTTTGGCAAGCTTGCAGAAATTGCGGGTCAGTACCTTAAAAAAGGTTCACAGGTTTATGTTGAAGGTCGTTTGCGTACTCGTAAATGGACTGATGCAAGTGGGCAAGAAAAGTATTCCACTGAGATCGTTGCAGAAACTATGCAAATGCTTGGTGGTAAGCCAGTAGGCGGAAGTGGTGATGGTGGTGAGAGCTATAGTCGCTCAAAGCCGGCTGAGCAGTCTGCTCCAGCATCATCAAATGCCGCATCGCTTGGTGCAATGGATGACGATATTCCATTTTGAGTAATGCCAACTAGCGCGGCAATTGCCGTAATAGCAAAAACCTCTTCTAGGATTTCCTACAAGGGGTTTTTATTTGCCTACTGTCTTGCGTGCCGAACGTTCTCGGGCCAAGGAGAATTGTGATCGGTGCGAAAAGGGTTGATATCTAAGCCACCTCGTCTTGTATAGCGGGCATATACCGATAACTTTTCTGGTTTGCACTCACGCTTGATGTCGGCAAAGATGGTCTCGACGCAATGTTCGTGAAACTCACCGAGTTGTCTAAAGCCAATGAGGTAGCGCAGTAAGCCTTCCTCGAGAATTGGCCTGCCTTGATAACGGATTTGTACACTTGCCCAGTCTGGCTGGCCCGTCACGGGACAATTCGATTTGAGCAGGTGTGAAACTAGGCATTGTTCGATGGGGCCAAAAGATTCGTTGACACCTAATAGTCTTGGATCTGCCGGCAAACTTGGGTCAATCTCAATATCAAGACGATCCATCAAAATGCCCCCCATCTCCTGCATTCCTTTTTTAGCAATGGTTTCGGTTGGATTCATCCGAGTGGTGATCTTGCTGCCGGCGACTGTCGATAAATCATTGATGAGTCGCTCTTTAACTTCATTCTCATCCTCAAAGTGCGCACTGTTGAGGCTATTCAGATAGAGCTTGAAGGATTTGGACTCAATCATATTGGGAGAATCTGCGGGGATCTGAAACTCCGCCAAGGCAATTTGTGGCTTACCTTTTTTATTTAGCCAGCTCAGCTCAAAGGCATTCCAAATATCAACGCCAACAAACGGTAAAGCTTGATTCTCTTTGAGGCCTAGCTTCTTGCGGTTCTCAGATCTCGGGATGGGAAATAGCAAACTGGGATCGTATTGATCTGGGTATTGAGTTGATTGTCCAAGTGGAAGTGTAGCCATTGCGGAAGCTTGCCTTGTTATTTGCTTTTTGGTTTATTGGATACACCAGATACAACATGACCGGTAGGCGCAACCGATGCAGCAGATTGGCAGTGACCAGTTTGATCATCAAAGAAAAAGTCTGGCTCGAATTCTCTTAAGAACTCGCTCTTCGATAAGCCGCCCAAGAACATAGCCTCATCAACATCAATACCCCATGCCATTAAGGTGCGAATGGCACGTTCGTGAGCAGGAGCAGAGCGTGCGGTTACTAGTGCAGTGCGAATGCGCATACCGTTCTCGCTGGTAGAGCGCTGTAATCTGTGTAACGCTTCGAGTAAGGGTTTAAAGGGGCCTGGAGGTAGTGGGATATCCACTTTCCTGCTTTCATGATCCACAAAAGCCTCTAACCCTTTTTTCTGGAACACTTGTTCAGCTTCATCGGAGAAAAGCACTGCGTCTCCGTCAAATGCAATGCGGATTTCATTTGGGTGGGACTCGGCAGTTTTACTGGATTCTGGATAGACGCGTGCTGCTGGAAAGCCTGCATCAATCGTGGCCCTCACATCATCTTCATTGGCAGACAAGAAAAGATTTGCATGCAGTGAGCGCAGATAATGATAAGGAGGGCGGCCTCTAGTGAATACACCGCGCTCGAGATGTAATCCATGGTGCTCAGCGGAGCGGAATACACGTAAGCCGCTAACTGGGTCATTGCGAGAAAGAATCACTACCTCAACACGTTGCTCACCTTCCTCATTAAAGGCTAAGAGTTTCTTTACCAGTGGGAATGCCACGCCTCTTTGAGCGGCCTCACTAAGACGCTCAAGCTGTAATTTCATGTAAGCGCTGTCATCCGTCGATTCGAAGATGCGATTTTCTTCCTCGAAATCAAACAGGGCGCGCGATGAAATCGCTACGACAAGTTTTCCGGTGAGCGTGTATGACATTGATAAATTGCGTTTTAGGTATCTAACATTATTTGAGGAAAAGGCGATATGCTGGGTTATGACTTTCATCCCAATGCGGGTAGCCCAATTTTGCTAAAAAGGTCTGAAATTTTTTCTGCTCATTCTCGGGAACTTGAATACCAACTAGGATGCGACCATAGTCCGCACCATGATTGCGGTAGTGAAACAGGCTGATGTTCCAGTTGGGCGCCATGCTGGTGAGGAATTTCATGAGCGCACCTGGACGCTCTGGGAATTCAAAGCGGTAGAGCAATTCATCTTTAGCGAGCGCAGAGTGGCCGCCAACCATATGGCGCAAGTGAGACTTGGCCAATTCATCATGCGTGAGGTCTATCGTTGCAAACTTGGCTTTACGAAAATGTTTTGCAATTGCTTCGCTATCTCCAGCCTTTTGGGTGCTGATACCAACGAAGATGTGGGCTTCACTTTGATCGCCAATGCGATAGTTAAATTCAGTCACATTACGCTTGCCAAGTAATTCACAGAAGCGCTTGAAAGAACCGCGCTCCTCGGGAATCGTTACTGCAAAGACCGCTTCACGGAATTCGCCCACGTCTGCGCGTTCTGCTACAAAGCGTAAACGGCTAAAATTCATATTGGCACCGCAAGCAACTGCTACAAGGGTTTTCTTCTTGATGCGCTTTTTTTCAACATACTTTTTCATGCCTGCAATGGCTAGGGCGCCAGCTGGCTCCAGGATGCTGCGGGTGTCAGTAAAGACATCATTAATGGCCGCACAGATTTCATCGGTATCAACGGTGATGATTTCATCAACCACTTTTTTGCAGATGCGGAAAGTTTCTTTACCAACGAGTTTGACTGCGGTGCCGTCAGAGAATAAGCCAACATCTTTCATCTCAATGCGTTTACCCGCTTTGAGGGATTGATTCATAGCGTCAGAGTCAGAAGCTTGAACGCCAATGACTTTGGTTTTTGGGCTCACCGCTTTGACATATTCGCCGATGCCAGCAATTAAACCGCCACCACCAATTGCTACAAATACTGCGTCGATTGATTCTTGGTATTGTGCAAAAATTTCTTGGGCGATTGTTCCTTGTCCCGCTATTACATCGGGATCATCAAATGGATGAACAAAAGTCAGACCCCGTTTTTTGCCTAGAATCTCTGAATGTTTGAAGGCGTCGCTATAGGACTCGCCATGGAGGATGATTTCTACCCAAGCACCACCCCTGGCTTTAACTGCATTAATTTTGACGCTTGGCGTCGTAATCGGCATCACAATGACAGCCTTACACTTCATTTTGGCGGCTGAAAGGGCTACCCCTTGAGCATGGTTGCCAGCAGAAGCAGCAATCACACCGCGTTTTAGGGCTTCTGGGGGTAAATGGGCCATCTTGTTATAGGCGCCTCGGAGTTTGAAGGAGAAAACCGGTTGGTTATCTTCCCTTTTTAGGAAGACCTGGTTGCCCAAACGTTTTGTTAGTTCGGGGGCGAGCTGGAGCTCGGTTTCCCTGGCTACGTCATAGACGCGAGCCGATAAAATTTTCTTTAAATAGTTCGTTGCCATCCAATGAGCGTACCACGGATGACCCCTAAGCCCTTAGATTTGCAAGGGTTTATCCCTTCGGGGAGCAGCTTTCACCTTTTCCTGCCACTATCAGGTTCGCTCAATTAAAATGCTTATTTATCAAATATGTTGCTATGAATGCTCCACTAGCTTTGAACCAGTTGTTGGACGCTGAGGCGGGTTCCCCCCGGCTGCGCGAAATTCCTTACAACTACACCTCCTTTTCTGATCGAGAGATTGTTATTCGCTTATTGGGCGAGGAGTCTTGGCGCGTTCTCAATGATTTGCGTGGGGTGCGGCGCACTGGCCGCTCGGCGCGGATGTTATTTGAAATCTTGGGCGATATTTGGGTGGTTCAACGCAACCCTTTTTTGCAGGATGATTTATTAGATAGCCCTGTTCGTCGCAAGCAATTGATTGATGCTTTATGGCATCGCTTGGGCGAAGTCAAAAAACGAAATAGTGGTGACTCAGCCGATCAAGTAGAGATTTTGTTGAATGCTGCTTACCGTGCCATCGACAGTTTTGAAAACGGCTTCAAAGAAGTGGAGCAAATTCGTAAGCGCGCTCGCAAAGAATTGGGCCGCCATACCGCTAGCGACAATATCTGTTTCGATGGTGTATCACGTGCTGCACACGTCACTGATGCAACTGACTGGCGTGTTGAGTTTCCACTCGTTGTTTTAAAGCCCGATTACGAATCTGAAATTCCGGGCCTAGTAAAAGCGTGTGTTGAATTAGGTCTGACGATTATTCCTCGTGGAGGTGGTACTGGTTATACCGGTGGCGCTATTCCTCTGTATGCCATGTCTGCGGTAATTAATACTGAAAAATTAGAAGATATCGGCGGGGTTAAATCCAAGCGGCTACCTGGCCTTGAGCATGAGGTGTCCACGATCTTCACAGGTGCTGGAGTTGTAACCCGTCGTGTATCCGATGCTGCTGAGCATGCTGGACTAGTGTTTGCGGTTGATCCTACATCCGCTGACGCAAGTTGTATCGGCGGCAATATTGCCATGAATGCTGGTGGCAAAAAAGCTGTTTTATGGGGCACTGCACTCGATAATTTGGCTAGCTGGCGCATGGTGGACCCTCAAGGTAACTGGTTAGATGTGGAGCGTCTTGAGCACAATCTTGGCAAGATTCATGATGTTGCAATCGTTCGTTTCCAGTTAACCTGGTCTGATGGCAATAGTGAGCCAGGCCAGCGCATTCTGAAAACAGAATTACTAGAAGTTGAAGGTAAGCGTTTCCGTAAAGAAGGTTTGGGTAAAGACGTTACAGATAAGTTTTTGTCTGGTTTGCCTGGCGTACAAAAAGAAGGTTGTGATGGATTAATTACCAGCGCAACTTGGATACTGCATCGCATGCCAAAGTATATGCGCACTGTATGCCTTGAGTTCTTTGGGCAAGCGCGAGAAGCAATTCCTAGCATTGTTGAAATCAAGGCTTATCTTGACGGCTTAAGTAAGCAGGGTGGCCCGATTTTGGCCGGCCTTGAGCACTTGGATGATCGTTACTTGCGGGCAGTTGGTTACTCAACAAAATCTAAGCGCAATAGCTTGCCTAAGATGGTCTTGATTGGCGATATTGCTGGTGACGATGAAGAGGCTGTTGCAGCTGCGACCAGCGAAGTGGTTCGTATGGCGAACTTACGCGTTGGCGAAGGCTTTGTGGCGGTTAGTGCAGAAGCTCGTAAGAAATTCTGGTTAGATCGCGCTCGTACAGCAGCAATTGCGCGCCATACCAATGCATTTAAGATCAACGAAGACGTCGTAATTCCTCTCCCGCGCATGGGCGAGTACACCGATGGCATTGAGCGCATCAATATTGAGTTGTCTCTCAAAAATAAATTACAAGTACTGGACGGCCTTGAATCCTTCTTGAAAAAGAGTGCTTTGCCACTGGGCAAAAGTGATGCGGAATATGAGATTCCCACAGCAGAGATTTTGGGAGATCGAGTTCAGCAGGCCCTGGAGCGGATTACTCAGGTGCGAAGTCGCTGGGCTGATTGGCTTACGCAGATGGATACTTATTTCCCGCAACTGCAAAACTATAGCTTGCGTGCCTCGTGGAAAGAAGAAGTGCGCACTGAGCTGCGTATCATTTTTGGCGGCTTAGCATTTGAGCCGATTCTCGCTGAGCTAGAAGCAATCCATAAAAATATTTTACGCAAACGCGTATTCGTGGCCTTGCATATGCATGCTGGTGACGGCAATGTACATACCAATATTCCAGTTAACTCTGACGACTATGAGATGTTGCAGGATGCCCATCGTGCAGTAGATCGCATCATGAAATTGGCGCGTTCCTTAGATGGAGTAATTTCTGGTGAGCACGGTATTGGAATTACTAAGCTTGAGTATTTAACAGAGTCTGAATTAAAAGACTTCCGTAGCTATAAGAATCGTGTGGACCCAGAGGGTCGCTTTAATAAGGGCAAGCTGATGCCACACGCGGATCTGAGTATGGCCTATACGCCGAGCTTTGGCTTAATGGGCCATGAGTCGATCATCATGCAGCAAAGTGATATCGGTGCAATTGCGGATAGCGTGAAAGATTGCTTGCGTTGTGGCAAGTGCAAACCTGTTTGCTCTACCCACGTCCCACGTGCAAATCTTTTGTATAGCCCACGGGACAAAATCCTGGCCACTTCCTTATTAATCGAGGCTTTCTTATACGAAGAGCAAACCCGCCGCGGAGTTTCGATTCGCCACTGGGAAATGTTTGATGACGTAGCAGCGCATTGCACGGTTTGCCATAAGTGTTTAACGCCTTGTCCAGTCAAGATTGACTTTGGTGATGTGACAATGAATATGCGCAATCTCCTACGCAAGATGGGTCAGCAACGTTTTAATCCTGGTACAGCGGCGTCGATGTTCTTCTTGAATGCGACCAGCCCAGAAACGATTCATTTAGCCCGCAAGACCATGATTGGTTGGGGTTACAAGTTACAGCGCTTAGGTAATGATGTATTGCGCAAGTTTGCTAAACAGCAAACAGCGCATCCACCAGCAACTGTTGGCAAGCCGAGCATCAAAGAGCAGGTGATTTTCTTTGTAAACAAGAAAATGCCTGGCAATTTGCCCAAGAAAACTGCTCGCGCCTTATTGGATATCGAGGACGCGAATTATGTGCCCATTATTCGTGATCCAAAAACAACTTCTGCAGATACTGAGGCAGTTTTTTATTTCCCTGGTTGCGGTTCTGAGCGTCTGTTCTCACAGGTGGGCTTGGCAACTCAAGCCATGCTTTGGAATGTTGGTGTGCAAACAGTATTGCCACCGGGTTACTTGTGCTGCGGCTATCCACAGCGTGGTAATGGTGACTTCGATAAAGCTGAGAAGATGATTACTGACAATCGCGTGTTATTTCACCGCGTTGCCAATACACTGAACTACCTGGACATCAAGACTGTAGTAGTTTCTTGTGGCACTTGTTATGACCAATTGGCTGGCTATCAATTTGAACAGATTTTCCCTGGTTGCCGCATTATCGATATCCACGAGTTCCTGGCAGAAAAAGGAGTCAAGCTCTCTGGAGTAAAGGGCGTGAAGTATATGTATCACGACCCCTGTCACTCACCAATGAAATTACAAGATCCTTTAAAGACTGTAAACGAGCTGATTCAATTGGAAGATGGTAAAGCGATTGCGAAGAATGATCGTTGCTGTGGTGAGTCCGGAACATTGGCCGTTACCCGTCCTGATATTTCTACTCAAGTGCGTTTCCGCAAGCAGATTGAAATGGAAAAGGCTGCAAATGATTTGCGTAAAGATAATTTCACTGGCGACGTCAAAGTATTAACAAGTTGCCCATCTTGCTTACAAGGCTTAACTCGCTTTGATGCCGATAGTGATACCACTGCGGATTACATCGTGGTTGAAATGGCTCAGAAATTACTTGGTGAAAACTGGATGCAAGATTATGTCGCCAAGGCAAATCAAGGCGGCATTGAAAGGGTATTGGTTTAATGATTCCTAGTAATATCGTCGTGCACCAGCAGTCTAAAGTGCTTGAACTCTCTTATGAAAACGGCAATACCTATCGCCTCCCATTCGAATTGTTGAGAGTGTTGTCACCGTCTGCTGAGGTTCAAGGCCATGGACCGGGACAGGAAACATTGCAAACCGGTAAACGAGATGTTTTGATTGCCAATATTGAGCCCGTTGGGCATTACGCATTAAAGCCGAGCTTTTCGGATGGGCATGATTCAGGCCTATATTCTTGGGATTATTTGCAATTCTTGTGCGAGAACCAGGAACAGTTGTGGAATGAGCATTTGGGAAAATTAGCAGCAGCAGGCCTTGATCGTGATGCACCGATGATTCAGGCTGGCCATTCTTGTGGAAGTCATTGATGAGTAAAACCCACTTCGGTTATCAAAGTGTTGATGAGACTGAAAAAGCTGGCAAGGTTGCTGAGGTTTTCCATTCGGTAGCCAGTAAATACGATGTGATGAATGACCTAATGTCATTTGGCCTGCACCGTATATGGAAAAAAATGACGATTGCTCGCGCAAATGTCCGCCCTGGACAAAAGGTCTTAGATATTGCAGGAGGCACTGGCGATCTTGCGGCAGCATTTGCAAAAGCGGCTGATTGGGGTTGTAATCCTGATGCACAAGTTTGGTTAAGCGATATCAATGCCTCCATGTTGGGGGTTGGTCGTGATCGTTTATTAGATCGCGGCATGGCTTTACCTTGTGTGCAATTTGATGCCGAGAAGATCCCGTTTCCGAATAATCATTTTGATGTCGTTACAGTGGCATTCGGCTTGCGCAATATGACCCATAAGGATATTGCTCTAGGTGAAATGCGTCGCGTGATTAAGCCGGGTGGAAGGGTCCTTGTATTGGAATTTTCAAAGCCGGATGCCTTCTTACAGCCCGTATATGACACTTATTCATTCAAGGTTTTACCTTGGCTTGGTGAGAAGATTGCACAAGATTCGGAAAGCTATCGCTACTTAGCAGAATCGATTCGGATGCACCCTGATGCCCAAACCCTCAAAGAAATGATGTTAGGCGTTGGTTTTGATGAGGTAGAAACCCACAGGATGACTGGGGGTATCGTTGCCTTACATATTGGTATTAAATACTAATAGTTGTATAGTTTTTAAGCTCTTAAAAACTAAAGAAGTTCAGCAGTTATAAGAAGGGGTAAATATAAATGAATCAACATTTTTTCAAAGCAGTTCTATTAAGCCTTACTTTGATATTCGCATCCGTTGGTCAAGTTGATGCTGCTCGTTTGGGTGGCGGTAAAAGCATGGGGCGCGCGCCTAGTGCGCCAATGCAACGACAAGCTACTCCGGCTCAAAAGCCAGCGCAACAGGCTCAGCCAACTGCTCCAGCCACAGCCCCGCAAGCACCTGCACCTAGTCGCTTTGGCGGCATGGGTGGCCTCTTGGGTGGCTTAGCCGCTGGCTTGGGTATCGGCTATCTCTTGTCTCATTTTGGCATGGGGGAAGCGGCATCCTCATTGATTACTGGCTTGTTGATTGCAGCCTTGGCAGGGTTTGTGATTATGTTCGTCATTCGCAAATTACTCCCTGCAATGTCTAGCCCTGGCACCACTGCTAATTTTCCTACTGGGATGCAGCGAACCAGTGTTGAGCAAGCTCCCATACAAGAGCCCGCCTTCACGCCTGCTGCAAATGCATTTGGCGGTATGAGTACTGAGCCACAAGCGTTTCAATCGACATTGCCACCGGGTTTTGATGAGCATGCTTTTTTAGAGAATGCGAAGCAATACTTTGCAACTTTGCAAAAAGCTTGGGATCAGGGTGATCTGGCCTCTTTGCGTGAATTTACAACGCCCGAGATGTTCTCCACAATCCAGCAAGATTTAGCGGGTCGCACAGACAGCACTAATCAAACGGATGTGGTTACTATTAATGCCCGACTCATTGGTATTGAGACCGCTGACGCGCATTATTTCTGCAGCGTTCAGTTCAGTGGCATGATTCGTGAGCAGCAAGGCGCTCCGGCAAGTGATTTCTCCGAAATCTGGAATCTAAGCAAGCCTGTTGAGGGTCCTGGGGGCTGGGTACTAGCGGGTATCTCCCAGTTGGTTTAAGCTCTAGGTACTTTCCATTGGAAAACCCGCACTAGTGCGGGTTTTTTACACTCATGAACACGCATTTATCTTCTGCCCATATGATTGCTGCCGGCGCTGCCTATCGCGGGATGAATCATGTATTGAGTAGTGAGTCTTGGGCATTATCTGAATTAGCTAAACATGCTGGTAAAACAATTTTGCTGAAGTTACCTTTGGGTAATTTTTGCTTTGAAATTGCTACAACTGGCTTATTAAATGCCTTGGAAGAGATTGATAGCCCTTCCTTAACCTTAGAAGTTTCAAGCAAGGCCTTAAGTGATTTAGTAGTGAGCTCAGGCAGTTTGCGTGAGCAAGCTTTTAAAGCCGTAAAGATTGGCGGCGATGCAGACTTAGCTCAATTAATAGGGCGTTTAGCTGGCCAACTCCGCTGGGAGTATGAGGAAGATTTGGCTCAATTAGTTGGTGATGCGCCTGCGAACTTTGCCGTCAAGCAAGGTAAGAAATGGGTTGCTGCATCTCGTTCTGCTGCCTCTGATTTGCTGGACAATGTTGTGGAGTATGTCAGTGAAGAGAGAAAAGTGCTTTTGAACAAACGAGACTTTATTACTTACAAAGCCGAATTAAGTGACTTGCGTGAATTTGTAGATCGCATGGAAAAACGTATTCAACTCTTAGAGCAAAAGGCTAAATAAATCGTGTGTCGAATTGCTCGTCTTTGTTTTATTTTCTTTACCGCTTGGCGTTATGGTCTATTGCCGCTCTTGCGCGATATTCTTAAACCAGGAATTGGTAGAGGCATACTCACGGTTGTCTGTTGGACCTCGCCGGGTGGCAACTTGCCTAGGGGTGAGCGTATTCGTTTGACGCTCGAAGCGCTTGGACCGATCTTTGTTAAATTTGGACAAGTCCTGTCAACACGTCGAGATTTATTGCCGGAAGATATTGCTAATGAATTAGCAAGGCTACAAGATCAAGTCCCCCCATTTTCCAATGAAGAATCGCGTCGCTTAATTGAGGAAGCGCTTGGCCGGCCGATTGAGGAAGTTTTTATTAGTTTTGACGCCACACCAGTAGCAAGTGCCTCAGTTGCGCAAGTGCACTTTGGGATCTTGCGCGCCACCCAAAAACATCCTGAGTGGGATCGTAAGGCTGTCGCAATCAAAGTTCTGCGTCCTGGTATTTTGCCGGTGATTGAGGGTGACTTGGCCTTAATGTATGACTTGGCTAGGATTATTGAAAAGAGTTCTGAAGACGGTCGTCGCTTAAAGCCCCGCGAGAACGTTGCTGAGTTCGATACTTACTTGCATGATGAATTAGATTTAATGCGTGAAGCTGCTAATGCGAGTCAGTTGCGCAGACAGTTTGCGGACTCGCGTCAGTTGATGATCCCTGAGATGTATTGGGACTTGTGTCATACCAACGTCATGGTGATGGAGAGAATGTATGGCATCTCTATTGGAAGAACTGTAGAGTTACGAGCGGCTGGGGTGGACTTTAAAAAATTAGCCGCCGATGGCGTGGAGATATTTTTCACGCAAGTGTTTGAATATGGATTTTTCCATGCAGACATGCATCCCGGAAATATTATGATTAGCTTGGAGCCAGAAACTTTTGGACGTTTTATCTCTTTAGACTTTGGTATTGTTGGTGCACTGAGTGAGTCTGATAAGAATTACCTGGCATTAAATTTCTTAGCCTTCTTTAATCGTGACTACCGTCGCGTTGCAGAGCTACATATTGAATCTGGATGGGTGCCCGCTAATACACGCGTTGAAGAATTAGAGGGCGCAGTGCGTTCAGTGTGCGAGCCTTACTTTGATCGGCCACTTAAAGAAATTTCTCTTGGCCTTGTATTAATGCGTTTATTCCAAACATCGCGCCGCTTTAAGGTAGAAATTCAGCCCCAGTTAACGCTGTTGCAAAAAACCCTTTTGAATGTTGAGGGTCTAGCACGTCAATTGGATCCCGATCTAGATCTATGGAAAACTGCTAAGCCGATTCTAGAAAAATGGATCAGCCAGCAATTGGGCTGGCGTGGACTAATAGATGGCTTAAAGGAAGAGGCACCCGCTTGGGCCAAGATTCTGCCAACTTTGCCTCGCTTAATTGCCGATAGTTTGACCCAAGGCAGAAATCAGACAAAAGACCAAAACGGTGAGTTAGAGGTTTTAAAGGCTCTTTTGCTCGAGGAAAGGCGCACTCATCGCCTAATCGTGGGGGCTTTGCTCTTTGCCGGTGGTTTTTTAGTCGGAATTTTGATCATCGGCTTAGGCATTTATTAGTCTTTCGCTCTTTACACTCTAAACCGCTAAAATAGCGGGCTAGGCAGAACACATGAAAAAATACTTTATCGCAGGCATCCTTGTTTGGGCACCACTAGCAGTCACCGTTTGGGTGATTGGCTGGGGATTAGGTTTGCTTGACGGTGTATTTGGTTCAGTGATGCACGCCATCATTGTGGTTCTTCCAAGCGATGCTGCATTGGATATGCAGCATTTTCGCGATCTTCCAGGCGTGGGAATATTGATTGTAATTGCGGTCATTATGTTTACCGGATTGCTTGCGATTAGTTTTGCAGGCCAATGGTGGTTGAAGATCTGGGATAAGCTTGTTAATCGCATTCCAATTGTGCGTTCGATCTACTCCAGCGTTCAACAAGTTTCGTCAACCTTATTTTCTGGAAGTGGCCAAGCCTTTAGTAAGGCTTTGTTAATTCGTTACCCCCATGCTGATTCTTGGGCGATTGCATTTCAAACCGGTGTACCCGCAAGAGAAGTGACCGCTAAATTGGGCGAGGATTATGTCAACGTATTCCTGCCAACCACCCCGAATCCCACCTCTGGTTTTTTCATGATCGTGCCGCGTGTACAAACGATCGAACTTGAGATGAGTGTAGAAGAGGCTTTGAAGCATATTGTTTCAATGGGCTCTGTGCCACCCAATAGTTCTAGTGGATTGACTACACCCCAGTCACCACACCATTTTTGATTTATAGGAAATTGTTATGTTGATGCGAAGCCATACCTGCGGACAGGTAACCGATTCACTGATTGGTAAAGAAGTCACCCTTGCTGGATGGGTTAATCGCCGTCGTGACCACGGGGGCGTGATCTTTATTGACTTACGCGACCGCGAAGGTTTTGTGCAGGTAGTCTGCGATCCAGATCGCCCTGAGATGTTTGCTTTAGCCGAGCAAGTACGCAGCGAGTTCTGCATTCAGATTAAAGGACTCGTGCGTGCGCGTCCTGCTGGTACTGAAAATAACGAACTCATTAGTGGAAAAGTAGAAATACTGTGTCATGAACTTGTGATTTTGAATGCATCCGTGACCCCGCCATTCCAGATCGATGATGAAAATTTATCCGAGACTACTCGCCTTACTCATCGCGTATTAGACTTGCGTCGTCCTCAGATGCAAAAGAATTTACGTTTGCGTTACAACGTTGCAATGGAGTGCCGTCGTTACTTAGATGATGCGGGCTTTATCGATATTGAAACCCCGATGTTGACTAAGAGTACACCAGAAGGTGCACGTGATTACTTGGTTCCTTCGCGAGTGCATGATGGTCAATTCTTTGCCTTGCCACAATCTCCGCAGTTATTTAAGCAGTTGTTGATGGTGGCTGGCTTTGACCGCTATTATCAAATTACCAAATGCTTCCGTGACGAAGATTTGCGCGCGGATCGTCAACCTGAATTCACGCAGATTGACTGTGAAACTGCATTCTTAAGCGAATTAGAAATTCGTGAACTCTTTGAAAACATGATTCGTCATATTTTTAAGAAAACGATGAATGTGGAATTGCCTAACCCATTCCCAACCATGCCTTATTCAGAGGGAATGGCACGTTTTGGCTCTGACAAGCCAGACTTGCGTGTGAATTTTGAGTTCACTGAGTTGACCGATTTGATGAAAGACGTTGATTTCAAGGTCTTCTCAGGAGCGGCCAACCAAGAGGGTGGCCGTGTAGTGGGTTTATGCGTACCGGGCGGCGCCGAGATTAGTCGTAGCGAAATTGATGACTACACCCAATTTGTCAGCATTTATGGTGCCAAAGGTTTAGCCTGGATTAAGGTGAACTCCATTGCTGAAGGTCGCAATGGTTTGCAGTCTCCGATTGTGAAGAATTTGCATGATGCAGCGATTGAGGGCATTTTGAAACGTACCGCTGCCAAAGATGGCGACATTATTTTCTTCGGTGCTGATAAAGAAAAAGTAGTGAATGATGCGATTGGTAACTTACGTCTGCGTATTGGCCACTCAGCTTGGGGGAGGGAGCATGGTCTCCTTACTGAAGGCTGGAAACCATTGTGGGTAATTGATTTCCCAATGTTTGATTACGACGAAGGTGAAGCGCGTTGGGTTGCTTGCCATCATCCGTTTACAAGCCCCAAAGATGAGCATATGAAGTATCTGGAATCTGATCCTGGTAAGTGCTTGGCCAAAGCCTATGACATGGTTCTAAATGGTAGCGAAATTGGTGGTGGCTCGGTACGTATTCACCAAGAAGCTGTTCAGAGTCAGGTATTCCGCGCCCTGAAGATTGGTGCCGAAGAGGCGCAGGCCAAGTTTGGGTTCTTATTGGATGCGCTGCAATACGGCGCTCCCCCTCACGGCGGTATTGCGTTCGGTTTAGATCGTATCGTGACGATGATGACTGGTGCTGAATCAATTCGTGACGTGATTGCCTTTCCTAAGACACAGCGTGCACAGTGCTTGTTAACACAAGCTCCTAGTGCTGTAGATGAGCGTCAACTGCGTGAATTGCATATCCGTTTGCGTCAAGCGGCACCAGCTGCATAAATAAGCCAATTAATACCTAGCCCCATTTTGAAAATCCCGATCTCGGTTTTAGTTGTTATCTACAAATCGAATAGGGATGTTTTATTAATAGAGCGTGCAGATCGCTTGGGGTTTTGGCAATCGGTTACTGGTAGCTTAGATGCGCCAGAGGAGGATCTCGCCTCCGCCGCAACCCGCGAGGTCTTTGAAGAAACTGGTATAGCCGTAGAAAAACTGCCTGCCGGCTCTCTTGTCAATATGCATCATCAGATTGAGTACACGATTTATCCAGAGTGGCGCTTTCGTTATGCGCCTGGCGTTACCCGTAATATCGAACATTGGTTTGCTCTTCAGGCTCCAGAAAATATTCAAATTCAGCTTGCTCCTAGAGAGCATGTGGCATATCAATGGCTACCATTTGAAGAGGCTGCTCAGAAATGTTTTTCTCCCAGCAATGGCGAGGCTATTCTGAAATTATTCTCAGGTAATAAGGAATAAGATAGGGCGATGAGACATTCATCGGGCCATCACAATAGCTTAGATTCAAAAACACCACAAAGGGGTGATTGGCGAGTCATAAGTGATCTGCTTCCTTATCTCTTGGAATACCGCTTTCGGGTCATCGTTGCGCTAAGTTGCCTTATCGCCGCAAAAGTTGCCAATCTTGGTATCCCCATTTTGATGAAAGAGTTAATTGACTCTTTAGATATCAAAGCGGACTCCCCTCAAGCTCTATTGGTTGTTCCCCTTGGCATCATCCTTGCTTATGGCTTATTAAGAATTTCCGCTTCTTTATTTACGGAACTACGTGAGGCGCTATTTGCCAAAGTAACTCAGAATGCAGTACGCAAAGTCGCGCTTCAAGTATTTGAACATCTACATTCATTAGCGCTGAGCTTTCATCTAGCTAGACAGACCGGTGGGGTAAGTCGCGATATCGAGCGCGGAACACGTGGTATTCAGTCACTCATTTCTTACTCGCTCTATAGCATACTGCCGACACTCATTGAATTCTGTTTGGTGCTGGGCTACCTTGCTTACTCCTACGATATTTGGTTTGCAGCGATTACCTTAATCGCGCTAGTGCTCTATATTATTTTTACTATCGTCGTCACTGAATGGCGCGCCCATTTTCGTCGCACCATGAACGATATGGATTCAAAGGCCAATCAAAAGGCAATTGATTCCTTATTAAACTTTGAGACTGTAAAGTATTTTGGAAACGAAGCTTTTGAAGCCAGTCGTTACGACGAGAATTTATTACGCTATCAAACGGCGGCAGTAAAGTCTCAGAAGACTTTGGCAGTTCTAAATTTAGGACAGCAAATCATTATTGCTGTTGGACTGATGTTGATTCTGTGGCGTGCCACAATTAGCGTCGTTAATGGAGCAATGACCCTGGGCGACTTGGTCTTGGTAAATACTTTGATGATTCAGTTATACATACCTTTGAACTTCTTAGGCGTGATTTACCGAGAGATCAAGCAGGCATTGACTGATATGGATCGGATGTTTTCTTTGCTCAATACCGATAAAGAAATTGCAGACTCACCAAATGCTAAGCCATTGCGAATTGAGCACCAAGATCATGGACCAGATGTATGTTTCGAGAACGTCTCGTTTCACTATGAAGCAAAACGTGAAATTCTGAATAATGTGAGTTTCAGCATACCAGCAGGTACTATTACTGCGGTAGTGGGTCAAAGCGGCGCTGGCAAGAGCACTTTGGCAAGACTGTTATTCCGTTTTTATGATGTGCAGTCTGGAAAAATCTTCATTGATCATCAAAATATCCAAGATGTAACGCAAGCTAGCTTGCGTAAAGCGATTGGTATCGTTCCGCAAGACACAGTTCTATTTAATGACACTATTGGCTATAACATTGCTTATGGCGATCCTTCTGCCTCGATTGAAGAGGTGCAAGAGGCTGCTAGAGCTGCACAAATTGATCGCTTTATTAAGCGTTTGCCAGATGGTTACGATACTCAGGTGGGCGAAAGAGGTTTAAAGCTCTCTGGTGGTGAGAAGCAGCGCGTGGCAATTGCTAGAACGCTCCTGAAGAGGCCTGCAATGTTGATATTTGATGAGGCCACCTCTGCTTTGGACTCCAAAACAGAAAGAGCATTTCAGGAAGAATTACTGAGTTTGGCTAAAAACCGCACTACCCTCATCATTGCGCATAGGCTGTCGACCATTATTCACGCAGATCAAATCTTGGTGATGGATCATGGGCAAATCGTGGAGCGGGGTACCCATCTTCAATTGCTAGCGGCTCAAGGTAGGTACGCTGAGATGTGGCAAATGCAAGAACGTGCTGCTCTTGATTAGAATAGTCTGATGAGACAGCAAAATATCTTAAAAAATGCTTTTGCAGCTGCTGTAGCTGTAGCTGACCCCCAAGTCATTGTTCCGCAATATTTAGCCGAGATATTTCCTGCTGGCCAAGAGCCTAGAGGGCGATGCTTAGTAGTCGGTGCTGGTAAGGCGAGTGCATCAATGGCTAGCGCTTTAGAGATCTATGCGCAAGCGCACTGGCCCCAAGTAAATCTAGAAGGGGTAGTGTTGACTCGTTATGGACATGCATCATCTACTAAACACATTCAAATTATTGAAGCGGGTCATCCGGTGCCCGATCAAGCGGGCATGGATGGCGCCAAGGCGATATACGCATTAGCCAAGCAACTTGAGCTGGGCGATGTATTGATTGCTTTAGTTTCCGGCGGGGGTTCAAGTCTGCTAACGCTGCCGCAAGAAGGTATCTCCATTGAGGATATGCGCCAGACTACTGAGGCGCTTTTGCGCAGCGGCGCTCCAATAGAGGAGATGAATATTGTCCGCAAACATTTATCTGCAATTTTGGGTGGTAATTTGGCAAGAGTTGCTATTGAGCGTGGCGCACGGGTAGAGGCACTACTGATCTCTGATGTGACAGGCGATTCACCTGCCGATATTGCTAGTGGTCCTTGTGCGGCTGATTACTCAACTTACCAAGATGCCTTTGCTATCTTTGAAAAATATCACTTAGGCAAAGACGACATTCCTGTTTCAGTATTAAATCATCTGCAACAAGGCCTTGCAGGAGAAAAGCCAGAGACCTTAAAAGAGGCTGATTTGGTAAATGCCCAAGTGGCAAACCATGTCATTGCAACAGCTTATAAAAGTTTAGAGGCTGCGGCTGATTATGTTCGTAGCCAAGGTTATGAACCCATTGTTCTGGGGGATACGATTACCGGTGAAGCTCAAGCAGTCGGCATCAGTCAGGCGCAATTGGCTAGAGAGCATTTATCTAAGTTGACTGATAAGCCTATTGCGATTATTTCTGGAGGCGAATGTACTGTCACTATTCCTGCGGGCGTTAAAGGTCGGGGTGGGCGTTGTAGCGAATACCTACTCTCACTCTTTGCGGCCTCAAAAGATCTGCCTAATTTGGCGGCTTTAGCTGCCGACACCGATGGTATTGACGGTAGCGAAAAGAATGCTGGTGCTTGGTTTACAGGCAATGTTCGCGCGGGGAGTATGGCCAAAGGGATTGCGCCGGAACCATTTTTAGCCATTCATGATTGTTATGGTTTTTTTGCAGAATTAGATGCTTTAGTGGAAACTGGCCCTACGCTAACGAATGTCAATGATTTCCGTATCATTTTGCTTAATACATCATATGTCTAATAGCCCTACTCAAATTCAACTGATTCAGCCTGACGATTGGCATTTGCACATTCGTGATGGTGAAGTCATGAAAGATGTTTTGGTTGATACTGCGCGCCAGTTTGCGCGCGCGATCATCATGCCGAATTTAAAGCCACCCGTCACTACCGTAGACTTGGCTAATGCTTATCGCGATCGGATTGAATCTAGTCTGAAATCTTTAGGCGTTAGCAGCTTTACTCCGTTGATGACTTTGTATCTCACGGATAATACTTCGCCTGACGAAGTGCGCAAAGCTAGAGTAGAAGGTATTGCTGGTTTTAAGTTGTATCCTGCAGGCGCTACCACCAATAGTGATGCGGGGGTTAGCGATATCAAGCGCTGCTATAAAGTTTTGGAGGCAATGCAAGCAGTGGGTATGCCGCTTTTAGTCCACGGTGAAGTGACGAGTTCCGAGATCGATATCTTCGACCGTGAAGCAGTCTTCATTGACACAGTGCTTGAACCATTGCGCAAAGATTTTCCGGCACTCAAAATAGTGTTTGAACACATTACAACTAAACAAGCTGCGCATTATGTGCGCGATGCTTCAGTTCCTGGTAATACTTTGGCAGCTACAATTACTCCACAGCATTTACTCATGAATCGCAATGCGATTTTTGCTGGCGGCATTCGTCCTCACAATTATTGTTTGCCTGTGCTTAAGCGTGAAGAGCATCGTGTAGCATTATTAGATGCTGCTACTAGTGCTAGCCCGCGTTTCTTCTTGGGTACCGATAGTGCTCCACATGCTAAGGGTGCCAAAGAAGCAGCCTGTGGTTGTGCTGGTTGCTATAGCGCATTCAATGCCCTCGGCTTATACGCTGAAGCATTCGAGAGTGTTGGCAAGTTGGATAAATTAGAAGGCTTTGCAAGCTTTTTTGGCCCCGATTTTTATACTTTGCCCCGTAATAGCAAAAAAATTACACTCACCAAACAAGCGCACAGTATTCCTGCTGAGTTGCCGTTAGGCGCTGAAACTATTGTTCCGCTGCGCGCTGGCGAAACCATTGCTTGGTCGTTAGCCTAATTCCACCACCATTCTTTTTGCAAGCCAATTTGCTCTGACTGCGTTAGACTGCAGGCGCAGAGTCAATTGGGCAATCGCCGCTTCTTTATTGAGGGGGAGGAAAGTCCGGACTCCATAGGGAAGGGTGATGGCTAACGGCCATCCACGGTGACGTGAGGAATAGGGCCACAGAGACGAGCGTATTTAGTTACGGTGAAACGCGGTAACCTCCACCCGGAGCAATCCCAAGTAAGCAGGCGATGAGGCGTCCCGCTGAGTCTGCGGGTAGGGAGCTTGAGCCGTCAGGTAACTGCCGGCCTAGAGGAATGATTGCCCCTAGATGAAAGTCTAGGCGACAGAATCCGGCTTATCGATTGACTCTGCACTTATTCTGAAATGACTTCGATGCTGTAAGTTAATTCAGCTGTTTTTGCCAACATCGCGGTGGCAGAGCAATATTTTTCATGCGACAGTTTGACGGCTCGATCCACTTTGGCCTGGTCAAGATCCTTGCCTTTAACTATGAAGTGCAAATTGATCTTAGTGAAGACTTTGGGGTCTTCTGTAGCCCGTTCAGCCTGAAGGGTGACATCGCAGGCGCTAATAGCCTGACGAGCTCTTTGTAGGATTAAAACCACATCAAACGCAGAGCAACCCCCTGTACCAGCCAAAAGCAGCTCCATTGGCCGAGGAGCTAGATTTCTGCCTCCCGCCTCAGGGGCGCCATCCATATTTAACAAGTGACCACTGCCGGTTTCTGCAGAAAAAGCCATCCCGCTGTTACCTAGCCAAGATACTCGACATTCCATATTAGTGATTCCTAACTTACTAAATTAATCAATATTATCAATAGTTTACCAATATTAATAGACCTCTGGTAGGCAGCTATTTTGGTTTAAAAGCATCAAAAAATTGATTTCGGTCAATTTTCTTGCATCGCACCATAATTATCTATACAATAACCATATTGGTAGTCAGTCTTATAGAAGACTTTGACTTTCCTCCCAGTGTCTCCTCCACCCAAACATCGGTGGATTCCAACCCAGGACTAGTTCCTGGGTTTTTTTTGGGTTACAATTCAAGGCTTTACTGAATTACCGAACCAGTCAGCGGTAATTGTTTTACCAATTAGATTGCAGAATCTGCGAGCTTGCAAACATAAGCAGGGCCAAGGTGGACGTAGTTTGGTTGGAGTAATTTTTTGACTATAACAATTTGAGAAATCATGAAAACTTTTTCTGCAAAATCCCATGAGGTAGTGCATGAATGGTTCGTGATTGACGCTACGGACAAAGTCCTCGGTCGTGTCGCCAGTGAAGTGGCACACCGTCTACGCGGCAAACACAAGCCTGAATACACCCCACACGTTGATACTGGCGACTTTATTGTCGTCATTAATTCTTCTAAGCTGCGTGTCACAGGCACAAAAGGCTTGAACAAGATCTATTACCGTCACAGCGGATACCCAGGCGGTATTAGCTCGACCAACTTCGATAAGATGCAAGACCGTTTCCCAGGCCGTGCTTTGGAGAAGGCTGTGAAAGGTATGTTGCCAAAAGGCCCACTAGGCTATGCCATGATCAAGAAATTGAAAGTTTATGGCGACGCTACTCATCCGCATGCGGCTCAACAGCCAAAAGCGCTAGAGATTTAAGGAAACCAAATGGCTATTAATTACGGAAATTGGAATTACGGTACTGGTCGTCGCAAGAGTTCTGTGGCGCGTGTTTTTATTAAATCTGGCAAAGGCGAAATCATTGTTAATGGTAAGCCTATCGATGCGTATTTTGCTCGTGAAACATCACGCATGATCGCACGTCAGCCTTTGGCTCTCACAGCCCACTTAACGACCTTTGATATCAAAGTAAACGTTTCTGGTGGCGGTGAAACTGGCCAAGCTGGTGCGGTTCGTCACGGTGTGACTCGTGCATTGATCGACTACGACAACGCTTTGAAGCCAACTCTGTCTAAAGCAGGTTTGGTAACCCGCGATGCTCGTGAGGTTGAGCGTAAAAAAGTTGGTCTGCATGGCGCACGTCGTCGTAAGCAGTTCAGCAAGCGCTAATTCTTTCAGTCGCTTAAGTTTTATCGAAAGGGTCGCGCAAGCGGCCCTTTTTGTTTCTACAATCTAGGTTTTAAAGCAATAAAACTCATCAGTCGGTATTTTGGAGAATGGCATGATTAAAGTTGGCATCGTTGGTGGCACTGGATATACCGGAGTGGAGTTATTGCGTTTATTGACGCAACATCCTGAGGTAAAAATTGTGGCTATTACATCTCGCACAGAAGCTGGTATGCCAGTTGCTGATATGTTTCCATCTTTGCGTGGGCGGGTTGATCTGAAATTTACAACTCCAGACGAAGCTAAATTAAACGAGTGTGATGTTGTGTTCTTTGCGACACCACATGGTGTTGCCATGGCGCAAGCAAAAGAATTGCTGGCGAACAATGTCAAGATCTTGGACCTTGCTGCAGACTTTAGATTGAAGGATGTCAAAGAGTTTGCCAACTGGTATGGCATGGAACATAGCTGCCCAGATATTTTGGCTGAAGCCGTTTATGGTTTGGCTGAAATTAATCGTGAAGCAATTAAAAAAGCACGTGTGGTGGGATTAGCTGGTTGCTACCCAACCTCAGTGCAGCTTGGTCTTGCACCACTACTCTCACCGAAATCTACTGGCGGAAAGCACTTGATCGATGGCACCCACATCATCTCTGATTCCAAATCAGGCACTTCTGGTGCTGGACGTAAGGCGGAGATTGGTACGCTGCTTTCAGAATCAAGCGATAACTTTAAGGCCTATGGCGTTAAAGGCCATCGTCACCTTCCGGAGATTGTGCAGGGCTTAAAGGCAATTGCTGGCCATGACGAAATTGGTCTGACATTTGTGCCACACCTAACCCCAATGATCAGGGGTATTCATTCAACTTTGTATGTACGTTTGACTGAGGCTGGCAAGGGCGTGGACTACCAAAATCTCTATGAAACCTTCTATAAAGATGAGCCTTTTGTGGATGTCATGCCCGCTGGCAGCCATCCAGAAACACGTTCTGTACGTGGTAGCAACGGCATTCGGATCGCTATTCATCGTCCTGGTGGCGGTGATACTTTGGTGATTTTGGTGGTGGAAGACAATTTAGTGAAAGGTGCTTCTGGCCAGGGCGTGCAGTGCATGAACCTCATGTTTGGCTTGCCTGAGACAACGGGTTTGACCCAGATTGCGGTTTCACCATAAAGACCCTTCAGCAAGCTAGGCATTAAAAGCCTAAAATAGGAAATCGCATTTTGAATTAGGAGTAAATCATGACTGAATTAGCTACGCAACCCGTACAAGATCTATCAGAGCCACCAACCCCTTTGGTGTTCACGGATAGTGCCGCTGCAAAAGTGGCAGACTTGATTGCTGAAGAAGGCAACCCTGAATTAAAACTGCGCGTGTTTGTTCAAGGTGGCGGTTGCTCTGGTTTTCAATACGGCTTCACATTTGATGACGCTGTGAATGAAGACGACACCTTGTTTGAAAAAAATGGCGTAACTCTTTTGGTTGACTCCATGAGCTTCCAATATTTAGTTGGCGCTGAGATTGATTACAAAGAAGATATCAACGGTTCGCAGTTTGTGATTAAGAATCCAAATGCTCAAACCACTTGCGGCTGCGGATCCTCTTTCTCTGCCTAAGTAATTAATAAATTACGCAGGATAGCAAGCACCTAGAATTCTAGGGCCCTTCGCTCCTGTAACGGCTGGCAAATTTGCTGGCCGTTTTTCTTTATGGGCCCACGCAAGCCATGCAAAAGCAAGACCTTCAACGAGTTGTGGGTCAATCCCAACAGCATCACTTGTGACAATTTCTAAAGGCACTGCAAAGAAGTGCTTCGCTTTAATTTTAAGTAAATTTATTAAGGCGTTATTTCTGGCGCCGCCTCCGCAGACAATTAGCTTCTGGGTTTGCGGGGCATGACGGACTAAAGCCTTTAGTGCCGAGTGAGCCGTTAGGTGTAAAAGTGTTGCTTGTACATCTTCAGCATGATGATTATCTCGGCCAATTTTCCCATGTAGCCAGTCAAGATGAAAATCGTCTCGCCCAGTGCTCTTGGGCGGAGATTTTTCAAAGAAAGGGTCAGCCAACATCTTTGTAAGTAATATTTCATTTGCTTCGCCTTGCAGTGCCCAGTTACCATTTTCATCAAATGCATTTCCTTGATGTTCACGTATCCAAGCATCCATCAACATATTTCCTGGGCCACAATCAAAGCCAGTCACTTCGCCATTCTTTGGAAGGAGCGTGAGATTGGCGATACCGCCGATATTGAGTACTGCTAAATTTTCTGCTGAAGAAAATTGCTGCGCATGAAAGGCTGGGACCAAAGGCGCGCCATGACCACCTGCTGCGAGGTCGCGACTTCTAAAGTCAGCAATGACATCAATGCCAGACTTTTCTGCCAAGAGCGCTGGATTGAGAGTCTGATGGGTATAGGCCATATCCCCAAGGTGAGGTTGGTGGCGAATCGTTTGTCCATGGGCACCAATTGCAGCAATATCTGAGGCCTGCAAATCCACTTTTTTTAATAGCTGGTTCACTGCCTCTGCATAGGCCATGGCTAAGGCGTTCCCTGCTTGCTTCTCCCGGTGGAGCTCATTGCTACCGGGGCTTTGAAGCTCAAACAGGGTTTTACGCAACTCTGGACTAAAAGGGGTAATGAAGGCTGCTTGGATGCTCGTTTCTCCGTTGGATTCGATCTTGGCTAGAACGGCATCGATCCCATCTAGGCTGGTTCCAGACATGAGGCCAATGTAGAGGGAATGCAGTTTGTTCATCTAGTTCTCAGGAATGCGACAATTATGCTTAACAATTTAAATACTAAATCACTGTATCAGCATCCGAATCAGTATGACGGCTAAACCAGAACAAAAATATCCTTTGACCCCTGAAGTCTTTGAGGCCCTTGAAGTCACCAAGCGTGGCTGTGATGAGCTATTGGTTGAGGCCGATTGGGTCCAGAAGTTGGCTCGTAGCCAGGCTACCAAGATCCCACTCAGAATTAAGTTGGGGTTAGATCCTACTGCGCCAGATATTCATTTGGGCCATACGGTTGTTTTAAATAAATTACGTCATCTACAAGATTTAGGGCATACCGTCATTTTCTTGATTGGTGACTTCACCAGTATGATTGGCGATCCATCTGGACGTAATGCTACTCGCCCACCATTGTCTGCGGAAGAGATCGCGGTCAATGCAGAAACTTACTATCGTCAGGCAAGCATGGTGCTTGATCCTGCGAAGACAGAGGTACGTTACAACAGTGAATGGTGTGATCCATTAGGCGCACGCGGCATGATCCAGTTGGCTGCCAAACATACAGTTGCTCGCATGCTAGAGCGTGATGACTTTACTAAGCGCTATCGCAACGGTGTACCTATTTCTATTCATGAATTTTTGTATCCATTAATGCAGGGTTACGACTCTGTCGCACTCAAGAGTGATTTAGAGCTTGGCGGTACTGACCAAAAATTTAATCTCTTGGTTGGACGTGAACTCCAGCGTGAATATGGCCAAGAGCCTCAGTGTATTTTGACGATGCCTCTCTTGGTTGGGCTGGATGGCGTTGAGAAGATGAGTAAGTCTAAAGGTAATTACATTGGCATTAGCGAACCTGCTAGAGAGATGTTCGGAAAACTCCTGAGTATCTCTGATGACTTGATGTGGGATTACTTCACATTGTTGTCGTTTAGACCAATGTCAGAAATTGATTTGATGAAACAAGAAGTTGCTACTGGTCGTAATCCAAAAGACTGCAAAGTGCTTCTCGCACAAGAAATCGTGGCGCGTTTTCATTCTCAGGCTGCAGCAGAAAAGGCATTAGAAGACTTTAATCATCGCGCTAAGGGCGGTTTACCTGACGATATTCCGGAAGTAAATCTCACTGGCACCCCTATGGCGATTGCAAATCTATTAAAGGCTGCAGGACTGGCGCCATCTACTTCAGAAGCCAATCGTAATATTGAGCAAGGTGGGGTGAAGATTGACGGCGCAACGGTTGCTGATAAGCAGTTAAAGATTGAGGCTGGAACTTATGTTGTGCAGGTAGGCAAACGCAAGTTTGCGAAAGTGACGCTAGCTTAAATATCTAGGCTAGCGCTGCCGCTGGGCGGCGTTAAGCCAAAGTGCTCATAGGCCTGACGTGTCGCTACTCGGCCACGCGAGGTTCTCTGTAAGTAGCCTTGCTGAATCAGATAGGGCTCTAGCACATCTTCAATGGTGTCCCGCTCTTCACCAATCGCAGCAGCCAAGTTATCAATCCCAACGGGACCACCATCAAATTTGTGCAAGATGGCTTCAAGCAATTTTCTGTCCATCACATCAAAGCCGCTTGGATCAACATCTAGCATCTTCAATGCAGCATCAGCCATTGCCTTCGTAATCGTTCCTGTACCTTTTACTTCTGCATAGTCTCTGACACGGCGTAGTAAACGATTTGCAATACGTGGAGTGCCGCGTGCACGCTTGGCGATTTCTACCGAGCCCTCTGGATCAATGTCTGCTTTGAGCAGGCTCGCTGAGCGATTAATGATCTTGGTGAGTTCTTCAGTGGTGTAGAACTCAAGCCTTGCCACAATACCAAAGCGGTCGCGTAATGGGTTGGTGAGCATGCCAGCACGGGTCGTTGCACCAATTAAAGTAAAAGGCTTCAGATCAATTTTGACACTGCGTGCGGCAGGGCCTTCACCAATCATGATGTCTAGACTGTAGTCTTCTAACGCAGGGTAAAGGATTTCTTCGACGATCGGGGAGAGGCGATGAATCTCATCAATGAAGAGCACATCATTTGCCTCTAAATTGGTGAGCAAAGCTGCAAGGTCTCCCGGTCTATCCAATACGGGACCACTGGTTTGACGTAAGTTGACGCCAAGCTCTCTAGCAATGATGTGGGCTAGGGTAGTTTTGCCAAGACCTGGAGGCCCAAATAAGAGGACATGATCCAATGCTTCTTGACGCGCTCTCGTAGCGCTAATAAATATTTCTAGCTGGGCGCGAGCTTTGGTTTGACCAACATACTCATCAAGTTGTTTTGGACGAAGCGCTCTTTCAAAAACGGCCTCAGTGTTTCCCGCGGCACCGCTCACAATACGATCACTGCCCTCTGGGAGATCTTCGGGAATAGAGCTAAGGTCGTCTGTATGAATTGCCATGCTGCCAGTTTAGTGGGGTTTAGCTTGTCAGGTCTTAGATAAATATTTTAAGCCGATCCGAATGCCGTCGGAAACTGAGGTGTCTGGGGGGATCTGCTTCAGTGCCAAGAGCGCTTCTTTTTCTGAGTAGCCTAAAGCTAGGAGCGCTTGCAAGACTTCGCTATTGGCATCCAATGCCTGAGGTTTGCCAGCAGTAATGCCAAGGTCCGGGGCTAGTTTTCCTTTGAGCTCAAGACACAGACGCTCAGCAGTTTTTTTACCAATACCGGGTACTTGAGTGAGGCGCCCCGCCTCTTGAAGGGCAATTGCTTGAGCTAGCTCATTAACACTCATGCCAGATAGAACTGCTAATGCGGTTCTTGAACCAACACCGCTAATTTTAATAAGCTGCCTAAATGCTTCCCGCTCGGTTTCAGTGGCGAAGCCAAAAAGTTGTTGTGCATCTTCACGCACCTGAAAGTGGGTAAGAAGCGTAATTTTTTGACCTGCTTGGGGTAATTGATACAAGGTGCTCATCGGCACATCTACTTCATAGCCAATACCCTGGCAGTCAACCAATAGGCGGGGCGGATGAACTGAAACGAGGATTCCTTGAATGCGACCAATCATATAAAGATACTAACCTGTAATGTATTTAGACAATTTTTATTTACTACGTTTTTTAGGGGTCAAAGCTGCAGTAATTGCGGGCGGAATTTGTGCATGATGCGCAGCGCAGATTGCAACTCCTAAGGCATCAGAAGCATCTGGCCCTGGGGCGCGATTGAGTTTGAGTAAGCGCTTCACCATCTCTTGAACTTGTGGTTTGGCAGCCCGGCCTGTCCCCACAATGGATTGCTTTACTCTTAAGGCGCTGTATTCAGCAACAGGCAGTTTTGCAGATACTAGCGCTGCAATCACGGCACCCCTAGCCTGACCAAGCATCAGAGTTGAGCGCGGATTGACATTCAAGAAAACTTCTTCAATCGCAGCAGATTGAGGTTTGTAGGTATCCAATACTTCTTTAACGCCAGCAAAGAGTACCCCAAGTCGCTCCGGCAATCCTTTAGCTGGATCGCCGCTCTCAATTGTGCCTGAAGCTACATAAGTGAGTTTTTGACCATCAACATCAATCACGCCAAAGCCAGTAGTGCGTAAACCAGGGTCGATTCCTATCCAGCGCATGGGAGCTAAATTCTTCCTAATCTTTGCTTGCTTAGTGACGGAAGTGACGTGTGCCAGTAAAGATCATAGCGATACCGTGCTCATTGGCTGCGGCAATGATTTCATCATCGCGCATACTGCCGCCTGGCTGAATAGCGCAGCTTGCACCACCATTCACTACAACATCTAAGCCATCGCGAAATGGGAAGAAGGCATCGCTCGCTACTGCTGAGCCCTTAAGGCTTAGACCTGCGTTTTCCGCTTTAATGCTTGCCATGCGTGCAGAGTCAACGCGACTCATTTGGCCGGCGCCAATTCCAAGGGTCATGCCATTGGCGCAATATACGATCGCATTGGATTTGACGAACTTAGCAACGCGCCAAGCGAACATCATATCGTTCAGCTCACTTGGAGTAGGCTGTCTTTGACTCACAACGCGCATTTCATTTTGAAGAACATTTTTAGCATCTGGAGATTGCACTAATAAGCCCCCACCAACGCGTTTGAAATCAAAGTGATTGAATGCGGTGCCTAGCGGGATCTCTAGTAGACGTACATTGTGTTTTACAGCAAAGATTGCCTTTGCCTCATCGCTAAAACAAGGGGCAATAAGCACTTCTACAAATTGCTTGGAGATGGCTTCAGCAGTAATGCCATCACACGGTACATTAAATGCAATGATTCCACCAAAGGCTGAACTTGGATCAGTTTTGAAGGCCTTTTGGTAAGCTTCGAGTGGAGTGGCACCAACGGCTACGCCACAAGGATTGGCATGCTTGATGATGACGCAGGCTGCCGCGCCACCAGTATTGCCTGTGAAGCTTTTAACGCACTCCCAGGCTGAGTCAGCGTCAGCAATGTTGTTATATGAAAGCTCTTTGCCTTGCAATTGCTTGTAGTTGGCAAGCGCGCCATCCACTGGGTGAATATCTTTATAGAAAGCTGCAGATTGGTGTGGGTTCTCGCCGTAACGCATCTCTTGAACCTTCTCAAAGGCAAGGTGTAGTGTTTCCGGATAAGCAGACCGTCCTTTGTGATCTAAATCATCACCCAACGCAGAAAGATAGTTAGCAATTGCACCATCGTATTGTGCGGTGTGTGCAAATACTTTCTTGGCTAAAGCTAAATTCGTTTTATAAGAAACCACATTCTGATTGGCTTTCATCTCAGCCAAGACGGAAGCGTAATCATCAGGAGAGATTAGGACGGTTACATCTTGATGATTTTTTGCTGCAGCACGCAACATGGCTGGTCCACCGATATCAATGTTTTCTACTGCATCTTCAAATAAACATGCTTCGTTGGCAACAGTTTCATTGAATGGGTACAGATTAATGACCAACATATCAATGGTATCGATACCGTGCTCTTTAAGGGCTGCCATGTGATCAGGAAAGTCTCTGCGTGCCAGTAGTCCACCATGCACCATTGGGTGCAGCGTCTTAACGCGTCCATCCAACATCTCCGGAAACTTAGTCAAAGAAGATACCTCTACTACTGGCAGATTATTTTCAGCCAACAGTTTTGCTGTTCCGCCGGTAGAAATTAACTGAATGCCCTGCTCATGGAGAGCTTTAGCAAAAGGCACGATGCCATTTTTATCAGAAACGGAAAGGAGGGCTGTACGGATCATATTTTCAGATAGGTCTTAATAGTAAATTGTGTAGCAAAGTTTTATTTATTTCAGCAGCTGGTGTTCAACGAGCTTTTTATGTAAGGTATTGCGGTTGATGCCAAGGTATTGCGCAGCCAAAGATTGGTTTTGTTTTGCATGCTGCATCACGAGCTCTAGCATCGGCTTTTCAACGACAGCCAGAACCATTTGGTAGATATCAGTCGGGGGCGTACCCTTGAGATCACTCAAATAGCTTTGTAACTGTGTTTCAATGCATTCTGTAATAGGGTGTTTATTGGTCATATATTAAATAAATACTAAAAACGAAAATAACTAGGCTGTGGTTAAGCCGCTTCTAAAAAAAGTAAACGATCCGAATGGGATTTCATCTCATCAAAATAATCATTGACCATCTGTAATTGAGTTCTGCAATCATCGGCAGTATTCATACGCTGGCGAAATGCATGCGAATCACGCAAACCTTTGCAATACCAGCCAATGTGCTTACGCGCTGTGCGTAAGCCAATGTGATCACCATAAAACTCATAGTGATCAAGCAGGTGCGCATTCATAATCGCCTGAATCTCATTAATTTCAGGAGTTGGTAACTTACCACCAGTCTCTAAGTAATGATTGATTTCACGGAAGATCCAGGGGCGACCTTGGGCGGCGCGTCCAATCATGATGGCATCTGCACCAGTGATCTTGAGAACGGCTTCTGCTTTTTCTGGGCTGTGAATATCCCCATTGGCAACGACTGGAATAGCTACACTATTTTTTACAGCAGTAATCGTTTCATATTCTGCTTCGCCGTGATACAGATCTGCTCTAGTCCGACCATGAACAGTCAGCATAGAAATTCCAGATCGCTCTGCCAGACGTGCAATCTCGATTGCATTTTTATGCTCTCGATCCCAGCCCGTACGAATTTTTAAAGTAACTGGTACGGCATCTGGTCCAATACCAACAGCTTTAACCACGGCTTCCAAAATTTGCTGCACTAAGGGTTCATCACGTAATAAGGCTGAACCTGCGGCTACATTGCAAACTTTTTTGGCTGGGCAGCCCATATTGATATCAATAATCTGCGCGCCATGATCCACATTAATTTTTGCTGCTGCAGCCATCATAGTGGGGTCTGCGCCTGCAATTTGCACGGCAATGGGTTTGAATTCGCCGACATGGTTAGCGCGACGCTGCGTCTTTTCACTTTTCCAAAGCAAGGCATTGGAAGCCACCATTTCTGAGACGGCATAACCTGCGCCTAATTGCTTGCAAAGCTGTCGAAATGGACGATCAGTAACCCCGGCCATAGGAGCAACAAATAGTCTGTTAGCGAGGAGGTGGGGGCCGATCTTCATTTATTGGGCTTGGTGTGAGCAGCGTCTTGCGGAAAGCATGACACTTTAGCACAAAGAGGCCTTAATCTGCCTAAAAATTAGGCAGATTAACTAATGCAGATCAAATTAGGTTTGCTCAACGCTAGGAGGCTATCTGAGCCCTTTAGCGCCTGCCAAACATCATCTGGCGAGCTAAGGCAGTCTTCACTGGTGGAAGCCACTGTAGGGCTGATAAAGCCAAACCTCGAGCCATAACAACAGGGACCAAATGGGAGGTAAACACTCTGGCCATGAAGTCTGTTAGTCCAATAGTTGTGGTGCGATCTGCTTTGCGACTTGCCGCATAACTTACTAATGCGTTGTGAACAGCTGCTGGAGTATGGCTTTCTGTTGATCCTGAAAATACCCCAACTAATTTTTCAGCAAGCAAAAAAGCATCACGTAATCCCAAATTCAATCCCTGTCCCGCAACGGGGTGCAAAGTTTGTGCAGCGTTGCCAATCCACACTGCGTTTTCTTTGATGATTTCTTTGCGGTAGTTCAGGCCAAGTTCATATAGGCGACGATCTTGAATTTTTAGAAAGCACCCAATGCGTGAACCAAATTCTTTTTGTAATGATTCCAGAAAATCATCATCACCTAATTGCAAGCGATGCCGTGAGGACTCTGGCGATCCACACCATACAAGATTCAAAATATTGGGACCATAGTGACTGGGAAGTACTGCTAGTGGACCTTCAGAGGTAAAGCGCTCCCAGGCCTGATAGGGCGCCGCATTTTCTACTTCAACCAAACCCACTAGGGCGGATTGTCCATAGTCTCGGCCCGACTCAACCCAATCTTGCTTCTTAAACAATCCACCCTCTGCATGCACAATGCATCCAGCATTGATATTTACCTGGGTATCTTCTTTGCTAAGGTGCTGCCACTCAAAATGAGGACTGGTACTTTGTATTTTTCTTAATGCCTGGCGTAGTGTGATGTGAATATCACGATAGCGGATGATGTGACCCAAGGCATCTTGATTGAGCTCTTCGCGCATCATGACTGCACGACCAAAGCGACCTGCTTGTGAAACATGTACGCGGTGAATATCAGTATATTCAGTAGGCCATGCATGAATTGTGTCGAGTAGCAGCTTGCTGCCATGTGAAAGAGCGATACCGCGACTATCGGCCGCCATTAGATCAACATCTTCTTTTGGGTTTCGATCAATGAGAATAAGTTTTGCATCTGGAAATTTTTGTAAAGTCCAAGCGGCGCAAGCAAGTCCAACTGGCCCGCCCCCATGAATCAAGATGTCACTACTAGATGCATTCATCATTAGATTTAGGCGTTCTTCATGATTGCTTCGATTTCATCGGCATTCACGGGAACTCCACGAGAAATCAGTTCACAGCCAGAATCATTAATGACTGCATCATCCTCAATCCGGATGCCAATATTCCAAAAGGCGGCATCTATATCATCGGCAGGTCTTATGTAAAGACCGGGTTCAATGGTGATGACCATATCTCTTTTGAGGATGCGCCAAGGTTTTTCTTCTTGAAGGGAATTTTCAGTGTGCTCACGATAAGAGCCAACATCATGCACATCCATGCCTAGCCAATGGGAAGTGCGGTGCATATAGAAACGACGATACGCACCAGTCTCAATGGCATTCTCAAGCGAACCCAATTCTGAAAGCTTCAGAAGATTTTCATCCAGCAGTCCTTGAGTCAGCACTGTGAGTGCCGCTTCATGAGGTTGCATAAACGTGTTGCCTGGCCTAGCCATGGCAATTGCCGCTTCTTGTGCGGCGAGCGTAATGTCATAGAGTGCTCGCTGAGGACCTGTAAATTTTCCATTGACGGGAAAAGTGCGGGTGATATCCGATGCATATCCATCTAGTTCGCAGCCTGCATCAATTAAGCAGAGTTCACCATTGCGTAACTCAGTTGAGCCGGCCCGGTAGTGCAAGATGCAAGAGTTTGCGCCACCAGCAACGATACTGTTATAGGCAACACTTTGGGCACCGCTATTGCGAAACTCATGGAGTAATTCTGCTTCAAGTTGGTACTCGCGCATACCCGGTCTGCATATTTGCATAGCTCTAATATGAGCACGCGCAGAAATGGCTGCAGCACGGCGCATGATGTCGATCTCATGCTCATCCTTAAAGAGACGCATCTCGTGAATAAGTGCTTCTACATCATGGAATTCAGAAGGTGGATTAATGCCAGAGCGTCCTTGTCCACGAACTTGCTTCATCCAGTGACGTAAACGACGATCCGCTTCAGCGCTTTCAGCTAGACGAATATAAATCGCATCTTGATTAGCGAGTAATTCACCGAGTTTATGATCGAGTTCTTGATTGCTGTGTGCGTATTCAATTCCAAGCATTGTTGGCGCTGCCTCCGGTCCGAGACGAATGCCATCCCAAATTTCACGCTCAGGATCTTTGGGTCTGCAAAATAAATGGGATTGAACTTGATGAGTCTTATCGCCACCCTTGACCACAATTACCAAGCTTGCCCCCGGCTCTTCAAAGCCAGTCAAGTAAAAGAAATCGCTGTCATGGCGATAGGGAAATTCGCTATCACGATTGCGGGCTAATTCAGGCGCAGTTGAGATGACAGCAATACCACCACCAGTTTTGGTATAGATGAGTTTCGCCAGTGCATTTCTGCGTTCTTGGTAGATAGTCTTATTCATAAGCTACATTGAGCTCTTGCAATCGTTGTGGGGTCCCTACATCGTGCCATGGACCGATATATTTTTCACCAAACACTTTATTTTGCTCCATTGCCACCCTCAGCAGAGGCGCTAGTTTGGCTGGTACATCTATTTCTAGGTCTTTAAAAAGGTCTTTATGGTAAATACCGATCCCTGAAAAAGTGAGCTTCTCTGCTTCCGCCGACCCATGATTGCTAACTACGGAGTCTTTGAGAAAAAAGTCACCTTCTGGGTGTTGAGCAGGGTTTGGAACCATTAAAAGGTAGGCCAAAGGTCTATTGGGTTTGCTGCGGAGTCTAGAGACAATTTCTAAGATCTTTGCGATTGGCAGATTTGGGCTGAATACATCCCCATTCATGACTAAAAAATAGTCATCAGGCGTAAGTAAGGGGAGCGCCTTGCGAATGCCGCCGGCAGTTTCAAGAGCAGTGATTTCAGGTGAGTACTGGATGTTTAAGCCAAAGTGATGACCATTCCCCAAGCTCTCTTCAATCTTTTCACCGAGCCATGCATGGTTGATAACAACATTTTGAATCTCTGTTTTAGAGATAGCTTCAAGGTGCCATGCTAATAAGGATTTATTTTGAATTGTTAGCAAGGGTTTGGGCAAGCTATCAGTGAGCGGTCGCATACGCTCACCCCTGCCAGCAGCAAGAAGAAAACAAGGAAGAGAGCTATTCATG
Source organism: Polynucleobacter sp. UB-Raua-W9 (assembly GCF_018687435.1). Classification (NCBI taxonomy): domain Bacteria; kingdom Pseudomonadati; phylum Pseudomonadota; class Betaproteobacteria; order Burkholderiales; family Burkholderiaceae; genus Polynucleobacter; species Polynucleobacter sp. UB-Raua-W9. The sequence goes on along the minus strand of NZ_CP061290.1, from coordinate 1,627,269 downwards.
TCTATCGTACTTTCCTAGTCATTCTTCATTTGGGCGGGTTGACTCCAAAATGCGCGCTAGTGGCTTTAATTCAATGTAGCGATTGGCAGTGGCAATGGCATATTTCAATACCAAAGGGATATCTTTCAGGTAACCATCTTTGCCATCGCGGTGAAAAAGTCTTGCAAAAATGCCTAGAACCTTCAAGTGACGCTGTAGCCCCGTCCACTCGAAATCACGATAGAACTGACCAAAGTCATCTGGCATTGGAAGACCGGCCTTACGACCCTCTTCCCAAAATTTAATCACCCAGTCAATCACACGCTCTTCAGGCCAGGCTATATATGCATCGCGCCACAAAGAGGCGGCATCGTAAGTAATGGGACCATAAACTGCATCTTGAAAGTCAATCACACCAGGATTATTTTTTTCGGCCACCATTAAATTGCGCGAATGGTAATCGCGATGAACATAAACTTTTGCTTGCGTGAGGTTATTTTCAATAATGAATTCAAAAGACTGATTGAGTTGGGCTTGCTGTTGAGCGTTTAATTGAATGTGGAGATGTTTCTTCAAATACCATTCAGGAAATAAATCTAACTCGCGTTTTAGTAACACTTCATCGTAGCTTGGTAGTACATTAGGTTTACTCGCCAATTGCATCTGCACTAAGGCATGAGTTGCATCTTGGTACAGATGATCTGCGCTTTCAGGAGTTAGCTCTGCAAGATAGGTTTTGGTACCCAAATCATTTAATAAAAGAAAGCCCTCGACAATATTTTTTTCGAGTATTTTTGGAACGTTTAGACCTGCATCAGACAGCAATAAATCGACTTTGATAAAAGCATCTAAAGGCTCATATTGGGGCGGCGCATCCATCACAATCAGGGTCCCAAAATCGGGGTTTTTGGACTCAATACGGAAATAGCGTCTAAAGCTGGCATCTGCTGAGGCCGGGGTCAAGGTGTGGAGATCTAATTGCCAGCTAGGCTGCAGGGCTTTTAGCCAACTGCGGAGGGTGTTTAAGCGAGAGTCAGTCATGGTCGATTCGTATAATAAGGCTGGTCTGGATCCATGAGTCATTATCGCCGTCGCGCCGGCCTTTGCGCCCCTCTTTTTTTGGCTATAACCCCGCGCGTAATCATGGGGGTGATATTGCTTCAATTCGCGCTCCCAATTCAGGCGCAGGCACCCGCTCCATTGCCCCCACTTTCACAGTCCAACACCAATACTGTTTTGTTACCAGATCGTGGCAATGTCACTATTTTAAAGTTGGATGATCAGCTGCGTGTAGGTAAGCCAATTGAGGATGGTAAAGCGCTGACCTTTACATCTAGTGATTCAATCGATGGCGTTGTAGAGCGTGATATGCATTTAAAAGGTCGCGCGCAAATTCGTCGTAATGGCGCAGTCCTCAAGGCCGATGAAATCACTTACAACCCAGATACTGATATTGCAGATTTGCTTGGTAATGCTGAGCTCTCAAAAGGGAACGTTACTTTCAAGGGCCCTAAGGGGCAATTTAAAGTTGATGCGCGTGAAGGCGCGATGGAGACTCCCACTTATGATCTGCGAGATAGTCGCGGAAGCGGCAAGGCAAAAAAATTAACAGTTGAGAGCCCAGATGTTTTTGTCTTTGATAAGGCAACCTACACCACTTGCACTCCGGAAAACATGGATTGGTATTTTACGGCGAGCACTTTAGAAATTGATAACGAGCAGAAGGAGATGGCTGGTACGCATGGCGTTATGCGATTCTTTGATGTACCGATTGCCTATGTTCCTTATTTCACTGCGCCAACGGGCGGTCAGCGCCGCACAGGCCTTTTAGCTCCAGTTGCAGGGTACAACTCAAACAATGGTCTAGATATTACGCAGCCATATTATGTAAATATTGCCCCTAATCGTGACTTGTTGTTGTTGCCTCGTTATATGAATCATCGTGGCACGATGTTGGGAGCCCAATACCGTTTTCTAGACAGTAAAGATTCTGGAACAGTGATGGGCGAGTTTCTGCCGTACGATAAACAGACTGGAACGGATCGATGGAAGTACGACTGGCAGCAGCGTCAAATTTTCAGTGGCGGAGTTGGGCCTGGTGGCGCTCCTTTGCCCGGCGCATGGTCAGGATATGCAAACGTTGCTAGGGTTTCAGATAATCTATATCCGACACAATTCTCGCAAAGTATTGCGGGGGCGGTAACCAATCAGTTTCGACAAGAAGTTGGAACCACCAAGGGCCTTACAGGAAGTTTAAGTAATTGGAATGTATCAGCAAGAGCGTTAACGTTTCAAACCCTTCAGCCTGATCCTACTGTCACAGTGCAGGCGCCTTATAACGTTTTGCCGAATATTACTGCAGCCTATAACAATCGCTTGACTCCAACAGCCTCAGATGCGAGCGGCAAATATGTCACCTTACCCACAGGCCCTGCTACTTCATTTTCTACAGATTTCACGCGATTTGCATACAACATTCAAGGGCATCTAGCGGCTACTGCCCCTGGCGTATATAGCCAAGCGGATAGAACGGTAGTCAAGGGTGCCATGTCTCTTCCGCAGGTGACACCTGGTTATTACATCACCCCTAAGGTGAGTTTTCAATCCAATAACTACAACGCCACTCCATTTAATAATGTTGGCGCATTACCAGCGCAGGGTTTCACTATTCCAACATTTAGTTTGGATTCTGGTTTGGCATTCGAACGAGATGCAGCTGAGCTCAAAGGTTTCTTTGGGCGTGACATGTTGCTTACTATGGAGCCAAGAGCTTTTTATGTGTATACGCCATATCAAAGTCAGGCGCAGACCCCAATTTTTGATACGGCGGATGCGGGCTTCGGCGTATCCCAAATCTTCGCTGAAAACACATACATTGGTAATGACCGTATTGCCGATAGAAATGCAGCAACGATAGGTATGACTAGTAGGATGATTGAGGCAAATACTGGTGCTGAGCGAGCTAATGTAACGCTGGCACAACAACAGCAATTCACCGGTCAAAAAGTTGGTTTAAACGGCAACGTCGTAAACCCTATGACCTATTCTGATACTTTGGGCTCTGGTTCTGTCCGTTTGCTTGGAAATTTCAGTGCCGATATGTTTGGTCAGTACAACACCCAACTCAATCGCTTTGTTCAGACTACCGTGGGTGGCAGTTGGCGCCCAACCCCTGGAAGGAGTTTGAACTTTGGCTGGCGCAACGTCTGGTCACCTCCGGTTGAGGCATCCTTACAAAATAATCAGGCTTATGTTCCCTCTGCAACCACAACTGATCAGTACAACGTATCTGGTCAATGGCCCCTGACCCGCGAGATATCGGTATTAGGTCGCTATGGTTATGATGCTTTAACTACTAAAACCTTGAATACCTTAGTCGGCTTGGAGTGGGCGCGAGATTGCTGGACCTTCCGTAGCGTATATTCACAAATGCTGAATACGTCTCAGATAACTACGACTCAGATACTCTTTCAAATAGAATTTAGGGGTTTTGCTAGCGCTGGTAGCAACCCAGTTGATATCATGAAGTTAAATGTGCCTGGATATATGCCAACTTCAAAGCCTATTCCACCTTCAATATATGAGAATTATCAATGATGCTTCGTAGGAATCGCTTGAAACAGATCCTAAACACTGCCCTTGTTTTTGGGGCAATTTCTTTTGCTGGCATTGCTAGTTCTCAAGACGCTTCTAAGGGCGGCATTACAGCAGATAGCAAGATTCGGAATATCGATGGCGTTGCTGCTGTAGTGAATACGGGTTACGTAACCCGCAAAGAAATTGATGACCGCATTGCCACTCTCCAGAAGCAGGGCGCCAAATTGCCTGAAGGGTCTGATTTAAGAAAGTTGGTTTTAGATCGCTTAATTATTGAAAAAATTCAATTACAAAATGCCGAGCAAGAAGGCATAACAGTGACCAATAAAGAGTTAGACAAAATTATTGGGGATATTGCTACTAAAAATAAATTAAGTTACGCTGAGTTCAAAGCAAAAGTAATTGCCACTGGAATGACATTTGAGCGCTACAAAGAGACTTTGCGGGATGACATTGTTGTCAGTCGCTTTCGCGAACGTTCTGTAGAGACGAAAATCAAGATTTCTGATGCGGAAATAGACAATTTCATTTCTGATCGCATGCGTGCTATGGCTGGTGGTGCCCAACGTTCTGCTCCTCCAGTGAAGGGCGCACCTGAAGAGATTGCTGTTGCGCAGATTTTTATTCCAGCGGATGCTGGAGCTGGGTCACAGGCTGAGGCAAAGAAGCAAGCAGAAGCTCTGTTACGTGATGCAAGAGGTGATGCGGATTTTTTACAACTCGGCGCTGCTGCTGCAAAAGAAAACCCCAAAATTAAATTTCAAGAATTGGGGTATCGCACTCCAGATCGCCTGCCACAATTATTCTATGAGGCTATCCGAAATACTGGTAGCGGCCAAGTTGCCAACGCTGTTGTTAAGAGCCCTGCGGGATATCACGTTCTAAAAGTATTGGATCGTCGCGCAATCAGTGCGGCTCCCGCACAGCAGCAGTCTACAACGCAAGAGCCTGCGTCAACAGCGCCTCAAAATATTCCCATTACACAGACAATGGCGCGCCATATTTTGTTGAAAAATAGACCGGGTCTGACTGATCAAGATGCTGAGAGGCGCTTACAAGGATATCGCGATCAGGTGCGCGCTAAGACAGCAGATTTTGGTGACTTAGCTAAAAAATTCTCTGAAGACGGGTCAGCCCCAAATGGTGGGAATCTAGGCTGGATGGGGCCTGGTGATTTGGTGCCTGAATTTGAGCAGGCAATGAATCGACTCCAAATTGGAGAAGTGAGTAATCCAGTTAAATCTGAATTTGGTTGGCACTTAATTCAGGTGCTTGAGCGTCGTGAAGCGCAACTGACGGTAGAAAAGCAGCGCGAGTTTGCTCGTGCAGCCATCCGCGAAAGAAAATTTGAACAAGCCTATCAGGATTGGCTGCGTGAGCTACGAGATACTGCAACAGTCAAAATCTTGAATGTGGATGATGCAGCCAGCGCCGCACCTCGTTAAATTAGTAATCACCACTGGCGATCCAGCCGGTGTGGGGCCTGAAGTTTCTCTTGCTGCCGCAAAAGATTTTTTGGGCGAACAAGCTCATGCGCAGATTACCTTATTGGGCGATGCCAGCTTATTTAAAGATTCTTCAGGTAAAACAGCAAATTTTTTCGATCGCTTGAAAATAGATTCAGTCCCGCTTGTATCGCCTGCCTTGCCGGGGGTACTTAATCCAGCAAATGCTCAATATGTCTTTAATCTTTTAGATCAAGCAACCGACGCTTGTATTCGTGGGGATTTTGATGGAATGGTTACTGCGCCCGTTCAAAAGAGTGTAATGAATATTGCGGGCATTCCTTTTACTGGCCATACAGAATATTTAGCACAACGTTGCAGCAGAAACCATGTTGTCATGATGCTATGTGCCCCCTTGCCACTTGGTTTCTTAGGTATTAAATCTCGGAAGGATTTAAGGGTTGCTTTGGCAAGTACACACATGCCATTGAAAGATGTTTCAGCCTACTTAAGTTATGAACTCTTGCTTGAAACGATTCAGATAGTAAACCAAGACCTAAAAGAAAAATTCGGCATAACTAGGCCGAGAATACGTGTTGCTGGCCTTAATCCCCATGCTGGAGAGGCTGGGTATTTGGGGGGCGAAGAGATTCAGGTGATTGCGCCTGCGATTGAGTCAGCTAAACAGCAGGGGATAGCAGTTTCTGGGCCATATCCCGGGGACACTATGTTTGATGCTCATTCGCTTGAGGAGGTTGATGCATTTATAGCCATGTATCACGATCAAGGATTAGCGCCATTCAAATTTGTGACATTTGGTGGTGGCGTGAACGTCACTTTAGGTTTGCCAATTATTCGGACCTCGGTTGATCATGGCACTGCTTTGGATATTGCCGGAAAAGGAATTGCTGATTCTGGCAGCATGTTGGAAGCCTTGCGTTTGGCTTATGAGCTTGCTTTAAATACAAGAACTCAAGCTAAGTAATGCATCGCGCACGTAAACGTTTTGGCCAAAATTTTTTGCAGGATGATGGGATTATTTATTCCATCATAGCCTTAATTAATCCCGGCCCTGATATGCATGTCATCGAGATTGGACCAGGTCTTGGTGCTTTAACCAGACCTTTACTCAGAAATCTTGATCAACTTGACCTGCTCGAAATTGATCGTGATTTGGTTGCTTATTGGAATCAGCAAAACCTTGAGAACTTGAAAGTCATTGAGGGTGATGCCCTTAAATTCGATTTCTTAGAATGGGCTCGAGACCGCTCTGACAAAAAAGGTTTTTGTAAAGTGGTGGGCAATTTACCTTACAACATTTCTTCGCCACTCCTATTCCATCTTGTTGCGGCGGCTACAGAAATTGATGAGCAGATATTTATGCTGCAAGCTGAAGTCGTTGAGCGAATGGTGGCAAAAGCAGGAAGCACTGATTTCAGTAGATTATCAGTAATGCTTCAAGCGCGTTACGATATGGAGCCTGTGCTTGAAGTGCCTCCCGAGGCTTTTGATCCACAGCCAAAGGTGAACTCTGCTGTAGTGCGCATGATTCCACGCAAGAACTTCAGCCTGAGTAATGCTCAGTGGCGCGCCCTAGAGCAGCTGGTGGCAGCTGCCTTCTCCCAAAGAAGAAAAATGTTACGCACCAACTTACAAGTTTTTGCAGAGAGGCTAAATTTGACTGAACTTGAACTTAAGGCGCGGGCTCAAGATATATCAGTTGATCGCTATATTGAGTGGGCTAAAGTTTTAGCTGCTTAACACTTTTTATTTATAGGCGCCTGGATCAATCACGCGCATCTCAGATTCGATCCAGCCTTCTACTTCTTGCTGTAGATCTTCCCCTGATTTACCTTCAGAAAGAATGGCTGGCCCAATCGAAAAAATCACAGTGCCAGGCTGCTTTAAAAAGCTGTTCTTAGGCCAGAAATTGCCTGCGTTATGAGCAATTGGAATGACCAATGCACCCGTAGCGCTTGCGAGACGGGCTCCGCCTTTACGATAGGGCTTAGTTGAGCCCCGTGGAGTTCTGGTGCCTTCCGGGAATAGCATGATCCATTTGCCTTCGCTAAGGCGTTTACGACCCTGGCTAGCGACTGAGAGTGCAGCTGTTTGCTTATTCGCTCGATTAATGTGAATCATTTTCAGCAAGGCTAAAGCCCAGCCAAAAAAAGGAATCCACAGTAGCTCACGTTTAAAGACAAAGCAGAGCTGTTTTGGAAGGAGTGCAATATAAGCAATCGTTTCATAGGCAGATTGATGCTTACTCAGAATGATGACAGGTTGATCAAGCACTGCATGCATATGTTTCATGCCGCGAATTTCATAACGAATACCGCACAGGTGCCGTAGAAGCCAAATAACCACTTTGTTCCAAAGGCCGATAAAACTATAACGGTTTTCTGGGGTGAGAAAAGGGAATGCCAGCATGCAGAGCACTGACCAAATTGGAGTAAAGATCAACAGAAATAAGGTAAATAGGGTGGAGCGAAGATAAATCATGTTTTCCTTAGATCTTGTCCACTAGAAGCGAGTTTGCAAACGCCATCAAATCTCTGTGAATTTGTGTGCCTTCCGGTAAATTACCCTTATCAAAAGTCTTTTGACCTTTACCAGTCAAAACTAGATGGGGCGTGGCCCCGAGGGCAATTCCAGCCTCTAGATCGCGTAAGGAGTCGCCGACGATGGGTACACCCAAGAGGGCTTGTGTGTTTCCAGATTTTTTGTAACGCAAAGCAATTTCTTTCATGAGTCCGGGCGCAGGCTTACGGCAATCACAGCCATGAGAATCAAGGTGTGGACAAAAAAAGATGCTATCAATATGACCACCTAGGGGTTGAAGGAGCTTATCCATCTTGTTATGCATAGCATGCAAATCATTGATTGAAAAATATCCCCTAGATAAGCCTGATTGATTGGTTGCAATTGCAATTTGGTAGCCCGCTTGATTCAGTAGCGCTATTGCTTCCAAGCTACCCGGTAGCGGAACCCATTCATCAACAGATTTCACATAATCATCACGATCTTCGTTGATCACGCCATCACGATCGAGAATGATGAGTTTAGAAGAGCTGATGCTCATGCTAATTTGCCGAGGTCGGCAACGAGATTCATTTTCTGGTGAAGTTGTTGCAGGAGAGCAAGGCGGTTATCGCGTAACTCGGGGTTTGGATCCATCACCATTACATCAGCAAAGAACTGGTCAATCGGTGCGCTTAAGGCAACAAGTGCCTTCAAGAGATCAACATACTGTCTTTGTTTATAGGCTTCATTTAGCGCAGGAGTAATTTCCTCTAAGGTCTTATTGAGGGTGGCTTCAGCCGGAATTTGCAATAACTTGCTAGAACATTTTGCCGGAATATCAGTCGTTGTCTTTTTTAGAATATTGCTAATGCGTTTATTTGCGGCAGCTAGCTGAGCTGCTTCAGGAAAAGCGTTAAATTCGCGCAAAGCAGTTAAGCGTTCGATTAAATCATTAATCTGTGCTGGTTCTTGGCTGAGAACGGCATCGATTTCAGCGCTAGTAAATGGTTTTCCAGAAACTGACTGATCGCGTAGATAAGCGCGTAAGCGATCAATAATGAATTCATAGATCGCTGCGGCATTTGCTTTCTCCTGTACATCTTTTTGCAGGAACTGTGCTCGAGCCAATTCAATTAACTCAGGCAAACTTAGAGAGAGATTCTTTTCTAAGAGCAAACGACAGATGCCTAAGGCATGGCGACGTAATGCATAGGGATCTTTATCGCCCGTAGGCGCAAGCCCAACGCCCCAAATGCCCACAAGGGTTTCAAGCTTGTCAGCAATAGCCAAGATTGTGCCGGTCTGGGTCTGGGGCAATGTGTCACCCGCAAAGCGTGGCATATAGTGTTCACTGCATGCTGCAGCTACTTCAGAATTTTCTCCATCGTACGTTGCGTAGTATCTTCCCATGATGCCTTGTAACTCAGGGAACTCGCCAACCATATCGCTTAGTAAGTCAGTCTTTGCAATTTCTGCGGCACGACTTGCCAGCTTTTCATCCGCATTGAGTTTTTTTGCAATATTAGATGCGAGGCTTTGAACGCGCTTAGTGCGCTCAAGCTGACTACCCAATTGATTGTGGTAAACCACCTTGCCAAGATCAGCAACGCGTGAAGCTAGGGGGCGCTTTTGATCTTGCTGGAAGAAGAAGCGGGCATCTGAAAGTCGAGGACGGACAACCCGCTCATTACCGGAGATGATGGCCTCTGGCTTGGCCGTTTCAATATTAGAAACAATCAAAAAGCGATTGCGCAACCTGCCTTGTTTGTCTGTCAACGCAAAGTACTTTTGATTGGTTTGCATTGTCAAAATCAAGCATTCTTGGGGAACCTCTAAAAATTCTTGATCAAAGTGGCATTCGTAGATAGCTGGCCATTCAACTAAAGCGGTCACTTCATCTAGCAGGCTATCAGGCATTAAAACCAAGTCAGTGCCAGCGGCTTTTAAGAGTGCTGCCTCAATTTGGGCTCTGCGCTGATGAAAGCTTGGAATTACCTTGGCTTTGGTTTGTAGATCATTTTCATATTGGTCTGCACTGGATATGGTCAGAGGGCCTGGAGCCAAGAAACGATGCCCCTCAGTCTGGTTGCCAGCATCAATACCTAAGCTGCTGATATTGAGGGTCTGATCACCATGTAAAGCAATAATCCGATGGGCTGGACGGGCAAATTCAACGTCTGCTAATTGACCATCTCTCTGAAGCACTTGATAGTGCATCATTTTAGCGACAGGCAATTTATTGAGTGTTTGCTCAAGTGCAGCTTGTGCAGTTTGTTCTAGCGATGCACCTTTAGCAATGACATTTAGGTAGAGAGCCTCGTTTTTGCCTTCGCCCGCCTTCTCAAGTGTGCTAAGGTCAACATCGTCATAACCAAGCGAGGCTAATTTTTTAAGTAAAGGCGGCGTCGCTTTTCCTTGCGCATCAAATGCAATACTGGTCGGCAATAGTTTTTCACGTATTGGATAGTCTGGTGCTTGATCAAGAACATTACTTACTTGAACTGCTAGGCGACGCGGCGTCGCAAAGCTGATTACTTTCGATGATTCGCTTGCTAGGCCAGCAACTTTTAATGCAGCAAAAATTCCATCGCTGAAAGCGTCACCTAAGCGACGTAGTGATTTTGGAGGCAATTCTTCAGTGAATACTTCAATCAATAAAGTAGCAGGCTGAGAAAGCCAAGTATTTGTGCTCATAAGTGAATTGCTTGACGATGACACATTGGAAAGCCTAGTTTTTCACGAGACTCAAAATAAGCTTGGGCTACTGCGCGAGAAAGGTTCCGAATACGGCCAATATAAGCTGCACGTTCAGTCACGGAGATCGCGCCACGTGCATCAAGCAAGTTAAAGGTATGCGCTGCTTTGAGAACCATTTCATAAGCGGGGAGGGCCAGCGGTACTTCCATCAAGCGTTTTGCCTCACTCTCATAGTTTGAAAAGTTTGCAAACAGCAAGTCAGTATTTGAGTGTTCAAAGTTATAGCAAGATTGCTCCACCTCGTTTTGGTGATAGACATCTCCATAAGAAATGCCATCTGCCCAAACGAGGTCATACACGTTTGAGCAATTCTGAATGTACATTGCTAAGCGTTCTATGCCGTAAGTAATTTCACCAAGAACAGGTTTGCAATCTAGGCCACCTACTTGTTGGAAATAAGTGAACTGAGTGACTTCCATGCCGTTTAACCAAACTTCCCAGCCCAAGCCCCAGGCTCCTAAAGTCGGGTTCTCCCAATCATCCTCTACAAAGCGCACATCGTTTTCTTTGAGGTCTAGGCCTAATGCCGCTAATGATCCAAGATAGAGCTCGAGTATATTTTCTGGGGCTGGCTTTAGAACAACTTGATATTGATAGTAGTGTTGTAGGCGGTTTGGGTTTTCACCATAACGACCATCTTTCGGTCGGCGGGATGGCTGAACATAAGCCGCCTTCCAGGGTTCTGGGCCGATAGCGCGCAGAAAGGTCGCAGTATGGGAAGTGCCTGCGCCAACCTCGAGGTCGATAGGTTGCAATAGGGCGCAACCTTGTTGGTCCCAATAATCTTGAAGTTTGAGAATGATTTGCTGAAAAGTAAGCATGATTAACCTGGCTAAGCCATTGATTTTACATGGCTAGTAGGGGGTAGAGTCAAAAATGACTAAAAACGTCTGTGACGAATCAGACCCCAGATCAACAGAAGGCAAGAAATACTCAAAATTGGGAAATTACCCCAAATTACGTATGGCGTTTTACCTGCGTAGGCCTGAACCTGGGCAATGAGACTTCCTTGAGTGAATTCCGGCAGCGCTTGCAGTACTTTTCCATTGGGTCCCAAGACTGCTGTAATCCCGGTATTGGTAGCCCGTAAGGCAGGTAGACCGGTTTCTAGTGAGCGCAATTGAGAAAGCCGTAATTGCTGTGTGGGCGCTTGTGAATCGCCAAACCAAGCAAGGTTGGTGAGATTGATTAGCAAATTGGTTGGCTTGGAGTTATTTCGAATACGGCTAGCTAGTTCACCACCAAAAACATCTTCGTAGCAAATGGTGATCGCCGCATAAATTGGATCCTGTTTTTTTCTGTGAATGATCAGATTTTCTTGCTCATCCCCGCCTCTCGCAAAGTCACTTAGTGGAACACTAAAGGCATTTACAAACCAACGAAACCCCGGTGGAATGAATTCTCCAAAAGGAACCAAATGATTCTTGTCATAACGATAAGAATCTGCAGATGGTGAGAGACCTAGAGCTCGATTGGAAAATTCTCTTCCATCACGCGGATTTGGATCTCGACCAATCACTCCAAAGAGTAAGTTGCTATAAGCAGTAGTAGCAAAGTTTTGTAAATTTGCTACTAGCCCAATTGGTAGATTACTTTCGGGCCAAGAGAATGCCGTCTCTGGGGCGACAACAAGCTCGGCTTGGGATTGCATCATGGTGGTGCTGTAAAAATGTATTTGTTTTAGCACGCCCTCAGGGTTAAAGAACATGCTTTGGGGAAAGTTGCCTTGAACCAGCTCAATCTTGAGTGGCTCACCGATTGGCTTGGTAAAGGTCCATAGGCCTGAAGAAGCAGTAATGAGTGCTACTACCGTAAGTGTCGAGATGCAAAGCATTGGATGTTTTTTGAGCTGAAGGATTTGCCAAGAGGCGTATACCGCTAGGAAAGTGCAAGCTAGTCCGCCAAAGAATGGGGCAATAGCTGCAAATGGTCCATTGACTTGTGCTTCAGCAAATCCCATCCATGGAAACCCTGTGAACAATTCTCCGCGAAGGTATTCGGTGACTGCCCAGCTTGAGGCAAGCAATAGGCCTGAAATAGAAGAAGACTTAAACAGTCGAATCGATAAACAGGCGATCGAAAAATATAAGGAGACATACGCAGACAGCAAAAAAACTGCCATACAGGAAAGCAGGCTATTGATGCCGCCTACGTCATGCAGGCTAATGTAGAGCCACCATAGGCCTATTACAAAGTAGCCAAGACCAAATGCGAGGCTAGAGAAAAAATAAGTTTTGAGACGGCAATGTTTTAGTAGGCTAAGTCGCCACCAAACAATACTCAGTAGCGGGATTTGAGCCCAACCTCCATAAGAAAGTTCGGCCGCTACAGCTATGAATGCGCCTAGGATAAAAAGCGTTAGGAGTACAAATGCATCGCCGCTCCGGATGGTCTTGCCAGAATGCAGATCTACCAAGGCAATTCTCAGTCAGCTGCTTTAGGTATTTGACGTGCAAGCAAAATATGAACTTGCCGTGGGTCAGCGCGTAGCACTTCGAACTCAATACCATCAATTGCAATACATTCCCCCATTTTGGGAACGCGACCTAAGTGCTGAACAACCAGGCCAGCAACAGTTTCGATATCTTCTACTGCAAATTCAGTGCCCAGCGTTTCATTTAATTGCTCGAGTTCAGTAATGCCTTTAACTCGAATATCACCATTATCTAGAGAGATAATGTTGTCAGCTTCTTCATCAATATCGTGCTCATCCTCGATATCACCAACGATTTGTTCCAGCACATCTTCAATGGTAATGATGCCTGCGATGCCGCTATATTCATCCACTACAACAGCTAAATGGTTGCGGTTATCCTTGAAATCACGCAATAAAACACTTAAGCGTTTTGATTCCGGGATGAAGACAGCTGGGCGGAGCCAGTCACGCACTTGAAAATCTTTTTCTGTGGCATGACGTAATAAGTCCTTGGCTAGCAAGATACCAATCACGTTGTCGCGACTACCTTCAAATACTGGAAAGCGAGAATGCGCAGCCTCAATGACTGTTTTGATTAAGTCGGCAAGGGGAAGGTTGATATCAATCCAGTCAATTTGGGCGCGAGGTAGCAAAATATCTCTTGCACATAGTTGACCCACCTGAAATACGCCTTCAATCATCGAGAGGGCATCAGCATCGATTAATCCTTCGGTTTGCGCTTCGCGCAAAGTGGTAATTAATTCTTGGCGGCGTTCGTTGGGGCTCGTTGGCTGTGGCGTTAAAAAATCAGCCAAGCGATTTAAAAGGGATTTGTTGGGGTCAGGCATGTTGCAAGAATAGCGTAGAAATAAGTTAAATCAATAAATGTGCTTAGGATATTGAATTACTGGGCAAGGTAGGGGTTTGTAAAGCCTAGTTTATGTAAGATTTTTACCTCCAAGGCCTCCATTTTCTCGGCCTCCTTTTTCACCTCATGATCGTAAGCTTGGGCGTGCAGACAGCCGTGTACGATTAAGTGCGCCAAATGAGCTTTGATAACTTTATTTTGTTCTTTAGCCTCTTTTTGAATCACGGGTAAGCAGAAAATAATATCTGCCACTAAAGTGTTTTTTGAGAGCTCATATGGGAAAGTTAAAACATTGGTTGCATACTCTTTTTTGCGAAAAGCCAAATTCAGTTTCTTGCCTTCGCCAGCGTTCACAAACCGCAGTGTCAATAAACCGCCATAACTTGTTGCAGCCTTCACCCACTTTTTGATTAAGGTAGCAGAGGCGGCCTTACTGACAGAAGCCTCAATCGCTGCACTAGCGTACTGAATATCAATTGTGAGTTTAGTGTGCATGGGCTTCGACTAATTCGCCTCTTAAGGTGTAGTTCAGCACTTCGGTAATTCGAATATCAACCATTTGCCCAACTAGCGCTTCAATGTCTTGCTCGGGTACTGTGAAATGAACAACACGATTATTCTCTGCGCGACCTTGGAGGTTGACGCCATCCTTAGCTAAACCCTCAATCAGCACTCTTTCGGTGCTACCTAACATTTTTTGGCTGATTTGATTTGCTTGACGTTCAACTAGCGCTAACAGTGTTTGCAAGCGCTTCAGTTTGATCTCATAAGGAGTGTCATCGCTGAGATTTGCAGCTGGTGTTCCTGGACGCGGGCTGAAAATGAAGCAGAAACTATTATCAAACTCAAGCTCTTGAACCATCTTGAGAAGCTTCTCAAAATCAGCCTCAGTCTCACCTGGAAAGCCCACAATGAAATCGCTCGACAAGGTTAGATTAGGCCGTACAGCACGCATTTTGCGAATAATGCTCTTGTATTCAAGTGCGGTATAGCCCCGCTTCATGGCCGACAGCACTGAGTCGGATCCATGTTGAACTGGCAAATGCAAGTGACTTACTAGCTGAGGTACTTTGGCGTATACATCGATCAGTCGTTGGGTAAATTCTTTAGGGTGGCTTGTAGTAAAACGAATACGCTCAACCCCAGGAATATCAGCGATGTATTCAATGAGTAAAGCAAAGTCAGCGATCTCATCAGTGCTGCCCATTTTACCAAGGTAGGCATTCACGTTTTGACCAAGTAGGACTATCTCTTTAACACCTTTACTTGCGAGACCTGCAACCTCAGTGAGAACATCCTCAAATGGCCTTGAAACCTCTTCACCGCGTGTATAAGGAACTACACAGTAGCTACAGTATTTAGAGCAGCCTTCCATAATCGATACATATGCAGAGCCACGGGTTTGACGAGATGCAGGCAGGTGATCAAACTTTTCAATTTCAGGAAAAGAAATATCTACTTGGGGGATGCCAGTCTTGCGACGCTGTGCAATCAGGTCTGATAGGCGGTGCAATGTTTGTGGCCCAAAGACAACATCAACATAGGGTGCGCGACTCACAATTTGCTGACCTTCTTGGCTAGCTACGCAACCACCAACACCAATCAATAAATTGGGTTTAGTTTTCTTCAGTTCACGCAAGCGTCCTAGATCGGAGAAGACTTTATCTTCCGCTTTTTCTCGAATGGAGCAAGTGTTAAGAAGAACAACATCCGCATCTTCCGGGGTGTCAGTCATGATCATGCCTTCATCAGCATGAAGGAGGTCTGCCATCTTGCCCGAGTCATACTCGTTCATTTGACAGCCAAAGGTTTTGATATAGAGCTTTTTCATAGGCCGTTCTCAGGTTTATAACTGGGGGGCGAAGCTCAGATTTTACTGTTTATATCAGTCGATAAGCCAGAATTGCTACTAGAGTGGGTGGAAGTGCCGCTATCAGTAGATAGAACGCCGATACAGCACCATTTGGAAAGTGTTGCCTCAGGATGGCAATTCCTGCGGGGTTGGGCGCATTAGCAATAACAGTTAACCCTCCGCCAGCAACTGCTCCACCCACTAATGCTAGCTTAAATTCTAAAGAAGTACCTGTGACCAATGATCCCAAATAAGTCAGCGCGGCATTATCGGTAATTGCCGTCAGAGCAAGGCTGCCATAAAAGACTGCTGTAGGACTCATCATTTCAAGAATGGGTTGCAACCACCATCCCTGCAGTGCACCTAAAACGACCAATCCAGCTAAGAAGAAGCCAACTAGCAAAGCTTCTTTCAGGATGAGTGGATTTTGATGTTTTGGATAAGCGGTGGTGTAACCAATAAAGAAGAGCAGCAGCCACATAAAGATAACGGGATCATGGGCAAACACCACAACACCCAACAAAAATAATAAGTGCATTACGATCACTGCGAATGGGATTTTACTTTGCTTCGTCGAGCCGTTTGGCTCAATGAGTTGGCGATTAAAGAGCAATGTAGCGCCGAGCGCATTCACAAAAATGGCAATACACGATTCAATGCCGAAGTTAGCAAACATGAATGCTGAGCTCCAGTCCCAGGTTGAAGCAACCATCAGTACTGGTGGGGCAGCAAAATTGGTTAAGGTACCACCGATTGAAATATTGACAAAGAGTACGCCCAAGGTCCCGAAGAGAAGCCCCTTGGAGCACTGGTGTCGATACACTAAGTCCCGCAATAAAAATGCCGCCAACGTCATGGCAGCGGGTTCAGTAATCAGAGAGCCCAGTAACGGCGTCATTGCAAGCGTTAAAAAATAAAGAGCGGGGGCGCTTCTTATGCGCAAGACAAACTGCAGCCCCTTTGCAAGCAGGTGCAAGATTTCAGTTGAAACAAACAGAATCGGCTTACTGCCAGCCACAATCATGATCGCAAATACAAATAAGGGTTCTGTAAAGTTGCGCCTTTCTAAAAAGGCCCTTGCAGTGCTCAAATCATCAATGAAGCACATGAAGACAATTAGAATGGCAGCCCAAAAGCCAAAGACAATCTCGACCTCGCCTAGCAGATGCCATAGGCCAGCATGGGTGGGAGATTTTTTAGCTAGCGACTCAAAATAACCAGTGCAAAAAGTATGCAAAACTGCAATAGCAAAAATAATGCTGGCGCCGAGTTCTGTGGGGGTAAAGTTCATAGCAGAATGGTAGCAGGTGATTCAGTATATTAAGACATTGTTACTTTTAGAGATTTTTAGGGCAGCATGAATTTGAGAGCAAGTAAATAATCAACCATATTGAATGAATGAGAGATAGCGATGAGAAAAGTAGAGTCACGGTTTGGCGAAGGCCCGCTCCAACAAAAACTGAGTGCAGGCGATTTGCATTTTTTATCTGATTCAGAGGTCAGCAAGGGAGGTGGTGGAACTGGGCCCAGTCCGCATGAGTACCTTGGCGCTGCTTTAGCAGCTTGTACAAGTATGACTTTAAAAATGTATGCTGGTCATAAAGCAATGAGCTTAGAGAATGCTATCGTGACTGTCGACATTGAACGCGCCGATGATATTGAAAAATTTACACGTGATATCCAGTTGATTGGAAATCTTAGCGTAGAAGAAAAAAATCGTTTGATTGAGATTGCAAATAAATGCCCTATTCATAAGGCATTAGCAGGACAAATCCAAATAAAAACCCAGCTTGTAAATTAATGCAAGCTGGATAATTTATTGAGGTAAGGCTAGTTTTAGTTGGGCGCTTTAGCTGGCTGATTATTTTTGCCTGCGTTATAGCCAGAATTGTATTCAGATGCTTGCTCTTTTTTGTAAGCATCGTATACATAGCCAGAAGCTGCGCCAACGGCTGCCCCACCAACTGCCCCCCAAATTGGATTGCCGTGGAAAATAGCTGTGCCTACCGCACCAGCGGCTGCGCCAATGCCTGCGCCGGATAGTGTGCGTTGTTCAGTATTGCTCATGTTTGAGCAGCCTGCAATAGAGAGAGTTGCTGCGGTAATCGCAATAATTTTTTTCATAACAACTGATCCTTTAAATATATTTTGAGTTCGCTAAGTTATCTAAATTATTTTCTGGCGCAAGGAAAGCGTGCAGCTAGAAAGCCTAAAAACACACCTGCGGCTGGCTTATCGGCTACTTGTTGATTTGATTGCACAAACTTTACAAAATCACCAATCACTTCATCGCGTGCTGGAGCAGGTTGCTTAACGCAAATAAATGGCTTAGCGCGCTGTGGGTGACGAGTTGCTAAATAGGTGTCATATACGGAAGTAGTAAAGCCAATACAGAAGCTTCGAGATTCAGGGCTGGCAGGCATCTTGCAAGTATTTGCCAATTCTTGGGTGCTGAGCACTTTGATGGTTTCTTGGGCCTGGGCCAGGCCAGAAAATGCTGCTAAAGCAGCCAAAACTATGAGGACTTTTTTCATGGGTTCTCCCTTGGGTATATGAAAATTCATCATAAACCATAAATTAGGCTAATTAATGCACTAAATAGGTGCATTCTGCACTTATTTGGGATTATTGTTTCCCCATAATGATGCAAAAAATAAGGGGGAGAAATTTCATGGAAATTTTGAAGACAGGTAGTGATGCTTTATTTATTTTGCTGGGCGCCATTATGGTTCTTGCGATGCATGCAGGTTTTGCATTTCTAGAACTGGGAACTGTTCGCAAGAAAAACCAAGTCAATGCCTTGGTTAAGATCTTGGTGGACTTTGCAGTTTCAACTATTGCGTATTTTTTCATTGGCTACAGCATTGCTTATGGCGTCAACTTTTTCTCTGGGGCGGAATTGCTGGCTGAGAAAAATGGTTACGAGTTAGTAAAATTTTTCTTCTTACTCACTTTTGCCGCAGCTATTCCTGCGATTGTTTCGGGTGGTATTGCCGAGCGCGCCAAATTTAATCCTCAATTGATTGCAACTTTTATTTTGGTGGGTTTTGTTTATCCCTTCTTCGAGGGGATTGCATGGAATCAACACTACGGTATTCAGGCTTGGATCAAAGGCTTGACTGGTGAAGAGTTTCATGACTTTGCTGGTTCGGTAGTGGTGCATGCGGTTGGCGGTTGGATTGCTTTACCTGCAGTAATTCTGTTGGGCGCGCGTCGTGGTCGTTACACCAAGGAAGGGCAAATTTCTGCGCATCCACCTTCAAGTATTCCATTCCTCGCCTTAGGAGCGTGGATCCTCGCAGTAGGTTGGTTTGGTTTTAATGTGATGAGCGCGCAGACAATCGATAAGATTAGTGGCTTGGTTGCCTTGAATTCCTTAATGGCAATGGTCGGTGGCACATTAGCTGCATGGGTTGTTGGTCGGAATGATCCGGGCTTTACATATAACGGCCCTCTTGCTGGCTTAGTTGCTGTTTGTGCTGGCTCCGATTTAATGCATCCGGTTGGAGCGCTGTTTGTTGGCTTAGTAGCGGGCGCATTATTTGTCTATATGTTTACCTTAGTACAAAACCGCTGGAAGATTGATGATGTTCTCGGCGTGTGGCCCTTACATGGCTTGTGTGGACTTTGGGGTGGTTTAGCTGCAGGTATTTTTGGGGCGAAAGCACTAGGTGGCATCGGCGGCGTTACTTTTCTAGGACAACTTATTGGTAGCACTATTGGCGTAGGTATCGCACTAATTGGCGGTTTTGCAGTCTACGGCGCCTTGAAAGCATTGCTCGGCATTCGAATGTCTCAAGAAGAAGAGTATGAAGGTGCCGACTTAAGTGTGCACCGTATTTCTTCTACTCCAGACCGCGAACCAAACTGGTAGATTTGCAGTCTTTCTCTATAGCCTGATTCATACCTATAATGAGTCATGGCTATATTTGAACTTGACGGAATTGCCCCTCAGCTATCTGAGGGCGCCTGGGTTGCTGAGAGTGCTGAGGTCATCGGCAAAGTAGAGCTCCATAAAAATGCAAGCATTTGGCCTGCAGTTGTTATTCGTGGTGATAACGACCTCATTCAAGTTGGCGAAGGTAGTAATGTACAAGACGCATCAGTTCTACACACCGATCTTGGTTACCCACTGATTGTTGGCAAGAACGTTACTGTTGGGCATAAAGTAATGCTTCATGGTTGCCATATTGGAGATGGCAGCTTAATCGGTATTGGCGCTGTGATTTTAAACGGCGCAAAGATCGGTAAAAATTGCTTAGTCGGTGCGGGTGCTCTTGTTACTGAGGGCAAAGAATTTCCTGAAGGCTCGATGATTATTGGCTCACCTGCTAAGGCAGTAAAAACATTAAGCCCAGAGCAGATTGCAGGTATCGAAGATATCGCAGGGCGCTATGTCAAGAACGCACAGCGTTATATCAAGACGCTTAAAAAAATTGCCTGAGCATGAGCTTACTCAACGCTCAGTTTTAGTTCTTTAGCCAAACTACTGTAGTCAACTATTTCTTTATTGATGCGCGTCCTTAGTTCTGCGGGGGCACTTGGCATCGGCTCGATCCCCAGTGCTTGCAATTGTTTTCGCATCTCAGGATCATTTAGCACAATCACAACCGCTCGATTTAGCTTGTCAATAATGGCTGGATCTGTGCCTGCGGGAGCCATTAACCCATTCCAGGTGCCAACATCTATAGCTACTCCAGATTCAATCAGGGTCGGAACGTTTGGAAGGGCGCTAGAGCGTTTTGCTGTTGTCACTGCTAGCGCTTTTGTTTTTCCATCTTTGATGTGAGGGAGAGCAGATGGAATCGTATCAAACATGACTGATACTTGGCCACCAAGCAAGTCAACAACAGCAGGGGCACTGCCACGATAAGGTATGTGGGTTAGGCTGGCCCCAGTTTTAATTTTGAACATCTCTCCAATCAGATGATGTGCAGATCCTGGGCCAACGGAAGCGTAATCATATTTATCGGGATTGGCTTTCGTTAGTGCGACCAGTTCTTTAATGTTATTGGCTGGAACGGATGCGTTTACTACGACAACATTCGGAATCATTCCCACGGTTCCTATCGGCACCAAGTCTTTATCAATACGGTAATTGAGTTTTGGAAAAACAGACTGCGCAATGGTGAGATGCAAGGTTCCCATCAGTAGCGTATATCCATCTGGTGCAGACTTTGCAACAAAGTCTGCACCTACCGTGCCGGATGCTCCAGACTTATTCTCAATCACAATCGATTGGCCAAGCACTTTGCTAAGGGCTGGGCCAAGGTTACGCGCCATGGCATCAGTACTGCCTCCAGCGGGAAATGGGATTACCAGTTTTATTGAGCGATTTGGGTAATCATTGTCCGGAGCAGAAATTGCATGAAAGCTTGGCAACAAGGCAGCGGCAAATGCTAGGCTAATGAAGTGACGACGTTGTGAGTTATTCATGATCTATCCCCGGCGACTCTGATTTGAGCTGAATTAATTTGAATTAACCTCTACCAACGAAAGGCATATTGGTAGCCATAATTGTCATTGAAAGAATATTGCTCTCCAGGGGTAGTTGAGCCATATGTAGTAAAGCTTCTCCCACGTGATCAACATCCATACGCGGTTCAACTTTAATAGATTGATCTGCTTGCATGATGCCAGCAGCCATGCGATCCGTCATTTCTGTGGCGGCATTACCAATGTCAATTTGGCCGCATGCAATGTTAAACGGACGACCATCTAGTGAAATGGTTTTTGTTAGACCGCTAATAGCATGCTTAGTGGCAGTATAGGGCGCTGACATTGGTCTTGGAGCATGCGCAGAAATTGAGCCATTATTAATAATTCTGCCACCTTGCGGGGATTGTGCCTTCATCATACGAATTGCCTCTTGGGAACATAAAAAAGCTCCGCAAAGATTTGCATTTACAACATTCATCCATTGCTCATAGGTGAGGTCTTCCATCGGAATGGCGGGAGCGCCAATGCCGGCGTTATTGAAGAGCACGTCAATGCGCCCAAAACGTTCCTTAAGGGCGGCAAATAATTTTTTCACTTGCTCTGGTTGACCAACATCACAAGCTACCGCAAGACAGTTGTCGCTTGTTCCACCAATATCGGTAATTGCTTTTTCTAGCTTCTCGAGGTTGCGGCCAGTGAGTACAACTTGATATCCGCCTTTTAGAAGAGCTTTAGCTGCCGCTCTTCCAATTCCAACTCCTGCTCCAGTGACGAGTGCTACTTTATTATTTTTTTGTGGCATCGCTTTCTTTCTATGTATAGTGTCTCGAATAAATTCTATATTGCTCTACATCTACTTTGGTAATGGTAAAGCAGTTTTATAGCGTACTTGCTTTAAAGCGAAGCTAGATCGAATTTTCTCAATCCCAGAGATTGGTGTTAGTTGTTCTAGGATAAATTTTTCGAGCGCACCCATATCAGCTACTGCAACGCGGATAAGGTAATCACTATCTCCGGTCATGAGATAACACTCCATGACTTCATCGTGCTCTGAGATGCGTTGTTCAAATTCCGCTAAGGCCTCTTTGGATTGCTCTTTAAGGCTAATGGAGATAAAGACGTTTAAGCCAAGACCCAACACTTTGGGATCTGCCAGCGCTACATAGTTTCTGATGACCCCTTTGTCTTTGAGTGCTTTCACCCGCATGAGACAAGGCGATGGCGAGAGATGAACCCGCTTTGCTAGCTCTACATTGCTATGGGAGCTATCATTTTGGAGTTCATTCAAAATTCTGATATCTATGGGGTCTAGCTTCATAAAGTTCCTTAAAAAGTCTATATATCAGCATTTTATGCTGAAAATTATGATTTATAGCCAATAGTTAGCATCCTATTTTGTAGATAATCTAACAAAATATAGCCATCAATACACCTGTTGTTCATTGGAGGGGTTGTGGGTCTTGAGTTTGCATTTCCTGAGGTTGGAGGTTTATTGCCCAGCGGCAATCAGGCCTCAACAAGCCAATCCATTTTGAGCCCTGACATTTGGGCCAGCCCTTCTGCAAGAAAGTTTGCCCGCGAATTTGGTGTTGACATTCAGCAGGTTCGCGGTAGCGGTCAAAGAGGCCGGATTACGAAAGAAGACATTCAGCAATTTATTAAGCGCTCAATGTCAGCCAGAGAAATCTCACCAGCCCTCAATGGCAAAGGTATTGCTGGCTTTGATCTGTTACCTTGGCCTAAGATTGACTTTACGAGGTTCGGAGAAATTGAGCGCCAAGCTCGCAGTCGAATTCAGAAGGTGTCTGCTGCAAATCTGGCGCGCAATTGGGTCATGATTCCAGCGGTGACCTATCACGACGATACGGATATTACTGATCTTGAAGAATTTCGCGCGTCATTAAACAAAGAAAATAAAAAAGACGATATTAAGGTTACATTGCTGGCATTTCTTATTAAGGCCGCAGTGGCTGCCCTTAAGAAATACCCAACATTCAATGCCTCCTTAGACGGTGAAGAGCTTATTTTGAAAAAATATTTTCACATTGGTTTTGCTGTTGATACCGAAGGTGGTTTGGTAGTGCCAGTGATCCGTAATGTTGATCAGAAGGGCATTATGGAGATTGCACAGGAGACCGCTGGCTTAGCAAAGTTGGCGCGTGAAGGAAAACTCAAGCCAGATCAGATGCAAGGCGCTAGCTTTACGATTTCTTCATTGGGTGGCATCGGCGGCACTTACTGTGCCCCAATTGTGAATGCACCCGAAGTGGCTATTTTGGCAGTGAATAAGTCTGCCATGAAGCCCATATGGAATGGTTCGCAATTCATTCCGCGTCTGATTTGTCCACTTTCTATGACGGCGGATCATCGCGTTATTGATGGGGCTTTAGCAACCCACTTCACCACTTATCTTGCCCAATTACTGGGCGATTTTCGTAAAGTTATGTTGTGATTATTAAAAGTAAAAAGTTACTGAGGAATTTTTCATGAATGCCCCCGACATTAAAAAATATCTAAATCTTGAGCACGTAGATACGGATCCTGCGGAAACTGCAGAGTGGAATGAGGCATTTATGGATTTGTTAGCCTCTGGTGATAGTGCGCGCGCCAAATTTATTTTGGATAATTTAGTAAAGCTGGCCAATAAAAATCAAATCAACTGGGTGCCTGACTTAGTTACTCCTTACATCAATTCGATCCCTGTGGATGAGCAACCTCCTTTCCCTGGAGACCTTGCAATCGAAGAAAAACTTGCATCTCTCATGAGGTGGAATGCGCTCGCGATGGTTGCTAAAGCAAATGAAGCCTATGGGGAATTGGGTGGCCACATTGCCAGCTATGCCAGCGCTGCTGATTTATTTGAAGTTGGCTTTAATCATTTTTTCCGTGCAAGAACTGAGGGTGGTGATGCAAAAGAGCGTGGCGACCTCGTTTTCTTTCAGCCGCATAGTGCACCAGGTGTATATGCGCGCGCTTACTTGGAGGGCAGATTGTCTGAGAATGACCTCGCACATTACAGGCGAGAAATTACTGCGCCTGAAGCTGGTGCAAGAGGCTTATCAAGCTATCCACATCCCTGGTTAATGCCAGAGTTTTGGCAGTTCCCAACAGGTTCAATGGGAATCGGCCCCATTAGTTCGATTTACCATGCGCGTTTTATGCGCTACCTGAGCGATCGCAAATTATTAGATTGCTCAACCAGAAAAGTTTGGGGTGTATTTGGCGATGGTGAGATGGATGAGCCAGAAAGCATGAGTGCCTTGACTTTAGCCTCCAGAGAAAAGCTGGATAACTTGGTTTGGGTAGTCAATTGCAACTTACAACGCTTAGATGGTCCGGTGCGTGGCAACGGCAGGATTATTGACGAGCTTGAAAAACTGTTTCGCGGCTCTGGTTGGAACGTTATTAAATTAGTGTGGGGCAGTGATTGGGACGGGCTGTTTGCTAGGGATACTACTGGTGCCTTAGTGAAGGCTTTTGCTCAAACGGTTGATGGACAGATGCAAACATTTGCTGCTAAAGACGGCAGTTTCAATCGCACCAATTTCTTTGGCCAAAATGAGGAGTTGACCCGTCTTGCGCAAGGCATGACAGATGAGCAAATCGATCGACTCAAAAGAGGTGGCCATGATCTCGTCAAAATTTATGCTGCTTATAAAGCTGCCGCCAATCATGTAGGTCAGCCAACAGTAATCTTGGCGCATACGAAGAAAGGTTATGGCATGGGTAATGCTGGTCAAGGAAAAATGACTACGCATAGCCAGAAGAAGCTCGATGACGAGGCGCTAATTGAATATCGCAATCGTTTTAACTTGCCATTAACAGATGAGCAGGCTACGAGCCTTACTTTCTTTAGGCCTGAGGAGAGCAGTGAAGAACTGAAATATTTAAAGGAGCAGCGTAATAAACTCGGCGGCCAATTGCCAAAGCGTTATTCAGATTGTGAGCAATTAAAAGTGCCCGATATCAACTCTTATGCGGCTTTTGCAATCAAGGCTGAAGATAAGGAGATGTCGACCACAATGGCTTTTGTTCGGATGCTTGGAAACTTGCTGAAAGATAAAGAGCTTGGGCCTAGAGTTGTGCCGATTGTTGCAGATGAAGCGCGCACATTTGGTATGGCCAATCTCTTTAAACAGGTTGGTATTTACTCCAGCGTTGGTCAGCGCTATGAGCCAGAGGATATTGGCTCCGTACTGAGCTATCGTGAGGCATTGGACGGACAAATTCTGGAAGAGGGTATTAGTGAGGCGGGCGCGATTGCAAGTTGGACTGCGGCAGCAACGAGTTATAGCGTGCACGGAATAGCAATGCTTCCCTTCTATATCTATTACTCGATGTTTGGATTTCAGAGAATTGGCGATGCTATCTGGGCAGCCGCTGATCAACGGGCAAGAGGCTTCTTATTGGGAGCTACTTCAGGCAGGACTACTTTAGGTGGTGAAGGTTTGCAGCATCAGGACGGCAGTAGTCAGTTGGTAGCTGGAACCATTCCAAACTGCAAGGCCTACGACCCTGCATTTGCAGGTGAGTTAGCTGTAATTGTCGACCAAGGTATGCGCGATATGCTAATAGATCAAAAAGATTTGTTCTATTACATCACCCTCATGAACGAGAACTATGCCCAGCCTGATTTGCCTGAGAATGCTGCCGATGGTGTAATTCGTGGTTGCTACAAACTAAAAACTGTGAAGGCTAGCAATGGCGATAGCAAATCTTACGTAAGCCTCATGGGTTCCGGCGCCATCATGACTGAAGTATTAAAAGCGGCCGACTTACTAGCTCATGTAGGGATCAATGTGGACGTCTTTAGCGTGACCAGCTGGAGCGAATTATCAAGAGATGGCAAGGCAAAAGAGCAGGACAGACTCTCAGGCAATACTGGCGCTGAGCAAGCATTTATTAGTCAAGTGCTCGCTCAAGGTCGTGGCCCGATTGTGGCTGCTACAGACTATGTGCATGCGCTTCCCGAAAGTATTCGAGCTTACATTCCAGATAGCAGGGGGTATATTACGCTCGGTACCGATGGTTTTGGTCGGAGCGATACACGGGCTGCGTTGAGAGAATATTTTGGTGTTAACGCAGACAGTATCAGCAAAGTAGCGAAAGAGTCCTTAAAGCAATAATTCTTTTGACCCCTCTTTGATGATGACCTCATTATTTTTTATTCCCAAATTAACTGGAGATTTTTAGATGTCCCTTATTCAAAAGCTCAAGGCACGTGCTGCTAACAACAGTCCAGTGCGGGTGGGTATTATTGGCGCAGGTAAATTTGGTTCTATGTATCTCTCGCAAGCGCCGCGGACTCCAGGTATTCATTTGGTGGCAGTTGCTGATTTATCTCCCGCACGTGCAAAAGAATCTCTAGCTCGTGTAGGTTGGGATGCTTCTCGTTATAGCGCTACTTCATTGCAGGATGCGGCCAAGTCAGGTGCTACCTTTGTCACTGATGATGCTGAAAAAATGATCGCTAGTGAGTACATCGATATTGTGATTGACTCTACCGGTAGTCCAGCTGCGGGTATTCGTCATGCTTTACTTTGTTTTGATCATCGCAAGCACATCATTATGGTCAATGTAGAAGCAGATGTTTTAGCTGGACCTTTGCTTGCACGTAAAGCAGCGGAGGCCGGTGTAATTTACTCCATGGCTTCTGGGGATCAACCCGCTCTCATTGCTGAATTAGTCGATTGGGCTAGAACGATTGGCTTGGAAGTGGTGTGCGCGGGCAAGGGTACTAAATATTTACCTATCTATCATCAGTCCACGCCGGATACCGTCTGGGGTCATTATGGTTTTTCTGAAGAGATGGTGGCTGGCGGTGACTTTAATGCGCAAATGTTTAATTCATTCTTGGATGGGACAAAGTCGGCGCTTGAAATGGCTGCAGTATCAAATGCTTGTGACTTGACGCCACCAAGCAATGGCCTTGAGTTCCCGCCTTGTGGTGTGGATGACTTGCCCCACATCTTTCGACCACTAGCTGAGGGTGGTCTGCTGACTCAAAAAGGCACTGTCGAAGTAGTTTCTTCGGTTGAAAGAGATGGGCGGCCAGTATTTAGAGATTTACGTTGGGGCGTGTTTGCAGTTTTTGAGGCTCCTAGTCAATATGTCATTGATTGCTTCGCACAATATGGTTTAAAAACAGATAGCACCGGTAAATATGCAGCGATGTACAAGCCTTACCATCTGATAGGCTTGGAGCTCGGCATTTCTGTTGCCAGTATTGCTGTGCGTGGTGAGGCTACGGGGGCGACTGGGGAATGG
The DNA here is from genome assembly GCF_018687435.1 of Polynucleobacter sp. UB-Raua-W9. NCBI lineage: Bacteria > Pseudomonadati > Pseudomonadota > Betaproteobacteria > Burkholderiales > Burkholderiaceae > Polynucleobacter > Polynucleobacter sp. UB-Raua-W9. The sequence continues at coordinate 1,600,126 of NZ_CP061290.1, read as the reverse complement.
AAGGGTGATGTAGTTGCTACCGCCAAGCGTACGCTGAAGGCTGGTGAGAAATTAGATGGTGAGGGTGGCTTCACTGTCTATGGAAAACTCATGACTGCTACCGACTCACTTAAGCTTGGCGCTCTGCCGATTGGGCTGGCACATAACATGGTCTTGAACAAAGACATTTCAGCAGGAAAGCCAGTGTGTTGGAGTGATGTAGATTACGACGCCACTAAGCAAGCAATTCAATTCCGTCGCGAAATGGAAAAAGTATTTCGCCAATAGAATTTATTTTTCTAAGCTAGGGGTGATGTCATTTCTAGCTTAGAAGTGTTTGTTGTTCTTGTATTCCCCGCATTATTTATTTCATTAAGGAGACATTTTGAAGATTCGTCATCATATTTATGCAGCCGCAGTGGCTGCAATGCTGGTAAGTACCTCATATGCAGCTGATATTAAACTTGGCGTTATTGGCCCATTTACTGGTGGTTCATCCCCAATGGGCGTCAGTAACCGCGGCGGTATTCGTCTGGCAGTAAAAGAAATTAATGCTGCAGGCGGTATTAATGGGAACAAGATTGTTTTGATTGAGCGCGATGATGAGGCAAAAAATGAGCGCGGAGTTCAAATATCTCAGGAATACATCAATAATGAGAAGGTTGCGGGTGTATTAGGCTTTATTAATACTGGAGTTGTGCTGGCTTCTTCCCGTTTTTATCAAGACGCTAAAATTCCAGTGATTACGATGGCTTCCGGCTCTATCGTGACCAAGCAGTTCCCTAATGCTCCAGAGAATTATATTTTCCGTATTTCTGCTGCTGACAGTATTCAGGCTCCGTTGATTGCTAAAGAGGCCGTTGAGAAACGTGGCTTCAAGAAGGTGGCTATTTTGGCTGACTCTACTAACTATGGTCAGTTAGGCCGTGAAGATATGGAGAAGGCATTAAAGGCTTATGGCGTTACTGCTGTAGCGGTAGAAAAATTCAATATCGGCGACGTTGATATGACTTCTCAAATTCTGTCTGCAAAAAATGCTGGTGCTGAAGTCATTTTGACTTATGCAATTGGGCCTGAGTTGGCTCAAATTGCTAATGGTATGGCAAAGTTGGGCTGGAAAAAACCAATGATTGGCAGCTGGACTTTATCGCTTTCTAACTTTATTGATACAGCTGGTAAAAATGGTAACGGCGCTGTGATGCCGCAAACCTTTATTCAATTAGGCAATACACCAAAACGTAAGGCATTTATTGATGCGTACTTAAAAGAGTACAACCCAAAGAACGGTTTGATTCCTTCTGCAGTGTCAGCAGCTCAAGGATATGACTCTGTGTACTTGATGGCTGCCGCTATTAAACAGGCTAACAGTACAGAGGGGCCAAAAATCTTGGCTGCATTGAATGATTTGAATGCTCCAGTAGAGGGTGTAATAACAACCTATGTCAAGCCATATATAGCCGGTGATCATGAAGCAATTAAGCCTAAGAATGTAGTGATGGGCGTAGTTGAAAATGGTCGCGTTGAATATCTGAACGCAGAAGATGCAGCCGGTCCCATCGCAGCAAAGAAGAAATAATTTCCTTAAATAGGAATTTATAGTTGAGCAGACGCCGCCCAAAAAGCGGCGTCTTGCTTTGTACAACCCTTATTACTCTAAATCATGACTCTCAAATATATCAACGCTAACAACCTGAAGTTTGCCTATCATGAGGAAGGTCAGGGACCCTTAGTCATGTTATTGCATGGCTTCCCGGATATTGCTACAACATGGAGCCATCAAATACCTGCGCTTGTTGCACAAGGCTATCGAGTGGTTACCCCCTACCTGCGCGGTTATAGGCCTACTGAAATTCCTATTGGTGGGTTTTATGACAAAGCAACGCTAGTAGAAGATATTGCTGGATTAATTAAAGTGTTTTCTGAGGATCAGCCCGTTCATCTTGTTGGTCAAGATTGGGGTGCCATTATTTCTTATGCCGTACTGGCTGCATATCCAGTGCTAATTTCTCGTGCCGTTGTTATGGCAGTGCCTCATCCAGGTCAAGTGACCGAAAGCCTAGTAAATCCCAAACATATTCATCGATCTTTCCATTGGTGGTTCTTTCAATTGCCGGATCTACCAGAGAAGGCCATTCTTGCAAACAACCAAGCTTTCATTGATTATCTTTGGTCCTATTGGACCATTCCTAGTCATCGCGATGAGGCGCATATTCAAGCCGTCAAAGACACCCTAGAAAAGCCAGGGGTTTTGGCTGCAACACTGGCTTACTATCGCGCAATGTTTGATGTGACTAAAGCAGACCCTAATTTAATATCTGTTCGGGAAAAAATGGCTCGCCCTATTGAGGTCCCTACACTTGCGCTATGCGGCAAAGAAGATTTGCGAGCTGAACTCATGCTGGAGCAGTCACAGTATTTCAATAAAGAGTATGAATTTAAGCTAGTAGATAACGCTGGCCATTTCTTGCATCGTGAGCAACCTGAGCAAGTAACCAAACTCATTATTGATTGGTTGAAAAAATAGATTGGGGGATCATTCTGCAGCCACCCCAGCTTTAATGCAAATCCACTCTTTGAAGAGTTTTATTTTTTTACTGTTTTTTGCATTGGACCGATAGGATAAAAAGTGTGTTCTGTCGGTAGTGGGTAAGAAGGTCCCTTTGCCAAGTTCTACAAGCTCGCCACGCAAGAGCTCTCTTTCAGCAAATCGCACGCTCTCAAGTACAGCGCCAATTCCATCAACTGCTGCTGATACAGAGAGGGCTGCGCGATCAAATGACATTTTGCGAGTCGATGGGTTTTTAAGATGATTTATCTCAAACCATTGTTCCCAGGTATGGTGATTGAGAGACGACTCAATTAAGGTGAGTCTACTCATCAATTCGTCTATAGGAACCTTAGGGTCAATTAAATGAGGGGCACAGAGGGGAACAATGTTTTCTTCGCCCAAGGAGATTGAGGTAATGCCAGGTCCTTCGTGAATGGATTGATAAGAGATGGCGATATCCACTTCTTGGTTGCGCAGAAGATCAATTGGCTCTGCTCCCGATGTCAGTCGAATAGTAATGTCGGGATTGTCCTTAATGAATTCCGGCAGTCTTGGACTAAGCCACTTGGCTGCAAAGCTAGGCGAGCAATGTAGGGCAAGAACTTGCGAGCTTGGAGCAAGAGTGACTTCATTACATGCCGCTTCAATGACATCAAAGACCCTGGAGAGGGAATCTAATAGGCGACGTCCTTCAGCGGTGGGCTCCACTTTACGATTCTTGCGTAAAAAAAGCGGCTTACCAAAATAATCCTCAAGCTCTCTTATTTGATGGCTAATTGCCGACTGAGTGAGGTGTAATTCTTTTGCGGCCAAGGTAAAGCTCTCAAGGCGTGCAGCGGCCTCAAAAGCGCGCAATAGTACATAATTTGGCATTTTTCTCATGTAAGTAGAATATACATGATTTACATTCATCTATCCATGAACAGTTATCGTTTGTCAAAACCCTCTCGAAAGCCCATGATTACAGTCTAGTTGTGCTGTTGGTGGCGCGTTTATCTGTATATAAAAAGGAATTCACATGGCTGAAGTAATGGAGAGAGAGCGTAAGTTGGACTTGGGTGGTAGAGAGTCTATCTATCAACCAGAAGACAAATCCCAGATTTTTCCTTACCTGCCAAAATTTAAGAACTTTGCCGAGGAGCGTCAGCACCTCAAAGAGCGATTAGTCGCTGCATGCAGAGCGTTCGCTTTAGAAAAGTTTGACTATGGATTTGCAGGACATTTAACTGTTCGTGATCCTGAGCATCCAAATCTATATTGGACAAATCCAATGGCCGTACATTTTGATCAAGTCAAAGTTTCTAATTTAATTTTGGCAGATCATGAAGGTAATATTTTGGAAGGCAAGCATGCATTGAATCGTGCTGGTTTTGTATTGCATGCGGCAGTTCATGAAAAACATCCAGACATTGTTGCTATGTGTCATGCCCATACAGTTTATGGAACAGCATTTGCAGCCTTAGGAAAACCTTTAGATCCAATCTCTCAAGATGCTGCTGCATTCTTTGAAGACCATATGGTTCTAGCAGAACAAGCAGGCCAAGTAGCAGTTGAAGATAATGCAGGTTACAACGTAGCAGGATCATTGAAGAAGGTGAAGGCCATTATTCATCGCAATCATGGTTTGCTTACGGTGAGTCGCCATAGTATTGAAGCTGCAGCATTTTGGTTTATTGCTTTGGAGCGTTGCTGCAAGCAGCAGATGTTGGTTGAGGCAACTGGCATCAAGCCTAACTTGCTCTCTCCCGAGGTTGCCCGTTACAGTCGTGAGCACGTAGGTAGCGAGTATATTGGCTGGTTACACTTCCAACCAATCTGGGGTTATTTAAAAGAAAATCAACCAGATATGTTTGCGTAATCTTAAAAGAAGTGCAGAAAGAAAAATCCCAGCATGCTGGGATTTTTTAATTACTCGATAGCACTTGCTCAAGCTGTCTGATAAGATTTTTTCTGGCTCGCATTGCATGTAGCTCAGAGAGTTCAGCAGCTTTTCTCTCATCCCCATTTTTAATGGCATCTGCAATTGCCTGATGTTCATCCCAAATAGTTGAGCCTTGGGTAGATTGCAGTACAGCACCCATCACTCGGCGAAGATGCACCCAATGTAAGTGAGCGCTTTTGGCAATGAGTGGATTTTCTGAAGCCTCATAGATTGCACTATGAAAAGCCATATCTGCATCAATCAATGCCTTGACATCGCTCTTTTCAGATACAGCACGACCATGTTTGATTAGTGCGGGATTAATCACACATTTCTTTTGGGCGGCTAGTTTTGCCGCCAAAGAATCCAATGCGCCGCGTACTTCATACAGTTTATCGATCCACTCAATATTTAATGCAGTGACTTGCAGGCCTCTACCGGGGGCGTCTTCAACAAAGCCATCATTCTTCAACATGCGCAGTGCCTGAAGCACTGGCAAGCGAGAAACATTCATTTGTTCAGCAATGTCTTCCTGGGTAATGCGTGTTCCGGGCGGAAGAGAGCCATCACTAATTGCATCTAATAGGGCGGTGTAAACCGCTTGGACATAATCAGTTCTAGCTGGCAGTTTATTAAGTTGTGAAAGCATCTTTTGGGGTTCTGGAAGCCTGAAATCGTGTTTTGGGGTTTGCACCCATTTAAAAAATATTATATACTCTGTATACAGTATACAGAGTAAAAAGACCAGTCAATTAATAGGAGACCCCAGTAATGACAAGCAAACAGGAGCAGGCAGAAAAGAAAGTTGGCGCCTCAGCTGGAGCAAGTGGCACACCTAAGAAATTAGTACCCTACGGTGGCTACTACACCAATAAAGTTCCTGGTCATGAGCCAGAACTCACCGAAGTGGGTCCAGGCACTCCAATGGGTGAATACATGCGTGGCTTTTGGCATCCAGTTTGTATGTCAATTGAGCTCACTGACACGCCAAAGTTTTTAACAATCTTGGGCGAAGAGTTAGTCGCGTTTCGTGATGGCAGCGGAAGAGTTGGTTTGCTGCATGCGCATTGCGTACATCGTGGCGCTTCACTTGAGTATGGCTTGATTCAAGAACATGGAATTAAGTGTTGTTATCACGGCATGGTGTTCGATGTGGATGGGACGTGTTTGAATGCACCTTTTCCTAAGGGCGAAGAAGCTGAAGCAGAAAAATATGCATGCTCCATTCAACAGGGCGCCTATAAGGCATTCGAAAGAAACGGTTTGGTATTTGCGTATATGGGCGCTCCAGATAAAGAGCCACCATTTCCTGAATGGGAGTCAGATTTTACGGTAGCACCTGGAGATGAGTTAGTTCCTTACAGTAATTTTCAGCATTGCAATTGGTTGCAAGTACAAGATAACGCTGCAGATAATTTCCACACAGCTGAATTGCATGCTGCCAAGAACGTGGTTGGTGGTCACTACCAGGGCACTACATTTGATGAGGTGGGAGCCCCTACGATGGAAGTTCATCCTGATATGCAGTTTGTCCCCATTCATGGCGGTAGAGGTTTGGCCTGTTCTGGCGCTCGTCGTGTAAATAACGAAAAATTATTTATACGAGTTCAACATCAGGTATTACCAAATCTGAGTTTGCATGCTTACACATCGGAAGATGGTTCTAATAAGAAATTATTTAGTCGCTTTCATATCATCCGCTGGACAGTTCCAGTCGATGATATTAATAGCAAGATGATTGGTTGGCGTGTGATGGGCCCTGGTATTGATACTCGAGGCATCGGACAAAAAGAGTTGGTTGGATATGAGTCAATTGATTTCTTAGATGGTCAGGTTGCCTTAAGGAGAAATGAGCGTTTTGGCAATCACACGATTAACGATCTTGTGGAGATTCCATCTGATCACAGAGCACGCCCTAACTACAAAATGGCCCAGTACGCCCCTGGTGACTATGAAGCCATTATTAGCCAAAGACCAATTGCTATTCATGCATTAGAGAACCCCACAAAGTTTGATGCCGGCCCCTATTTATTTAGAAAGATGTTGCGTGATGCAGTGCGTGGATCTAATCCTGCAGCGAGTGCGGAAGCATTTTCTGAGTGGCTCAAAGAAATTAATGGCGCACCTAACAGCTATTGCTCTGGCAACGTTTTTGAATTGCCAATCGGCACTAGCACTGAAGAAGAGGTGGCTCAAAGACGCTTTGTCGCTAAGGGTGTGATCGCTATTCTGACGGAGAGTGAGCAGTACAAGGGCAAAGAACGTAACGACTTTGTAAAAGCAAAAATGGAAGAGCTTGAGCAAACTGCAAAGGCACAATTCAAGCATTAATCAATCAATTGGAAGGGATGGGCTGCTATTGCAGCCCATTCTTTTTGTGGAGAGAGACAAAAAAAGTGAATAAAATTTCCAGCGTGGACTCTGAAGGGTTAGTGATTGAGGTTCAGAGCACTGGCCAAAAAATAAGCATCACGAGAGCCGAATCAATCATTGATGCTCTAGCTAAGATCGGCATTGAAGTTCCAACCTCATGCCAATCCGGGCTTTGCGGCACCTGTAAGACAAGATACATCAGTGGTGATGTAGAGCATGGCGATTGCATTTTGAGTGAAACTGAGCACCAGGAGTATTTAACTCCCTGTATCTCCCATATTAAGAGCGGAACACTGGTACTTGATTTATAAAAAGATATACGTATTAGGTGCAGGTGCAGTTGGCTGCTATTTCGGCGGTATGTTGGCTCGTGGGCATCATGACGTCACTTTTATCGCTAGGCCAGAGCGTACCGCAGCTCTGAATGAGTCTGGTTTGGAGATGGATTGCAAAGCATTTCATGAAACAGTTCAGGTTAAAGCAAGCGCTGACCCTTCCATTCTGAGTGATGCGGATTTAGTATTACTGAGTGTGAAGTCTCTCGATACAGAGCGCATGCTAGCTGAGGTGAAATCTATTCTGCCAAGTAAGGCGGTCATTCTGAGCTTGCAAAATGGTGTGGCTAATATTGGTCTTGCTTCCAAAATCATTGCTAATCCGATTTATGCGGCGGTTGTGTATGTTGCTGCAGAGATGATTGGTCCAAGAACTATGAAGCATCATGGTAGAGGAGAGTTGCTGATTGGCAATCTAGGGCAGGACACCTCTGTTGGCGATCAAAATCTCAAACAGATCGCCAGGCTATTTGAAGAGGCAGGTGTTCCATGCTCGCTTGCGCCCCAGATTAAAAGAGATATGTGGCTCAAGTTTATGGTGAACTGTTCTTTTAATGCTATCTCGGGTATTGGCCAAATACCCTATGGTGAAATGATGAAGTCCCCTGGTATTGTCAAGCTGATCGAGGAAATTACTAATGAGTTTTTGGTAATTGCTGCGCATGAAAAGGTTGACATTAGTATGTCGGAGGCGCTTGCGGTAAATAAATCTATAGCAACCACGATGCTTACCCAAGTTTCCTCAACTGCTCAAGATTTGGCTAGAGGAAAAATGACGGAAATTGATTTCTTGAATGGCTATATTGTGGAGCTAGGTAAGCGATATAAGGTCGCTACTCCGTATAACGAGTCAGTTTATGCATTAGTCAAAATGTTGGAATCTCAAATTAAATAGAAGGGTTTAAACCTTCTGCATCAATTTGTTTTTCCCAAGAGGCGTCAATAAATGCGGGTAACTTCATACACTCATTAAAGATCTTCATTAGAGTGGGGTAAGGACTCATATCCATTTTCGTACTTACAGCATTAAAGAGTTGGGGCACTAGACAAATATCAATGAGACCAGGCTGATCACGAAAGGCAAAACGTCCAACGCGGGGATCGGCGCCTAATTGTTTTTCAAGGCTGTCCAGTCCCACCTTAATCCAATGTTGGTACCAAGTATCTTTGGCCTCATTACTTGCCCCAACCTGTTTTATTAGGTAACGAAGCACTCGTAAATTACTGATGGGATGAATATCAATAGCGATATCCATTGCTAATGAGCGCACCCAAGCGCGATCGATCGGTGAACTTGGGAGTAGTGCTGGCGTGGATTGAATCTCATCTAAGTACTCAATGATGGCGAGCGATTGATGAATGCAATTTTTTCCATCATCCAATAGCGGTACGAGGCGAGTTGGATTTTTGCTTATATAGGCCTCAGATAGTTGTTCGCCACCATTTTTACTAAGGTGGATAGGAATCACTTCATAGTCCATACCCTTGAGATTAAGTGCAATACGAACACGAAAAGCTGCCGAGCTGCGCCAGTAGCTATAAAGCTTGGGTTTCATATAAGTACTTTCCTTGGACTCATGGCTAACAGTATATTAAGGAAGCGAATTCGAGTGAAGGGCTTTTCAATTCCTTTAGACTGTTTGTTATGGATGAAATTAATTTTTGGATTGGCATCATTGCAACCATGGCCTTTGCGGTCACTGGCGTCCTTGCGATTGCTGATCGTGGCGTTGATCTGTTTGGTGTTTTAGTGCTCGGTTTAATTACCGCAATTGGCGGGGGTACTATTCGGGACATTATTTTGGAAGCCCCCATCTTTTGGTCTGAGGGCCAGATTTATGTTTGGCTTGCATTGGGCGCTAGCGTCCTAACATTTTTTGCCGAATCTTTTTTTACTCAACCTCAGATATACCGATGGATGCTATATATCGATGCTTTTGGTGCCGCACTGTTTGCTATTCAGGGAGCAGACAAGGCCTGGGGCATGAATTTCGGTTTGCCGGTAGCCCCGGTTATATTAGGCGTAATTACTGCAATTGGCGGGGGTTTATTGCGGGATATTTTGGCAGGCCGGAAAACACTTTTAATGTCTCATGAGTTGTATGCAATTCCGGTAACGCTAGGATGTTGTGCTTATGTATTGGTATTGAACTTCATTCCTCAATATGCGATTGAGGGTTCCGTACTTTGCATGTTAGGAATTTTTGGATTACGCGCAGCCGCCATTTATTGGGATCTGCGCGTACCAAAAATGTTTATTACTAAAACGCGCTAACAGCCCCGTCACTACGCGGGTCCCAGCCTCCCCGTAAGGTGCCGGATGGATCTCGAATGATGCAGCCAGCATGACCTACTGTCTCATCAAAAGCATCCAGCATCTCAATTTCATGACCCATGGCATGTAATTCTTTTGCAACCCATGGACTAAAGCGAGATTCTAATTTCAGGCTATCACTGGTTTGACCCCAGGTACGACCAAGCAACCAGCGTGGGCGACTAATGGCATCCTGTGGATCAAGCCCATAGGTAGCGGTACGGGTGAAGACGGCACATTGCGTTTGAGGTTGGCCATCACCACCCATTGTTCCGTAAACCATAGAGCGACCATCTTTAAATAAGGCCATGGCGGGATTAAGTGTATGGAAAGGTTTGCGATAAGGCTCAAGATGATTGAGCGTCTTAGGATCTAAGGAGAAGCTACAACCGCGATTCTGCCAATTCACGCCTGACTTCGGTAAAACAATGCCAGCACCAAACTCGTGATAGATGCTTTGAATGAAGGAGACGCAGTTGCCATCACCATCAATCACCCCCATCCAGATGGTATCTGCGGGACCTTTGCCCTGGCCCCATGGTAAGGCCTTGTTGGAATCAATATTCTTGGCAAGTTTTTTCAAGAACGCAGGAGATAAAAATGACTGCGCATTTTTACTCATGTAGGCGGGATCGGTTACAAATTGATCCCGAATCTTAAATGCTTGTTTGGTAGCTTCAACGCAATGATGCACATACTCTGTACTATCCACCTTAAAGCGTTTTAAGTTCAATTGATCCAAGATGCCAATGATCATTAATGACACTACGCCTTGGGTAGGCGGCACCATGTTGTACACATTACCCAGACTATGTTTCAGTTCAAGCGGATCAATGAGTTTTGCATGGTGACGATGGAGATCGCTTAAACGCAAGGGACTACCAATATCGGTAAGCTCCTTTGCCAATAAATTAGCAAGGTCACCACGATAAAAATCCTCAGTACCTTTGCTTGCAATCTGACGCAGTGTTTTAGCTAGCCGCTCTTGCTTGAAGATGCTTCCAACAGCTGGTGCTTTGCCGTTGACTAGGAAGGTTTGGGAAAAACCAGGAATAGAACTGAGCTCTTCACGCTTTTTGGCGGTAAGGCTCGATTGGCTGTAGGTGACTGGAACGCCTGCTTCAGCATAATGAATCGCATCAGCTAATAAGCGAGATAAAGGAATCTTCCCGCCTAGACCTTGCTTAGAGAGTTTGTGTGCCGCACCCCAACCAGAGATCGTGCCTGCAACGGTATTTGCTGCAACTGGACCGCGAAACGGAATTGCTTTTGTGATACCCCGCTCTGCGTACCATTGTTTGCTGGCTAAACCAGCTGCTGCGCCACAGGCATCAATACCGCCCATTGCCTTGCCAGGCGAGTGAATGACCCAGAACGAGTCTCCGCCAATTGAGTTCATGTGAGGATAAACGACAGCAATGGTAGCTGCTGCAGCCACCATTGCTTCTAATGCGTTACCACCTTCTCTCAGAACCGCTAATGCCGATTCAGAAGCAAGGGAGTGCGGTGCAACCGCCATCCCTTGAATACCCCACTTTGCTTGCATTGCAAAACCCCTCTAATTTTTTATCCTACTATTTTTATATTATTTATTTTCTCGCAATTGCCGCTCGATATCTGAACTAGAGTCGACCGTGATCTCATTTTGCTCGACACCAGCTAATGGATCAACGGATGGCCCACTAGCATCAAAAGCAACAGTTGGCTTATCCACAAAGTAGGTCACTGTTTCTGGGATGAAGATGATGATGGCTACCAGAATTAGTTGCAGACCAACCCACGGCAGGGCTCCGTAATAAATATCCGAGCTCTTTAGTGATTTTGGTGCAACGCCTCGCAGATAAAACAATGCAAATCCAAACGGGGGATGCATGAATGAGGTCTGCATATTGGCACCGAGAAGCACGCCAAACCAAATCAGATCAATGCCGAGCTTGTCTGCAACCGGAGCTAATAATGGAATGATGATGAAAGCGATTTCAAAATAGTCTAAGAAGAAGGCCAAGAAGAACACAAACAAGTTCACCACAATTAAGAAGCCGACTTGACCGCCTGGTAGGCCAGACAAGAGGTGCTCAATCCAAAGGTCGCCGTCCACACCGCGGAATGCCAAACCAAACACTGTAGAGCCAATCAGAATGAAAATCACCATGGCATTGATGCGCATAGTGGAAGTCATTGCTTCCCAGACCAAAGGCTTTTCTAAGCGCTTATTCATAGCAGCGAGAAGTAATGCTCCCACGGAGCCCATTGCGCCGCCTTCAGTTGGAGTAGCAAGGCCCATCAAGATGGTTCCTAGTACCAAGAAGATCAGTGCGATGGATGGAACAATGCCCCATAAGATTCGCTTGAACAATTTCCAGTCGATTTTTGGACGAGCTTCTGGCGGAAGTGCTGGTACGTCTTGAGGTCTGAAAATCGATAAGAAGAAAATAAACAAGCAGAACAGCACTACCTGAATGATGGATGGTCCAATGGCGCCGGCATACATATCGCCAACAGACTTACCTAACTGGTCAGCCAGCACAATTAACACGAGTGATGGTGGTATGAGTTGAGTGATAGTTCCAGATGCAGCAATCACACCAGTCGCTACGCGCGGGTTGTAACCGTAGCGCAACATGATTGGCAGAGAAATTAATCCCATTGCAATCACTGAAGCAGCAACGGTTCCAGTAATGGCTCCCAGAATCGCACCAACAATAATGACGGCATAAGCTAAACCACCGCGGATTGGGCCAAATAGCTGACCCAAGCCTTCGAGCATGTCTTCCGCCAAGCCGCACTTCTCAAGAATCGCACCCATGAAGGTGAAGAAGGGAATTGAGAGCAATAAGTCATTCGAAAGAATGCCAAACACTCGATCTGGTAGGGCTTGCAAGAATGTGGGCTGGAACATGCCCATTTCAATGCCGATGAAGGAAAAGAATAAGCCTACAGCGCCAAGAGAAAACGCGGCAGGATATCCGAGCAATAAAAATACAATCAAGCCCCCAAACATGATGGGGGCCATTAAATCTTGGCTAATCATTGGAGAGGTCTTTCGTACTTAGGATCGATTTGAATCATGCCAATAATGGCTGCGTAGCGTTTGATAATTTCAGAAATACCTTGGAGCGTTAATAAGAAAAAGCCCAAAGTAATCACGCCGCGCACTGGCCAACGAATGAGGCCGCCGGGGTTGCTCGAGGTCTCATTTTGAATCACCGAAGTGATAAAAAATTCCCAGGAGTAAAAGCCGATGATGATCGTTACGGGTAAGAAGAAGACAATGCCACCCCAAAAATCCAACCAAAGTCGAACTTTATTGGGGTACATTGCATAAAGGACATCTACTCGCACATGTTCATTGAGGCGGAAAGTAGTCGCGGCACCAAACATCACCATGCCGGCAAATAAGTACCACTGGGCTTCCAGCCAACCATTGGAGCTGATATTGAAGCCGTACCGAATCAGCGCATTTGCTGTGCTGACCAGTACGGCAATTAATACCATCCAACTCGCTAATACACCAAAACGGTCATTTAAACGATCAACGAAACTTGCGAAAACTAAAAATTGTTTTGGCATATCAGATTCTCAGTAAGGTTTTATTTGACCGGATTTGTCAACATGAAGCTCATGAGAGTTTGCTCAGCAACTTTATTCCACAACATTTGATCATTGCGGAATTTTTTCCAAGGCTCATAAATCTTCTTAAATGATGGATTCTTGGCCGCTTCTTCTTCATACATTTCGAAAGCTGCAGTAGATGCGGCTTTCATAATTTCTGTTGAATAAGATTGCAGCTTGACGCCATTCTTAATTAAGCTTTGCAAAGCGATTGGGTTTTTGTAGTCGTACTCAGCCATCATGTCAATGTTGCATTCTGCGCAAGCTGAGGTCAAAGCTTCTTGATATTGCTTTGGTAACTTTTCCCATTCTTTGATGTTGACGTACATGGAGTACATCGAGCAAGCTTCCCACCATCCTGGGTAGTAGTAGTAAGGGGCAATTTTGTAAAAGCCTAATTTTTCATCATCGTACGGGCCTACCCATTCAGCCGCATCAATTACGCCTTTTTCAAGAGCTGGGTAAATATCGCCACCGGCGATTTGTTGTGGGATTGCGCCTAAGCGGGACATTACTTCTCCGCCGAGTCCGGCAATACGCATTTTCAAACCTTTAAGGTCTGCAACAGTTTTTACTGGCTTTTTAAACCAGCCGCCCATCTGAGTTCCAGTGTTACCTGCTGGGAAAGAAATAATGTTGTAGTCACGTAAGAACTCACGTTGCAGTTTCAAGCCGCCACCCCAATACATCCAGGCATTTTGTTGGCGCTGATTCATGCCAAATGGGACGGTTGTGTCAAAGGCAAAAGTTTTGTTTTTGCCTACAAAGTAATAGCCAGCAGTGTGAGTGCACTCTACAGTTCCTTGTTGCACTGCATCAACAGTACCGAAGGCTGGAACGATTTCACCTGCGCCAAAAATCCGGATTTGGAATTTGCCGTCCGTGAGAGCGGCAACGCGTTTGGAGATGAACTCGCCACCGCCATAAATCGTATCTAAGCTCTTTGGAAAACTAGAGGCACAGCGCCATTTCACTTCCGGCATGGATTGTGCAATCGCCGGTGCAGCCAATACGCCCGCGGCAGCGCCAAGTGCGGTCTTACCTAAAAAGTCACGTCTTTTCATTTGGAATGCTCCTTGTTTAACATTTTCGAAATAGCATTTTTTGATAATGCCTTTTTTATTAACTTCTCAGACTATTAGAGCGAAGTGCGGTCATATTACTTTCCAAGTTTGCACCTAGATGCACGAATATGCACCCCAATTGTGCATCTAGGTTTAGAGGCGCTCCATTTCATATTGAGATGATGGTTTAAGTGCATTGCATCAAATCCATATTTCTCGGGAAAACCCCGAGTCAAATCGATGAGGAATTACCCTAAGTAATGGATTTCTTTGATTTTTTTCAAAGCATAATCAATCCGTTGTTTTTTATTTAATAAAAATAGTTAGGAGCTACTGATGTCAACATCAACTAAAGCAGCCCCAATGACCGCCGCAGAGCGCAAAGTTATTTTTGCTTCCTCTTTGGGTACGGTTTTTGAGTGGTACGACTTTTATCTTTACGGTTCTTTGGCTGCCGTTATCGCCAAGCAGTTCTTCTCAGGCCTAGATGCTGGCTCTGCCTTTATTTTCGCCTTATTGGCTTTTGCTGCTGGTTTCATCGTGCGCCCATTCGGTGCATTGGTGTTTGGCCGCTTAGGCGATTTGATTGGTCGTAAGTACACCTTCTTGGTCACCATCCTCTTGATGGGTGGCGCAACCTTCATTGTGGGGATTTTGCCTAACTATGCAACTATTGGCGTTGCTGCCCCAGTGATCTTGATCGCATTGCGTATGCTTCAAGGCTTGGCTTTAGGTGGCGAGTACGGCGGCGCGGCTACATATGTTGCGGAACATGCTCCTCATGGCAAACGTGGCGCATACACAGCATGGATTCAGACTACAGCTACTCTTGGCTTATTTCTCTCCCTGCTCGTGATTTTGTTCACACGTGAATTTACTGGCCCAGACTTTGATGTTTGGGGCTGGCGTGTTCCTTTCATCGCTTCTATCGCATTGTTAGCAATTTCTGTATGGATTCGTTTGTCCATGAATGAATCACCAGCTTTCAAGAAGATGAAAGACGAAGGCAAGTTGTCTAAGTCTCCTTTGGGCGAATCATTTGGCCAGTGGAAAAACTTGAAGATTGTGATCTTGGCATTGTTTGGCCTGGTTGCAGGTCAAGCGGTAGTTTGGTACACAGGTCAGTTCTATGCTTTGTTCTACCTCACCCAAGTATTGAAGGTAGATGCGAAGACTGCAAACTTATTGATTGCTGCTTCGTTGGTCATCGGTACACCATTCTTCGTAGTATTTGGAGCTTGGTCAGACAAGATTGGCCGTAAAGTGATCATCATGAGTGGTTTGTTATTGGCTGTAATTACTTACATCCCTAATACTCCTGTTTCTGTGTTCAATGCTTTAACTCACTTTGCTAACCCAGCGTTAGAAAAAGCAATGGCAACCGCACCAGCAACAATCACCGTTGATCCAACTGAATGTACCTTCCAGTTCAACCCAACTGGTACAGCGAAATTCACAAGTTCTTGCGATATTGCAAAACAAGTGATGGCTTCCAACTCTGCGAGCTACAGCACTGTTGCTGGCGCACCTGGTTCTACCGCAATTGTGAAAATTGGCGATATTGAAATCAATGGCTACACTTCAAAGGGTGTTGATCCTGCTGAAGCTAAAGCCAAGGATGCTGAATTCAAGAAAGCCATTCGCGAAGCGTTGAATAAAGAAGGTTATCCAGCCAAAGCTGATCCAGCACAAATCAACTATGTTGCTGTGTTGTGCTTGTTGGTGTACTTGGTGATTTTGGTAACCATGGTTTATGGCCCAATCGCTGCGATGTTGGTTGAGATGTTCCCAACTCGTATTCGTTACACATCGATGTCCTTGCCATACCATATTGGTAACGGCTGGTTCGGCGGCCTGTTGCCAACGATCTCCTTCGCCTTGGTAGCGCAAAACGGTAACATTTACTACGGTCTCTGGTACCCAATCATCATCGCTGCGATGACATTGGTAATCGGTGTATTGTTTGTTCGTGAAACCAAAGATGTAGATATCTATGCACGTGACTAAGCTTTTTTAGTCTGCAGTAAATTAAAAGCCCGATCACAAAATGATCGGGCTTTTTTATTCCCATAAATCTTTTTGATTGCGATTGTGTAGTAGCTTTTGATTTTGATCGGCAATCGAAATATCTCTTGTCCCTGGAACAATGCCGATCTCTGCGCCAGCAGTCAAAGTACCAGTCTTGAGGACTCGCAGATACCAGCCACTAAAACCGGATTGCAGCATGGCCTTGCTCGCGCCCTTATAGCCCAATTTGGCATTGAATTTAAAGCAGGGCTCGCGTAACTTGACAACAGCAAACTCTAGTTTGCCAATAAATAACTTATCCCCAACAAAAACTTCAGTCTCTAGCAGGCCTTCGATGGTGAAGTTCTCACCAATTGCACCATGTTGTAGATCAATAGGTTTTTTAGTTTCTCGGGTGAGTAGCTGATTCCAAAAAGCGTAATGCTCTGAGGGGTAAACATAAATTGCTTTTTCTAATCCACCATGCACGCTGAGATCGGCTTGCTCATCACCCTTAACACCAAGGGTAGTAATTTCAATGGCGTTGGGGTTTTGTAGATTGCTAATGCTCTGTTTATGAATTGCAGAGCCAACCGATTTGTAATTGGGATGGTGGTTGCTAAACAGCGGCAGAACTTTGCCTGCCGATATAGACAGTAGTCTCATAGACGAAGAGCTCATTAGTAGCGACAGCGCGCATCGCTTTTGTATTTTGTGAAATACACAATCAAGTCTGCTTCTGATTTGTATTGGGTGTAGTAGATCACCGCACGGGCATCACTTTTATATTTTGTATAGAACCACACTCCAGGTTCGTTATCGCTGGAGTATTGGGTGTCGTAAACAATGCAGTTGGCTTCCGACTGGTATTTACTTACAAAGACCTTGGCATTCGCTTCAGACGGGTAATTAGTGATGAAAATTTGAGCTGCAGACGCACTCAGAGCCATAAAAGCACTTAAAACAGCCAAGATCAAGAATTTGAGGGGATGTTTTCTCATTGCCCTATATTACTTTCCGCCGTCCATTGCGGGTAGTGTTGGTATTGTCAGGGTACGAGAAAGCTTAACTATGCCGCTTCCTGATTCATTAATTGATGGGCTTTTGGCATTGACCAATAAATTCTGCCCTAGCAATAGTGCGCTCGTTGGCGTTTATTTGTTCACCAACAGCCCAAATGGCGTCAATTTCCGCTAATGAATGCGTGCTTACGTTGTAAATAATGCGTTTACGTTGTCTAGTGCCGTTTTCTTCTTTAATAAAATTGCAGCTAATGATATTGGCCTGGTGGGTGCAGTCATAATCATCGATTTTATAATCTTGGAACTTATAGGTTCGCGTGACTTGAGGTGTAACGGATTCTTGCTTTGCTTTGGTCTTAATGGCAGGCCCGTAACAGCTTAATGTTAAGTTATCAGCATTTTGGGAGCAAGCTAGCAGTGCGCTAATCAGCATCAGCGTTATAAATAGTTTCACGACAACCCCTTGTATTTTTAATAACTATAAGTGATTTCTCCCCCCGCTACTTTTGAGTCTCCATAATCTATCTAATGGGCTCTAAGTGGGTGCTGTGGGCCATATTTAGACAGTAGCACTTAATTACGCTAAAATAGTCAGTTCGGCGAATTAGCTCAGCTGGTTAGAGCGACGGAATCATAATCCGCAGGTCCGGGGTTCAAATCCCTGATTCGCCACCAAATCTCAAGGCCATTGCCCACCGGCAGTGGCCTTTTTCTTAGGTTGGCTAGAATCATCTGATGGCTAAATTTTGGAACTTTGTTCTTTTTCAGGCGGGTTGGTTTGCCTGCGTATTGGGCGCGGCTAACCAGCAGGTGTTGTGGCCTGTTCTTGGCACTCTGGCCTATATCGCTTTTCATGCTTGGCGTTCACCATCCCCCAAAACTGAATTAAGCCTCTTATTTAAGGCCCTTATTTTTGGGGTGGTTACTGATACCCTCATTATGCGTTTGGGGTATTTGGATTTTCGAGATAGCTGGCCATCCCCCTTTCTATCGCCCATATGGATGTGGACTCTTTGGGTGTTAGTGGCCACTACTATTAATGGCTCCTTATCTTGGTTGCGGGGTAGGCCTATCGTGGGGGCTGTATTGGGAGCCATTGCTGGCCCTATGTCCTATGAGGCTGGTATTCGGATGGGGGCTGGAGAATGGGGTCCTGGGGGTCAAATTATCGGTTTCATCTTATTGGGACTGGTTTGGGTCGTGGCAATACCCCTGTTTTTCTATTGGGATCGAACCCCTATCGAGCAGGGCTTAGTAAAAAATCTGTAAATTCCTGTAAAAAGTATCTTGCAAATACTACTGTTTTTATATACAGTAACTTCTAAGTTGTGAAACAGTAGATAAAACTTCGGGAAAAAGCCCAATACAAAGCGAAAAGGAATCAAAAATGGCCTTGGATGACAAAAGAAAATCAGCCTCCTCAGAATTTGAGGGAATGAGCGGAGACAAGCAAAAAGCATTAACAGCAGCCTTAGCGCAAATTGAGAAGCAATTTGGCAAGGGTTCAATCATGAGATTGGGCGATGCTGAAATTAGTCAAGATATTCAAGTGGTATCCAGTGGATCACTCGGTCTTGATATTGCCCTTGGAGTTGGCGGTCTAGCACGTGGTCGAGTGATTGAGATCTACGGACCAGAATCATCCGGAAAAACAACATTGACTCTGCATGCGATTGCAGAAATGCAAAAGCTCGGTGGTACTTGCGCCTTTATTGATGCTGAGCATGCTTTAGATGTTCAGTACGCATCACGTTTAGGCGTTGATGTAAATAACTTGTTGATCTCTCAACCTGATACTGGTGAACAAGCTTTAGAAATCGCTGATGCGTTAGTGCGCTCAGGCTCTATTGATTTGATCGTAATTGATTCGGTTGCTGCATTGGTTCCAAAGGCTGAGATTGAAGGTGATATGGGAGATTCATTGCCAGGCCTGCAGGCTCGTTTAATGAGTCAAGCGTTGCGTAAGTTGACTGGCGCGATCAAGCGTACAAATACAACCGTAATCTTTATTAACCAAATTCGCATGAAGATTGGCGTGATGTTTGGTTCGCCGGAGACTACAACTGGTGGTAATGCACTGAAGTTCTATGCCTCTATGCGTTTGGATATTCGTCGCATCGGTAGTATCAAAAAAGGTGATGAAGTGGTTGGTAATGAAACCCGTGTGAAGGTTGTAAAGAACAAGGTTTCTCCTCCATTCCGCGAGGCGATTTTTGACATCATGTACGGCGCTGGTATCTCTAGAGAAGGCGAAATCATTGATATGGGCGTTGAGGCTGACCTCGTTGAAAAATCCGGTTCTTGGTATAGCTACAACGGCGATCGTATTGGTCAAGGTAAGGATAATGTGCGCGAGTTCTTAAAAGAGAACCCAGCAATTGCCAAGGATATCGAGGCAAAGATTCGCGAAAAGTTGGGTGTTAAATCTGGCTCAGCGGTGGTTACTGATGTGCTGAGCGAAGAAGAGGAAGTCGAATAGTTCGATGTCTGAGCTAGATAGCAAAAGCAAAGAAAGAACCAAACAAAGCCCGAGTCTCAAAGCTCGGGCTTTGCGTCTTTTATCGCTCCGAGAATATAGTCGTAAAGGTTTGGCCGCAAAGCTTGCAGAATCAGAGGCGCGGTGGGCAAAGTTGGGGGGTGAGCAGGCTGACCAGAACCCAGAATCTATCGATTTAAATATTGAGGCTGTTTTAGACGAATTTGAGGGCAGGGGCTGGCTCTCGGATGAGCGTTTTGCAGAGGCATTGGTTCGCAGGCGTAGCGAGCGGTATGGAATGCGAAAAATACAGGGTGAATTAGAGCGAGCTGGGATTGATTCGAAACAATCGGCGAAACTCTTGGCCGGCCTCAAGGAAACAGAGTATCAACGCGCCTATGAGCTTTGGACTCGAAAGTATGGAGAGCGAGCCTTGGATCAAAAAGAGCGTGCCCGGCAGTATCGCTTTTTAGCCTCAAAGGGTTTTAGCTCTGAAGTGGTGGCAAAGGTCATTGGCGGGCAACAGCCTGATTAGGGCAATTACGGATCGGAGATGGGTAATTGCCGCGTTGCAGCATGCTAGACTTATGAAGTCGGTCAAGCCATTCACATTTATTCAAATTTAGCTAATTTAGCTATTTCCAGGGTAAGTTTGGGATCAAGGCAACATCGGTTTAACTAATCCTCATCGCTTGCTAAAAAAGATACCGTTTCGGAGTAATTATGAAAATTCACGAGTACCAAGGCAAAGAACTTCTGCGCCAATTTAATGTGCCAGTTCCAAACGGCATCCCTGCATTTAGTGTAGATGAAGCGATGTCAGCTGCTGAAAAACTTGGCGGCCCTGTATGGGTTGTTAAGGCGCAGATTCATGCAGGTGGTCGCGGTAAAGGTGGTGGCGTAAAGTTGGCTAGAAGCATGGACGAAGTGAAGAAATACGCATCTGAAATTTTGGGCATGCAGCTTAAGACACACCAAACAGGCCCTGAAGGTCAAAAAGTAAATCGCCTCTTAATTGAAGACGGCGCTGATATCAAAAAAGAGTACTACTTCAGTATTGTTACAGATCGTGGCACACAAAAAAATGTGATCATGGCCTCTAGTGAGGGCGGCATGGATATCGAGGAAGTTGCTGAATCTCATCCAGAAAAAATCATCAAAGTATTTGTTGATCCATTAATTGGCTTGACAGATGCAGACTGTGACATCGTTGCGAAGGGTATTGGGGTTCCGGAAGCCTCCATTCCAATGGCTCGCGATGTATTCAAAAACTTGTATAAGACCTACTGGGATACCGATGCCTCCTTAGTAGAGATTAATCCATTGATTCTTGAAGGTAATGGCAAGATCAAGGCTCTTGATGCGAAGTTCAACTTTGATCCAAACGCTTTATTTCGCCATCCAGAAATCGTTGCTTATCGCGATATCGATGAAGAAGATGCTGCAGAGATCGAAGCTTCTAAGTTTGACCTTGCTTATATTTCTTTAGATGGCAATATCGGTTGCTTAGTGAATGGCGCTGGTTTAGCGATGGCAACCATGGATACCATTAAGCTATTTGGCGGTGAGCCAGCAAATTTCTTGGATGTTGGCGGTGGTGCTACAGCTGAAAAAGTAACTGAAGCATTCAAAATCATGCTCAAGAACAAGAGTGTTGAAGCAATTTTGGTAAACATCTTCGGCGGCATTATGCGTTGCGATGTGATTGCCGATGGTGTGGTTACAGCCTGTAAAGCAGTCAATCTCACGGTACCTTTGGTTGTGCGCATGAAGGGTACAAACGAAGAGTTGGGCAAGAAGATTCTTGCAGACTCTGGTTTGCCAATTATTAGCGCCGATTCAATGGCTGAAGCAGCTACGAAGGTAGTTGCTGCTGTTGCCAAAAACAAATAATCCAGGAATTTTGAAATGTCTATATTAGTTAATAAAAACACCAAAGTTATTACACAGGGTATTACTGGTAAGACCGGTCAGTTTCATACTGAGAAGTGTCAAGAGTATGCAAACGGCAAAAATTGCTTTGTTGCTGGAGTAAATCCTAAAAAAGCTGGCGAGTCTATTTTTAATATTCCGATTTATGCAACCGTTAAAGAAGCTGCTCAGCAAACTGGCGCAACAGCTTCCGTAATTTACGTTCCGCCCCCTGGTGCTGCTGCTGCGATCTGGGAAGCCGTTGAGGCTGACCTTGATTTCGTGATCTGTATTACTGAAGGTATTCCAGTACGCGACATGCTAGAAGTGCGCAACAAGATGAGGGCAAAAGAAGCTAAAGGCGGCAAGAAGACTTTGTTACTAGGCCCAAACTGCCCAGGAATTATTACTCCTGACGAAATTAAGATTGGTATCATGCCCGGCCACATTCACAAAAAGGGCCGCATCGGTGTTGTAAGTCGTTCTGGTACCTTAACTTACGAAGCAGTGGGTCAATTGACTGCAATCGGCTTAGGTCAGTCCACTGCAGTTGGTATTGGCGGAGACCCAATCAATGGCTTGAAGCATATCGACGTCATGCGCATGTTTAACGAAGATCCAGAAACTGATGCGGTCATCATGATCGGTGAAATTGGTGGTCCAGATGAAGCTGAAGCTGCCCGCTGGTGTAAAGATCATATGAAAAAGCCTGTAGTTGGCTTTATTGCTGGGGTTACAGCACCTCCTGGAAAGCGCATGGGTCATGCCGGCGCATTGATTTCTGGTGGTGCTGATACTGCTGATGCCAAACTCGCCGTAATGGAAGAGTGTGGCTTCAAAGTAACAAAGAATCCATCGGAAATGGCTGCTTTATTGAAAGCCATGTTGTAATTAGTGACAAAGAAAGGGTGCTGCTATACCAATAGCGTTCGGCAGCATCTTTTTTGTAGTAATGGGTAGTTTAAAAAAGTAGTTAAAACATAAAAATGTAGGAGACATTATGGATTTTTCAGCATTTTCAGGCCCAGCATTCTGGGCAGCGCTTTTATCAATCATTATTGCCAATATTTTGCTGTCAGGCGATAACGCGGTTGTGATTGCCTTAGCTTCACGCAATCTGCCGCCCAATCAACAAAAGAAAGCAATCTTCTGGGGAAGTGCCGCCGCAATTATTTTGCGCGTAGTGCTTACAGTAACTGCCGTGCAGTTATTGGCTTTGCCGTACCTCAAGATTATTGGCGCTATTTTGCTGGTCTATATTGGGGTTCAGCTACTTGCTGACAGCG
The DNA here is from genome assembly GCF_018687435.1 of Polynucleobacter sp. UB-Raua-W9. Taxonomy (NCBI): domain Bacteria; kingdom Pseudomonadati; phylum Pseudomonadota; class Betaproteobacteria; order Burkholderiales; family Burkholderiaceae; genus Polynucleobacter; species Polynucleobacter sp. UB-Raua-W9. Next base: position 1,577,278 of record NZ_CP061290.1, on the reverse strand, counting down.
GCGAAGAAGAAGAGATGCATGGCCATTCCAATATCTGGGGCGCTATTCGGACGATTTTGGTTGCTGACTTGGTGATGAGCTTGGATAACGTTCTTGCTGTAGCTGCTGCAGCACAAAAGGGGCCTGAGGAAACTCGCTTAGCCTTGCTCATTATTGGCCTTGGACTTTCTATTCCATTGATCATTTTTGGCAGCACTATGCTCCTCAAGGTTATGGATCGCTTTCCAGTCATTATTACTTTGGGTGCGGGCCTCTTAGGTCTCTTGGCTGGTGGTATGTTAGTTGAAGATCCAGCAATCAAGGAATCGATGCAAGCTGCATTTGAAGATGCGCATATGATCTTCGAGGGCATTGGCGTTGCTATCGTGATCCTGTTGGGCACTTATCTTAAGAAAAAGAATAATAAGAAGGCTAAAGCTTAATTTGCTCTCACCAGAATCAGTAAAAGCCGGCCTCAAAAGCCGGTTTTTTTACGTGTAGATTTCTTGAACAGAAGCGGTATAGACTGGATGATGAGGAATTTCACCTCAGGAGTTAGAAGATATGCAAAGCCTAAGTAAAGAAGTAGAGAGCCAAAGCCAGGAGGCAGGATTTACATTAATCGAGGTAATGGTGGTGGTGGCCATCATTGGAATTTTGGTAGCAGTTGCAGTGCCGCAGTATCAAGATTACATTGCCCGAAGTCGGGTTGTAGAGGGTATGAATTTATCTTCAAGCGCAAAACTTGCTGTTACAGAAGCATTTGCAAGTCGTGGAACAGTCCCTATGGATGAGGCAACAAGCGGATCATTTACTTTTGGACCAACTCGTAGCGTTAAGTTAATAGAAATTACACCCTCAGGGGCAATCGCTATTGACTACCAAGTCAGTGTTGCGCCAGAGGGTAAAAATACATTACATCTTATTCCGACAAATGAGCCGGATCTTAACGCACCTAGACCAATTGATTTATCCAAGCTAGAGGGGGCAACGTGGGCAGGTGGTTGGTCTTGTAGATCTACTGAAACAAATCTGTTATCTCAGCTGCTGCCGTCTGAGTGCAGAATCAATAAATAGATTATTTATAACTAGTTAATTTTGTCTCTTAGTCGCCTTAGGGCGACTAATTTTTTAATTAAAAATTCCTAGGGTAATATTTAATTATGAATCCACAAATAGGCTTCCTTTTAAATAAATCGCTTGAATGTATTAGATATTCAAACTTAGAGCCTGCGGAGATGTACTTAAAGCAGGCAATCAGATTGGAATCCAATAATCCTCACGTCCTTAGACTTCTTGGAGTTATTTCTGCTCAAAGAGGGCAATATTTAGAGGCTCTAAAATACCTTAATAATTCCTTAAAGGCTCTTCCAAAGAATGCTTTGGCTTTAAGTAACCTAGGTAATGTTTTCCTAGGGCTTAAGGAGTATGAAAATGCTCTTGATGCCTATGATAAATCGCTAAAAATAGACCCAAAATATGAGGAAGCATGGTCAAACAAAGGCAATGCTCTCTATGAACTTAATCGTTATGATGAGGCTATTGCTCACTACGATAGAGCGCTCACTATACAGCCTCGGTATGCAGAAGGTTGGTCCAATAAAGGCAATACCCTTAAAGAGCTCAAGCGTTATGACGATGCCATCACTCACTTTGATAAAGCATTAAGTCTTAGATCTGACTATCACGAGGCTTGGACCAATAAAGGGGTGACATTGCATGAGCTGGGACGTTATGACGATGCCATCACTCACTTTGATAAAGCATTAAGTCTTAGATCTGACTATCACGAGGCTTGGACCAATAAAGGGGTGACATTGCATGAGCTGGGACGTTGTGACGAGGCGATTGCTCACTATGATAAAGCGTTGAATCATAGGTCAGACTATCACGAGGCATCCTGGAATAAAGGCTTATCCTTGCTTTTGCGGGGCGATTTTGAAAATGGTTTGCCACTTTATGAGGGTAGATGGGATTCAAAGAGTGTTAGTGAAAAAGCAGGCAAACGTATCTTTGACAAGCCCACTTGGCTTGGGGTTGAATCGCTTCAGGGAAAAATAATTCTGATTTATGGGGAGCAGGGAGTTGGTGATTTCATTCAGTTTTGCAGATACGTAAAATTAGTGGCTGATTTGGGGGCCAAAATTATCTTAGAGACCCCTAAGTCGCTTGCTACTTTGATGGAGGGTTTTGAGGGTGTTTCGCAGTTAGTCATCAAGGGTGAAGAGCTGCCTTATTTTGATTATCAATGCCCGCTCTTGAGCATCCCGCTGGCTCTTAATACAAACATTTCCACCATTCCTGCGCATAACCTTTATTTAACTGTGAGCTCAAATAAAGTAGAGGAGTGGAGGCTTAGACTAGGAGAAAAGAGAAAAAAGCGAGTTGGTTTAGTTTGGAGTAGTATGTCTAATTTTAAGGAGGACTCTAAAAGAAGTTTGAAGCTTCTCGATTTTATTAAAGCACTTCCCGATGATAGGTTTGAATACATTTGCTTGCAAAAAGAGTTAAAAAACTGCGATAAGGAATTCTTTGAAAATTATAAAAAGATTAGGTTCTTTGGCGATCAATTAGTCGATTTTTCAGATACAGCAGCACTTATTGAAAATCTTGATTTAGTAATTAGCAGTTGCACTAGCGTTCCTCATTTAAGCGGGGCATTGGGTAAAGAGACATGGATTCTTTTATCTCATGTGCCTGATTGGCGATGGTTGCTAGATAGAGTGGACAGTCCATGGTACCCATCGGTGAAGTTATATAGACAACCAGTCATTGGCGATTGGGGTAGCGTACTAGATAGGGTTAAGGGCGACTTGAGCTGCAGCTAGCGGGTTTTTTCTGGGTGTCTATGCCATCTGGCCAAACTAAGCAGTATTGAGCTTTTCTTAAAGAGACTTCATCAGACTCCATTTTCGCGCTATTACAGGGCTGGCTGCACTCCTTGGCACGATATCTATTCTAGAGCGCATAAAGGAAATGCAAACTTAGTTTAGTGTTTAGTAATGATAATAAAATAATTCATTGCTACCATCTCGGCATAACAGGCCGATAAAATCATGGCCCATTAAAGATTTGTATTATCAATTTTGAAAACTAGCTGACTATGTTTGATATCAAAGTAATCTCCCTTGAGCGCACCCCAGAGCGGCTTGATGTATTTCGAAAACAAAATAGCCATATAAAGTATTCCGTATTCCCGGCCATTGAAGGCAACCTAGTTTCTGAGTCTGATCGTAAAAAATTTATTGATGCTAGCTACAGTTATAGGGCTGGAGCCCTTGGGAATGCTTTATCGCACCAAAAATTATGGAATGAAGTGATTTCGAAGGGGCGGCCCCTAACGATATGCGAGGATGATGCAATTTTTCATCAAAACTTTGAATGCTTATCCGGCAAAGTCCTAACCTCGTTGGGGGTGGATTGGGATATTTGTCTATGGGGGTGGAATTTTGATTCAATTCTCTTGTGCAATCTGCCACAAGGGTTGAGCAATTGCTCGATGACTTTTGACCAAAATACTTTGAGAACCAATTTTGTTGGTTATATGGCTGAGGATCTAAATCCTTTACCCTTAAAACTTCTCCAATGTTTTGGCACAATCTGCTACTCTATTTCCCCTAAGGGTGCCCAAAATTTTCTTGCGCAAACGCAACCAATAAAAAAGATGAATGTCTTTTTTCCAACCTTAAACATGAAACTTGAAAATGTCGCGCTTGATATTTCAATGAATGCCTTTTATGCGATCAATCAAAGTTATGCCTCGTTTCCTCCCTTAGTTATTACTAAGAATGAAGTCGAGATAAGTACTGTTCAGCAGACTGAGTTTAAACAAATTCGTTTATATATCTAAGGAAAGAAGTTAGCATTTATTCCCGCGCTTTCCACCCCACACTCTTACCACCACTCTTCTCAAGTAGTTTGACATCACTCATCACCATGCCACGGTCTACTGCTTTGCACATGTCATAAATTGTGAGGAGGGCTACTTGGACTGCGGTGAGGGATTCCATTTCGACGCCGGTTGGCCCGGTTGTTTCTGCTTTTACTTGGCAACTGATACTACTAGTTTTTTGATCGAGCTGAAAGTCTAAGCTAACGTGGGTTAAGGCTAGTGGATGGCACAGCGGAATAAGATCTGCCGTTTTCTTTGATGCCTGAATCCCTGCGATTCTGGCAATGCCTAATACATCCCCCTTTTTGTGGGTCCCTGCCTCAACCATCTTGAAGGTTTCCACAAGCATACTGATCGTGCCTGTAGCAATGGCGACTCTGTGGGTGGAGGCCTTATCACCCACATTCACCATATGGGCTTGGCCACTTTCATCAAAATGAGTTAGTTTGTTCATGGGATAAGTTTTACCATATGGGGATGCAGGAAATAAAGATCATCAGAAAAACCTCATTTTTGGAGCGCATTTTGGCTACTCAGCTGATAGCCGCTTTGGCATTCTCGGGAATCGTGCCTGCTTATGCTGCCGCCCCTGTTGGAGATGTTTCGGTAGACGGTAATTCTGCAGCCATCCAAAATATTGGCAGGGCCATGCAGTCTCCTGATGCCAAATCGTCCAAGCTGCCCGCTCGTAGCGCTCTACAAAGTCAGCCCAATATTATTTTGCCCGACATGGGAGATCCTGGTGGAGACTCTTTAAGCCGGATTGATGAGCGTAAATATGGCGAAATGATCATGCGTCAGATTCGTCCTGATCCCGATTTTTCTAATGATTTACCCATTTATGATTTCTTAAATCAAATGGAACGCCGCCTATTACAGGCTGCGAAAAGATTACAACTTGGTGGAGCTAATGAACAGGGTAGTGGCGCCTATAACTTTGAAGTATTTGCAGTTAAAGATAGTAGCATCAATGCGTTTGCCTTACCTGGCGGCTTTATTGGTTTTCATACGGGGTTGCTAGTCAGCGCAGAGACGGATTCAGAAGTGGCCTCAGTAATGGGCCATGAGACTGGGCACGTATTACAGCGTCATCTCGCTCGTCAGATGGATAAGCAATCTACTAACACCATGATTGCAATTGCAGGTATGGTGCTTGGTGCACTTGCAATGTCGCGCAACCCTTCAGCTGCTGCGGGCTTAATGCAAGGTGGTCAGGCAGTCGCCATTGACAATCAACTTTCCTATTCAAGGGATGCTGAACGTGAGGCTGATCGCGTTGGCTTTCAGATTTTGGATGCTGGTGGATATGATGTTAATGGCGCCCCTGGATTTTTCCAGCGCCTACAAAGGGCTACAAGTGTTATGGATAAAGGGGTCCCTGCTTATGTCAGGACTCACCCCTTAACCACTGATCGTATTGCTGATATGCAAGATAGAGCAAGAAGAGTTGATGCACGCAATGTTCCAACATCAGTCGAGTTTTATTTCATCAAGGCTAGAGCGCGTATGGAGCAGTCAGGAACTTCAAGCGGTTTATACGATCTTAAAAATACTTTTGAAAGCTTGAGTAAGCAGTCTCAGGCAGGAAAACAAATGGAGGGCTTTTATGGCTTAGCTCTCATTGCACAACGGCAAGGCAAAGTGGATCAAGCTGAAATGTATTTGCAGCAAGCTCGCAATTTGGCTCAGGCTGCTAGTGCTCCAGGCTCGCCGATTCAGAGGCAAAGTTTGTCTTTAGATATCACGGCATCCGAGTTAGCTCTGGCTAAAGGCAGGGGAGAAGAGGCCTTACAGATTGCGCAAGCGACTTTGCGTGCTTACCCTCAGTCATATGCTGCTGGTGCTGCAATGATCAATGCGGATTTGGCGCTTGGCCGTACCAATGATGCGATTACTTGGCTTAAATCTCGAACTCGCTTGCAGCCTAATGAAATTGTCTGGTGGAGTTTGTTATCAAAAGCATATGATCAGGCTAAGAATGTATCCATGCGTCATTACGCTCTCGGTGAAAAGTATGCTCTTGAAGGTGCGTGGCCATCAGCAATTGAGCAATTAAAGATTGCCCGTTCTGCCGGTGGCTCCGATTACTATCAGGGCTCTAGTATTGATGCGCGTTTGCGCGAGATGCAAAGACAGTATCAGGATGAGCTCAAAGAGCAAGGAAAGCTGCCGAGTTAAGAGCTAACCTTCTCGCTCGGTTTAGCAACAAAATTAAAGCGTGCAGCGAGCTCTTCTGAGAGAATGGGATCTAGAGGTAATTGTTTACCTTGCCAAATCCAGGATCCGCCAAAACTACAAGCTTCTTCATGAAGCTTTGCTAATTGGGAAAAATGATCTAAGTCATGATCATGCAAAAGCGCTACGGTCTGGGAATCTTCTTTAGAAAATTGAACTTGATTTACTATTCCGACAATATAAATATTGCCGTTTTCATCGCTTAAGGCGCTACTTGGTTTGATTGGGTTTTTGCATTGAGTAAGAAGTTCTGAGCCATTTTCGCTTGGGGTTATACGCGCTATCCAAGGGGTGATGTCGAGTGTAATGAAGACGCGCTGTGGGCCGTTCTGAAAAAAGTATCTTCCTAAAGTATCGCAGGCATAGTTTCTGGAGATAAATTCATTTAATGCTGTATGGGTAATTACTTGGCCAGGTAATTTATTTTGCTGGGTGAATTCATCGCGCATGCGCCATTGCCCACGTCGATCTAAAGCAAGCCAACCAAAGCAATCTGGCACATTGGGCCACTTGATGAGCGACCGTAATACTTGCTCATCCATATTGATATTTAATGCAGCCCGTGGGGTGTAGAGGGAGCATCAAAGGTTTCTTCGGTAGAGCGGCTTGCATGCAGATGCGCTATCCGCCAGCCCTGACTATCCTGTAATAAGACCAGGGTGATATTTAAGAAAAATTCAGCCTCTACTTGATCAGGTCTTAGATGTACTGCTTCCGTAGTGTCATAAATAGCGGCCCCTAGGATGGAGTGACTAATGCAAGCAACGGGCTCAAGGAACAAGGGTTGTTTAGATAACAACCTCTCTAAGCCTTTACGAATTTCAGCATGCCCACTGAGGCGATGACCTTCAGGTAGAACACAGGTAATGGAGTCGTCATCAAGCCAGATATCGAGAGCACTCTTAACATCACGATGGCGCAGTGCATCTCGCCAAGCATCTACGACTTCATCAGCATTTTGAAAGAGTCTTGCAAGTTTGGTCATGACTTACCGTTTCCGAGTAATTATTTCAATGTATTGAGTGTAGCCAATACTTGTTCCGGCAGGATGTCTTTTAGGCATCGTAGGTGACCCAAAGGACACACTCTTTTGTGGCATGGGCTACAGGACATATTTAGCCAAATAATCTTAGCTTTATCAGACAAGGGCGGTGTATGGGCGGGGTCGCTAGAGCCAAAGATGGCAACTTGGGGGGTCTTTAGGGCTGCCGCAACATGCATCAGCCCTGAATCGTTGCTGATGACTGCTTTACTCATTCCAATTAAGGCAATCGCTTCATCTAATGAAGTGTTGCCACACCAGTTGTGAATGTTGCTGACTTGTTTTGCTAGGGAGCTAATTTCTTCGCCAAGAGCATGATCGCTTTTGCTGCCGAGCAGAATGATCTGGTTACTGAGATTTTGTGCGATGAGATTTTGTGCGAGTACTGCAAAGTGCTCAGTAGGCCAGCGTTTGGTGGGCCCGTATTCCGCGCCCGGGCACATCACATAGATCAAGTCTCGATTGATATTGGCACTTTGTAATTTGTTTTGTACAGATTGCTTTGCTGCGGGGGATACATTGAGCTTCGGAACGCTTGGGTCAAGCGGAAGAGACTCATCATCCTCCAGAAGTTGACTCAGGGCTAAGTAGTGCTCAACCATTGGCGGGCGATTAATTTTTCTTGGATTATCCAAAGATAAATTCATCAGACCAAAACGTAACTCGCCGCGGTAGCCTATCCGAAAAGGTATATTCGCTAGCCACGGAATGAGGGCAGACTTGAAGCTATTAGGCAATACAAAACAAACTTGATAATGCTTGGCTTCAATCACTTTGGCTAATTGCTTTCGTAGGCCCCATTGCAACTTCTTGTGCTCAAAATTTGCTTCAATGACTTCGTGCACTTCAGTGCAGGCACGATAGATTGGCGCCACCCAATTGCTTGCAAGAACATCAATTTTAGAATCTGGATAGAGTGCCTTGAGATTGGCTAGTAAAGGCTGTGTTGTTACGGCATCCCCAATCCAGTTTGGGGCAATGATCAGAATACTTTGCATGTGTTGTATCCCGAGTCAGCACCCCATGGCGGGGCACTGATATCGCTTAATGTCCGTGTGGCTCGGTACCAGGAATGAGTTTGTAGTCAGCGCCACAGTATGGACACTTTGCTTCCCCGGTTTTCGTGATGTCCAAGAAAACCCGTGGATGAGAGTTCCAGGCTGGAGTTTGGTTGGTTGGGCAATGCAATGGCAGGTCCTTGCCATCCACCATAACCACTTGAGCTTGAGTCATGTTTCTATTCCTAATTACTTGACGTAGGTGAGCCAAGATTTGTATTTATCGCTTCTACCGTATACCGCATCAAAATAAGTCTTCTGAATTTTTTCGGTAATTGGCCCGCGCTTGCCATCACCAATAGTGCGGTCATCAAGCTCGCGGATCGGAGTAACTTCAGCAGCTGTACCGGTGAAGAAGGCTTCATCTGCAGAGTAAATCTCATCACGAGTAATCCGTTTTTCGCGCAACTCAAGACCGAGGTCTTTCACGATATCGATAATTGAATCACGTGTAATGCCGTCTAGGCATGATGCTAAATCTGGCGTGTAAACAATGCCATCGCTCACCATAAAAATATTTTCGCCAGAACCTTCAGAAACATAGCCTTCGGTATCTAACAACAAAGCTTCGTCATATCCATTGGCGGTGACTTCTTGATTTGCCAAAATAGAGTTAATGTAATAGCCGGATGCTTTGGCGCGAACGAGTGAGGAGTTCACAAAATGGCGGGTAAATGAAGAGGTCTTTACCCGAATCCCTTTATTAAGGCCATCTTCACCTAAATAAGCACCCCATTCCCAGGCGGCAATTGCGGTGTGGATCGTATTTCCTTTGGGGGAAATGCCGAGCTTTTGGGATCCAATAAAGATAATAGGGCGAATGTAGCAAGATTCCAGCTTGTTGCTATTCACCACATCAATAATTGCCTTGCTAATCACTTCTGGGCTATAGGGCATGTTCATTTGGAAAATCTTGGTGCCATTAAAGAGGCGCTTTACGTGCTCTGGTAGGCGGAAAATGGCCGTGCCTTGGGGGGTTTTATAGGCGCGGATGCCCTCGAATACCCCCATGCCGTAGTGCAGACTATGGGTTAGGACGTGAATATTGGCCTCACGCCAGGGAATCAGCTTCCCATCGGACCAAATAAAGCCATCGCGGTCGGACATCGACATTTTCTCTACCTTTTTGTATCTGGTTAATCGGGGCGCCGAGGGAGGGTTGGTGGCCCTAGACCCAAAATGCGTCCAAGCACCCTATTGTAGAGCAGGCAGGGCGGTATGTTGGCTTAGATCCTTTGGGGTAGTTGGGCTAGACGATTTAGAATGGAGCAATCCCCACAAACCACCTTATTTGCCCAATCTCATGCCGGAATCCTTATTTAAAGTTAAACGTTTAAGTGAATTAGCTCAAACAGGTCAATTAAAGGGAAAGCGGGTTTTTATCCGTGCCGATCTCAATGTGCCTCAGGATGAAGCGGGCAATATTACTGAAGACACTCGGATTCGGGCCTCTATGCCGGCAGTGCAGATGTGTTTGGATGCTGGTGCTGCCGTGATGGTCACCTCTCACTTGGGCCGCCCCACCGAAGGCCAATTTAAATCCGAAGATAGCTTGGCCCCTGTAGCAGATCGCATTGCCACTTTGTTACATCGCAAAGTTCCGCTCATTAGCGATTGGGTGGATGGTGGCTTTGAAGTAAATCCAGGCGAAGTAGTTCTCTTAGAAAACTGCCGCTTAAATGTGGGCGAGAAAAAGAACAATGATGAGCTGGCCAAAAAGATTGCCGCTCTATGTGATATTTACGTAAATGACGCATTTGGTACTGCTCATCGTGCTGAGGCAACGACTTATGGTGTTGCTAAGTTTGCACCAGTTGCTTGTGCCGGCCCATTAATGGCGGCCGAGTTAGACGCATTAAGTCGCGCATTGGCAAGTCCAAAGCGCCCGCTTGTAGCAATCGTTGCGGGCTCTAAAGTCTCCTCCAAGCTCACAATCCTCAAAGCACTTTCCGAAAAAGTGGATGAATTAATTGTTGGCGGTGGTATTGCGAATACCTTCATGCTTGCTAAAGGCTTGCCTATTGGTAAATCGCTTGCAGAACCAGACTTGGTCAATGAGGCTAGAGAGATTATGGATCTCATGGAAAAGCGCGGCGCACATGTCCCCATTCCTGAGGATGTTGTAGTTGCTAACGAACTCTCTCCTTTGGCTCGTGCGAATAGAGTGTCTGCAGACCAAGTGGCGGAAGATGACATGATTTTGGATATTGGCCCTAAGACTGCGGCGCGTCTTTCCATCATGCTGGCACACGCCGGCACCATTGTTTGGAATGGCCCATTAGGTGTATTCGAAATTGATCAATTTGGCGGTGGCACAAAAATGCTAGCTGCAGCAATTGCGCACTCACCAGCATTCTCGATTGCTGGGGGTGGCGATACGTTGGCTGCAATTGCAAAATACGGTATTGAAAATCAAGTGGATTACATCTCAACTGGTGGTGGTGCTTTCTTGGAATTTCTCGAGGGTAAAACTTTGCCAGCCTTTGCAGTACTTGCTGAAAGAGCGAAAGACTAAATATGCTTCGAGCCACAAAAATCATTGCAACTCTAGGGCCATCCTCAGAAAAACCTGAGGTATTGCGAGACATGATTCGCGCAGGTGTTGATGTAGTACGCATGAACTTCTCACACGGGACCGTGGCAGATCACAAAGCACGTCATGATTTAGTGAGAAGTATTTCTGCTGAAGCGGGCAAGGAAGTTGGCATCATGGCCGACCTGCAGGGCCCTAAGATTCGTGTGGGTAAATTTGCAGATGGCAAGATTCTTCTCAAAGAGGGCGAGAAGTTTATTTTGGATGTTGCTTGTGAGCTTGGCGATCAAGGTCGCGTAGGACTCGATTACAAGGAGCTGCCCAGTGACGTGAAGCCTGGAGATCGTCTCCTGTTAAATGATGGTCTCGTTGTTCTCCGTGTTGAGAGCGTTAAGGGCGGAGAAATTTATACGCTCGTAGAACAGGGTGGCCCGCTTTCGAATAACAAGGGTATTAATCGCGCTGGTGGTGGTTTGACTGCGCCAGCGCTCACTGAAAAAGATATCTCTGATTTGGATGCTGCAATTGCTATGGGTGTTGATTTCTTGGCGATCAGCTTTCCAAAAGATGGCGCTGATATGGCATATGCCCGCAAGTTAGCTGATGCTGCTAGTGCTAAATACGGCGTTGGCAAGGTAAGAACGATTGCTAAGGTAGAGCGTGCTGAAGCTATTGAACCTGAGGCGCTCAAAAGTATTATTGCGGAGAGTGATGGCATCATGGTTGCCCGCGGCGATCTCGCTATTGAAGTGGGTAATGCTGCAGTACCAGCGTTACAAAAGCGCATGATTGCTTGGGCACGTGAGGCAGATAAATTTACGATTACTGCAACGCAAATGATGGAGTCCATGATTAATGCTCCAGTGCCAACGCGTGCCGAAGTCAGTGATGTAGCGAATGCCGTATTGGACGGTACTGATGCTGTCATGCTTTCAGCTGAGTCTGCTGCCGGCTCTTATCCCGTGCAAACAATTAAAGCGATGGCGGAGATTTGTGTCGAAGCGGAAAAATCAGACCCTGTGAAATTAGATACGGATTTTTTGGATCAAACATTTACCCGTATTGATCAAACCATTGCTTTGGGCGCTTTGTTTACTGCTCATCATTTAAACGCAAATGCGATTGCAGCGCTGACCGATTCTGGCTCTACAGCAATATGGATGAGCCGTCATAACATTCATGTCCCCATCTTTGCTTTAACTTCAAAGATTGCAACCCAAAGAGCATTGAGCACTTATCGCAATGTGACGCCAATTGGTCTGGATTACACCAAGGATCGTGATACCGCTTTGCAAGAAGTTGAGGCTTGCTTAAAAAAAGCAGGTGCCGTTAAAAAGGGCGATACAGTGGTGCTGACCTCAGGAGAGCCAATGGGTGAACCTGGCGGTACTAATACCCTCAAAATTATTCATGTGAAGTAATTCACATTTTATTGAATTCAATTATTAACACTTTATAAATTAAGAGAACATCATGGCTTTAGTATCTTTACGACAACTCTTGGATCATGCTGCTGAAAACGGTTATGGTCTCCCAGCATTTAACGTTAACAACCTAGAGCAAGTCACTGCGATTATGGAAGCGGCTAGTGAAGCTGATTCCCCGGTCATCATGCAGGCCTCTGCGGGTGCGCGTAAGTATGCTGGCGAAGCATTCCTGCGCCACTTGATCTCTGCTGCTGTCGAGGCATATCCTCATATTCCCGTTGTGATGCATCAAGACCATGGTCAAAGTCCAGCAGTCTGTATGGCAGCAATTAAGAGTGGTTTTACTAGCGTAATGATGGATGGTTCGCTTGAGGCTGACGGTAAAACAGTTGCTAGCTATGAGTACAACATTGATGTTTCCAAGGAAGTCGTGAAGTTTTCCCACTCTATTGGAGTTACTGTGGAGGCAGAACTTGGTGTGCTGGGTTCTTTAGAGACCATGAAAGGCGATAAGGAAGACGGTCATGGGGCTGACGGCACGATGACACGTGAGCAGTTATTGACCGATGTGGAGCAAGCTGCTGACTTTGTAAAAGCAACGCAATGCGATGCCTTGGCAATTGCGATTGGTACAAGTCACGGCGCATATAAGTTCACAAAAAAACCGACTGGCGATATTTTGGCAATTGACCGTATTAAAGAAATTCATGCGCGTATTCCAAATACGCACCTAGTGATGCATGGTTCATCCAGTGTTCCACAAGAGTTGCTTGCTGAAATTCGTGAGTTTGGTGGGGATATGAAAGAAACCTACGGCGTGCCTGTTGAGGAGATTCAGGAGGGTATCAAGAATGGTGTCCGTAAGATCAATATTGATACCGATATTCGTTTAGCAATGACTGGTGCTATTCGCCGTTATTTATTTGAGAACCCAAGCAAATTTGATCCGCGTGATTATTTGAAGCCAGCACGTGAAGCTGCCAAGAAGGTTTGTATTGCGCGCTTTCAAGCTTTCGGATCTGCTGGACAAGCATCCAAAATCACACCTATTCCCTTGGAAAAAATGGCTGAACTCTATAAGAGCGGCAAGCTAACTCAGATCGTGAAGTGAATTAAAAATGCCAGCTTTGTACGCCACCACCATTCAGTCTTTACCTTTGCTGTCTAAGGGTAAGGTACGTGATGTCTACGCCTTGGGCGATGACAAGCTATTAATGATCACTACTGATCGTTTATCCGCATTTGATGTAGTGATGGGTGAGCCGATCCCAGAGAAGGGCATTGTATTAAATCAGATGGCTAATTTTTGGTTTGATAAATTGGCCGCAGTTATTCCAAATCACTTGACTGGAATTGATCCAACTACGGTAGTGAGTCCTGATGAAGTTGCCCAGGTGAAAGGTCGCGCAGTGGTCGCAAAACGCTTAAAGCCAATTTTGGTAGAAGCAGTTGTGCGCGGCTATCTCGCTGGAAGCGGTTGGAATGACTACAAAGAGACTGGGAAAGTTTGTGGCATTACATTGCCTGCTGGTCTAGAGAATGCCCAAAAATTACCTGAGCCGATTTTTACACCGGCTGCTAAAGCAGAGCTTGGTCAGCATGACGAAAACATTTCTTTTGAGAAAGTGGTTGAGCTCATTGGTGAAAAATTAGCCAATCAAATTCGTGAAGTCAGCATTCGACTTTATAAAGCTGCCTCAGAATATGCTGTAACACGCGGAATCATCATTGCTGATACCAAGTTTGAGTTTGGCTTAGACGAATCTGGCCAATTGGTTCTAATGGATGAAATCCTCACGGCGGATTCCTCTCGCTTCTGGCCAGCGGAAACCTACTATGTGGGCTCAAACCCACCTTCTTATGACAAACAATTTGTGCGTGATTGGCTGGAAACTGCTGCGGTAAATGGTAAGCCTTGGCCTAAAACTGCGCCAGCACCTCAATTGCCCGCTGACGTGATTGAAAAGACAGCAGAAAAGTACCGCGAAGCCCTGAATCGTTTAACTCGGGGATAATAGGGTCTCTTGAGAAATATTTAGGGCATTTGGAGAAGTAAATGAGCAAGAAGCCAGTAGTCGGAATAGTGATGGGTTCCAATTCAGATTGGGATACGATGCAGCACGCCGCCCAGATGCTGGAGCAATTTGGTATTGCACACGAGGCTAAAGTACTGTCTGCTCATCGCATGCCTGATGATATGTTTCAATATGCAGAAAGTGCCCAAGCCAATGGCTTGCAAGCTATTATTGCGGGCGCAGGTGGCGCTGCTCACTTGCCAGGCATGCTTGCCTCTAAAACCATTGTCCCCATTTATGGCGTTCCTGTTGCAAGTAAGTACTTGCGCGGTGAAGATTCTCTGTACTCCATTGTTCAAATGCCCAAGGGTATTCCGGTGGCTACTTTTGCCATCGGTGAAGCTGGCGCAGCCAATGCTGCCTTGCATGTTATTGCGGGCCTTGCATTACATGATCCAGACCTTGCTAAGCGTCTCGCAGAGTTTCGTGCAAAGCAATCAGATGCTGCACGCTCCATGAATTTGCCGGGATATTAATTACATGGCGGATCGTATGGGGCCCATTTTGCCGGGTTCATATTTGGGAATATTGGGCGGTGGTCAGCTGGGGCGTATGTTTACCCAGGCTGCCCAAGCGATGGGATATAAAGTTTGTGTTTTAGATCCCGGCTCTGATAGCCCTGCTGGTTCTGTTGCAGAAAAATTTATTCAAGCCGATTACACCGACTCTGCTGCCTTAAAAGAAATGGCAGCCTTGTGCGCATCTGTTAGCACTGAGTTTGAGAACGTTCCCGCTCAGGCTTTAGATGAACTGGAGTCCTTGGGTGTTTTTGTGGCCCCACGAAGTAGCTGCGTATCTTTAGCGCAAAACCGTATTGCTGAGAAAAAATTCTTGGCCGCCTGGAAGTCAGAAACCAATATTGGCCCAGCGCCTCATTGCATTATTGAGCATGCTGCAGACATTACTCATACTCCAGCCGACCTCCTTCCTGGAATTTTAAAAACCGCTCGGATGGGTTATGACGGTAAAGGTCAAGAAACTGTTCATACTCTAGAAGAATTGACTGCTGCCTGGAATGATTTTGGGCGCGTGCCATGTGTGCTCGAAAAGCGTATGGAGCTCGATTTTGAGGTTTCTGCTTTAGTCGTGCGCGGATATGATGATGTGGTTGTAGCTTATCCTGTGTCCCAAAACATTCATCGCGATGGGATTTTGCATACTTCCACCGTACCAGCCCCATCACTGAAGCCTGCACAAGAAAAGAAAATTATTGAAGCGGCAAAAGCACTCATACGTAAGATTGAGTATGTCGGAGTTCTCTGCGTTGAGTTTTTTGTACTCAAGAATGGCGATATCGTTGCCAACGAAATCGCACCTCGTCCACATAACTCTGGTCACTACACCATGGATGCTTGTGTAACTAGTCAATTTGAGCAACAGGTAAGGGCAATGGCTCGTCTCCCTCTAGGCGATACCCGCCAACTTGCTCCGGTCTCTATGTTGAATTTACTAGGGGATCTTTGGTTTGAGGGAAGCGAAGAAAAAGCAAAAGAACCTGCCTGGAATAAAGTACTTGCCCATCCTGATGCAAAGTTGCACCTCTATGGTAAATCTGCTCCACGCATAGGTAGAAAGATGGGTCACATCAATTGTCTAGGCGAGGCACTAAATGAAGCTCGTCAAAATTGTGCTGCCGTAGCTATTGAATTAGGCATTGAGCCCTAAAAATGTTCGCTGATAGTACCCCACTGCAATCTTCTGCGGTGATCAACGAGGCGGTCCAGACCTTACGCGATGGTGGTTTAGTCGCTTTTCCAACGGAGACTGTATATGGCCTTGGTGCAGATGCCAAGAATCCCGAGGCCATCAAAAAAGTCTTTAGCACTAAAGGCCGACCTACTAGTCATCCCTTGATTGTGCATCTAGCGGCACCTGATAAATTTGATCAGACTCAAGTGGATTGGGTATCAGTGCTGGCGCCGTGGGTAAGGGATCTATCCGAAGATGCGCTAACACTGGTGAATACTTTTTGGCCCGGCCCTCTCACTTTGGTCTTTAAAAAAGACAAGAGTGTTCTGAATGAATTAACCGGTGGTCAGGATACGGTAGCCATACGCGCGCCTGCGCATCCGATTGCTCAAGAGTTATTGCGAAAGTTCAAAGGTGGCGTAGTTGCTCCATCTGCTAATCGTTTTGGCAAAGTATCTCCTACTAGTGCAGCTGACGTCCGAAATGAATTTGAAGGCATTCTGGATTTGATGATCTTAGATGGCGGCAATTGTGAAGTCGGTATTGAATCAACCATTATTGATATGTCCTCCGGCGATAAAGCTGTTTTACTCCGTCCTGGTGTAATTACGCCAAAAGAAATTTTTGCGATGACTGGAGTTAAGGTCTATCAAGATGGCGGGGTAAAGCGCGAGGGCGATGATGTCAATTTAGCAGACCTCTCACCAAGAGTCTCTGGAAGTCTCAAGGCCCATTACGCTCCAACCACACCCTTGCGCTTGTATGCTCCAGGTCGAGTATTGGATGCCTTAAGTGAATTTCCGGATACAAAATCTCGTGTTGCAGTAGTGGTGTGGGATTCAGAATCCTCTTTAGTTTTAGAGGACCATCCCTCAATTGATGCTGAAGAAGTAGTGATATCGAGCGATGCCACTACTTTTGCTAGTCGCCTATATCGTTCATTACGGGATTTGGATCAACAGGGCTGGGATCTCATCCTATTCCCAGAGCCGCCATCTGGTGAGGAATGGGATGGCGTCAGAGATCGGCTTCAGCGTGCGTGTTTTGGTTCTGGGCCATCTTCCATTAGCCACGACAGTAATTGATCGTGTGCCTCTAAGCCTCTCCAAGCATTTGGATGGTTGATAAATGAGCTTACTGCGTACATCTTTCCCGATTTGCTGATCACATAGCCAGAGATGGCGCGTACATCGACCAATGAACCGGTTTTCATTCTGACTTCTGGCTTTTTCTTGAGATGGAGAAATTTACGCAACTGAGCCATGAGGCGATTTTTCATCGTGCCATCGGTACCAGCTATCGGCAGACTGTTATAAAAAATATTCCCTACTGGCAGATTGCGCGCAGTGAACAAGAGTTGGTTCATTTGTTCTGTTGAGATGGCTTCATTGCGAGATAGGCCTGAACCGTTTTCAATGACGAGACCAGGAAAATCTAAGCCATTTTGCTTAAGCCAACTCTGAATGACTAACTCACCATTAGAGGTCGTAGCCGGCTTCCCCATTTTTTCTAGCGCTAAGGTCAAAAGAACTTGGCGTGCCATGACATTATTTGAATACTTATTGATATCTAACACATCATCAGCGAGGTTGATGCCTTCAAACTGCAGAAGTAACCTTGCTGCAAGAGGTACATTGCCATTTTTTCCGACGGGAGGATGCCGCCATGTGCCACCGGATAACTCCCAGGCCGCGGCAAAGCCTTGTGTAAGAAAAGTATTGGCATCTAGCGCAACGACGTTGTAGTTTACGTCTCTGCAAGTATTTGGAAAGGCTCCTGAAAACTGTGCCACTACCAATTGATCTGTTTTGTTTGAGGCCTCAGGATCTAAGTTGAAGAGGATATTGCTTTTCCAGTTATCACAGGCTCGATCCACTAGCTGCATTTGATTGTCAACCTTCAGTCGCGATAGTGCTGGCGTATAGCTGATATCGATAAAGTCAGCTGTGCGAGATTTGCTTAACTGAAATGAGAGTGTTCTGAACGCATAGAGCAGTGGATCAGGCGGAACGTTATACGCGCGCAGGGCCTCGCCGTCGATCGTGTTGTGCTCCATCACGCTAGGCGCATAGGCGCTTCGATCAAAAAATAAATTGCCATCTATCTTTTGAATTCCAAGGGCTTGGAGGGATTTCATTAGTTTGGCTAGCTCTTCGGGGATCAACTTCGGATCACCTGTGCCTTGTAGATACAAATTCCCTTTCAGAGTTCCCTGGCGAATAACGCCATCAGTATAGATATTCGTTCGCCAACGATATTGCGGCCCTAGAATATCTAAGCCTGCAAGTGTTGTTAGGATCTTCATTGTTGAAGCCGGGTTCATGGACGCAGCGGCGCGCCAACTCAGAATATCTTTAGATACATGCTTGCCAGGATAAGCTGGCTCGATCTCGATGACCGAGACACTCACAGCCTCAATGGGAATTTGATTTCGGTCTAAGCTGCTGGAAACTGACCGAGGCAGCGTCTTAATAACTTCCTTAGCTTCTGCGTCAATTGCAAAGAGAGGACCCCCAATCCAGAGGATTGCCAAAGCTACCGAGAGAGATCGATTCAAAAGATGCAGCATAGCCAATAGGATAAACCTAGGAGGTCTGAAGGCAAAGCCATGCCTTCAATTAATGCTTGGCATGCTTTGCTTTATAACGCTCGATAATCTGATTTTGTTCTTCTAGTAACTGGATGAATGATCTGATCCTATCGGTTAAGGGTCCCTTTGCCTCTAATAATTCACAGCACTCTACAAAACGCCTGGCATTTAAGAGCTGGGCCCCACCCTTCACCTTGTGAATCATGTGTGCCAGAACATCTTCATCTAGCTTTTCTGTTTTCAGTGTAATAAGACTATTGTCATGAACCTTTTTAATTTCATCTAGTATGACCAAAATATGGTTTGGACTTTGTTTTAAGAGCTTGGAGAAAATATCAAAGGAATACTCTTCTGAAGTATTCCTCGCCTCTTTTTGCTCTGTGATTTTTTGAGAGGTGAAATAGCGGCTTAGCTCATTTTCTAAGGTCATAAGACTCACAGGTTTAATCAGAACGCCATTCATACCAGCGGCAAGAAATTGATGCCTAGAGTCTAAAGCGTAGATATCTGCAGTAACACCAATGATGACTATTTCACGATGACCTAAAGAGCGTAGGCGTTTTGCTAACTCTGAACCCTGCATCCCCGGAATGGACTGGTCCGTGAGAAGAAGGTCAAAATGCTGTTGAGATATCAATTCAAGAGCTTCATTTGCATTTTCACAAATACTGACTTCAATACCCAAGGCTTGCAATTGCAAAGAAATAATCTGTCGACTTGCAGGATGGTCTTCAACTACTAATGCTTGAAGTGAGCTATTTGGACCCTGAGGGCATTTGGATAGCAGTTTGCGCGAGATCGTGGTTTGGTCTGCAGAGACATTCCTAGATGCGGCAATGCTAGTCCGTGGGAAGGCGACGCAAAAATGTATATTGCTGCCAAAGCCAGGGGTACTTTCAAAGTAGAGCTGGCTGTTCATAGAGTTAACTAAATGATTGGTAATGGTTAGGCCAAGCCCGGTACCATTTTGCTGATCTGTTTTACCTGGGACTTGTTCGAAAGCTTGCAGCGCTAGCTTGATATCTTCGGTATCCATGCCAATTCCAGTATCGATGACTCTAAATTCAACTAACTGGCCCGCGTGATCATCTGCTAGCACGTTGATAGAAAAGTAGATTTCACCTCTATCGGTAAATTTAATGGCATTACTTAGAAGGTTTTGCAGAATTTGACGGAGCCGTAAAGTATCGATCATTAAGACGGTAGCAATACGTGGATCTTTAGATGTATGCAAGATCAGGCCCTGCTTCTTTGCCATCGCTGAAAATGTTGAGTGAATATTGTCAACAAGAGTATTTAGACAACAAGGCTCTAAATTGAGAGTGAGCTTGCCCGCCTCAATCTTTGAAAGGTCCAATACCTGATTAAGTATGCCCAGCAAAGACTCGGCCGATGAATGGGCGCTCTTTAGTAATGTTTTTTCATTATCAGGAAATTGCTTGCTTGTCAGAAGCAGCTCTTGCACCCCTAATATGGCATTCATCGGAGTCCGAATTTCATGACTCATCGTTGCAAGAAAGGCAGATTTGGCTGCATTCGCTTTTTCAGCCAACTCTTTAGAGGCAATAAGGGTTAAAGATATTTTCTCTTGGAGAGATTGTCTTTTTAGCTGGCGCCAAAATATGAAACTACCAAGTATTAAGAGTGCGAAACTTGATAGCCACGGAAGAACTTTCCAGTGGGGACTTCTTTTTGGGGCAGGGCTCAACTCTCCAAGTGCAAATAGATGGCGTGATTCAATGGGATCTAAACTATTTAAAAATTGACTTAATAGGCTATGCAAAGCACCATCTTGATTTGAAATTAGCCAGCGATATGCAAAGGGCTCTCGGCTGTATAGGCCATCAAGTTGTAGCTCTGGCGCATCAAGTCTATTGACTAGCTGATGGGCCAGTCGAATAGGCAAGACTAAGGCTTCAATATCATTTTTGAGTAGGTCGACAATGAGCTTCCCAGAATTGGTGGAGATATGGGTTTGAGGGTGTTCGGGTATGGGTGGATTCTCATATCCACGATCAAAGTAAGCAATATTGGCAGGGGAAATACCTTCAATGCTTTTAGAGTTTCTTGTCAGGATGGCGTCATGCCCCCAAAAGATCGCCTTAGACAGAGATCCAAATTTGAGGAATCCATTATTAAGAGCTGGCGGATCGATCATAAAATCGACCTCCCCATTGACTAGCTGCTGTAATCCTTCTTGATCTGTCTTTCTCCATTTGGGTAAAAATTCTTGACCAGTAAATTCCCCCAGTTGTTTCAGGAGTGCATAAAAGACACCAGCCTGCTTGCCGCCAATTTCTTCTTGTAAATAGGGCTCATATTTTTCATGAATACTGAAGTGCACTATGGGGTGGGCATCGATCCATTGCTGTTCTGCCGAATTCATTGGGTTGGCGTATGTCATCCCACTTACACCATGAAATAATGGGTAAAACAGTAGTGATGTGCAGACGATGAATCGATGCATACCGTTTAGCTTTCGATGATTTTATTCATCCGACAAAATAAGATTAAGTCAGCAATATTGTTGATGCCAAGCTTGTCAAATACCCTAGTCTTATAAGTTGCTACAGTCTTATTGCTGATATGCAGTATGTCTGAAATTTGCTGATTAGTATTTCCTTTTCCTAGGTACTTCATAACCTGTAATTCGCGATCAGAAATCAGCGCTAACTTATCGTTGTCACTTAATGAGCTATTACCGTTTTTTCCGTGAGTGAAAAAGTTATAACCTTGTGAAATAGCAACACAGGCTGCTAGGATGACATCAGCCCCCGCAGTTTTATTGACAAAACCATGCCCACCTAGCGATCTAACTCTGCCACCATAGACTGCTTCATCCATGCTAGATAAGACTAGAACTCGGACATCGGGGTACATGAGGCCTATTCGTCGAATGACATCAAAGCCATCAGTCTTAGGCATATCCAGATCCAGAATCACCATATTGGGATTAACCTCCTTAATAGATCGGAGGCACTCCTCGCCATTTTGGGCTTGTCCTACTATTTCAAATAACAGCTGATCTTGCAACATACTTTTGAGAGCCATCAGCATAGCTGGATGATCATCTACCAACATCACGCGTTTTCTCATTACTTGTCTCCATTTTGGTTTGGTTGTGGATGAGGGTGCAGCGAAAAAATGGCTTTAGCGATTCGGCTGTCATTAATCTGGAGCATCTGATGGCGACTTAGTGGCGACATCATTAAGCCGCCATAGCAATGATCGGCTTGTAAGATAGCTGCATTTTCTAAGTCTTTGACAAGGCCTACATTGCTTGCATAAACTTTTGTGGTCGAATAGGGCGAATGTCTGAGTTGCTTAATTACACCTGTAGACAATGTTGCATTACGAAGCTGACTCATATCAATATGAATTCCATCAACCTCTATTTCTGAGGTTAAGTGCAATTGTTCGACACTCCCCGAGAAGTTCATCAAGTGCAACAAGACGCCTAGCCTGCGCATTCGTAATAAACCTTCCTTAAATGCATCAGTAACATTGGATTCTGGAAGCGCGGGAATACCCAGTGCAATAAGACCTACCGGTAGACGTGAGTTCAGAATCAGATCGCTTAATGCATCTATGTAGCCGCTTGAGGCAATCGCATGTGTGGGCACTGGCAAAATGCCAGGAATGAAACGCCCACTGCGATACCAGTAGGAAATCGTATCGAGGCCTTCCATGAATAAACGCAGTAATTGCATATCTGAGGCTGTTAATAGTGGTCTAAATAATGAGCCGCTCAGTTTTGTTCCCTTGCAGTTAAAAATAGGTTCATGGCTAATCGCTTGTCGCTTGGACCAGGATTGGTGTTCTTCTAGTGCTTGGCTGCTAATACCAAGCCAGGGCGCGCCACAGGCGTCGCGGACTTCTTGGAAGGGTTTGTTCTTCCATGCCTTTACAAGCGTGTACAGCCGGGATTTCGGGCTCATCAGCAATCTCCAATCGGTGACTGTCCAGTCTAGGCAGGACGGATTGGAGCGGTAAGGGCTTAAGGCTGATTTCTCTGTAGGAAACACCCTACCAGCCTGTCCATATTATAAATAGAGCCGAAATTTGCCCGAATTTATGGTCTTCCCCTTGAAATCCTGGGAATCGCACCTATATAATCAGCACTCCCTACACACGAGTGCTAAAAATAGCTGATTTTTAAGTAAATCACCTTTGCAGTTCGTGTGAAGAGATTATAAGCAATTGATTTATATATAGATATTTAATTAGTTAACAATTACTAACATAGGAGAAGAGATGAATTTGCGTCCCTTACATGATCGCGTAATCATCAAGCGTTTAGATCAAGAATCAAAAACTGCTTCCGGAATCATCATTCCTGACGCTGCTGCAGAAAAGCCTGATCAAGGCGAAGTTTTGGCAGTGGGTCCAGGTAAACGCGATGACAGCGGTAAATTAAATGCACCCGACGTCAAAGTAGGCGATCGCGTGTTGTTTGGTAAATACGCAGGTCAAACAGTTAAGGTCGACGGCGATGAGCTTCTCGTAATGCGCGAAGAAGACATCATGGCTGTTGTACAGAAGTAATTTCGGTATTTAAGAGAGGAATTCAATCATGGCAGCAAAAGACGTTGTATTTGGAGATAGCGCCCGTACCAAAATGGTAGAAGGCGTCAACATTCTCGCAAACGCAGTAAAAACAACCTTGGGACCAAAAGGCCGCAACGTTGTTATGGAGCGTTCATTTGGCGGTCCTACGATTACTAAAGATGGCGTATCTGTAGCAAAAGAAATTGAGCTCAAAGATAAGTTGCAAAACATGGGTGCGCAGATGGTTAAGGAAGTTGCTTCCAAAACTGCTGACATCGCTGGTGACGGCACAACTACCGCCACTGTCTTGGCCCAGTCCATCGTTCGCGAAGGTATGAAATACGTTGTTTCAGGCCATAACCCAATGGACCTCAAACGCGGTATTGATAAAGCAGTAACTGCCGCTCTTGAAGAACTCAAGAAAATCAGCAAGCCTTGTACAACTACTAAAGAAATCGCTCAAGTTGGCTCTATTTCAGCTAACAGTGATCACAGCATTGGTCAGCGCATTGCTGAAGCAATGGAAAAAGTAGGTAAAGAAGGCGTGATTACCGTTGAAGATGGCAAGTCTTTAGAGGACGAGCTTGAAGTAGTAGAAGGTATGCAGTTTGATCGTGGCTACCTCTCCCCATACTTCATCAATCAGCCTGAAAAGCAGGTTGCCGTATTGGAATCACCATACGTTCTCTTGTTTGACAAAAAAGTAAGCAACATCCGTGACTTGCTCCCAGTACTCGAGCAAGTAGCCAAATCTGGCCGTCCATTGCTCATCATTGCGGAAGATGTTGAAGGTGAAGCCTTGGCAACTTTGGTGGTGAATAATATTCGCGGCATTATCAAGACCTGTGCTGTTAAGGCTCCTGGCTTTGGAGATCGCCGGAAAGCAATGCTGGAAGATATCGCGATTTTGACTGGTGGCACTGTCATTGCGGAAGAAATTGGCCTCACGCTCGAGAAAACAACTCTTGAGCACTTAGGTCAAGCTAAACGAATTGAAATTGGCAAAGAAAACACCATCATTATTGACGGTGCTGGTGATGCTAAAGCGATCGAGGCTCGCGTGAAGAATATTCGCGTGCAGATTGATGAAGCTACTAGCGACTACGACAAAGAAAAATTGCAAGAGCGCGTTGCCAAGTTGGCAGGCGGTGTTGCAGTGATTCGTGTTGGAGCTGCTACTGAAGTGGAGATGAAAGAAAAGAAAGCCCGTGTTGATGATGCATTGCATGCAACCCGTGCGGCCGTGGAAGAAGGTATTGTTCCTGGCGGTGGCGTGGCTTTGATTCGTGCAATGCAGGGTATCAAAGGTCTGAAAGGTGATAACGCTGATCAGGACGCTGGTATCAGCATCGTATTGCGTGCTATGGAAGAGCCACTCCGCATCATCGTATCGAACGCTGGTGATGAGGCAAGTGTAGTTGTCAATGCAGTATTGGCCAGCAAGGGCAACAACGGTTATAACGCAGCCACTGGCGAGTACGGTGATCTCGTAGCTCAAGGTGTGATTGACCCAACTAAAGTAACTAAAACTGCTTTGGTAAATGCAGCTTCTGTTGCAGCCCTGTTGTTGACAACTGATTGTGCTATCTGCGAAGCGCCAAAAGATGAATCTGCTGGCGGCGGCATGCCTGATATGGGTGGTATGGGCGGTATGGGTGGTATGGGCGGTATGATGTAACTCGCCACACCAGCTAGTCAGCTGTAGAAAAATGCGCCTGGTTCAAAAGACCGGGCGTTTTTTATTGACATTCTTTTGATGCTGGGAAATGAAAAGGCTGCCATTGGCAGCCTTTTGGGTCTTGAAAATAGAGTGACTTACTCAACTGCTTTAACCATTTCTTCAACCACCTTCTTCGCATCACCGAAGACCATCATGGTTTTGTCCATGTAGAAGAGTTCATTATCGAGACCGGCATAACCAGCAGCCATTGAGCGCTTGTTGACAATGATGGTTTTAGCTTTAAATGCCTCCAAAATTGGCATCCCAAAGATCGGGCTACCTGGTGTACGTGCAGCCGGGTTCACCACGTCATTTGCACCAAGCACTAGCACTACGTCAGCCTGCCCAAAGTCGCTGTTGATATCTTCCATCTCAAATACCTGATCGTAAGGAACTTCAGCTTCAGCTAAGAGTACGTTCATGTGGCCAGGCATGCGACCTGCTACTGGATGAATTGCATACTTTACGGTAACACCATGGTGCGTCAACTTTTCAGTTAACTCTTTAAGGGCATGTTGTGCACGTGCAACCGCCAATCCGTAGCCCGGAACAATGATCACAGTGTCGGCATTTTCCATCAGGAAGGCCGCATCTTCTGGAGAGCCAGTTTTGTAGTTTTTAGGACTGCCATCGTCAGCGCCGCCAGCAGTAGCTTCAGCCCCGAAACCGCCGAGCAATACTGCGAGGATTGAGCGATTCATCGCCTTACACATAATGTAGGACAGAATTGCGCCTGAAGATCCTACGCAAGCACCCGCAATGATCAACACAGGGTTGTTCAAAGTAAAGCCAATACCTGCCGCTGCCCATCCTGAATAACTGTTCAGCATGGATACCACTACCGGCATATCAGCGCCACCGATAGGAATAATTAAGGTCACACCCAATACCAGCGCAATTGCACACATTGCCAAGAAGGCGGCATGGCTATCGCCCATGTAATAAGCAATGCCTGCGCCAACCATAGAGATGGCAAGAACAAGGTTTAGAAGATGTTGACCAGAAAAGGTTACTGGTTTTCCGCTGACCTTGCCAGATAATTTCCCGAAAGCAATTACGGAGGCAGTAAAGGTGATTGCGCCAATAAATGCACCAATAAATAATTCAATCTTTTGTGCGCCAGTATGGTCATGGGCCGGATTAAATACAGCAGCAATTGCGATCAAGACTGCTGACAAACCAACAAAAGAGTGCATCAAAGCAACAAGCTCTGGCATTTTGGTCATCTGTACACGTTTAGCCGCAATCGTTCCGATGATTGCACCACCCACAATCGCCACGGCGATCAGTGAGAGAACAGGTTTGAAATCAGGAATCAAGAAAGTGGTGATCACTGCCAGCAACATACCAATCATGCCAAAAGTATTGCCTTGGCGTGATGTGGTTGGTGAGGACAGTCCACGCAATGCGAGGATGAACAACACCGAGGAAATGAGATAAGAAATAGCGGTTATGTTTGACATTGTTTTGGTCTCTATAGATCTTGTTCTATTTATTTGGCTGCTGCATCAGCTTTAGGAGCTTTTTTCTTAAACATCTCCAGCATGCGGCGGGTGACCATAAAACCACCAAAAATATTGATGGAGGCCAGGAATACTGCAACGGCACCAATAATGCTGGTGAGAGTAATTTCATCTCCGCCGATAACTTCAGTCTGCAAGAGTGCGCCGACAATAATAATTCCGGAGATGGCATTTGTAACCGCCATCAATGGAGTATGCAATGCTGGGGTAACGTTCCACACCACGTGGTAGCCAACAAAAATGGCCAACACAAATACAGTGATGTTTTGGACTGTGAGGATGCTTTGAAAAACAGCGAGATCCATGATATTTCCTTAGTCTAAATTTGTTCTATTAGTTTTTGCGGACAGCTTGGCCATCACGACACATTAAGCAGGCGGTAACGATATCGTCGTCAGTAGGAATGACCAATTTCGCCTCCTTATCAACAATGAGTTTCATGAAGTCGATCAAGTTACGTGCATAGAGCGCTGATGCATCTGCTGCAACCATGCTTGCTAGATTTGTGTAGCCAACAATCTTGACGCCGTTGACTTCAACAATCTTGTCGGCCTGGGTAAGTGGACAGTTGCCAGAGCCGTTATCACCACGACCAGCGGCAATATCAATGACGATAGAGCCTGGCTTCATATTGGCAACGGTATCGCTGTGCAATAAGACTGGCGGCTTACGTCCTGGAATCAATGCAGTAGTAATGACGATGTCAGCTTGTTGAGCGCGCTCAGCAACTAAAGCTGCTTGACGTTTCATCCACGCTTCTGGCATTGGGCGGGCATAGCCACCAACGCCTTGAGCAATTTCACGCTCTTCATCAGTTTCATAAGGTACATCAACAAACTTAGCGCCTAAAGATTCAATTTGTTCTTTAGCAGCTGGGCGTACATCTGATGCCTCAATAACGGCGCCTAGACGTTTTGCAGTAGCAATCGCTTGCAAGCCAGCAACACCAGCACCCAAAATAAGTACGCGAGCAGCTTTTACAGTGCCTGCTGCTGTCATGAGCATAGGCATGAAACGTTGATATTCATTTGCAGCAATCATGACTGATTTGTAGCCCGCAATATTTGCTTGTGATGACAACACATCCATACTTTGTGCGCGAGTGGTGCGCGGAGCAGCTTCTAATGAAAACGCTGTTACACCTTGCGCAGCCATTGCAGCAATATTGTCGTTATCAAATGGATCGAGCATGCCGATGAGTACGCTGCCAGATTTAATCTGCTTAAGCTCAGCAGCTTCAGGAGCGCGCACCTTAAGCACAATTTCTGCGCCAAATACATCGGCTGCGCTACCAATAGTGGCGCCTACGGCTACGTACGCAGCGTCTGGTTGACTAGCCTGAACGCCAGCGTCTCTTTGAATGACAACACTATGACCTTGGCCGATCAGTTTTTTTACGGTTTCTGGTGTTGCGGCTACTCGAGTTTCCCCGGGCCTTGTTTCCAGCGGCACTCCTATGCGCATGGCATGTCTCCAAAAGCAAAATTTATAAAAAATCTATTTTAGTTAAATAGGCTCAATTTCACCTATTTATTCAACTCTAAGTCTAAATGCTTGGTTTTTGCCTAAATTTCTGTGAAATCAGACTAAGACTTCTACAATATGGACTCCCAGCTTATATTGAATTCTCGCATTTTTTGATGATCCCGCTCAATTCTTCCTCAATCCCGCCCACAAAGCCCAAGAAAGTCGTCATTGGCATGTCTGGAGGGGTGGATTCATCAGTTGCTGCCTGGATGCTCAAGGAGCAGGGTTATGAGGTTATTGGCCTTTTCATGAAGAATTGGGAGGACGACGATAACGATGAGTATTGCTCTTCCCGTCAGGATTGGCTCGATGTTGTGTCTGTAGCCGATTTGATCGGAATCGATGTTGAAGCGGTTAATTTTGCCGCTGAATACCGAGAGCGCGTATTTGCTGAATTTTTACGTGAATATGCTGCAGGGCGCACCCCTAATCCGGATGTTCTTTGTAATGCCGAGATTAAATTCAAGGCTTTCTTAGATCACGCTATGAGTTTGGGCGCTGATGCTATTGCTACTGGGCACTATGCCAGGGTGCGTCACGAGGGCGGCAAAGTGCAATTGTTAAAAGCACTTGATGCGAGCAAAGACCAAAGTTATTTTTTACATCGTTTAACGCAACAGCAATTGGCGAATGTTTTGTTTCCTCTAGGGGAAATTCCAAAAACTGAAGTGCGCAAGATTGCCGAAAAAATTGGCTTACACAACGCGCGCAAAAAAGATAGTACTGGAATTTGTTTTATTGGTGAGCGTCCTTTTAGGGAATTCTTAAATCGCTACTTACCATGTACACCGGGCCCAATTAAAACACCAGATGGCAAGACTGTTGGCGAGCATATGGGCTTAGCCTTTTTCACTTTGGGCCAGCGTAAAGGGATTGGCTTGGGCGGCAGTCAGGATGGTAATGGTGATGCTTGGTATGTAGCGCGTAAGGATATGGCGAATAACACGCTGTATGTAGCGCAGGGTCATGAACACCCATGGCTTTTGGCTAAGACCCTAGAAGCTATTGATGCGAGTTGGATTGCCGGTGCCGCCCCAGCCTCTGGAAGTTACTCTGCCAAGACTCGCTATCGTCAAGCGGACTCCGCATGCACTTTAACTGCTGGTACAGCAGATCTTAGTTTTGAGCTGGGATTTCCGGATGCGCAATGGGCAGTAACACCCGGGCAATCAGCGGTTTTATATGACGGCGATATTTGTTTGGGTGGCGGAATTATTTCCGCCTCATCCCAATGAGGAATGCAAATTTGACTTACGCTGCTGGTGGTTCAGTTTCCATAAAAGAAGGTCGCTGCAATAATTTTTGGTAGAGACGATCTAAGTTTGGATATTGAGCTTGCCATTGAATGTTTGGAAAGCGCAGTAACAGCCAACCAAGCGCACATCCTGTTGCAATATCTGCCAGTGTCATTTGATTGCCATGGCACCATGCATTTTCTCCTAAGATCTCAGACATTTGACGCAGAGAATTTTGAATCTTACCCATTTGGCGATCAACCCAAGCTGAGCTTTGCTCTTCAGCTGGGCGCCATGTGCGCTCGAGTCGCGCCAAAATGCCAGCATCCGTGATTCCGTCAGCCAGGGCTTCCCAGGTTTTGACGGTCGCACGCTCGCGGTTGTCAGTGGGAATGAGCTTGCTTACGGGGCTAAGGCCATCGGCATATTCGGCGATCACGCGAGAGTCATAGATAGCCTCGCCGTCGTCCAGAATAAGGCAGGGAACCTTCCCCAGGGGGTTGGAATTGGCTATTTTGGTGTCTGCAGCCCAAACATTCTCCAATTCAAGGTCAACATCGACCTTTTTCTCAGAAAATACGATACGTACTTTACGTACATAGGGGCTAGTGAGGGATCCGATTAGTTTCATAGGGCACAGTATAGCCATCCTCATGGAGGCCTGCTTGATCCTGGAACGCATTAAAATCAGGTTTTATTGACATATTCAATGCAAAGGCAATATTCGTGAGTCAGCCGTTTTCTACCCTTAATGCCCTTTCCCCCTTAGACGGTCGTTATGCCAGCAAGCTCGATTCCTTGCGCCCCTGGCTTTCGGAAGCAGCCTTTATGCGTCAGCGGGTATTTGTGGAAATTCATTGGTTGTTGGCATTGGCTGCCGCAGATCTTCCTGACGTGCCAAAAATCAACGCAGCCGATGAAGCTTTCTTGCTCTCGCTCCCTGAAAACTTCTCTGATGCGGATGCGCAGCGCATCAAAGATATTGAGGCTGTTACCAATCATGATGTGAAAGCGGTTGAGTATTTCTTAAAAGAAAAGGTAGCAGATCGTCCAGACCTATTAAAGGCGAGTGAGTTCATCCACTTTGCTTGTACTTCTGAGGATATCAACAATACATCGCATGGTTTGATGCTACGTGGGGCGCGTGATGAAGTTCTCTTGCCGCAACTCAGAAAAGTACTCTCGGTATTAACGGATCTCGCTCTTGAAAACGCTAAAGTACCTTTGTTATCTCGCACTCATGGTCAGCCTGCATCACCAAGTACGCTTGGTAAAGAGATTGCCAATATCGCAAAACGTTTAGAGCGCGCTATTGAATCAATTGCCGTAGTTCCATTGCTCGGCAAGATGAATGGAGCAGTAGGTAATTACAACGCGCATTTATCTGCTTATCCAGATTTTGATTGGGAGAATTTCTCTAAGAACGTAGTTGAGAAACGTCTTGGTTTAACTTTTAATCCTTACACCATTCAGATTGAGCCGCATGATGGTATGGCCCAATTGTTTGATGCGATTGCCCGTGCCAATACGATCCTCTTGGATATGGATCGAGACTTCTGGGCTTACATCTCTGTGGGTTATTTCAAGCAGCGCACTAAGGCTGGCGAAATTGGCTCCTCAACCATGCCGCATAAAGTGAATCCGATTGATTTTGAAAACTCTGAAGGTAACTTAGGGGTTGCAAACGCTCTACTGCATCACCTTGCAGAAAAGTTGCCAATCTCTCGTTGGCAGCGTGATCTTACCGACTCAACCGTTTTGCGTAATCTCGGTCCAGCATTCGGTCATAGCGTATTAGCTTATGACAGCGCTTTGCGTGGCCTTGGTAAGTTGGAGGTAAATCATGCAGCTATTGCTGCAGATTTAGATTCCTGTTGGGAAGTGCTGGCAGAGCCAGTGCAAACTGTGATGCGCCGTTACGGTATTGAGAATCCCTACGAGCAGCTAAAAGAATTAACTCGTGGCAAAGGTATTAATCAGGCTGATTTGCAAGCCTTTATTCGCGGATTGAAGATTCCAGAAGATGCAAAAGCACGTTTGCTGGAAATGACACCATCTTCTTACCTAGGTAAGGCGGTTGAATTGACCGAACGTCTCAAAAAGTGAGTGTGAGCTCCAGTGCAGAATACGGGGCGCGCCCCCGAGTCTGGTTTGCTGTTTATCAATTGCTATGGCATCTCTTGTTGCCATTGGCTTTTATCCGCCTAGCTTGGCGCGCACGCCATTCTTTTGCTTATTTGCACCATATTCCAGAGCGTCTTGGCTTTGGTTATGACAAACCGATCAAGCAAGAATCAATTTGGATTCATGCAGTTTCAGTAGGTGAGACCCGTGCTGCTCAGCCATTAATTGACGCCTACCTTGCTCGTGGTGAAACCATTTTGTTAACACACATGACTTTAAATGGTCGTCGTACAGGTAAGCAATTGTTTGCTAATCAAATTGCTTCTGGGCAGATTCGCCAGGTTTACTTGCCATATGATCTTTGCTGGTCGGTTGAACATTTTTTGAATATTTTCAAGCCTAAGCTTGGGCTCTTTATGGAAACTGAGGCATGGCCAACGGTCGTTTTTCGTTGCGCAGAGATCGGCCCACCTTTGTTCTTGGTGAATGCCCGCCTCTCCGAGAGAAGTGCACGTCGTGTCAATCGATTTGGTAAAGCTGGACGTTCATTGTTTCAAGCCTTTGCTGGCATCTTAGCGCAAACCGAATTTGATGCGCAGCGATATCGCAGTCTTGGTGTGAAGAATATCAGCATCGTAGGCAATCTCAAGTTTGATGTGCCTCTTGATCCACTGTTGATCCAGCAGGGAAAACAATGGCAACAGGAGCTGCATGCTAGTAAACGTTTGATGGTCTGCGCTGCTAGTACCCGCGATGGTGAAGAGGAAATTCTTCTGAAAGCTTGGAAAGATTTAATGCTCAGCAATTCCTTTGTGATTGCTCCTTTGCTCTGTTTGGTGCCGCGCCACCCAGAAAGATTTGCTGAGGTTGCTGATCTAATGTATTCGGCTGGTTTGAAGTTTCGTCGTCGCACCGAGTGGTCAGGAATTCCAACGGAGTGTGCTGGCTTAGATGTAGTCTTAGGCGACTCTATGGGGGAGATGCCAATGTATTACAGCGCGGCTGATTTGGTGGTTATGGGCGGTAGTCTACTGCCATTCGGTGGTCAGAATCTTATTGAAGCCTGTGCTGCAGGCTGCCCCGTTCTTTTGGGTGAGCACACTTACAACTTTCAGCAGGCCTCCTTAGATGCAATCCAAGCAGGCGCTGCAAAGCGTATTGAGGGTGACTTATTGTTGAGCGAACTAACTGCTTTGATGGAAGCTCTGAAGGTTTTGCTCTTGAATACTGCTGAGCTTGGCAAGATGAGTCAAGCGGCAAAGACTTACTCAATTGAGCATCAAGGCGCAACTAAGCGAATACTAGCTGCCCTTGATCAACAAAACTTCTCTTTAAATTAAGCCAAGTTTGGCTTAAACACGTGCCCCAAAATTAGGATCATCGTTGCGGGCATTATCATCCGGCTTCTTGTCGCCCTTTGCCAAATCTTCACGCGTTACTCCAAGCCACATGGCTAAAGCAGCAGCGACGAACACTGAAGAGTAAATACCAAACAAAATGCCAATAGTCAGTGCGAGAGCAAAGTAAAAGAGTGTTGGGCCGCCAAAGACCAGCATGGCCAAAACCATCATTTCAGTACTGCCGTGAGTAATGACGGTACGACTGATTGTGCTGGTAATCGCATTGTCAATAATCTCGCGGGTATTCATCTTGCGGTATTTGCGGAAGTTCTCGCGAATACGGTCGAAGATCACTACAGATTCATTCACGGAGTAACCCAGAACCGCAAGGACTGCCGCCAAGACAGAGAGTGAGAATTCCCACTGGAAGAACGCAAAGAAGCCTAGGATGATAACTACGTCATGTAAGTTTGCAATGATGCCTGCGACCGCAAACTTCCACTCAAAGCGGAAGGAGAGGTACACCACAATGCCGATGATCACAAAGACCAGAGCCTTCAAGCCATCCATGGCCAGCTCTTGGCCAACTTGTGGTCCAACGAACTCTACGCGCTGTAACTTGGCGCCGCTGCTTGCGGGCTCAAGTGCTTGCATAACAGCTGCACTCTGGTCTGCGGAAGAGATGAGTTTGCCTTCAGCATCTTTTTGCAATGGCAAACGAATCATGACATCACGTGAGCTACCAAAGTTCTGAATTTGGGTATCAGCATAACCAAGCTTTTCAACCTTAGTGCGAATGGAATCTAGTGGAGCAGTTTGAGGATAGCTCACCTCCATCACCGTGCCACCAGTAAATTCAATTGAGAGATGAAGGCCGTTATGCCATAAGAAAAAGACTGCTGCTAAAAAGGTGATTAAAGAAATTGCATTAAGCACCAATGCATGGCGCATGAAGGGAATATCTTTTTTGATCCGGAAAAATTCCATGACTTATTTCTCCTGTGGGCGCCAAACTTGGCCGATAGCGAGTTTTTGAACCTTCTTATGTCTGCCATACCAAAGGTTGACAAGACCACGCGAGAAGAAGACGGCCGAGAACATTGAAGTCAAAATGCCTAAGCAGTGAACCACCGCAAAGCCTTTGATTGGGCCAGAGCCAAATGCTAAAAGGGCAAGACCAGCAATTAAGGTTGTCACGTTGGAGTCTAAAATCGTTGCCCAAGCTTTATCAAAGCCAACTGCAATAGCGGTTTGTGGCGCAGCGCCATTACGTAGCTCTTCACGTATACGTTCGTTAATCAATACGTTGGAGTCAATTGCCATACCAAGTGCCAGGGCCATCGCGGCAATGCCGGGTAAGGTGAGAGTGGCTTGCAACATTGATAAGACGGAAATCAGCAGGAGCAAGTTCACTGCCAAGGCAACTACCGAGAATGTGCCAAAGAGTAAGTAGTAAGCCATCATAAAGATAGCAATTGCGCCAAAGCCGATTAAAAGTGACTTGAAGCCTTTCTCGATATTTTCGGCGCCTAAGCTTGGTCCAATGGTTCGCTCTTCAATGATTTCCATTGGGGCAGCCAAAGAGCCAGCGCGCAGCAAGAGTGCTAAGTCATTTGCGCTCGCAGTAGTTGGTTGGCCCGTGATTTGAAACTTGGATCCAAATTCACCTTGAATGGTGGCGATTGTCAGAACCTCGCCTTTGCCTTTTTCAAACAGAATCATGCCCATTGGTTTGCCAATGTTTTCGCGAGTGACTTCTTGCATTACGCGGCCACCAGCGGCATCCAGTGAGATATTGACGGCGGGACGCTGGTTTTGATCAAAACCAGCGCTTGCATCAGTAATGCGATCGCCACTGAAAATGACAGATTTCTTAAATACGCCTAAACGGTTTTCTCCGAAGCGGAAGGTATCCATGCCTGGAGGCGGCGTTTCACCAATACCAATAGTGGAGACCAATGGGTCGGCCAAGCGAGACTCTAGGGTTGCTGTACGACCAATAATGTCTTTGGCACGCGCAGTATCTTGAACGCCTGGCAATTGCACCACAATGCGCTCTGCACCTTGTTGCTGAATAACGGGTTCCTTAACGGCTAACTCATTTACGCGCTTATTCAGGGTGATGATGTTTTGCTTGACTGCGTTATCTTGTATTTCTTTTAAAGCTGTTGGTTTGAATTCGCCAACTAACTTTGGGGAGAGGCCGGTAGGCTTGACTTGCCAAATCAGTTCAGGCTGAGTAGATAACAGAACTGTACGAGCAGCCTCAGCATCAGTAGTGCTGCCAAAATTAATAGTAATGCTATCTGCGCCACGCTCAATACCTTGATGGCGAATATTCTTGTCTCGTAGTTGGGTGCGGATATCAGTTGCCAAAGAGGTAACCTTCTTCTGAACTGCACCCTTCATATCTACCTGTAAAAGGAAGTAGACACCGCCGCGCAAGTCAAGCCCCAGTGGCATAGGTAGGGCGTTAATTGCATTTAACCAGCCCGGTGTATTGGATAGGAGATTAAGGGCAACTGTGAAATTGGGATCATTTGGATCGATATTCATTTTCTGCTGCAAGAGATCTCGTGCGCGCAGTTGGATGTCAGTGCTGTTAAACCGAATTTTGATTGAACCTACATTGGTGGCGTTCTCAAAGAAAATGCCAGTGTTGCTGATGTCAGCCTCAGTCATAATCTTTTCAACGCGAGCTTGTGTCGCCAAATCAACCTTGATGGTTGGTTTGGCGGACGAGATTTGAACCGCTGGAGCCTCACCATAAAAATTTGGTAATGAATATAGCCCGCCAATTAATAAAGCAACGGCGATAACTAGATACTTCCAGAGAGGGTAGCGATTCATAGTGGGATACTTTTAAACAAAGGTATTAAGCAGACTTCAGCGTGCCCTTTGGCAAAACGGTAGTGATAGCACCTTTTTGCAACTGCACTTCAGTGCCGGCAGAAATTTCAACGGTGACAACTTGATCTTTCAGCGCTGTTACTTTGCCCATAATGCCGCCAACAGTAACGACTTCGTCGCCAACTGCTAATGATTCGAGCATAGCTTTAGTTTCTTTTTGACGCTTCATTTGTGGGCGAATCATGATGAAGTACAAAACTGCAAACATCAAAACCAATGGAAGGAAGCTCATTAAGCCACCAGAATCTGGACCCGCAGCTGTAGCTTGGGCAAAAGCGTTACTAATCCACATACAAAACCTCCGTTAAAGACTATTTGGAAACTGCTTCGGTTTTAGGCTTTTAAGCAAAGCCGTAAACCCGCAATTCTAAACTGTGTGGGGCTTTGGGGGTGATTTAGAGGGGCGTGCGCCCTGCAGGGCTATTAATCCTGCCCAGGCTCAACGCCACGCTGACGATTCTGATGAAATTCTTCGCGATAGGCGCTAAAACGATCTTTGCTCAAGGCCTCCCTGACTTCCGTCATCAACTGGAGGTAATAGGAGAGATTGTGAATGGTGTTGAGCTGCGATCCGAGAATCTCATTGGCTTTTTGGAGGTGATTTAAATAGGATCTGGTGAAGTTCTGGCAGGTGTAACAGCTACAAGTAGGGTCGAGTGGTCGATCATCGTCCTTGTAGCCAGAATTGCGTAATTTGAGGTCTCCAAAGCGGGTAAATAGCCAGCCATTGCGGGCATTTCGGGTGGGCATTACGCAATCAAACATATCAATACCTAGGCTAACTCCAAGAATTAGGTCCTCGGGCGTCCCAACGCCCATAAGGTAGTGCGGCATATGCTCGGGAAGCTTGGGTGCCGTGAAATTCAAGATTCGCTCAAATTCAGGCTTAGGCTCTCCAACGGAGAGTCCGCCAATGGCAATTCCATCAAAACCTTGCTGACTGACGGCATCTAAGGAAAACTCGCGCAGATTCTCAAACATGCCGCCCTGGACGATGCCAAATAAACCATTGCCAGTATTGAGTTCTCGAAAACGTTTGAGCGACCGATCGCCCCAGCGAAGTGACATTTCAAGCGAGGCTCGGGCAGTTTTTTCTGAAGTAGGTTGACCTTTGATTTCGTAAGGGGTGCACTCATCAAATTGCATGGCAATATCGCTGTTCAATACCGCCTGAATCTCCATTGATACCTCTGGAGACATGAACAATTTGTCGCCGTTAATCGGGGAGGCAAAAGTGACGCCCTCTTCGGAGATCTTGCGAAGTGCCCCCAGGCTAAACACCTGAAAGCCGCCTGAGTCAGTCAGAATAGGTTTATCCCAAGCCATGAAGCGATGTAAGCCACCATGTTTCTTGATGACATCTAGACCTGGGCGCAACCAAAGATGAAAGGTGTTGCCTAAAATAATCTGCGCTTTTGCTTCATTCAGGTCGCGCGGTGTCATTGCCTTTACGGTGCCATAAGTTCCGACTGGCATAAAAATGGGCGTTTGCACGCTGCCATGGGGAAGATCAAGTTGACCAAGGCGAGCAGGACTTTGCGAGTCGCGCGCCAAAATATTAAAGTGAACAGGCTTGGTCATGGATTTGTATTCTCAAGTCGGCAAAGAAACATTGCATCTCCATAGCTGAAGAAGCGATATCTCTGATCAATGGCATGTTGGTAGGCGGCGCGGATATTGCCCATGCCCGCAAAAGCGCTCACCAACATTAATAAGGTAGATTTTGGCAGATGAAAGTTTGTTAACAAGCAATCTACGGCTTTGAACTGAAAGCCCGGGGTAATAAAGAGGTTGGTCTCACCACTGCTTTGTCGGCTAAGAGCCTGGCTCTCTAGGGCTCTGAGGCTGGTTGTACCTACTGCAACTACTCGCCCGCCTTTTTTCTTGGTGTCTTCAATCGCTTGCAAAGTTTCTTCTGGAATGGAGAACCACTCATGATGCATCTTGTGTTTCGAGAGGTCTTCTTCACGAACAGGGGTAAAGGTGCCCGCCCCTACGTGTAGGGTAACAGTGGCTTGATGCACTCCAAAATCTTTTAATTGCTGCAAAATGTTTTCGTCAAAATGAAGTCCGGCGGTAGGTGCAGCTACTGCACCTGGATTTTTCGCCACTACAGTTTGGTAGCGCTGTGCATCTTCACCATCGGGTTGATGTTCGATATAGGGTGGTAGCGGTAATTCACCGAAACGCTCGAGCAGAGAAAATACATTTTCCGGAAAGCGGACTTCGTAAAAGCGACCATCATATCCAATCATCTCTACTGGAAAAGTTTCTCCAGCTTGATTATGGATATGCACAATCGAGCCTGTTTTAGGAACTTTGGATGCCCTGATTTGGACCCAAGCTTGCATGTCACCACTAATTCGCTCGATGAGAAGCTCAACATTACCGTCAGTCTCTTTTTTGCCATGCAGTCTTGCGGGAATGACTTTGGTGTCATTGAATACCAATAAATCCCCTGGCTTGATAAGGCTAAGAATATCCTTAAACTGACGGTCTATAAGCTGGGCGTCATTCTTCCCGTCAGCATTGACCTCTAGGAGGCGGCTATCGGTTCTATTTGCCAAAGGGTGTTGGGCAATTAGATTGGCGGGAAGTTCGTAATTAAAGTCGGAAAGTTGCATAGCATTACCATCAGGTATTAGATTTTAACGATGACTACTAAACAAGCGCCAAGCACACTCCAAAAGATGGGTTTAGACAGCCCTATGGCCCTTGCTTTGCATCTTCCCTCACGTTATGAAGACGAGACCGAGTTATTGACGATTGAAGACGCCTTAAATCAAGGCAGATTTAGTTCGGCGCAGACCCAAGGGGTGGTAATTCGTAATCAGGTCTTATTTAGACCCAGAAGGCAGATGCTAGTCACCATTGAAGACGATACTGCGACTTTGCAACTGCGCTTCCTGAATTTCTATCCGAGTCAGCAAAAGCAAATGGCAGTGGGTGCGCATGTCCGAGTCCGCGGAGAGGTGCGCGAAGGGTTTCAGGGATCGGAAATGGTCCATCCTACTGTTAGGGCTCTAGCCGCAGATGCTCCTTTGCCAACTAGTCTTACCCCAGTCTATCCGGCAAGCGCTGGTGTTTCGCAAACGGTCATTCGCAAAGCAGTTGCACAGGCATTACGTGATCCTCGCTTGCAAGATAGCTTGGCTGAGTTCTTGCCTAAGAAGTTAATGACAGAGTTGCTCCCCAGTAATGACTGGCCAAATCTGCAATCTGCCATTACTTATTTGCACCAACCACCTGCGGATGCTGATACGCAAGCATTGTTTGAGCGTACCGACCCTGCATGGCGACGAGTACAGTTCGAAGAATTGCTTGCACAACAAATTTCTTTAAAGCGTGCCCATGCCATTCGTAGAGATAGACATGCTCCGAGTTTTGCAAAGCTTTCCCAAGAACAAAGTCTTGAGAGGGGTTTATGCAAAGCGCTACCTTTTAAATTCACTGCAGCACAAGATCGCGTCTGGTCGGAAATTGGCAATGATCTAGAAAAATCGTTTCCCATGAATCGTCTTTTGCAGGGTGACGTAGGCAGCGGTAAGACTGTTGTTGCTGCCTTAGCGGCGGCGAGGGTTATGGATCATGGTTATCAGGCTGCGATCATGGCGCCTACAGAGATCTTGGCTGAGCAGCACTATCTAAAGATGAAGGAATGGTTTGGGCCGTTAGGTGTTCGAATTGCCTGGCTCTCTGGCAGCTTGAAGGCCAAAGAAAAAAGACTGGCCCAAGAAATGATTGAGAGCGGGCAGGCTCAGCTCATTATCGGTACCCATGCACTTATTCAGGAGAGCGTCAGTTTTTCTAAATTGGGCTTGGCGGTCATAGATGAGCAACATCGTTTTGGAGTGAGGCAGCGTCTCGAAATTCAGCAAAGACTTGGATCCGAATTGTTCTACTGCCATCAATTAATGATGTCCGCCACGCCAATTCCGCGTACTTTAGCAATGACCTATTACGCAGATCTTGATGTTTCTGTGATTGATGAGTTGCCTCCCGGTCGAAAACCGATTGCCACTAGGGTGGTGAAGGCCAGTCGCCGCGATGAGGTGATTGGAGGTTTACAGAGTTGGCTATTTAAAGGATTACAAGCTTATTGGGTTTGTCCTTTGATTGAAGAGTCTGAAGCGCTGCAATTGCAAACAGCGGTTGAGAGTTATGAGCAATTAACACAGGCCTTGCCTGATTTTAAGGTTGGCCTAGTACATGGCCGCTTAAAGGCCGAAGAAAAAGCGGCGGTGATGGCCGCCTTCAAGGCCAATGAAATCCAACTCTTAGTTGCTACAACTGTTATTGAAGTCGGGGTGGATGTGCCCAATGCTGCGCTGATGGTGATTGAGCATGCTGAACGCTTTGGTTATGCGCAAATTCATCAACTGCGTGGGCGCGTGGGCCGTGGCTCTGCCGATTCAGTTTGTATCTTGATGTACGCTGAGCCTTTATCAATGGCCGCTAAAGAGCGTTTGCAAACTTTACGTGAAGTATCTGACGGCTTTGTTATCGCAGAGCGGGATCTTTCTTTACGTGGTCCTGGTGAATTGCTTGGAGCGAAGCAGTCCGGAGATGCCATGTTGCGATTTGTTGATTTACAGCGTGATGCTTGGCTCATTGAGCTGGCTCAACAAGCGGCTGAGCGATTATTAGCAGAGCATGCTGATGTAGTGGAGCGTCATCTTGAGCGTTGGCTTGGGTCTCGTGCTGATTTTCTAAAGGCGTGATAATTACAGAATGTTTCTGAACGACCGCCTGATTTCATATGCTTATCTGATTCGCCTGGATAAGCCGATTGGCATCTTATTGCTTTTATGGCCAACCCTGTGGGCCTTATGGCTTGCTAGTGGTGGCGTGCCAGATTTAAAAATCTTATTGATATTCGTGGCAGGTACTTTCTTGATGCGCAGCGCGGGATGTGCGATTAACGATTACGCTGATCGCAACTTTGATCGTCATGTGCAGAGAACACAAGCGCGTCCAGTCACTAGTGGCAAGATTTCTGGCAAAGAGGCGGTATTGATTGCCGCTATTTTGGCTTTGATTGCCTTCTTGCTAATTCAAACCCTGAATGGGTATACCAAGAAACTCTCAGTACTTGCATTGGCGGTGGCGTTTATTTACCCCTTTACCAAGCGCTTTTTTGCCATGCCCCAAGCTGTTCTGGGGATTGCTTTTGGTTTTGGCATCCCAATGGCTTATGCTGCCATTCTCAACACCATCCCCTTAGAGGCCTGGATCTTATTTATAGGAAATATTTTTTGGGCCATAGCCTATGACACCGCCTATGCCATGGTCGATCGAGAGGATGATTTACGATTGGGCTTACGTACCTCGGCAATCACCTTTGGGCAATTTGAGGTGCTGGCAATAGCGATTAGCTATGCCATCTTATTTATTAGTCAAATTTGGGTCGCCCAGTTGACTGACTTGAGTAATTACTTTTTAGTTGGATGGTTTGCGGCTCTCGCTTGTGCCGTCTACCACTTAAAACTCATCTCTACGCGCAAACGTGAAGAATGCTTTCGGGCATTTCGCCACAATAATTATTTGGGCGGATTTTTATTTCTAGGAGTTGTGCTCGGTCTTAGCCTTCGCTAAGAGTTGCTTGGGTAATTAACTCTTCCCCAGTTCATCGCCCATTACTTTGCCACGTTGGCTTGCCGCATCAATCGCTTTTTCTAAGATCTCGTGCCATCCCTGCTGTTGCATCACATCAAGAGCGGCTGCTGTGGTGCCGCCTTTAGAGGTGACGCGCTCACGTAGGACGCCAGCATGTTCGTCAGAGTTGTGGGCGAGTTGCGTTGCGCCTTCAAGTGTTGCGTAGGCTAGCTTGCGAGCGCTTATGGCATCTAAACCTAATTTTTCACCAGCTGATTGCATCGCCTCCAGAAACGCAAAGACATAGGCGGGGCCGCTACCAGATACAGCGGTAACAGCATCCATTAGCTTTTCTTCAGAAACCCAAATGCTTTGGCCAACCGCATTGCAGATAGTCTGCGCTAAATTACGATCAGATTCATTTACCGCTGAATCGGCAAATAGGCCAGTAATGCCTTTGCCAATCAACGCTGGAGTATTGGGCATAGCACGAACACAGCGGGTATGGTCTAGCCAGCGACTCATATCTTTTAAGCGAATACCAGCGGCAATACTCAAGATCAGCGGGCCATAGGCTGAATTATGTTTGAGTTTTGTTGCTATGCCCTTAGCAACAACATTAAAGTCTTGTGGCTTGATGGCCATCACCACGACATTATTTTTTGAGAAGTTAAAAGCTATTTGTTCCAAGGCTGCAATACCTTGAACGCCAAAGTCTTCATGTAACTTTAGGGCGGTTGCCGCATTTGATTCGACTACAGAGATTTGATTAGAGCTAAATCCGTTGGCGAGTAAGCCACTAATTAAAGCGCGTCCCATATTGCCACCACCGATAAAGGTAATGTGAACATTGCTATTGTTTGGCTTATTCCGATTTTCGCTCATTGGCTAATCTTATCGCGCTTCCCAAAAATGGCTGTCCCAACACGAACAATCGTACTGCCTTGAGCAATGGCGGCCTCAAGATCATCTGACATTCCCATAGATAGGGTGTCAAAGAATTGATATTTGGGATCTATTAATCTGGTAGTTTGAATATGTTTAAAGCAATCTTGAACCTGCGAAAAGGCCTTGCGCTGTTCAGCTAAATCCGAGCTAGGAGCCGGAATGGCCATTAATCCCCTAAGAATGATATTGGGTAATTGAGTAATGGAATCACAAAGTGCCTCAGCCTCAGAAAGGGGTATGCCGCTTTTACTATCCTCGTCACTCACATTGACTTGAACGCATAGCTGCAATTCTGGAAGATTAGGAAATTCACCCCGTTGAGCAGAAAGTCGCTCCGCAATCTTCAGGCGATCAACGCTGTGAACCCAATCAAAATGTTCTGCGACTTCTCTAGTCTTATTACTTTGAAGTGGGCCTATAAAGTGCCATATAAGCCATGGACGTAATTTGGCTAACTGAGTAATTTTTTCAACAGCCTCTTGAACATAATTTTCGCCAAAAGCAGACTGTCCGGCATGCATAGCTTCTTCAATTGCCGAGGCCGGAAAGGTTTTACTGACTGCTAAGAGCTCAATTTCTTCGGGCTCTCGTTTTGCTGCTAGGGCGGCAAGTTCAATCCGCTGACGTACCTGCATTAAATTAACAACGATTGAATTCATTGGGCCTTAAAGGATTTGCTGATTAATTGGTCTACGAGTTCAATCCAATGTAGCACTGGCTTATCTTCTTGCTGAAGATGCGTAATACAGCCAATATTGCCGGACACAATGACTTCTGCCCCTGATGCTTCACAAGCTGCATGTAAATGATCCAACTTATTCTTGCGAAGCTGCTCCGATAGCTCAGGCTGGGTTATTGAATAAGTACCCGCAGATCCACAGCACAAATGACTATCAGCGCACAGGCGGACGCCAATACCAAGGCTTGATAACAAGCCTTCCACCTTGCCACGGATTTGTTGACCATGTTGCAACGTGCAGGGTGGGTGATAAACCACGCCCGGCTTTTGATCTATGCCAACGAGTTGAATTAATTCATTCTGAAAGCTTGGCAATATCTCGGAGATATCTTTAGTCAAGTGAGAAATCTTTTTAGCCTTAGTTGCATAGGCGGGGTCATTGGCAAATAGATGACCATAATCCTTGACCATAACACCACAGCCGGAGGCGGTCATGACGATCGCCTCAACACCGCTTTCAACTAAAGGCCACCAAGCATCCATGTTTTGCTTGGCGTTCTCTAGACCACCTGCTTGATCATTTAAGTGGTAGCGCAAGGCACCACAACAGGTAGCATTTGGAGCGCTAATCAATTGGATCTTTAGCGCATCTAAAACGCGTGCAGTTGCTGAATTGATATTTGGCAACATCCCCGGTTGAACACAGCCCTCCAGAATGAGCATTTTGCGAGCGTGTCCAGTTGTCGGTCTGGCATAAGGATCAGTTGAGTTGCTCAAAGCCTTATTTCTGGCTTCTGGAATTTTGCGTTTAATGCCGCTTGGCATGAGTGGGCGTACTAGACGACCTAGGGCCATTGCCGAATTAAATAATGCTGGTTTAGTCAGACCTTCTTTTAGCGCCCAACGAGTAAGACGCTCACCAAGTGGGCGCAATGGACTATTGTCTTCTGCCCATTTACGACCAATATCGACTAAGTTGCCGTATTGCACACCACTAGGGCAGGTGCTTTCGCAATTGCGACAAGTAAGACAGCGATCTAAGTGGGTACGGGTTTTTTCTGTGGGTGCTAAACCTTCGGCCATTTGCTTGATGAGGTAGATGCGACCACGTGGGCCATCGAGCTCATCACCCAGTATCTGGTAAGTTGGGCAAGTAGCAGTGCAAAAACCGCAGTGAACACATTTACCCAGAATACTAGCCGCTTCTATTCCCTCTGGAGTATTGGCAAATTGGGGAGCAAGTTGAGTGTACATAGAGTTACTTATGGAAGACGTTTGGTTGCAAATACGCCGGCAGGATCAAATGCAGATCTTAGGCGCTCTTGTACAAGTTCGAGGGCTTGAGAGTGGGCTTGCTCACTAAGCAACGTAAAGCGCTGAAACGCAGGATTAACATCAGCGCCCTGTTTAAAGCGCATTGCATGTCCGCCATGGCTTGATGCGAGTTGTTTCATTAATCTGAATGTAGCTTCATCACCAGGCGCTTTAATCCAGCGCTGTTGGCCATGCCATTCCAAGACAACTTCATTATTTACACCTGGAATAGAAAGAGGTCCACAGGCTGCAGGTAAAGCTAAGCGATAAAGCGTTTGATCGGCAGCGAGATTTTCAAATTCCGACAGCCGATGTTCGCGCAAGCTATTCCAGAATATTTCTGCAGATTGAGGATCTATTTCACTTGCATTTACCAAGGAGCTCATCAAAGGAATAGCCGCCTTGATGGCTGCTGCTGCGCCTGCTAAACGAATGGTTAATTGACCTTCGTCAGTAGCATTGCCAATCCAGCAACTTGCAG
Source organism: Polynucleobacter sp. UB-Raua-W9 (assembly GCF_018687435.1). NCBI lineage: Bacteria > Pseudomonadati > Pseudomonadota > Betaproteobacteria > Burkholderiales > Burkholderiaceae > Polynucleobacter > Polynucleobacter sp. UB-Raua-W9. Next base: position 1,532,814 of record NZ_CP061290.1, on the reverse strand, counting down.
AGAGCGGCAGTGGTTGACCGGCCCACTCATTTAAAGTGCGCAATGCTTTTTCTTGAGAGATGTGGCAACGTAGTGTTGCAGTCGCAGCTGGTTTGGGTAGCACCTTTACAGACGCCTCTAGTAACAGTGACAGGGTGCCCATAGAGCCCGGCATCAAGCGTGATACGTCATAGCCTGCTACGTTTTTCATCACCTGTCCGCCAAAAGTTAAATCCTGACCTTTGCCATCAAGAATGCGCGCACCCAAAACAAAATCTCGCAAGTTGCCAGCGCTAATACGACCCGGACCAGACAAGCCAGCTGCAATGGCGCCACCAAAAGTGGCATGTTCACCAAAGTGTGGCGGATCAAACGCGAGCATCTGATTTTTTTCGTGAAGAGCCGCCTCAATTTCTTTTAATGGCGTACCTGCACAGGCCGTGATGACTAATTCTTCTGGTTGATATTCCAGAATGCCTGAGTAAGAGCGGGTATCTAGCTTGGTATGCGTATTGGTATTTCCATACCAAGATTTTGTACTGCCACCCTCAATGGAGAGTTGTGTTTTATTTTTTGCTGCATTCAGGATTTGCTCGCGAAATGCCTCAATGATGGGATTGGTAGCATTCATTAAAAACGTTCCAATTCTGGGTGCGGCAATTTGCCGCCACTAATGCGCATGCGGCCATATTCAGCACAGCGACTTAATGTTGGAATAGCTTTATCGGGATTGAGGAGTTTTTCTGGGTCAAATGCGGCTTTAACGCCCCAGAAAGATTCGCGTTCACCCTCGCCAAACTGCACACACATAGTGTTAATCTTTTCGATACCAACCCCATGTTCGCCAGTAATTGTGCCTCCAAGCTCAACGCAGGCTTCTAAAATCTCAGTGCCAAATTCTTCAGCACGATGCCATTCTTCTTCATCGGCACCATTAAACAAAATTAAAGGATGCATATTGCCATCACCAGCATGGAATACATTCAAGCAGCCTAAGCCATACTTTTTTTCCATGCCCTGAATACGCTTCAGCAAGGTTGCAATATGACGGCGCGGAATGGTGCCATCCATGCAGTAGTAGTCAGGCGCTATGCGTCCTGCGGCCGGGAAGGCATTTTTGCGACCACTCCAAAACTTCAGTCGTTCAGTTTCGTCTCTAGAAATACGAATACCGCTAGCGCCAGATTGTTCAAGCACTTTAGTCATGCGCTCGATTTCTTCGGCAACTTCTTCGGGTGTGCCATCCGATTCGCAAAGCAAAATAGCTGCCGCCTCTAGGTCATAGCCTGCATTTACAAATTCCTCTACAGCTCTTGTAGTGGCTTGATCCATCATCTCTAAGCCTGCAGGAATAATGCCGGCAGCGATGATTGCGGCAACTGCATTCCCACCTTTTTCAATATCGTCAAAACTAGCCATAATGACGCGCGCTAGTTTTGGCTTGGCAACCAACTTCACTGTAACTTCAGTGACGACCGCAAGCATGCCTTCGCTGCCTAGAACAATGGCGAGCAAATCTAAACCAGGAGAATCTGGTGCCAGGCTGCCGAATTCAACAATTTCACCATTCATTAAGATCCCGCGTACGCGTAGAACATTGTGCAGGGTGAGGCCGTATTTGAGGCAGTGCACGCCGCCCGAGTTTTCATTGACGTTACCGCCAATAGAACAAGCAATTTGTGATGAGGGGTCGGGAGCGTAGTAAAGACCTAGGTGGGCAACGGCTTCAGAGATAGCTAAGTTGCGAACTCCAGGCTGAACCACTGCAGTGCGAGTAAATGGGTCAATACTCAGAATTTTCTTGAGCTTTGCAAGCGATAGCACCAAACCTTGTGAGATTGGCATGGCCCCACCTGCTAGCCCCGTTCCAGATCCTCTTGGAACCACTGGGATTTGCATTGCAAAGCAAATTTTAAGGATTTGGGCAACTTGCTCTTCTGTTTCTGGGAGGGCTACCGCCAAAGGCATACGCTTATAGGCAGCTAAACCATCACATTCATAGGGAATCGTGTCTTCAGGCTCCCAAAGCAGGGCGTGCTCAGGAAGGATTGGACGCAAGGCCGAAACCAGTTTTGACTGAAGCGCGCTAATAGCGGCCAGATCGGGGGGCGGGGTCACCATATTCATATGAATCATTTTAGCCATTTACCTATAATTAAGCTCATGGGAAATCGACTATCAAAAATCGCCACTAGAACTGGTGATGCTGGAATGACTGGCTTGGGTGATGGAAGTCGCGTTGAGAAGGATCATTTGCGGATTTGCGCCATGGGCGACGTCGATGAATTGAACTCAGAAATCGGTGTTTTGATGACTGAGGAGATCCCAGAGGGCATTGCCCTTGAGCTAAAAGAGCTTTTTTTGCAGGTGCAGCATGATTTATTCGACTTGGGTGGCGAGCTTTGTATTCCTAATTACAAGCTACTAAATCCAGACCATGTTGCTCAATTGGATATTTGGCTAGAAAAGTACAACAAACAGCTCCCCCCGTTAACTGAATTTATTTTGCCCGGTGGCACTCGTGCTGCTGCACAAGCGCACGTATGTCGCACGGTTTGCAGAAGAGCAGAGCGCTCAATTGTCCGCTTAGGATGGGCCGAGCCTTTATATGACTCACCTCGTCAGTACGTCAATCGTTTATCTGATTTATTGTTTGTACTGTCACGCATTCTCAATCGTGCGGCTGGTGGTACAGATGTACTTTGGAAGCACGAAAAAAAAGAGACCAAATAAATTAGCCTCTTTTAGTATTGTCATGATTGCTGCTCGTATTATTTTTTCTTACTTCGGCGTTTCTTTACAGCACTCGCTAAACGCTCAAGCACTTTCAATGAATCATCCCAGTCAATACAGGCATCAGTAATGCTCTTGCCATATTCCAGTTTGCTTGGATCATCTTTTCCAGGTGTAAATTTCTGCGCGCCGTCATTCAGATGACTTTCCACCATCACACCAAAAATCTGATGTGAACCAGACTCAATTTGCTGGGCAATATCGTCAGCAACAATAATTTGGCGCTCATGCTTCTTGCTAGAGTTGGCGTGCGATAAGTCAACCATCAAGCTAGCTGGAAGCTTTGCTGCTGCTAGCTCAGCGCAGGCTGCCTGCACATGCTGAGCTTCGTAGTTGGGCTCTTTGCCGCCACGCAAAATGACATGACAGTCTTTGTTGCCCTTGGTTTCTACAACCGCTACTTGGCCGTTCTTGTGGACGGACAGGAAGTGGTGTGGACGACTCGCCGCTTGAATAGCATCTGTAGCAATCTTGATATTGCCATCAGTGCCGTTCTTAAATCCGATAGGTGCAGACAAACCAGAGGCAAGCTCACGGTGAACTTGACTTTCAGTGGTACGCGCCCCAATTGCACCCCAAGAGATGAGGTCGGCAATATATTGCGGGGAAATAACATCAAGGAACTCGCTACCTGCTGGCATACCAAGGCGATTGATTTCCATTAGGACTTGACGTGCAAGACGCAGACCTTCTTCAATACGGTAGCTCTCATCCAAGTAAGGGTCGTTAATGAGGCCTTTCCATCCAACTGTAGTGCGAGGTTTCTCAAAATAGACGCGCATCACAATTTCTAATTCGCCAGCAAAGCGTTCACGCTCGACTAAAAGGCGTTGACAATATTCGAGCGCTGCACGTGGATCATGAATTGAGCAGGGCCCAATGATGACGAGCAAGCGGTCATCTTTGCCATGAATAATGTCGCGAATCTTTTTACGCGTTTTGCTAATCAAAGCTTCAGTTGGGGTTCCCGAAATTGGGAAAAAGCGAATCAAGTGCTCTGGCGGGGGCAGAACGGCAATCTTATCAATGCGTTGATCGTCGGTATCCGACGTTTTGTCAACGGCGGAGTACCAATTGGTGGAATTAGTGGTTTGTTGGCTCATACAACTATTTTAAGCCGTAATTCAGCAATCTTAGGCAGTTCCGCCGACCGTGAGGCTATCTATGCGTAAAGTAGGTTGCCCAACCCCGACAGGAACACTTTGCCCTTCCTTGCCGCAAACCCCGATACCGCCGTCTAATTTGAGGTCATTACCAATCATAGAGACCTGTTTTAAGGACTCTGGACCACTGCCAATAATAGTGGCGCCCTTTACGGGGTATTGGATTTTGCCGTTTTCTACCCAATAGGCTTCTGATGCCGAGAATACGAATTTGCCGCTAGTAATGTCGACTTGGCCCCCGCCAAAATTGACTGCATATAAGCCACGTTTGATGCTAGCAACAATTTCTTGGGGGTCATCTTTACCGGCCAACATATAAGTGTTGGTCATGCGCGGCATTGGTAGCGACGCAAAACTTTCCCGGCGACCATTGCCGGTCAGCGGCATTTTCATAAGGCGCGCATTCAGACTGTCCTGAATATAGCCCTTCAAAATCCCATCTTCAATTAAGGTGGTGCATTGAGTGGGCGTACCTTCGTCATCGATATTAAGAGAGCCCCTGCGTCCAGAAAGAGTGCCGTCATCAACAACAGTCACTCCTTTTGCAGCTACGCGTTGTCCAATGCGACCAGCAAATGCTGAGGATCCTTTGCGATTAAAGTCGCCTTCGAGGCCATGTCCTACGGCCTCGTGTAATAGAACGCCAGGCCAACCCGGACCCATGACAACCGTCATTGGGCCGGCAGGCGCAGGGCGTGATTCGAGATTTACCAAAGCGCCATCCACTGCTTCATCTACATATTGATTGATAAGGGCAGTATCAAAATAATGGTAATCATGTCGTGCGCCACCACCTGAAGATCCAGATTCACGTCGACCATTTTGTTCTGCAATGACATGAACTGAAACGCGTACTAACGGTCGCACATCCGCAGCCAGCAAGCCATCGGCACGCACAACCAAGACAACATCAAATTCACCTGCAAGACTTGCCATTACCTGAATGATGCGAGGATCACGTGCTTTGGCGCGAAGCTCAATACTTTCTAGGAGGGCAATCTTTTCTTTGGGCTGTAATGAGTCCAAGGGATTGACATCAGAGTAAAGCTTATTCGATAGTGGATTGAATAGTTTGCTAGCAACAGCCTGTTTGCCACCTTCTGGGCCAATCACGCGTGTAGCTTTAGCGGCCTTACTCAGTGCTTCTAAATTAATTTCGTCTGAGTATGCAAAGGCAGTTTTATCGCCGTAAATTGCTCGCACTCCAACGCCCTGATCAATGTTAAAGCTGCCTGATTTCACAATGCCTTCTTCAAGGCTCCAGCTTTCACTTCGGGTATGCTGGAAGTACAAGTCAGCATCATCTAGGCGATGTGCGAACATGCTGCCAAATGTCTTATGAAGATCTTGCTCTGAGAGTCCGGTAGGCTCAAGCAGAATAGATTTAGCTAATTTAAGAAGATCTCCCTGCTTTTTGGCTTTGGTCCAATTGATTGGAAATAGTGCTTCAGGTGCATTCATGTGATTCGGTAGATCTCTCTTTAAAGCTTGCGGTGCGCAAGCGCGGGTAACTTAGAGCGTACCTCGTTTAATTTATCTTTGCTCAAAACCCCTGAAATAAATCCTTCTCCTTCAGGGAGTGCGCTCAAGACCGTGCCCCAGGGATCAATTAGCATGGTGTTGCCCCAGGTACGTCTTTGATTTTGATGTGTGCCGCCTTGCGCTGAAGCTAAAACGTAGCATTGATTTTCAATGGCGCGAGCACGTAATAGAATTTCCCAATGATCTTTGCCAGTAGTGTATGTGAATGCTGCAGGGATGATGTGGCAATCCACTTGCCCGAGGGTGCGATAGAGTTCTGGGAAGCGCAAGTCATAGCAAATACTCAGACCAAGCTTCCACTCCACGCCGTCGATGGTAATTTTGACCATGCTAGGCTCTTCACCGGCCTCAATGGTTTCTGATTCCTGGTAACGCTCTGCGCTAGTCTGAAACCCGAACAAATGAATCTTGTCATAGCGTCCAACCCTTTGACCATCTGGGTTAAACACCAGCGTTGTGTTAAGTACTTTGTTTGGATTTTTTGCTTCGAGTGGAATTGTCCCTGCGACTAAATAAATACCATTTTCTTTAGCAATCGCCGCGAGCCTTTCTTGCATCGGCCCGCTTCCAAATACTTCTCTGGCAGATACCTTATCAGTGTCTTTTAGTCCCATGATGCAAAAGTACTCCGGCAGAACGGCAACTTGCGCACCATTAAGAGCTGCCGTTTTAATCAGCCTACTGGCCGTTTCTAGATTCTCTTGTAGCCCGGGAGTGGACACCATTTGAATCCCGGCAATTTTGAGTTCTAGGGGGTTTGCGTTACTCATAAAGTTTACGTTTGCGGTTTCGGTGTAGGGGTGCTGTTAGTGCCGGGCTTGGTTTGCTCTTTTAGCAAATCTTTGCTTCGTATCGTATCTAAGGTTTTAGCATCAATTGGCTGGCCTTTTTGATCCAGCGGAATAACCTCTGGCTTATCCCAAGACCCCTGCACCAAATAATCAGATTGTAGATTTCGGTTGATTTGGTTGGTGATGAGGTACTGTCCAACCAATGCACCTAATCCAACAATAGGATTGATTGCGAACGCCGCCAAGGAGCCGGCGGTAGCATCAATCGTCGGGAAAATGGTGACCCGCAGATCTTGAGTTTGTTTTGGGATGTTGATTTGTCCTGTCATAGCTACTCTAGCTTGATCTAGGCTCATGGTGAATTGCTTGGTCTGGGCAATTCCGTTGCTGATATCAAAATTTGCATTGATAGTATTAAAGGGAGTGCCTTTGCTAACGATATTGCCGAGACTACCTTGAAGGTCTAGGGTGGCAAACCTAAATAAACTTTGAAGGCTAAGTACGTCCAGAATTTGAGCGCCACTGGTATTTACTTCTAGCAAGCGTCCTTTTTCAAGATTTAAATTGACCTTGCCAGTGAGAGTCTCATATTTGGGATTAAAAGGTGAGCCATCCCACTCTGCAATAGCAGTTATTTTTCCTTGGCCACCTTCAACCGATTTTTGTGAGCTCCAGTTGGCAATAATATTGCCGGCATCTTTAACATCTAAGTCAATGTTGATGTTGCTGTGTTCTTGTTGATTTGCACTAGCACCAATCCATTGGCCGGAGGTGGTGGAGCTTCCCTGTGGATTATTAAATTGAATAGACTCAATACTAAGTAGATTGTTACTGGTTTTTGTTTTGAGTTTGGTTTGCCCGAGATGCGCTTTTGCCCAATTAAAATCATCGATGGTTAAATCAAGACTCGGAATGGCATTGGGTGAAAGCTTGTTTTTGCCAGCACTATTCCGTTGGGCGGGCTTGAGGGAATCTGAATTGAGGTTCTTAGAATCTGTCGCAAGGGTGGACTCATCTGGCACCTTCAGTCTACTCAAATGACCGCTGATTAAGCCGCTGGTATAGGTTTTATCGGGAGCTTGATACTGAGCTTGACCGGTAATCAGTGGCGAATTAATGCGCAGCCTCCAGGCAATATTTTTATTGTTTGCAGATAAGTTTATGTCCTGCCAAATACGGTCAAACAAGGTGAGCTTCTTCACTTGTGCAGTCACATAGATACCATTTGGGTTAATATCATTTCCCTCGGTGGCATCACTCTTTTGCTTTTGTTTTTTTAAGAAATCTAACCAAGCATCTAAATTCAGGTCATTGCTGGCAAGGTTTAGCTGGAATCCAGGTTGAGTGAGATTGGCTGGTGCACCGATACCTAGGGCATAGCGCAATTCATCATCGGCATTTATGTCGCCTTGAACGGAATACACATCACCAATTTTGCCGGTCCAACTCAAGCGATTTGCCCCGGGTTGAGCGCTGAGCGCAGTTTTAAAGGTAACTTGACCGGTCATGGGTGCACCCATCAACTTCTTGGCAGGTGCGGGTGCGGCGCTTGCCCAGTCGCGTAAATCAAATTTAAGATTGGTTTCGCTACCCGTTTTATTGAAGCTGAGAGTGCCTTCATACTTTGCGGAGCCGCTCATGGCCTCTAAGATGGAGGTGGATTCTGTTTTGAGTGTATTAACAAGATAGTCTTTAATAAATCCCGCAGTAATGTCCCCCGCAATCGTAAAGTTTTGTTTGCCTATCGCTGATGGGGAGCTGCTAATTTTCAAAGAGCCGCCTAGGAAATTGGCGGTGACATCTTCAAATTCAGGGTTAATTTCAGTGATCCGAATCTTGCCCTTGAGATTTTCGAGCGGAGGTAAGTTAGCCCACTGCGCTTTATTGCCAGGCAAAGTAAGGTTGAGATCAACGTTGGTATCGTCATTACCAGACAGGGGAACCTTTAAGCCTAGATCTAAATTGAGCGGACCGTTAACTCGTAAATTCTTTTCTAGCTTATTTTGTTTTTTGCCAAACGGAGAAGCGAATAAATACTCCAGCATCTGAGGCGCATCACCCTGAGCATTGCCATGCGCTGTTAGAACTAATTGCTTTGCACTGACATTGGGAATTGCCGCATGAAATTTACTGAGCCCAACGCCTTTGTAATTGGCTTGAGAAACATCAACTGTCAAGCTAGAGTTTTGCATGGCAAGCACCCCATTGACATTACTAAAGGCAGACCAAACTCCTTGATTGCTTGGTAGTAATGGAACAGGGCTATATGTGGCTCCAATAATTGGCAGATTTAGGGTGAACTCTCCATCGCCGCTATTGGGAAAGGGAACTTGATTGGGGTCGCCCTTAATATGCAGCTTGCCTTTTTGTGTGGTGCCCGCAGAAAATGCTTTGCTTAAGTAAAGCCTTGCCTCCTTACCCATCCCAAGTGGTAAGTAGCGGTATGCGGAAGTTAGATTGGCTGTTGCAAAATCCATATCGAGTGTCATCAGATCGGGTTTTTTGGGATCGCCAATCAGATAGCTGATATCAAGCGTTGTATTGATCTCTGGATTGCTTAGTGCAAGTTTTTTAGCGTTGACAACCCAGTTACCTCTTTTTTTTGACCAGCTAACCTCTCCATTTGCGTGGTCTAATTTAATTTTGGGGTCGGCTAACAGGTCATTGATATCAAGCTCAAGATCGCTTGAGTTAATGAAGAAGCTTCCTTGATTTTGATCGCCAGCAATAAATCCGGAGAGGTTTGAAACGGACGGCATGGATTTATCAATACCAACAAAGCTCAGATTGATTAGTTTGGCGCTAACAGAAAAATCAAGCTTGTTTGATTTGAACCAGCCACCAGGGATATTTAGGGTTGATAAGGAGGACTTGCTCTCAGACCAGCGGATATCCAGATCTTGTAGTTCGCCATCTGCATGAGAGGCTTTAATCCATTTGTGAACTTTTTTGGATAGAGGAAGATTTAGTGCGAATAGCGCGACATCCTCAACCAGAATTTTTGGAGAGGAAAATCCAAACTCTTTGATTTCACCATCAGCTCCAGGCGGCCTCCAGCTAAAAGTCATAGGGCTTAAATTTTCTAATGGCTCAGTATGTGAGCCTCCCATCTCTCGCCAAGCAAATGTTTTGGTGGTAACAGAAATCAAGCCGCTATCATTTTCTTGGGTAAGGTTTGTTTCTAGCCTTCCCAGGGCAATCGCATCTTCATTTTTTGCCAGTTGAATAGTGAGGTTGTCGGCAACAATATAGGCATCACCACCATCGGCTTGTCCATTGTCAATTTTTAATTTTCCTTTAGAGCTCAGCATGCCCTCCAAGGTGTCGAGGGGGAGCGAAAATTCTTTTGAAATTTGATTGAGATTGAGGTCTGCTAGATCCCAGTAAATGGTTCCAATCCAGTCGCGCCAGTTTCCAGCCTGACCGCCAAGACGATGAACAAAATCTGCTTTGATTTCAATGGGGCCATTAGTCCATGGGGTTATCGTTTTAAGTGAGGCTTGATGTCTGCGAATACCGTTGCTCAGTTCTAGATTTTGAATCTCAATAGACGTAAGTGATTTTTTTTCTAATTCATCAGTCCAAAACAATTTGACATTGTTAACTTCAATCTTGTCTTGAGAGAGTAGCCAATCTTCAAACCCATAATCATTTGAGTTCCCGTGAATGGGAATTCCTGCGATGCTAGTGATGCCTTTGCTACTGCGCTGACCATATATTTCAGCACCCTCAAAGTACAACTCATGAAAGTATGGCGCCAGGTGATAAAAAGAAGTCCAGCTGAGTTCACCACGAATTTTTTGAATCTGCAACAAGGGTTTAGAGTGTTCGGGGCCATTGAAACGTAGGCCATCGATTTCGAAATCGGGTCTGATACCAGTCCAGGCAACTCTCAAGTTATCCATGGTGACGTCTGCGCCAACGCGAGCGCTAATGAGCTTTTCAATTGATGCTTTGGATTTCTCGATTTGGGGCCAAACAATGAAGCGAATGCCAAAGTGGCCAACTACCAAAAGGGTTAAAACAAGACTAAAGAGCATTAGGGCGCGTTTGCGCCAAGGTCCGCCAGAACTTTTAAGACGTTTAGCAAGCAGGCTCTTGAGGCGAGGCGGAATGATGTTTTGCAGCATGTCCTCTATTATCCGTCAGCCTTTGGTCCCTCGCCAAGCTTCTGTCATGAGGCTCTAGGTACCGATTAAGATGGTGGGATGGATGAATTTTCAAGGCAAATTGCATTTTTAGAGCAGCATTCTACGTATGCGCGACGCTGGCTCAATGCTCGACCCGAGTGGATTGACTGGTTAAGGTCTTATGGGCAGACAAAGGTCGATTTGCGCGGTATCCAAGATTTACTGAAAACTGGTGGCATTTCTCGGCAGGGGCTTGCGCTAGATGAGGCGCAATTTATGGCCAATTTAAGAATTGCTAGACAGCGCTTAATGATTTGGATTGCGTTCAGAGACCTCAATGGAATGGCGAGTCTGGGTGAGGTTACCCAGGGTTTAAGTCATTTTGCCGAGTTGGCTGTGGCGGATTCTGTTGCCTTTATTCGCGAAGACTTAAAAAACCGATTTGGGCTTCCATGGAGCAAGCAAAACAACATGGAGATGCCGCTGCTGGTTGTGGGTATGGGCAAGTTGGGCGGTCTCGAACTCAACCTTTCATCTGATATTGACCTGATTTTTTTGTATGAGCATGAGGGCGAAACGGTGGGTGGGCCAAAAAGCCTTTCCAACCATGAATGGTTTTCTCGCATGGGCAAAAGTTTAATTAGATTTCTGTCTGAGCACGATGAAAATGGTTTTGTCTTTCGGGTGGATATGCGGCTTCGTCCCAATGGGGATTCTGGCCCATTGGTATGCAGCTTGGAAATGCTCGAAGAGTATCTCCTGGTTCAAGGTAGGGAGTGGGAGCGCTACGCCTGGATTAAAGGCCGCTTGATTGCGCCCTTAACTGGATCTCCGGGTCACGTCTATTGTGCAAAAGAATTAGATCAGTTGATCCGCCCATTTGTGTTTAGGCGCCACCTGGATTATGGCGTGATTGCTTCTATACGCGATTTGCATGCACAGATTCAGCGTGAGGCGGATAAGAGATCATCTGGGCATGAGGGCCGCTCGCGGGATATTAAGCTTGGTCGTGGGGGTATTCGAGAAATTGAATTTCTAGCACAAATGTTTCAATTGATGCGAGGTGGTACCGATCCGCGCTTTAGAGTCAGACCTACTTTAGAAGTTCTTGATCTCATCAAGCAGCAAGGCATCTTAGCCACAGAAGAAGTGGGCGCTCTAGAAGCGGCATATGTTTTTTTAAGGCGCTTAGAACATCGCATTCAAGTTTGGGATGATCAACAGACCCATTACCTTCCTGATGACGAGGCAGCTCGAGCGCGTTTGGCATTATCAATGGGAGAAGGTCTTGGTGAAGATGGCAAATCTTTCATGGCCGAGTTAGATCGTCATCAAAATAATGTTACCCGCCTCTTTGAAAAGGCTTTTTTGCTTGACGATAGCACTAGGCTAGAACTCGCCCCTTTAGATTTAAGTTGGGAGCCGGATGAGCAATATTTTCCACAAACTCTTGTGCGATGGCAGGGATGGGTTGATAGCCCCAAGCAAAGACAGCTTCCCGAGAAGAGTCGACTTGTCTTTGATAATTTAATGCGTAAGGCTGCAGAAAGTATGCAGTTTGGTAGTGGCGATCAAACCCAGGCCGATCAAACCCTGCTTCGTTTTTTTGATTTGCTTGAGGCGGTCGTAAGACGGAGTGCATATCTGTCAATTTTGGCCGAATATCCTAGGGCGCTGTTGAATGTGTTGGATTTGCTTAAAGCATCGCAATGGGGCGCTCAGTACCTCACGCGGCACCCCCATTTACTGGATCACTTGCTCAACTCTGGAACAGAGAAAGCTTTAATCGATCAGCCAGAAAAATATTGGCAAGAAGTAAAAGCGAATTTAAATATGCGTCTCGATGATGTCATGGCTGATAGCGATGGTTCAGAGCAGGCAATGGATATTTTGCGTGTGACTCACCACACTGAGACATTTATCACGCTTTTAGCGGATCTTGGCATCGGTGTTGGGGAGCCCCTTTCGGTCGAGAAGGTAAGCGATCATTTGTCGACATTGGCGGATCTAATACTGCAGATTACATTTGAACGTGTGTGGCCTGGTATTGCGCAGAAGTTTAATTTACCTAAAGATTTTGTTGCCCCATTTGCAATTATTTCCTATGGCAAATTGGGGGGCAAGGAGCTGGGTTATGCCTCGGATCTAGACTTGGTGTTTTTATATCAATCAGAGGAGTCAGACTATGCCGCCCAAGAAATCTATGCGCTTTTAGCAAAGCGAATGATCAATTGGTTGACTGCTTTTACATCTACTGGGAGTTTGTTTGAGATTGATACACGTCTTCGCCCCAATGGTTCAGCTGGCTTTTTAGTTACCAATATAGAGGCATTCAAAAAGTATCAATTGCGTGAAGGGGACAATACTGCCTGGGTATGGGAGCATCAAGCCTTAACCAGAGCACGGTTCTCCGCTGGTGATCCAGCCGTAGGTTTGAAGTTCGCTCTAGTGCGCTCGCAGGTATTGAGTCAGAAGCAAAATATTGATCAGCTCCGTAATGAAATTTTAGAGATGCGCCGCAAAGTTCATGCGGGCCACCCCAATCCAAGCGGTGAGTTCGACTTGAAGCATGACTCTGGTGGAATGGTGGATATTGAATTTATTGTGCAGTTCTTGGTGCTGGCTTACTCGCATCAATACCAGCAACTGATTGACAATCTTGGTAATATTGCTTTGCTCCGCATTGCGGGAGAGGTAGGTTTGATTAAGCAAAAAACTGCTGCCTCTGTTGGGGATGCTTATCGTCTCCTGAGGTCACGCCAGCATCGCTTGCGTTTAGATGGGGCTGAAAAAACGCGCATTAAGCTCGAAAAGGAATCTGAACTTAGTGCTGCTAGAACCGCTGTTATGGCGCTCTGGCTAGAAATTTTCCAAGCATCATCCGAGGCTTAAGCGGGGTTAGTTTTGCTCGAGTAACTCACGAGCATGGCGACGGGTGGTATCAGTGATTGTTGTGCCACCCAACATGCGTGCTACTTCCTCGACCCGCTCAACCCTGCCCAAGGGCTGTACTTGAGAAATTGTTTTGTCGCCTGTTTGTGATTTGCTGACTTTGAGGTGATAGTTTCCTTGCGCAGCAACCTGAGGCAAATGCGTGACGCATAGGATCTGATGGGATTCACCAAGCTGGTGTAATAGCTTGCCAACAGTTTCTGCAACTGCGCCGCCGATCCCCGCATCCACTTCATCAAAGATTAAGGTGGGTGTAAATGATGCTTTGCTGGTGATGACACTAATCGCTAGGCTGATACGTGCAAGCTCGCCACCGGACGCAACTTTAGCCAAAGAGCGCGGCGTACTACCTGCATGACCTGCAACCAAGAATTCGATTTGTTCTAAGCCGTGTGAGCCACCCTCGCTCAGTGGGGTCAAGGCTATTTCTAGTCGTCCGCCTGCCATGGATAGGTTCTGCATTGCATTGGTTACTAGTGTGCCTAGTTCAACTGCAGCCAGCCCACGTTTTTGTGAAAGTTGTTTTGCAAGTTTGAGATAAGCCGACTCCTCTTGCTTTACTTGTTCACGTAAGGCTTCAATATTTTGGGATGCAGTTAAGGCATCTAGGCGCTCAGTAGTCTTTAGGAGGAGTGCTGGCAGTGCATCTACCTCTACTCGATATTTGCGAGCGGTGCTGTGAAGTGCTTGCATGCGTTCTTCAACTTGTGCCAGCCTTGTCGGATCAAGATCTACTTTTTGCAAGTATCGATTAAGGCTATGAATGGCTTCATCCAATTGGATTTGTGCAGATTCAAGCGCTTGGCTAATATTGCTTAGCACTGGATCATGTTCGGCCAATGTGCTAATAGTTCCGCATACCTTGGAGAGGCTGGATTCAATGGAGTTATCAGCATCGCTTAAGACTTCAATGGCTTCTTGACAGCCGCCAATAATTTTGGCGCCATTAGCTAGTCGTGCGTGCTCACCCTGAATACTTGCCCACTCACCCTCTTGAGGTGAAAGCTCAGTGAGCTCTTCGAGTTGCCACTCTAGGCGTTCACGTTCACGTTCAATATCTTGCCCTGCATTTTCTGCTTGCTCTAGGCGACGACGAGAATCATTGAGGGTTTTAAAAGATTGCCCTACCTCGGCAGCGAGTGGTAATAATCCGGCATGACGATCTAGTAGTACACGCTGTGCACCACCCTTTAGTAATAGTTGGTGCGCATGTTGCCCATGAATATCTACGAGTTGATCGCCTGCTTCACGCAGTTGTAGCAATGTGGCAACGCTGCCATTAATGAAAGCACGACTTCGACCATTGGCTTCTACTGTTCTTTTCAGTAAGAGGCTTTGACCATCATCTTCAATAGGAAAGCCTTGCTCATCTAGCCATTGACCAAAAGATTGCAAGAGCTCGGGATTGATTCGGAAGAGGGCAGAGATTTCTGCGCGATTACTACCTTCACGAATTTGACTGCTGTCGGCGCGCTCACCTAGAACAAGACTAAGCGCATCGAGAAGAATGGACTTGCCGGCGCCAGTTTCACCGGTGAGGACGGTAAACCCAGCCGAAAAGTCTAACTCAAGCTGATCAACAATGACAAAGTCACGAAGCGAGATAGTTTGAAGCATGTCTTAGGGTAGCCAAGAACTCGACATCAGAATGTCGATGGATATTCATTCCAATGCAGCTTCTCACGCAGAGTTTTGTAGTCACTGTGATTGCTGGGGTGTAAAAGGGCGATTGTTTTATCAGATTGACGTACTTCAACCATGTCGCCGCTCTGAAGGTTGGTTTGGGATTGCATGTCAAAATTTACAATCACCTCAAGTCCATTAACCACTTCAATGACGGTAACGCTATCTTGCGGCAAAACAATCGGCCTGTTAGAGAGTGAATGGGGTGCAATCGGTGCTAGCAAAATGCCTGCAACGTGGGGGTGCAAAATGGGGCCGCCAGCAGACAGGGCGTATGCAGTTGACCCAGTCGGAGTGGAAATTATCAAGCCATCGGATCGTTGGTTGTACATGAAGGAACCATTAACGCGTACAGCCAGTTCCACCATTCCAGAAATACCAGAGCGATTTACGACAACATCATTTAGCGCCAAGGCATGATTAATTTCTTTGCCATCACGAATTACGACAGCATTTAGCAAGGTTCTGGTATCGGCTTCATAGTCGCCGGCAATGATTTTGGGCAGGGTATCTTTTACAGACTGAATGGGAATGTCTGTCATGTAACCAAGACGACCCATATTGATTCCAACGAGTGGAACATTGCTGCCAGCTAATTGACGGGCAATGCCCAGCATTGTTCCATCACCCCCCAAGACAACTACCAGGTCAATTGCGCCTGCAAAATCATGGGCAGTTTTAGTGGGGTAGTTGTTTAAGCCAAGATTGGCGGCAGTGTCAGCCTCAATAAAAACCTCGCACCCTAAGCCTGAGACCAGTTTGGCAAGGTCTTTAAGGTGCTCCTCAATGCCATCGGCCTGAAATTTGCCGACAAGCGCCACCCGGCTAAATGCCTTCTTGGTGGAATTTGGGGATGGGCTTAACATATAACGATTAAACCATAGGCATAAAATCCCTTCCACCATGGATGAACGTTCCCGCGCTTTACTAAAAACCCTCATTGAGCGTTACATCGAGGAGGGCCAGCCCATTGGCTCTCGCACCCTATCTAGATTCTCGGGTTTAGACCTCTCTGCCGCCACTATCCGCAATGTCATGGCTGATTTAGAGGATATGGGGTTGGTAACTAGTCCGCATACCTCAGCAGGCCGAATTCCGACCCCTAGGGGCTACCGCTTGTTTGTAGACACAATGGTGACGGTTCGCCCTCTAGAAGAAATCGCTACTCGCGAGCTTGAAAAAGGCCTTTTGCCAGATTCTCCCCAGAGGGTTTTGAGTTCTGCGGCCCAGATTTTGTCGAACTTGAGTCATTTTGCAGGGGTTGTGATGACCCCCAAGCGGGCTCAGGTTTTTAAGCATATCGAGTTTTTGCGCTTAGGTGAAGGCAAGATCTTGTTGATTATGGTGACCCCAGAGGGGGATGTACAAAATCGAATTTTGCCAACAACTCAGGATTACACGCCAAGTCAATTAATAGAGGCTGGCAACTACATCAACGCCCAATTTGCGGGAAAAAGTTTTGATCAAGTGCGTCTGCATCTTAAAGCTGACTTGGATAACTTAAGGGCGGATATTTCTGGGTTGATGGCTTTGGCACTTCAAAGTGGTGTTGCTGATTACGATATGGGTCGCGGCGATATGGTGCTCTCAGGTGAAAGGCGTTTACTGAATGTAGGGGACTTAAGTTCTAACCTGGATAAGCTGCGCAAGATGTTTGATATGTTGGAGCAAAAATCCGTCCTCATGCAATTGCTTGACGTGTCGAGTCATGCCGATGGCATCCAAATCTTCATTGGTGGCGAGAGCGATTTATTACCTTACGAGGACTTAGCGGTGATTAGTGCGCCTTATAGTGTAGACGGCCAGATTGTTGGCACTTTAGGTGTGATTGGTCCAACCCGCATGGCTTATGACAGGGTGATTCCTATAGTAGATATCACCTCCAAGTTATTGTCAGGCGCGTTGAGTTCCTAACAAGCAATTTCAAGCATTTATCAATACATCCATCAGAGACAAATTATCTTGAATCAGAATCCACACTTACGAGCAAGCAAGACTGCAGTTCTTCTATTGAACTTGGGCACGCCATCCGCACCAACTTCAAAAGCGGTGAGAGCATATTTAAAAGAATTTCTTTCCGATCCACGTGTAGTAGAAATTCCACGCATTATTTGGTGGTGCATTTTGAACGGCATTATTTTGCCGATTCGCAGTAGTACATCAGCAAAAAAATATGCATCGATTTGGTTGCCACAATTGGGGTCGCCTTTAATGCACTACTCTCGTTTACAAGCGAAAGAGCTAGGTGAGAAGTTTGCGAATGAGGGTCACTCCGTCTTAGTTGATCTGGCAATGCGCTATGGCAAGCCTTCTACCCAGGAGGTCTTGAATAGCCTAAAGGCCCAGGGCATGGAGCGCTTGCTACTGCTGCCTTTATATCCGCAATATTCTGCAACCACTACGGCATCTAGTTTTGATGAAGTCTTTCGGGTGCTGGGTACTTGGAGAGATCAACCTGAGCTCCGTTTAGTTAAGCATTACCACGATGATCCTGCATACATTAACGCATTGCGTGATCAAGTGCTTAGTGCTTGGGACCAAAATGGCCGCCCTGAATTTGATCGAGGCGATCGTTTTGTGATGTCTTTCCATGGATTGCCTAAACGCAATTTAATGAAGGGCGACCCCTATCACTGTGAGTGCCTTAAAACAGGTCGCTTGCTTGGAGAGTCTTTGGGTTTAGAGCCGGGCCAATACATCGTTACATTCCAATCGCGTTTTGGCAAGGCCGAATGGTTAAAACCGTATACCGCTCCAACTATTGAGAAGTTAGCAAAAGAAGGTTGCCAGCGTCTTGACATTTTTTGCCCAGGGTTTCCGGCCGACTGTTTGGAGACCTTAGAGGAAATTGCGATGGAAGCTAAAGAAATATTTTTAGACCACGGTGGTAAGGATTACCGCTATATTCCTTGCTTGAATAGCAATTCCAAGTGGATTGATGCCCTAAGTGATATAGCCTATCAGCACTTACTAGGCTGGACCTTGGGGACTGAATCCAAAGCGGAGTTAACCCTACGAGCCGAGAGGGCTGAACTGGCTGAAAAGGCTAAGCCTTGAAATTGAATAGAATGCCCCAATATTCATTTGCACTAGCCTTACGTAAAACAAATACAGAAAAGTGAATGAGCATCCATGACACAAGAAAACACTAATCCAGAGCAAGAGAATCCAGCAGCGGATGCTCCAGCTGAAGCAGCTCCTGAAGTTGCTGCTGTCAAAACTCCCGAGCAAGAGATTGCAGAGCTTAATCAAAAAATTGGCGAGTTAGAAGATAACTTCTTAAGAGCCAAAGCGGAAGGTGAGAATATTCGTCGTCGTGCAGTTGAAGATATTGCCAAGGCGCATAAGTTTGCGATTGAAAGTTTTGCCGAGCACTTAGTGCCAGTTACTGATAGCCTGTATGCAGCATTGAGTACTGATGCTGGCGATGCTAAGGCTTTTAAAGAAGGATTAGAAATCACGCTCAAGCAGCTCTTATCTGCGTTTGATAAAGGCCGCATGACTGAAATTAACCCTGCGGTCGGCGATAAGTTCGACCCCCATCATCACCAAGCAATTGCCTCGGTCCCCTCTGAGCAAGACGCCAATACTGTGGTTTCAGTCCTTCAAAGGGGCTATACCGTAGCTGATCGGGTGCTTAGACCTGCTTTGGTGACGGTTAGCGCCCCTAAATAAACCCAATCAGTAGGGCTAAAAATCTTATAAAAGCATAAAAAAGGCAGATTTCTGCCTTTTTTGCTGTTTCTACCCTTGAATTCGACTTTTTAGCCCCCATTTACTCAATATTGGAATATTTGCGGTAGTTCTGGGAATCGCCGCTTACACATTAGAAGTACAACAAAGTAACTTAATTTTTTGGAGCAATTATGGGAAAGATTATCGGAATCGACTTGGGAACCACTAACTCGTGCGTTTCAGTCGTTGAAAACAATGCACCTAAGGTTGTCGAGAATGCAGAAGGCGGTCGCACAACTCCATCCATCATCGCTTACGTTGAAGATGGTGAGGTATTGGTTGGTGCACCAGCTAAGCGTCAGTCAGTAACCAATCCTAAAAACACAATCTATGCGGTGAAGCGTTTGATGGGTCGTAAATTCACCGATCCTGAGGTGCAAAAAGATATTGGTCTAATGCCTTACGCAATTGTCCAGGCAGAGAACGGCGATGCTTGGGTTTCAGCACGCGATAAGAAAATGGCGCCACAGCAAGTTTCTGCAGAAATCTTGCGCAAGATGAAAAAAACTGCTGAAGATTATTTGGGTGAAGAGGTAACGGAAGCGGTGATTACTGTTCCCGCCTACTTTAATGATAGCCAACGCCAAGCAACTAAAGATGCTGGTCGTATTGCTGGCCTAGATGTGAAACGCATTATTAATGAGCCAACTGCTGCTGCATTAGCATTTGGCTTGGACAAGCAAGACAAAGTAGATCGCAAGATCGCTGTGTATGACTTGGGTGGCGGTACATTCGACGTATCCATCATTGAGATTGCTAACGTTGATGGTGAAAAGCAATTTGAAGTGCTCTCAACTAACGGTGATACATTCTTGGGTGGTGAAGATTTTGACCAGCGCATTATTGACTGGATCATTGCTGAGTTCAAGAAAGAGCAAGGCGTTGATTTGAGTAAAGATGTCTTGGCATTGCAACGTCTAAAAGACGCTGCCGAAAAAGCCAAGATCGAATTGTCATCTGCGCAACAAACTGAAATCAATTTGCCTTACGTGACTGCTGACGCTAGTGGCCCTAAGCATTTGAACTTGAAGTTGACCCGAGCCAAGTTGGAGTCTTTGGTTGAAGAATTGATCAATCGTACGGCTGGCCCTTGCTTAACTGCCATTAAAGATGCTGGTGTAAACGTGGCGGATATCGATGACGTGATCTTGGTCGGCGGTCAAACTCGTATGCCGGCTGTTCAAGATAAAGTTAAAGAGATCTTTGGCAAAGAACCACGTAAAGACGTAAACCCAGATGAGGCAGTTGCTGTTGGTGCTGCAATTCAAGGCTCTGTATTGTCTGGCGATCGTAAAGACGTATTGCTCTTGGACGTTACTCCATTGTCATTGGGTATCGAAACTCTTGGCGGCGTAATGACCAAGATGATTCCAAAGAACACAACGATCCCTACCAAGCATTCACAGGTTTACTCCACAGCGGAAGATAATCAGCCTGCTGTAACCATCAAATGCTTCCAAGGTGAGCGCGAGATGGCTGCTGCAAATAAATTGCTCGGTGAATTCAACCTCGAAGGTATCGCACCAGCCCAACGCGGTATGCCACAAATTGAAGTGACTTTTGATATTGATGCTAACGGCATTTTGCATGTAACAGCAAAAGACAAGACTACTGGCAAAGAGAACAAGATCACTATTAAGGCGAACTCTGGTTTGACTGAAGAAGAAATTCAACGCATGGTGAAAGATGCTGAAGCCAATGCTGCTGAAGATAAGAAAGCATTAGAGTTGGTAACGGCTCGCAATACTGCTGATGCCTTGGCTCACTCTACCAAGAAGGCTTTAGAAGAGCATGGTGCCAGCTTAGAAGCGTCTGAAAAAGAAGTCATTGAAGTGGCCCTCAAAGAACTAGATGAAGCAATCAAGGGCAGCGATAAAGAAGCCATTGAAACGAAGACCGAAGCTTTGGGTAAGGCAAGTCAGAAACTTGGTGAAAAGGTCATGGCTGCTGAGCAGGCTAAAGCTGGTGCAGCTGCAGGCGCAGCCCCTGGTGGTGCAGCTCCTGGCGCTGCGCCAGATGCTGACGTAGTGGATGCTGACTTTAAAGAGGTTGATGACAAGAAGTAATCAAGTCATTGGATATCTATTAACGTAGTTTTGATGTGCTTAAACAACAAGTCGGCCTCGTGCCGACTTGTGTCATTCAGGTTGTTGAGAGGAATAGGCCGTGCCTAAAAGTAAACGCGATTTTTATGAAGTGCTTGGTGTAGCAAAAGGTGCCAATGAAGAAGAGCTCAAAAAGGCTTATCGCAAACTGGCAATGAAGTATCACCCCGATCGCAATCCCGATAGTAAAACAGCTGAAGCGCAATTTAAAGAAGCTAAAGAAGCTTACGAAACACTCTCCGACCCCAATAAACGTGCCGCTTATGACCAGTATGGGCACGCGGGCGTTGATCCCTCAATGGGTGGCGGTGGTTTCGGCGGCAGCGGTTTCGGCGGCGGCGGATTTGCTGATGCCTTTGGGGATATTTTTGGCGATATCTTTGGCCAAGGTGGTGGGCGCCATGCTGGTCCGCAGGTTTATAAGGGTTCCGATCTGCGCTACAACATGGATATCACTCTCGAGCAAGCGGCCGAGGGGTACACCACACAGATTCGTATACCCAGCTGGAGCAATTGCAAGCCATGTCATGGTACTGGCGCAGAGCCTGGTACAAAAGCAGAAAAATGTTCTACCTGTGATGGCCATGGTCAAGTGCGTGTCCAGCAGGGTTTCTTCTCTATGCAGCAGACATGTCCAAAGTGCCGCGGTACTGGTGAGTACATTCCCAAGCCTTGTAAAACCTGTCATGGCACAGGCAAGCACAAAGAGCAAAAAACCCTGGAGATTAAAATTCCAGCAGGCATTGATGATGGCATGCGCGTGCGCTCAGTTGGTAATGGTGAGCCCGGTATTAACGGCGGCCCATCAGGCGATCTCTACGTAGAAGTTCGTGTAAAGCCGCATCCAGTATTTGAGCGTGACGGCAGCGACTTGCATGTACAAATGCCGATTTCATTTGCAACGGCAACCATTGGTGGTGAAATCGAGGTTCCAACCTTATCAGGTCGTGTGGAATTTCCGATTCCAGAGGGCACTCAAACAGGTAAGACTTTCCGTTTGCGTAATAAAGGCATTAAAGGACTACGTTCAGCTTTGGTGGGCGATCTCTTTGTGCATGTTTTAGTTGAGACGCCAGTCAAGTTAACTGATGAGCAGAAAAAACTACTTCAAAAGTTTGATGAAAGCCTCACATCCGGTGGCGATAAACATAACCCACAGCAAAAGGGCTGGTTTGAAGGCGTTAAGAGCTTCTTTAATTAGAGGCTAATTAGCCAGCAAAACCGTGCTCGAGTCCGGGGAATTTTCCGGACTTCACGTCGCGCACGTAAGCTTTAATCGCTGCCTCAACTGACTGGTGACCATCCATAAAGTTTTTAACAAACTTAGGTGGTTTTCCTGGGCTGATACCCAACATATCTTGTAAGACCAAGACCTGGCCGGAGCAATCTGGTCCTGCACCAATTCCGATGGTTGGGATATGAAGTTCGGCAGTAATCTTTTCTCCGAGTGACGAAGGAATTGCTTCAAGTACGACCATCTGCGCACCGGCTTCCTGGCAAGCTAGCGCTTGTTCAAGCATATGACTTGCAGCATCTTTAGATTTGCCTTGTACCTTATAGCCACCCAAAAGATGGACTGATTGTGGAAGCAAGCCAAGGTGTGCGCAAACAGGAACGCTGCGTTCAACCAGATATTGAATGATGTCTACTTGCCAGTCCCCGCCCTCAAGTTTGACCATGTCGGCACCAGCGCGCATCAGCTCTGCTGCAGAATCTAGTGCTTGGGCTGGATCGCCGTAACTTGCAAATGGAAGGTCTGCTATTAGGAATGCATGGGTATTGACGCGCGCCACACATTCAGTGTGATAGGCCATTTGCTCAACAGTCACTGGCGTGGTGCTGGAGTGACCTTGAATGACGTTGCCCAATGAGTCACCAATTAAAATAGTCTCTACTCCGCAGCGATTGAGTAGCGCAGACATAGTCGAGTCATATGCGGTGAGCATCGTAATTTTCTCTCGCTCAGCATGCATAGCGAGGAGCTTGGTAATGGTGATTGGCTTATCGCCTTGTAAGTAACCCATGGCGAGAGTTTAATGAATTAATGCGCCGATTGGCTATAAACGTCTTTTTCCCCACAATTGCAGTTCCTGCAGGGTAGTTTTTCAATTCTTTGGTGGGCAACTTGGGGTAAATAGGCCTTGAGTTCGCCGAGATCTGGCAAAAAGAAATTAGGTGCGATTTCCAGAAGAGGGAGGAGGACAAACGAACGCTCAATCATTCTTGGGTGAGGCAAAATCAGCGCAGTATCGTTTTGGGTAACACCTTCAAAAGACAGGATATCGAGATCAAGTGTACGAGGCGCATTGGAGTAGGGGCGCTCTCTGCCAAACTCTTGTTCAATCGCTTGACAGACATACAGCAGTCCATAGGGTGTAAGTTCGGTTTCAATTTCGATTACAGCATTGATATAGTCGCCACCGCTTGCTTCTACGGGCGCACTTTGATAAAAACAGCTTTTGGCAAGAATTTGTAATTCAGCACGCAGCGCAAGGCAAACAATTGCGTCAGTAATGAGCTGCCGTGTGTCGCCGATATTGCCACCAAATCCAATAAATGCTCGTGCCATACGATTCCAAACTTGAGATAAAACTACTTTACTGAAATTTCTCTAAGTTTGCTTAGCTTGCTTCAGGTTCGGGAGTTGAGGCAGATTTAGGTTTTCGGCGCCGCCGCCGTTTAGTTGGAGAGCTCACACTGTTCCCCGGGTCACTTTTGGCGCTAGCCATCAAGGCTTCTTGCCCTGCTGGATCGGAGGCAATGAAATTGGTCCACCATTCGCCAATAGCAGGGTTTTGCTCACCAGTTGCGCAGCGCAGGAGCATGAAGTCATAGCCAGCCCTAAAGCGTGGGGATTCAATGAGGCGGTAGGGATAGCGGCCAACCCGTTTTTCAAAGCGGGGCTGCATTGACCAGATCTCGCGCATATCACTCTCAAAGCGCCGTTGAATCGTCATACCGCTACTTTGAGTGGCAATCGTATCATCCATGGCATCGTGTAGCGCAGGGATATTGGATATACCTTTGGCAATATTGGCTTTCCAGTTTTTCAGCAGATCAGGCCAAAGTAAGGTGGCAAAGAGGAATCCAGCAGAAACACTTTTTCCGGACTGAATTCGTTCGTCGGTATTGGCTAATGCTAATTTAACGAAATTATTTGCACCCTTAGAATCTTCGCCACTATCCAGAATGTGATCAAGTAATGGCAATAAACCATGATGAAGACCTGCATCTCTCAAGCCCTGAATCGCAGCCCAAGAATAGCCAGACATGAGTAACTTGAGGATTTCATCAAAAAGTCTAGCCGATGGAACATCCTGCAAAAGATTGCTTAGCTTAGCAATGGGCTCGCGGGTAGCAGCGTCTAAAGTAAATTCGGTCTTTGCAGCAAAACGTATGGCTCTCAACATACGAATGGGATCTTCGCGATAGCGTTTTGCTGGGTCACCGATCATACGCAAAGTTTTCTTTTGCATATCTGCCATGCCGCCGTGATAGTCGAGCACTGTTTCGCTAGACGGATCGTAATACATAGCGTTGATAGTGAAGTCTCTTCTTGCAGCATCTTCGCCTTGTGAGCCCCAGACGTTATCGCGCAATATGCGACCGCTTTCGGCAACATGGTCACCAGCGTTATCCAACAAGGCTCTGAAGGTGGAAACTTCAATGATTTCAGGGTGACCTTTGCCAAAGAAAGTTACGTGCACAATCTGAAAGCGACGGCCAATTAGGCGCGCCTTGCGAAACAGTCTTTGGACTTGGTCTGGGGTGGCGTTAGTAGCAACGTCAAAATCTTTTGGGCCAATGCCTAAAACGAGATCGCGTACTGCCCCGCCAACAATGAAGGCTTCAAAGCCGGCTTGCTGAAGGGTGTGCGTTACTTTGACAGCATTTTTTGAGAGTAAATGGGGATCAATGCGGTGTGCTTTTTTAGAAATGCGTTTTGGCGCCCCACTTTTGTTGGCTTGCGTATGCTTTGCCATGGGGTCGCGACGCAGGATGCGTTTGATGAACTTAGTAATCATGTAAACAGTTCAAGAATAGGCCAATGACGTTTGCTAGCTTCTTGGCGCAAGCGATCATCTGGATTTGTGGCAATAGGATTGCTGACCTCTTCTAATAAAGGAAGGTCATTTATCGAGTCGGAATAGAAATAACTCCGCGGCATCTGATCAAAAGAGAGTTTTTGCGCTGCCAGCCAGTCATGCAGATTTTGAATTTTGCCCTCGCGGAAATTCGGTATGCCCTTCACTTCGCCGGTGTAATTAGCGACAGGATTGTTGTCCACGGTGGCGGGTTCAGTTGCAATTAGGTGTGCGATGCCAAAACTTTCCACAATCGGGCGTGTGACAAAGCTATTGGTTGCCGTGATGACACAGCAAAGATCACCGGCATCTTGATGGCGCTTTACTAGGTCAATCGCTTCTTGGCGTAGTTGACTATTAATGACTTCTTTCATGAAAGCATCGTGCCAATCTTTGAGTTGGGCGCGCGAATGTTCTGAAAGAGGCTTTAAGGCGAAGCGTAAAAATTCATGAATATTGAGCTTGCCATCTTTATAGTCTTGATAGAAGCGCTCATTTTGTTTGGCGTAATACTCACTGTCGACCACGCCGATGCGCGCTAGAAATTGACCCCACTCATAATCGCTGTCGCAAGGTAGGAGGGTGTGATCTAAATCGAAGAGGGCTAGCTGGGTCACAAATTGAATATCAGGTAAATTATTTTGACTGTAAGAGCTCGCGAACGAGGGGCAAGGTTACGGCACGTTTTGTTTCTAATGAATACGCATCCAAAGCATCAATTAAGGCCATTAAATTGGGCATGTCCCGATAAAAGCGATTTAATAACCAAGGCAATACATCTGGGGACAAAACCAATCCTCGAGCCTTAGCTGCTTGCTCTAAAGCTTGTATTTTCTCACCATCATCCAAAAGTTGCGTTTGAAAGACCAAACCCCATCCAAGGCGGGTGCGCAGGTCTTCGCGTATTTCTAAATTGGCTGGAGCAGCCTTGCCGACCATAAAAATATGAATGTTTTTGCTGGCTTGAACGCCGTTGAGAATGCGAAATAAAGCGCCCATCAGGCGCTCGTCTAAGGCATCCACATCGTCAACGGTAATAACTGATGGCGTATCACTTTGTGCAAGAGAGCCCATTTTTTCTTCAACACGCACCCAGGAGATGGGCTCTCTCGGATTGAGAGAAAAAGATTGAATCTTCGCATTCTCTGCGGCGTTTGTCATGGCATCTAGTAAATGACTGCGCCCAGATCCTTCTGGGCCCCACCAATAAATCCAGCGATTGTTCAGTGGATTGCTAGATTGTGTATGAGCAAGATCTTGCCAAGATTCTGAAAGATTCTGTAATGCGGAAACTAAAGCCAGGTCTTTGCTAGGCAGATAGTTATCTAGACTAGCTTTGGGTGTGTGGCTAAGGTCTAAAGCGAATTGTCTTGGAAGTGAGGGTGTATTCATTACTGCGAAATTATTTTTGATACCAAGAGCTTTGCGTATAAACAGACCAAAGGTATTGAACTAACACCAAGCTCACAGCACTAATCGGCAGCGCAAGTAGTACTCCGAAAAAGCCAAAGAGATTGCCAAAAAGTAGCAAGGCAAATAGTACTGCAACGGGGTGCAAGCCGATTCGTTCACCGATGAGTCGGGGTGTTAAGAAAAAGCCTTCAAGGAGTTGACCGATGCCAAATATCACTAAAACCCCAAGCAACTCAGTGCCAATGCCGAATTGTAGAATTGCGGAGAGGACTGCAAGACTTAAGCCGAGGGCAATACCAATATAGGGAATCACAATCATCAGGGCCGTGAATACACCTAAGGCCACAGAACCTTTGATGCCAATCAAGCTTAGACCAATGCTATAAAAAACAGACATGATGGAAATGACGATGACCATCCCGCGTAAATATTGTGAGAGCAAACCATCCGTGTGCATTGCTAAGTGATGAACGGTTTCTTGAGCGCGCAGCGGTACCATTTTTTTGACAAGTCCAAAGAAGTGATCCCAGTCGATGAGTAAATAGAACATGACAAAGATAATCAAAACAGAATTTACAAACCCAGCGATTACAGAGCTGCCAGACATGAGCACAGTTTCAAAAGTAGTGGTCATGAGAGCATCAGCATTGTCGCTAATATGATCTGAGATTTTTTGAGATGCGGTAGTTTTTAAGGTACCCCAATCGACATCAATATGGAATTCAGATAGCTTTGGGCCTAACCATGCTTGAGTATTTTGAATCCAGCCGGGCAATTGGGTCTTAATCAAAGGCAACTCAGTTCTAAGAAGGCTAATAAATAGACTCAAAATTGCAATCAAGACTCCTAAGCCAAGGACTACAGTCAGTAGAGCCCCCAAAGAAGTTGGCACTCGTCGTCTCTCCAGCCATAGAAAGGCAGGCCTAAGGATGTAAGCCAGAATGAAAGCAGCCAGAAAAGGGGTAAAAATTTCAGCCATTACAAGTAATCCTCTAGAATTCAATGATTCTACTGACCAAGTGACATTTTTCACCAATATTCCGACTCTAATATGACTTCATCTACTAATTCCCCATCAAAAGGCCTTTCCTACCGTGATGCTGGCGTCGATATTGACGCTGGGGATGATTTGGTTGATCGCATCAAACCTTTGGCCAAGAAAACCATGCGGGAAGGTGTTTTGGCTGGAATTGGTGGCTTTGGAGCCCTTTTTGAGGTGCCCAAGCGTTACAAGGAGCCTGTTTTAGTTTCGGGTACTGATGGTGTGGGCACAAAGCTTCGCCTAGCATTTGAATGGAATCGCCACGACACCATTGGTCAGGATTTGGTGGCAATGAGTGTCAACGATATTTTGGTCCAAGGTGCAGAACCTCTTTTCTTTTTAGACTACTTTGCTTGCGGCAAACTTAGTGTGGATACTGCAGCAACTGTTGTTGGCGGTATTGCTAAAGGATGCGAACTCGCTGGCTGCGCTTTAATTGGTGGTGAAACTGCCGAGATGCCGGGCATGTATCCGCCGGGTGAATATGACCTAGCTGGATTTGCAGTTGGCGCGGTTGAAAAATCCAAAATTATTACTGGCAATACTATTGTTCCTGGCGATGTTGTGCTAGCAATTGGTTCAAGTGGTGCGCATTCCAATGGGTATTCTTTGGTACGCAAAATTATCGAACGCGCAGGCGCAAAACCTACTGACGATTTAGGCGGTCAATTACTCGGCGATGTGGTGATGGCGCCAACCGAAATATATGTGAAGCCTCTCCTGAAGCTCATTTCTGAAATTGATGTGAAGGGTATGGCGCACATTACCGGTGGCGGTTTAGTAGATAACGTACCACGCGTTCTTCCAGAGAATACTCAAGCAGTCTTGCATCGTGATAGCTGGCAGATGCCTGAGCTCTTCCGTTGGTTGCAGATGAAGGGTGGCGTTGCAGATGCAGAGATGGTTCGCGTATTCAATTGCGGCATTGGCATGGTGGTCATTGTTTCTTCTAACCAAGCAGATGCTGCGATCAAGTCATTAACTGCTCAAGGCTTAAAGGCTTGGGCCGTTGGCGAGGTGCTTGCGCGTCCAAAGGGCGCGCCACAAACTATTGTTGTCTAGACAGCGCTTACTACAATCGCTTTTTATTTCTTTAAGTTACTTTTGCAGTAATCTAGAGCAGCCTTCAGATCTCCTGGGTTGAAGGGGTCAAAAGTATTTCTGCCTGCGATTGCTCTGAGCCAAGTAAGTTGGCGTTTCCCAAGCTGTCTCGTAGCTGCTAATGCTTTATAGCGCATTTGTTCAGCGTCAATTTCGCCATTCAAAAATTCCCAAGCTTGGCGATAACCTACGGAGCGAATAGCTGGTAGATCAGCGTGTAAATCTGGATTTTTCCGCAAAGCCCTGACTTCATCTAAAAACCCAGCAAGCAGCATTTCATCAAAACGTTTTTCTAAATTCTGATGGAGTCGTTTGCGGTCACTGGGTTCAAGTGAAACCAACCGAATCCACTCTGGAATACTTGATCCTTCCCTGCCATCCTCGCTAGGAGCATCGGCAAGCAATACAGACATTGGCTTGCCAGTAATTTCAAATACCTCAAGTGCACGCTGCACGCGTTGTGAATCATTGGGCTTTAAGCGTGCTGCAGTTTCTGGATCCAGTCTTGCAAGCTTTGTATGCATCGCGGGCCAGCCAAGTACTTTACCTGCTTCATCAAGTCGTGCACGAATCTCTGGGTTAGCTGGCGGTAGCGAAGAGAGTCCGTATGCCCATGCCCGCCAATACAACATCGTCCCACCAACAATGACTGGAATATTTCCTCTGCAACGGATTTCTTCGCAGAGACGTTTTGCATCTTGCGCAAAGCGTGCGGCGGAATAGACTTCTGTGGGCTCAAGAATATCGATTAGATGATGAACGACCGCAGCTTGTTCTGCTTTCGTAGGTTTCGCGCTACCAATATCTAAACCACGATAGACCAATGCTGAATCCATGCTGATGAGTTCTATGGTTAAGCTGCTGGATTTGGCATGCTCGGCAAGTTGCATGGCGAGATGAGTTTTGCCTGCACCAGTTGGGCCAACGATACAAAGAACGGGCACAGCCTCTGGAGCATGCACAGGCTGAATGTAGGGTTCAGATTGCATGCCTGATTATAGGAGCCTGTTAATATCCGCATCAAGCCAATATTTGGAGTGCAAGTGAATGGATGCCCTTTTACAACTCAGTGATTTATTTCTGCATATCGATCGCCACTTAGATGTAGTGATCGCGCAATATGGCCCCTGGGCTTATGGGCTGCTATTTGCAATCGTATTTGCTGAAACCGGCTTAGTGGTTGCTCCATTCCTACCGGGCGATTCCCTCTTATTTATAGCAGGAGCTTATTGCGCTACTGAGCATTTCAATATCTGGACCTTATGTTTGGGTTTATTGGCTGCTGCAGTAGCGGGCAACACCGTGAATTACTTTATTGGACGCTGGATCGGCAAACGGGTTTTTAGCAGCCAGTCGCGCTGGATTGATCGGCGAGCCCTGTTAAAGACGCATGCGTTTTATGAAAAGCATGGCGGCAAGACCATCATCTTAGCGCGCTTCCTGCCTATCATTCGTACCTTTGCACCCTTTATTGCAGGGGTATCAGAAATGAACTTTTCACGCTTTCAGTTTTTTAATATTACTGGCGCGGCATTATGGGTATTTGGTTTAGTCATTGCCGGATACTTCTTTGGCAATATTCCGATCATTCGCCAAAACCTCAATGTGATTGTTTTGATAGGCGTTGGTGCTGCAGCTATTCCAGTTGTCTTAGCTGCCCTTTACAAAATATTTCAGGGCAAAGAAAAGTAGGGTTAAACATCATCCCTGGATTTAAGCTGGGCTTTAATGAAACTTCGCTTGACTCTCCAGTGTGGCGATATGTTCACGAATATCGCTGGCATCTTCCGCCTCTGGCGATTCACTAAGGTAGTGATGCATATCCTCTAATGCAGGACGCAAATATTCTAGTTGGGCAAAGATTAGCCCGCGGTCACGAATCTCTTCAATGGAGTCTGGCAACAAAATGACTAAGCGCTCCTGAATTCCCAGTAAGCGCTCCCAGCGTTCGTGCTCTGAGTAAATCATTTTGAGGTTTCTCAGGAAGCGAGACAAGATTTCACGTGGGTTGGAGGCTCGCAAGAAGACGTTGAGTGGCAAACTCAATTCACCACGATAGCCCTTGGCATCTAAATAGGGATCTAGCATCTCTTGTAATTGATTTTTAGAGAGTGATTCTCCAGTGAGTGGATCCATGATCACTTCACCTTGCGCCAAGGAGATGCGCATCATGAAGTGGTTGGGAAATGAAACGCCACGAATTTTTAAGCCAATTTGATTTCCCAATTCCATCATGAGAATGGCCAATGAAATCGGAATGCCCCGGCGATTCTCAAGCACATAGTGCAAATACGAATTTTCGGGCGCGTAGAAATCATTTGGGTTAGGGCCAAATCCTAGCTCGGTATAAAAGAAGTGCTTCAGAATTTGTAAGCGCTGAATTGGTGATGTGTCAGGAGTAATTCGTGACTTCAACTTGTTACCCAGTTGATCGAGTTGATCGAGCACGCCTTGAACATCTAAATCTGGATATGCATGTTGCGCTACGGCGATTGCTGCCTCCGTTAATGGAAGATGTTCGTCCTCAGCAACTAAGGAGGTGAAATAGTCGAGTTGTTGTGTTGGCATAAGTCCTATTTTGCATGACGTAAGAATTTTTGCCAGCGAATTCCAACTAGACCTAGGGTTCCAAAGTAAACAAGGGCAGCAAGTGCTAACCATGCTGCCAGCAGACTAATGCGCGTCCAGGGTTCTGCTTGCAGCGCGATCCAGTTATGGGCTCCCGCGGCATAAAAAAGTACCGCAGAAAAGGGGATTAAGGCAAAAAATAGCTGCCCAAGGTATTTCGCCCACGCCGAGCTTGGTAGGGCACCACGCTGATGCAGACCTATCCAAAGGAGGGCGGCATTGAGGCAGGCGCCAGCGCCAACAGAAAGGGCGAGACCTGCATGCCCTAGCCAGGGTACAAAAACAAAGTTGGCTAGCTGAGTTGCAACTAGCACCAGCAAACCAATTTTTACGGGAGTGCGAATATCTTGGCGTGAATAAAAACCAGGCGCCAAAATTTTTACCAAAATTAATCCAATGAGGCCGACACCATAGGCTGCTAATGCACGTTGTGTCATCAAGACATCTAGCGCATTAAATTTTCCATAGTGGTAGAGCACTGCCGCTAAGGGCTCACCAAAAATAAAGAGTGCAATTGCGCAAGGTGCGGCTAATAAGAACGTGAGTTGTAATCCCCAGATGAGTAGTTCACCGGCGTGAACTAGGTCATTCTTAGCATTGGCTTTACTTAGGCTTGGAAGAAGAACGGTCCCTAAGGCGACGCCTAACAACGCTGTCGGAAACTCCATCAAGCGATCCGCGTAGGACAACCAGGACACGCTACCTGCTTGTAAGCGTGAAGCAATGTTGGTATTGATGATGAGGGAAATTTGGGCAACTGAGACTGCAAAGACTGCTGGCCCCATGAGTTTTAAAACTCGTCTTGCCTCGGGATTGGTGAGGGCAGATTTAATGGCGCCTGGAAACAAGCCAATGCGGGGCAAAAGACCCAAGCGAGATAGCGCCGGAATTTGAATGACTAATTGCAGGACCCCGCCCAAGAGCACTCCAAGACTGAGTGCATAGATTGGCTGTTCTAAATGCGGCGCAAGAAACAGCGCGCTTCCGATTAAAGCTAGGTTTAATAAAACGGGAGTAAAAGCTGGAATGGCAAAGCGCTGAAAAGTGTTGAGAATTCCGGCTGATAGTGAAACTAGGGAAATGAGGCCAATATAGGGAAACATAATGCGGGTCATGACGACGCTGGCTTCATATGCTGGGCCACCGCAAAACCCTGTAGCAATCACCAGGATGAGCAAGGGGGCACCAATTACACCTAGGAGTACCGTGAGCAGCAGCGCCCAAAATAAGAGGGTGGCGACAGCATTAACGAGGATTTGAGCCTGTTTTTGATCCCCATCCTTAGAGATTTCACCCAAAATTGGGACAAAAGCCTGCGAAAAGGCCCCTTCGGCGAATAATCGACGCAGTAAATTGGGTATCCTAAAAGCCACATTAAAGGCATCTGTCCACTCAGAAGCCCCGAAACTTCGAGCGATTAAAGTCTCCCGGAGCAGTCCAGTAATGCGGGACAGCATCGTGAGGGAGCTAACCTTGGCGGCGGCAGAAAGCAGGTTCATGAGCCGATTTTCACCTATTTATAGGTTGACTGGGCTTTTTTGCCCCTTTAAGGTAAAATCTTGGGTTTTGGCGAGCTTGCTTATGAATCTGGCAAGTCCGCAGGATTTTTAACTAATCGCATTTTGCAATTTATAGAGGCAAGGTTTAAAGATGGCCAATACAGCACAAGCGCGTAAGCGCGCACGCCAGGCAGTAAAACAGAACGAACACAACTCCAGTTTGCGTTCAAAGCTTCGCACTTCCATCAAGGCAGTTCGTAAAGCGATCGAAACTGGTGACAAAGCATCTGCAGCGAAAGTATTTGCAGCAACTCAAGCAACGATCGACAAGATCGCTGACAAAAAGATTGCTCACAAAAATACTGCAGCACGTCAGAAGTCACGTTTGTCTGCAGCTATCAAGGCGATGGCAGCGTAATACAGTATTTGTTTTAGGCTGGTCGAAGTAATTTCGACCTAAGCCCGCTCCTCATCAGAGCGGGTTTTTGTTTTTAGGACTGGGTTTGGGGTTTGGGTTCGAACTCGCATGCCTCTTCGATCGGTAGACCGTTGTCTTTGGCAAAGTTCGTAACAAAGTCCAACGCTCTTGGATCAAGATCGCCTAGTCTGGTATCAATAACAACGCATTTCACTGCAGCAATCACGACCGGAATGACATAGGGTGAATAAGTGAAGCGCGGGTCTCCAGAATCTCCTGGAGGGCGAAAGCTAGCCATTACCCCGCACAGACGCTCCGCCCAATCACTGGGTCGAAATGGTTTGCCAGAAGTGGTAATGCCTTGAATGAAAAGCTTTTTGTGGTTCAAGTTCGCGTAATGAGGGTGGTGGGATCAGTATT
Source organism: Polynucleobacter sp. UB-Raua-W9 (assembly GCF_018687435.1). Classification (NCBI taxonomy): domain Bacteria; kingdom Pseudomonadati; phylum Pseudomonadota; class Betaproteobacteria; order Burkholderiales; family Burkholderiaceae; genus Polynucleobacter; species Polynucleobacter sp. UB-Raua-W9. The sequence continues at coordinate 1,499,335 of NZ_CP061290.1, read as the reverse complement.
GGTAAGTCATCTAGCTTAACAGCCTGAGTTGGCCGTAAGATGACTTTAGGTTCTATTTTCGTGCAGTCGAATGGTTTAAGAAAAATGCAAGCCAAAACTTTAGTAGAAAGCTCAACTATGACATCTATGGCGAAGCCTCAAGTGCCTGGTCAGGTCAAGCACTACCTGCAGTTTGCTGACCTTACCCGTGAAGAATATGACTATTTGTTAAAAAGATCCGCATGGCTGAAGTCTAAGTTCAAGAGCTATGAGACTTGGCACCCACTTCACGACCGCACCTTGGCAATGATTTTTGAGAAGCATTCCACACGTACTCGCCTCTCTTTCGAGGCAGGCATCCATCAGCTTGGTGGGCATGCTGTATACCTAAATACCCGTGATACCCAGTTAGGCCGTGGTGAGCCTGTGGAGGACGCTGCACAGGTGATCTCTCGGATGACTGACATCATCATGATCCGCACTTTTGGCCAAGACATCATTGAGCGTTTTGCCGCCAATTCTAGGGTGCCAGTCATTAATGGGCTTACCAATGAATATCACCCCTGCCAAGTATTGGCCGATATCTTTACATTCGTAGAGGCTCGCGGTCCGATTCAAGGTAAAACGGTGGCATGGGTTGGCGATGCCAACAATATGGCCTACACCTGGATAGAAGCCGCAGAATGCTTAGACTTTCAGATTCGTTTCTCGGCACCAGAGGGTTATCAGTTGGACGCCTCTCGTTTAACCCAGGCTGTCGCGAAGCACTTAACCATTTGCACTGATCCAAAAGATGCGTGCAAAGGCGCCGATTTGGTGACGACAGATGTTTGGACTAGCATGGGCTATGAAGCTGAAAATACTTCGCGTATGAATGCTTTCCAAGACTGGATGGTTGACGAAGAGTTAATGTCACTCGCTAAGCCTGACGCATTGTTTATGCATTGCTTGCCAGCCCATCGCGGAGAAGAAGTTTCTGCAGGGGTGATTGATGGCCCTCAAAGCATCGTGTGGGAAGAGGCAGAAAATCGTTTGCATGTTCAAAAGGCTTTAATGGAGTATTTACTCTGTGGCCGTTTGGACTAAGTTCTTTGTTAATTAATTTTGATTGAATAAAAAAACATGTCTGATATTAAAAAAGCAGTCTTAGCTTACTCCGGTGGTTTGGATACTAGCGTGATCTTGAAGTGGCTTCAAGATACTTATGGCTGTGAGATCGTTACCTTTACAGCTGACCTTGGTCAGGGCGAGGAGCTTGAGCCAGCACGTGCTAAGGCATTGCAGTTTGGTATCAAGCCAGAAAACATTTTTATAGATGACTTGCGTGAAGAGTTTGTACGTGATTTTGTATTTCCGATGTTCCGCGCTAATACGATCTACGAAGGCGAGTATCTTTTGGGTACATCGATTGCGCGCCCATTAATTGCAAAGCGCCAAATCGAAATTGCTCGCTTGACGGGGGCAGACGCCGTGTCGCATGGTGCAACTGGCAAGGGCAACGACCAGGTTCGCTTTGAGTTGGGCTACTACGCTCTTGAGCCAGGAATTAAAGTGATTGCTCCTTGGCGTGAATGGGATTTGCTCTCCCGTGAGAAGTTAATGGCCTATGCAGAAAAGCATGGCATTCCGGTTGAGATGAAACATAAGCAGGGCGGCTCACCTTATTCGATGGATGCCAACCTCTTGCACATCAGCTATGAAGGTCGCCATCTAGAGAATCCCAATGCTGAAGCTGAAGAGTCTATGTGGCGTTGGACAGTTGCTCCTGAAAAAGCGCCAGATGCTCCAGAGATTATCGAAATTGAATTTAAGGCCGGCGATCCAGTTGCCATCAACGGCAAAGCGTATAAACCACATGAACTGCTTGCTGAGTTAAATCGTATTGGCGGTAAGCATGGTATTGGTCGTCTTGATTTAGTTGAAAATCGTTTCGTTGGCATGAAGAGTCGTGGTTGCTATGAAACTCCTGGAGGAACGATTCTCCTAAAAGCCCACCGTGGCATAGAGAGTATTACCCTCGATCGCGAAGTGGCTCACTTGAAAGATGACTTGATGCCACGCTATGCCAGCTTGATTTACAACGGTTTGTGGTGGGCGCCAGAACGTATCGCTTTGCAAACCTTAATTGATCATACCCAGCAGATGGTAAATGGTGTTGTTCGTCTCAAGCTCTACAAAGGATCTGTATCTGTAATTTCACGTGACTCAGCGAATACCTTGTTCGATCAAAATATCGCAACCTTTGATGATGACGGTGGCGCCTATAACCAGGCTGATGCTGGTGGATTTATCAAACTCAATGCCTTGCGTATGCGAATTGCTGAAATAGCGAAACGTAAACGTGCAAAGAAGTAATTAGTAATCACTAGATTAGAAAGAACCAAGATGCAATTTGATCAAGTTTCAGTAGGAAAAAAAGCCAATGTGTTTTTTGATGGCAAGTGCGTATCTCACACGGTGACCTTATCTAATGGCGTACGTAAGTCCGTTGGTGTGGTTTTGCCAAGCACTTTACGTTTTGACCTAAGTACTAGAGAGGTGATGGAGGTAGTAGATGGGAATGCTTTTGTGAGTATCAACGGCGCTCCAGAGCAAAAGTTTAAGGCTGGCCAGAGCTGGGAAGTGGAAAAAGGTGGTTACTTTATTATTCGTGCTGAGCAGCCAGTGCACTATGTTTGTCACTTTGAATGAATAAACTACCGTAGGAAAAAACGCAGACCTTGGTCTGCGTTTTTTATTTCCCGATCAGGATTTCTCGCTACTTCTTCGGTAAACCACTCATCACCGACCCAGGCGCAATGACTCGATCGGAGAACCAGCGCTTATTCATCTCGAGGGCGTAGCGAATGGGAGCTTTAGGGCAGTGGTTATTCGTTGTGCCCGCCTGCATCTCTTCAATATTCACAATCTTGCCATCGTCAGAAATGAAAGCGATTGCAAGAGGAATCTTGGTGCTGAACATCCAAAAGCAATGCCCAGCTTTTTCTTCAAAGATAAATAGCATTCCAGAATTCGTTGGCATGCTGGTGCGATTCATTAAGCCCGTTTGCCTTGATTCTGGAGTGTCGGCTATTTCTGCTTGAATGCGGTAGATCCCAGTTCTTAATTCGACTGTTGGCAATCCAGTATTCACTTGCGCGAAGGCCAGGCTTGAGCTGATGAAAAGACCGCAGGGAAAAAGATTGCGCAAGGCTTTTGATAATGTGTGCATATTGAAGATTTTAAATTGAGCAAATTGTGGACGAAAAAAAACCCAGGAACGAATCCTGGGTTTTCCATAATGATCTAAGGACTATTAAGCCGCTTGGATATTGGTAGCTTGCTTGCCTTTAGGGCCTTGGGTAATATCAAACGTTACCTTTTGGTTTTCCTTAAGGGTTTTGAACCCAGGCATAGTAATTGCGCTGAAATGCGCGAACAACTCTTCTTCACCATCATCAGGTTTGATAAAGCCAAAACCTTTTGCATCATTGAACCACTTAACAATTCCGGTCGCCATGCGAACTCCATTACATAAACTTAAAACAACCGTGATGAGGGTAAATACTTTTTAATCAGTCTCGCTCCACAACACGCCTAAATAGAACCTCTTTTGAAGCCTACCCCCCGATTGTTTGCCCTTTTTGTAGGGGTGTCAAGGAGTTATATGTACTTACCCCCCAGTAAATACCCCTTTTTTTAAGGAAAAATGCTCCAATATGGGTTAAAAAGGGGTTTTTGAAGGTTTTTTAGCAATAAGACCCTAGTAAATTAGAGTTTGAATATCTGTGTTTAGAATGTTTCTCATGAGCCGCACACCAAAAAATCCCACTACTGGCGTACCAGCCAATCCCTATGTTGAGGACACCATTCTTCTCGAAAAGCAGGCCGAGAAAGTTAAGGCGCCTTCAATGTATAAAGTTTTACTATTGAATGACGATTACACGCCAATGGAATTTGTGGTGATGGTAATTCAGGAGTATTTTAATAGGGATCATGAAACAGCTACACGCATCATGTTGCAAGTTCATTTAGTTGGCAAAGGTATTTGCGGGGTATTTACTCGTGATGTCGCTGCCACCAAGGTGCACCAAGTTATCGAACTCTCCCGCGAAGCGGGTCACCCACTACAGTGCACTATGGAGGAAGCATGATTGCCCAAGAATTAGAAGTGAGTTTGCATATGGCGTTTGTTGACGCAAGGGCATCACGACACGAGTTCATTACAGTCGAACATTTATTGGCTGCGTTATTAGATAATGCAACCGCAGTTGAGGTGCTGAAGGCCTGCGCAGTTAATATTGCAGAGTTGCGTTCACAGCTTAAAAACTTTATCAATGACAACACACCAGTAGTTCCTGGCAACGATGAGGTGGATACACAACCAACGCTTGGATTTCAGCGCGTGATTCAACGCGCCATCATGCACGTGCAATCTACGTCTAATGGCAAGAAAGAGGTAACTGGTGCAAATGTCTTGGTTGCCATCTTTGGTGAAAAAGATTCGCATGCGGTGTACTTCTTGCAACAGCAAGGGGTCACTCGTTTAGATGTTGTGAACTTTATTAGTCACGGTGTTCGGAAAGATCAAACTGAGCACGTTAAGCCTGTGGATGCAACTCAAGAAACTGAGGAGGCGGCCTCATCTGGTAAGGAGAGCCCGCTTGACCAGTACACACAAAATCTCAATGCCTTGGCTCGTCAAGGCAAGATTGATCCACTCATTGGGCGCGATAGTGAGGTGGAGCGCGTTATTCAGGTGCTTTGCCGTCGTCGTAAGAACAACCCTCTGTTGGTTGGCGAAGCCGGTGTTGGTAAAACTGCTATTGCGGAGGGCTTGGCTTGGCGCATTGTGAAGGGTGATGTGCCTGACATCTTGGCTAATGCCACTGTTTATTCTTTGGATATGGGTGCATTGCTTGCTGGTACCAAATATCGTGGTGACTTTGAGCAGCGACTGAAGAGTGTTCTTAAGTCGCTCAAGGATCATGCTCATGGTGTTTTGTTTATCGATGAAATTCATACGTTGATTGGTGCAGGTGCTGCATCAGGCGGAACATTGGATGCCAGCAATCTTTTAAAGCCTGCTTTATCTAATGGCCAACTTAAATGCATTGGTGCAACGACATTTACTGAGTACCGTGGAATCTTTGAAAAAGATGCTGCTTTGTCTCGTCGCTTCCAGAAAGTGGATGTAGTTGAGCCAACTGTAGATCAGACTGTACAAATCTTGCGTGGTTTGAAGTCTCGGTTTGAAGAGCACCATAGCGTGAAGTATGCGGCTGGTGCCTTAGTGGCTGCGGCAGAGCTTTCTGCTCGTTATATCAATGACCGCCATTTGCCGGATAAAGCAATCGATGTAATCGATGAGGCTGGTGCTGCACAACGTATTTTGCCGAAGTCTAAACAGAAGAAAACCATCGGCCGCCCAGAGATCGAAGAGATTGTTGCCAAGATTGCCCGTATACCGCCTCAGTCAGTCACGGTTGACGATCGCAGTAAATTGCAAACTTTGGATCGCGATATTAAGAGCGTAGTCTTCGGTCAGGATCCTGCGATTGAAGCTCTGGCAAGTGCGATTAAGATGACGCGCGCTGGTCTTGGCAAGATTGATCGTCCCATTGGTTCATTCTTATTTTCTGGTCCTACGGGCGTTGGCAAAACTGAGGTTGCCAAGCAGCTTGCCTATATCTTGGGTATTGAATTGCTCCGTTTTGATATGTCTGAGTACATGGAGCGTCACGCCGTAAGCCGTTTGATTGGTGCGCCTCCGGGGTACGTGGGCTTTGATCAGGGCGGACTATTAACTGAAGCGGTGAATAAGAAACCGCATTGCGTGCTTTTGCTTGATGAAATAGAAAAAGCGCATCCAGATATTTTCAATATCCTCTTGCAGGTGATGGATCATGGCACCTTGACGGATAACAATGGTCGCAAGACTGATTTCCGTAACGTCATCATCATCATGACCACCAATGCTGGTGCTGAGGCGATGCAGAAATCAACCATCGGCTTTACCAATGCACGTGAGTCTGGTGATGAGATGGCAGATATTAAGAAGTTCTTTACGCCAGAGTTCCGCAATCGCCTAGATGCGATCGTATCCTTCAGGGCTCTTGATGAAACGATCATCATGCGAGTCGTTGACAAGTTCTTGATGCAGTTGGAAGAGCAATTACATGAGAAGAAAGTTGACGCTACCTTTAGTCCAGCATTACGCGCTCACTTAGCGAAGCATGGCTTTGATCCTTTGATGGGGGCGCGTCCAATGCAGCGGATTATTCAAGATACTGTGCGCAAGGCCCTTGCTGATGAATTACTTTTTGGCAAGTTGGCACAGGGCGGACATGTGGCGGTTGATGTTGATGCTGAGGGCAAGGTGCAGTTAGATTTTGATGCTCCGATGCCACCCAGAAAGACGCTCAAGGCTGACATAGCTCCGGCGGAAGAAATCTAAGCTATTTCTTATTGTGCCAACAGGTTTGTATTGAAATAAGGCCACCTTCGGGTGGCTTTATTTACTTCTGCTGTCAACTCCCTAATTTAAATCCGCGTTAAATAGATAAGAGAAGAAGAATTCCAATCATTATCTAGGAGGTCAATATGAAAAAGATCCTCATTTATCTGTTCACAGTAACGGCATTATTTAGTGCCGTGGGTCCTGCAAGCGCGCATGGTTGGCGAGGTGGGCATGGGGCTTACGCAGGCGCATGGCGTGGAGGAGAGCGGAACTACGGTTGGGCGCCTTATGCTGTGGGTGCTGTAGCGGGTGCGGTGGTGACTAATGCTTATTACCGCTCAGGCCCTGTGTACTATCAGACTCAATATTACCCGGCCCAAAGAACTGCTGCTTACTGTCCTGAAAATGGCTTGTATTATCCTCAGACACAGGCGTGCCCAAGCGGTTGGCAAATGGTGGTGTACTAGGCTCGCCCAGTGCTACCAAAGCCGCCGGCGCCACGACTGCTCTCGGTAAACTCTTCAACCACTTTGAGCTCCACTTGCTGAACCGGCATCACTACCAATTGAGCTAAGCGCTCCATCGGTTCCAGCTTGAAAGGGGTTGAGCCACGATTCCAGGTGCTCACCATTAATTGACCTTGGTAATCAGAATCAATGAGGCCTACTAGGTTGCCTAAGACGATTCCGTGCTTATGGCCAAGACCTGAACGCGGAAGAATGAATGCAGCATAACGTGGATCTTCAACATAGATAGCCAAGCCCGTTGGCACCAAAACAGTTTGGCCTGGTCCAATCTCAATGGTTTCATCAATGCAGGCGCGCAAATCTAATCCAGCGCTACCTGGTGTGCCATACGTCGGCAATTGATTGCGCATACGTTCATCGAGAATTTTGACTTGAAGGGATTGCATGGAATTTCCTAAAACAGGGAATGTAAGTAAAGAGCTTACTGCTTAATTTTCTTGGCAACTATCTGAATGAGTTGGCGAGCAAGCTCAAGCTTTTCAGCTTTAGCAATTTTCTTGTTGCCAGTTTCATCAATGATGAGTAATTGATTAAGGTCGCTACCAAAGGTTTCCGGGCCGATGTTGCCGACAACCATTGGAATCCCTTTGCGTTGACGTTTTTCAGTTGCATTCGCCTGGAGATCGGTAGATTCTGCTGCAAAGCCAACGCAGTAGGGGGATGGCTTACCATCTTTAGTTTTAACTGTCTTGGCAACATCCAGAAGAATATCTGGGTTAGCAATAAATTCAATTCCAGGCGCTCCTTTGCCTTGGCGCTTGATTTTTTCTTTAGAGGGTTTCGCAATACCCCAGTCAGCGACTGCAGCCACAGCAAAAAAGATGTCGCAATCAGCGGCCCTTAGTGTTGCCGCATGCATTTCTTTTGCGCTAGTAACATTGGTGCGGGAAATCTTTCCAGTGGCTTCTAGTGGCGTTGATAAATCACAAGGGCCTGCGACAAGCTGTACTTGCGCGCCAGCCTCTATTGCAGCACGTGCGATTGCAAAACCCATTTTTCCGGAGCTGTGATTGGTAATCCCGCGCACTGGATCGATAGCTTCAAAAGTAGGCCCGGCAGTAATTAATACATTTTTACCGGCTAAAGTTTTTTTCTGAAAGAAAGCAATCACTTGCTCTGCAATTTCAGCAGGCTCTAACATTCTACCCATGCCAACTTCACCACAAGCCTGAAAGCCGCTTGCTGGACCCAGAAGAGAAACTCTATCTTCATTGAGACGCTTAACGCTTCTTTGGGTCGCTGCGTGCTCCCACATTTGTTTATTCATCGCTGGGGCTAGTAACAGTGGGCAATCTCTTGCCAGGCAAAGCGTACTAAGTAAATCATCAGCTAAGCCTAAAGATAATTTAGCCATCAAATCAGCACTAGCAGGGGCAATCACAATAGCATCAGCAGAGCGAGATAGCTCAATGTGAGCCATATTATTGCCAATGCTGTTGTCCCATTGGCTGGTGTAAACCGGATTGCCTGTGAGTGCTTGCATAGTGACGGGCGTTACGAATTGGGTTGCAGCGTCAGTCATCACCACCTGTACCGAAGCGCCCTCTTGCATTAACTGACGAGCAAGTTCGGGGCTCTTGTAGGCTGCAATGCCACCAGAGATTCCCAGGACAATTTTCTTGTTTAAAAGTGATTGCATGGCGCCAGCTTAATGGGATTGAGGGGATTTGCCAAATGACTTGTGCAATTCGCCAAAAATGATGAGTACTGCAGCAATACAAATAGCGCTATCGGCAATATTGAAGGCTGGCCAGTGCCAAGTGGCATAGTGCACATCGATGAAGTCCACCACAGCGCCATACATTAATCGATCCAATATATTACCTATGGCCCCGCCCAAAATTAGGCTGAGTGCTACGCCAAGTAATTGATCATTTTGGTTTTTACGCAGTAGCCAAACAATATAGATGCAGGCGACTAAGCCAATAATGGTGAAGAACCAGCGTTGCCAACCAGAGCCCTGTGCCAAAAAGGAAAATGCTGCACCTGGATTGAAGAGCAGGAGCCAATTTAGAAAAGGCAGTACCTGTTCTGGTATTCCCAATTTCAAATTGCTCAAAGCTAGCCATTTACTAGCCTGATCAAGCAGTAAAGTAATGGTGGCAATAGCCAGGTAGCGTAGAAAAGGCAGGCTCATGTTGTTTTGGAGTTTAGGCAAATAAACGATGATCACCATCGCCAAAGAGGTTGCTGATGCAGCGACCACAGAGTTCAGGATAATCGGCATTGCTACCAACGTCTTTGGTGTGATGCCAGCAACGACCACACTTCTTATATTGGCTGCCGCGTACGAGTACTTCCAAGCCATCGTTGCTGAGTTCTATATTGGCGCTGGAGGTAATGGTCACAAAGCGTAAATCATTTTCTAATGAATGCAAGATTGCAAAGTCAACATCACCTAATTTAATGGTGAGCTCTGCTTGCAGGGATGACCCAACATGTCCAGCTTCGCGTTCAAGTTCAATTGCTTTGGTTACTTCAGAGCGAATTTCACGAATACGACCCCACTTAGCAAGTAACTCATTTGCGTTTGCAATTTCTGGGAAGTTGCCAAACTCCTCCATGAAGATCGATTCTACTTTATTGCCTGCACCATGAGGAAATGCTTGCCAAGCTTCTTCTGCCGTGAAAGAAAGAAAGGGTGCCAACCATTTTAGGAGGTTGCGAGTGATATGGAATAAGGCATTTTGTGCGGCACGACGATCTGGTGAATCAGGCGCACTGGTGTAGAGGCGGTCTTTGAGAATGTCTAAGTAAAACCCGCCCAAATCTTCCGAGCAGAATGACAGCATACGAGTTACCGCTGGATGAAATTCATATGTCTTGTAATGTGCTTCAACATCACTTTGGATTTGATTGGCTAGCGCAACAGCATAGCGATCGATTTCTAACCATTGATCAGCAGGAATAGAGCGCTTGCTTGGATCAAAGTCAGAAAGATTGGCAAGCAAGAAGCGTAAGGTATTGCGAATGCGGCGATAGCTCTCAGTAACGCGTTTCAGAATCTCATCAGAGATCGTCATCTCACCAGAGTAATCAGTAGAGGCTACCCAAAGACGAATAATTTCAGCACCGAGTTTGTCAGCAACTTGTTGAGGGGCAATGACGTTGCCTACAGACTTACTCATCTTGCGACCTTGCCCATCAACTGTAAATCCGTGCGTGAGAAGTGCTTTGTACGGCGGCTTGCCATCAAGCATTGCGCCAGTGAGCAATGAGGAGTGGAACCAGCCACGATGTTGATCTGAACCCTCCAGATACAAATCCGCTAAACGGCCGCTAGGTGTTCCTGCTTCAGCAGTCAGCAACTCATTGCGATGTGATCCACGAATCACATGCCAGTGCGTTGTTCCTGAATCGAACCATACATCCAGTGTGTCACGATTCTTTTCGTATTGAGCGGCTTCATCGCCAAGCAGTTCGGAAACTTCTAATTTTTGCCAGGCTTCGATACCCTCTTTTTCTACGCGCTTTGCCACTTCTTCGAGCAACTCAATAGTGCGTGGATGTGGTTCACCACTTTCTTTATGTACTAAGAAAGCCATTGGTACACCCCATTGGCGCTGGCGTGACAGAGTCCAGTCAGGGCGATTGACAATCATGCTGTGTAAACGCTGCTTGCCCCAGGCGGGGAAGAATTCGGTGCTATTAATGCCTTCTAATGCGGTTTCACGTAAGCTTGCTTTACCATCGGAGGGCTTTTTATCCATACTCGCAAACCATTGTGAGGTAGCGCGATAGATGATTGGTGACTTATGGCGCCAGCAATGCATATAGGAATGGGTATAGGTTTTATCGCGAAGCAGGCTACCTGCTTCGCGCATTGCTTCCACAATCTTGGGGTTTGCTTTCCAAATATATTCATTGGCAAATAGCGGTAACCATGATGCGTAGACGCCATTACCCATAACGGGATTAAGAATATCGTTGTCAGCTAGCTTATTAGCTTTACAGGATTTAAAGTCTTCCTCACCATAAGCGGGTGCGGAGTGCACAATACCAGTACCGGTATCGAGGGTAACGTACTCTGCTGGATAGATTGGTGAGAGACGTTTGTAGCCATCGTGCAGTGGCGCAAGCGGATGCCAGAAAGAAATATTTGCTAATTGAGCGCCCTGGCAAGTAGCAATCACTTTGCCTTCAAGGCCATAGTCTTGCAAGCAAGTTTCTACACGGTCTTTTGCCAGAATCAACAACTTGTCGCCAATATCTACTAATGCATAAGTAAGCTCTGGATGAACGTTCATTGCTTGATTAGCAGGAATGGTCCAAGGCGTCGTTGTCCAGATCACAATCTGACCTGGTTTATTTGGTAACTCAGAAAGTCCAAAGGCTTTTGCAAGTTGTGGACGCTGTGCGTCATCGAAGGCAAAGCCAACATCTACCGTTGGGTCCGTTTTATCTTGGTATTCCACTTCGGCTTCTGCAAGGGCAGAACCACAGTCAAAGCACCAGTTCACTGGTTTTAAGCCACGGAAGACGTAACCACTTTCCCAGATCTTGCCCAAGGCACGAATCTCATCAGCCTCATTACGATAGTTCATAGTGAGGTATGGGTTATTCCAGTCACCCAGAACGCCTAAGCGCTCGAAGTCTTTTTTCTGCTTATCCACCTGCACTTGTGCATAGGCGCGCGCCTTAGATTGCACCTCAGCAGTAGGTAGATTTTTACCAAATTGTTTTTCAATCTGAATCTCAATTGGCATGCCATGGCAATCCCAGCCGGGTACGTAAACAGAATCAAAACCCATCAACCAACGGGACTTCACGATCATATCTTTGAGGATTTTATTTACCGCGTGACCAATATGAATGTCACCATTTGCATAGGGAGGCCCATCGTGCAAAATAAACTTTGGCTGATTGGCATGTGCAGCACGAATCTTTTCATAAAGCTTATTTTTTTGCCATTGAGAGACCCATTGCGGTTCACGCTTGGCTAGATCTCCTCGCATTGGGAAAGGTGTATCAAGAAGATTGACGGGATAAGAGTTTTCTTTTTCAGACATATGCTTTTTTCTGGAAATAATTTCTGGCATGCATTGCATCTGCTGCAATTGCTTTGGTAAGGGCGTCGAGGCCATCATACTTGGCCTCGTCACGAATTTTTTCTAAGAGTTCCACGGTAATAATTTTTCCATAGACATCTTCTTGGTAATCAAAGATGTGCGTCTCCAGTAGCACGCGACCTTCATCTTCCACTGTAGGTCTAACGCCCAGGCTGGCCACAGCCGGCAGGGGCTTATCGCTTAAACCGATAACTTGAGCAGTAAAAATGCCAGTAGTGGCAGGCTTGCGATGGTGTAAGTGATTGGCCACTGCAAGATTCAAAGTTGGGAATCCGAGTTTGCGACCCAATTGTTGACCATGAATCACATGACCAGAAATTCCATAAGGACGGCCTAATAATTTTTCCGCCTGATGCATGTCACCATTCGCTAGTGCGGTACGCAAAGCAGAGCTGGAGATACGTTCTCCATCCTCTAAGATGGTTTGAATACTAGAGACTTCAAAGCCATATCTTTCGCCAGCAGCTTTCAGGCTCGCAAAATTACCCGCACGTTTTGCGCCGTAACAAAAATCATCGCCAATCAAAATCCATTTGGCATTAAGGCGCTTCACAATAATTTCAGAAACAAATTCGTCTGGTGTAAGACGGGCAAATGCTATGTTGAAATGTTCCACCACGACGCGATCAATTCCAAGCTCCGATAGGGCGGCTAATTTATCGCGCAGATTGAGAATGCGGGGCGGAGCTTGCTCTGGAGAAAAGAATTCTTTTGGGTGCGGCTCAAAGGTCATGACGCAGCTAACTAGACTGCGCTCCTTGGCTCCGTCAACGAGCTGCTTGAGAAGGGCGCGATGACCCCTGTGCACGCCATCGAAATTACCGATGCTTAGGGCACAAGCGGGTCCTGCAGAAAACTGGGTCGGGCCACGGAATACGTTCACAAAATCGCTTTCAGGGTAGCCATCAATTATATTGTGGGCATGCTTTCTATCGTTACCTTAATCTCTGGCCGCGGATCCAATTTCGAGGCGATCGTCAAAATGGCTCAAAAAGAGCAATGGCCAGTCAAATTTGCAGGGGTCATAGCAAATCACTCAGCGGCTAAGGGCCTTGATTTTGCTCGCTCCCAGGGTATTCCAGCCTTTGTGGTGGAGCACAAGGAGCACGCTAGCCGTGAATCCTTTGATGCTGCCTTAACCCAGCAAATTGATGCCTTAAGGGCGGATTTGGTGGTGCTAGCCGGTTTTATGAGAATTCTCACCCCAGGCTTTATTCGTCATTTTGAGGGTCGCCTAATGAATATCCATCCAGCGCTCCTGCCGGCTTTCCCCGGTTTACATACCCATGAGCGGGCTTTAGGCGCGGGCGTTCAGGAGCACGGTGCCACTGTGCACTTTGTCACCGAGGGTGTGGATGAGGGGCCAATTATTTGTCAGGCCTCTGTTCCAGTGTTGGAAGGCGACGATGCTGAGGCCTTGGCAGCCCGTGTTTTGACTGCTGAGCATCAGATTTACCCGCGGGCCGTAAAATGGTTCCTTGATGGACGATTGCGAATAGAAGGTAATCAAGTGAAGCTACAACCCCCGGAGTCGCAATTTTTTAAATTATGAGTGCAGAACGTCCACCCCGCAAATCTGGAAACAGACTTTCCCCGCATAAAAGTTACGCCGCTAAATCTAAAGATCCCCTGCGCCACGCAGAGCGACGTAATGCTAGTGGAAATTTAATTGCACCTGAAGGCCAAAAGAATTTTTCCAACGCCAAGGCATTGCCTCAGCATGCAATTCATTTAGAGAGATTGTTACCAGAGTTGCTTAGTTTTGAGCAGCCATCCGATCGTGTTGTGAGTCGATATTTTCGTGCTGAACCCCAACTTGGAAATCGCGATCGCGCCCTGATTGCAGAAAGTGCATTTGCAATCTTGCGTCGTAAAAATGAGTTCTCACAATTTGCTTCTAGTGGTGAGGGTTCTCAGGCAAGACGCTTAGCCCTATTGGGTTTGCTGTCTGCTCTATCTGAGGGTGGTTTAGGTTCTGCCAACCGCGCTGAAAGTGCTATTGCAGATTTAGCGCATGTGCTAAAACCTGGTGAATATGAATGGTTGCAACGTTTTGCCACAGTAGATCCCGCCGCATTAAATCCTCTCGTTCGCAATAATTTGCCGGAGTGGTTGTGGGATGCGTTTGGACAATATCCAGGTGAAGAAACACGCGAAGAGTTGGCCAAGTCATTAATGCATCCGGCACTTTTAGATTTGCGTGCGAACACCATGAAAACGAATCGCGAAGAATTACTTGCGCAGATGAATGTATTGGGTGGTCGCTACCAAGCAATTCCAACTCCTTATGCGCCAGATGGTGTGCGCATTATGGGTAAGCCTGCTTTACAAAATACCGCTGGATTTAAAGCGGGCATGTTTGAAGTGCAGGATGAGGGCAGTCAGCTTCTGGCTTATCTCCTTGCTCCTAAGCGTGGCGAGATGGTTGTGGACTTCTGCGCCGGTGCAGGCGGCAAGACTTTAGCGATTGGTGCCTTAATGCGCTCTACGGGGCGCCTCTATGCATTTGATACATCCGAGCGTCGTTTAGCGAATTTGAAGCCACGGCAAGCCCGTAGTGGACTCTCAAACGTTCATCCAGTATGGATTGATAGTGAGAATGACGCCAAGATCAAACGTTTGGCTGGAAAGATAGATCGAGTCTTGGTTGATGCCCCTTGTAGTGGAATGGGCACTTTGCGCCGTAATCCAGACCTCAAATGGCGTCAAACCCCTACTGGGGTATTGGAGTTGAATCAAAAACAAATGAATATTTTGGCTTCTGCCGCCCGTTTACTAAAGCCGGGCGGACGCTTGGTTTATGCCACTTGCAGCTTATTGCCTCAAGAAAATCAAGGGGTTGCAGAGGATTTTCTAGCTAAGCATCCTGAATTTGAGGCAGTGCCAGCAGCTGAAGTTCTTAAGCCATTGTTTCCAAAAGATAAAATTCCGTTAGGCTGCAGTTCTGATAATCCTTGGTGGCAGTTGTGGCCCCACATTCATGGAACTGATGGCTTTTTTGGGGCTGTTTTTCAGAAAAAGGGCAGCAAGCCTGAGAAGGCTGAAAAGTCAAAATCGGAAGAGTTAACGAAAGATAAGGCCAAAAAGGCCTAAAAAGCTCTAAAATAGAGGTATTCATTCATTTTAGGAATATCTTTTGAATACAGCTTCAAGTTCAGGCTTTGATCTATTTCTTCACTGGCTAGCTAATGGCTACCTAGATTGGTCTTGGTGGCAAATTAGCGTTTTCACGCTGATTGCTACCCATATCACCATCGCCGCCGTAACAATTTTTTTGCATCGCTGCCAAGCCCACCGCGCTTTGGATTTACATCCAATCGCTTCTCATTTCTTCCGTTTTTGGCTCTGGCTAACAACCGGAATGGTTACTAAAGAGTGGGCATCCATTCATCGCAAGCATCACGCCAAGTGCGAGACTGTCGATGATCCACATAGCCCACAAATTTTAGGTATTGGCACTGTCCTTTCTCGTGGTGCTGAGCTCTATAAAAATGAAGCCAAGAATCAAGAGACGATGGAAAAATTTGGCCACGGCACTCCGGATGACTGGCTAGAGCGCAATATTTACTCCAAGTTTTCTTGGCAGGGCGTTGCCCTGATGCTCATCATTGATGTGTTTTTGTTTGGCGGCATTGGCTTAACTGTTTGGGCTGTGCAAATGTTGTGGATTCCAATTACTGCAGCCGGTGTAATTAACGGTATTGGCCACTTCTGGGGCTACCGTAATTTTGATTGTGAAGATGCCTCTACCAATATTCTTCCTTGGGGAATTTTAATTGGTGGCGAAGAGCTTCACAACAATCACCACACCTTTGCGACCAGCGCTAAGCTTTCCAATAAATGGTACGAGTTTGATATTGGTTGGCTCTATATTCAAATGATGAGCGCTGTTGGTTTGGCCACGGTCAAGAAGACTCCCCCTAAACCGGTGCTGAGTGATTTGCGTCCTGCTGATCAAAATACATTAGAGGCCATCATCGCAAATCGCTATGAAATCATGGCGCGCTATAGCAAAACATTGCGTAATTTCTTTAGCAATGAAGTGCAGCATATGCAAGTCCTCGCATCGCATTTGGGTGATGCTCGAGCCTGGCTAGTCAAAGACGAGTCACGGCTGAGCAAGGAAGAGAAAGCAAAGTTAGAAGAGCTTATGGCTAGTAATGCACAGCTTCGCAAGATGATTGAGATGCGGCGTGACTTACAGGCTATCTGGGGCCGTTCTAGTGCTACTAGAGAACAGTTGGTGGCCCAGTTGCACGCGTGGTGTCAGCGTGCTGAAGATAGTGGCTTAACCAGTTTGCGTGAGTTCTCATTAAGATTGCGTCGTTACGCTTAAGTGATTAAGAGTAAGCGTATAAGGCCAAAAGATTTGGGCAATAAAAAACCCGCTACTTAAGCGGGTTTTTTATTTACTGAAAGTAATTACTTCAGCTTTGTTTCTTTGTAAGCAACGTGCTTGCGAATAGTCGGATCGAACTTCATGATCTCCATTTTCTCAGGCTTAGTACGCTTGTTTTTTGAAGTTGTATAGAAGTGACCAGTACCAGCTGATGACTCTAATTTGATTTTCTCTCTGCCGCCTTTAGCCATTTCTGCGCTCCTTAAATTTCGCCACGTGCGCGGAGATCAGACAACACGGCATCTATGCCGTTCTTGTCGATAACGCGCAAACCAGCATTGGTTAAGCGCAAGCTAATCCAACGGTTTTCAGATTCAACCCAGAAACGACGGTTTTGCAAATTCGGCAAAAAGCGACGCTTCGTTTTATTGTTTGCATGGGATACATTGTTGCCAACCATCGGCTTCTTCCCAGTGACTTGGCAAACTTTTGCCATGACATAACTCCATTAATTGCGAAAAAAGAAGATTGTATCAGTCCTAGCCTATTTTGGGCTAGCCCTAAATGACTTTGGCTTCTAGCTTTAATCAATAAAAATGGCGGGGGCAGCATTCAATGTGAGATAAGTTAGTAATTACTACTATTAATTGCCAATATTCATAAGGCCCGAATCAGAAAAAGAGAAAAAACCACTGCCACTGACGATGCAATGGTCTAAAAGTGAAATATCAACCAATTGCAGGGCATTTTGGAGTGTTTTAGTGAGTTCTTGATCTGAAACGCTTGGTAGGGGGTTCCCACTGGGGTGGTTATGGGCCACGATTAGGGCGCTGGCATTTCTAGCCAGGGCCTCCTTGAGAATTTCTCTTGGATAGACCGCTGTGTGAGTGATTGACCCCCTAAAAAGCTCTTGGCATTCAATAAGATGAAGGCGTGAGTCCAAATACAGGCAGAGAAAGACCTCATGGGGCAGACGGCCAATTTTGGCCTGTAAAAACTCTCTGACATGACTCGGTGAGGAGAAGATAGAGTCCTGCGCTAGACCTTCCTCCAGACTTCGCTTAACTAGCTCGTAGGCCGCTTGGATCTGCGACCATTTGGAGAGGCCCATCCCATGGATGCTCGTAAGTTCCTGACGGCTACATCTTAATAGACGGGGTAGACTCCCAAAATGATGCAGCAGATCTTTTGCTAAGGCCACTGCGCTTTTGCCCTTGACGCCTACCCGCAAAAAAATAGCAAGCAGCTCTGCATCAGAAAGTGCGGCCGCGCCATGAATGCGCAATTTCTCGCGGGGTTGCTCATTTTTGGGCCAGTTGGTAATCGGGGAGTTCACAGCTGTCGCAGGCCTAGATACAATCACCTTATGACTAAGCTTACTGTTTTGCCCAATTCTTACTTGACCCTCAACTATCGACTCACCTTGCCCAACGGGGAGGATTACATCAATACTTTTGCCGATCGTCCTGCGACGGTTCTGATGGGTTCCGGACAATTTGCGCCTTGTTTTGAAAAGGTGTTGTTAGGGCTTGAGGTTGGTGAAAAAAAGAGTTCCTTACTTCCAGTGGAAGAAAGTTTTGGCGAGCGCAAAGAAGATTTGGTGCAATGGGTTTCTTTGAAGGCGCTCAAAGAAGGGCGTGATGAAGATGTGGAATTTAATCCCGGTGATGTGATTGAATTCAATGCACCAGGTGGCGCTCAATATGCAGGTGTTTTGCAATCGATTAATGATGAGGGTGCGTGGTTCGACTTCAACCATCCTCTGGCTGGAAGGCCCGTTACCTTTGAAGCAGAAATCGTTGCGATTCTCTAGGTGATGAGCAACCCAGACAGCCCCGAAATTTTGATGGCGCAGCCTCGCGGTTTTTGTGCGGGCGTCGATCGTGCTATCAATATCGTCAATGAAGCGCTGACTCGTTTTGGCGCCCCGATTTATGTTCGTCATGAAATTGTTCATAACGCTTACGTGGTGAATGAATTGCGCGAGAAGGGTGCGGTGTTTGTGGAAGAACTGCATGAGGTTCCTAAGGGCGGAATTGTCGTGTTCAGTGCCCATGGTGTATCTCAAGAGGTCCGACAAGATGCTCAAGATCGTGGCTTGCAGGTTTATGACGCTACCTGCCCATTGGTGACAAAAGTGCATCTTGAGGTTATCAAAATGTGTAAAGAGGGTTTCACGGTTTTGATGATTGGTCATGCAGGGCACCCTGAGGTTGAGGGAACCATGGGGCAGGTCAAGCAAGGGGTCTTTTTGATTGAAAAAGTGGGCGATATAGCTTCATTATCTTTCCCAGACAATGAAAAGATTGCTTTCGTTACCCAAACTACTTTATCGGTAGATGAGACTAAGGAAATTGTTGAGGCACTCACAAAGAAGTTTCCTAATATTGTGCAACCACGTAAACAAGATATTTGTTATGCCACTCAGAACCGTCAAGATGCTGTGAAATTTATGGCCCCACAAGTTGAGGTAGTTATTGTGGTGGGCAGCGCTACGAGTTCAAACTCTAATCGCTTGCGAGAATTATCAGAAAAATTAGGCGTTCCTTCTTACATGGTTGATGCCCCAGAGCAGCTTCAGCCGGAATGGTTTGTAGGCAAGAAGCGTATTGGTCTTACTGCTGGTGCATCGGCCCCTGAAAGTTTGGCGCAATCTATTGTGGCCCGCATTCAAGAATTTGGGCCGCGGCATGTTCGCGCTTTGGATGGTGTGGTCGAGGATGTCACATTTTCATTGCCTAAAAATTTAGTTGACTGAAGTATCCATATCAGAGGAGCTGTAGATGATGAATTCAAAAGCGTCAAAAGTCATTTTTATAAAGAGCGCTATTGCGATAGCGACAGCCAGTGTCATCTTGGCTGGCTGTGGCAAGGGTGGCGATAGAGGGGCTGCGATTCCGGCTGATGCTGTAGAAGTTAAGATCGGACATGTTGCCCCTTTGACTGGTCATATTGCCCACTTGGGTAAAGATAATGAAAATGGCGCACGTCTAGCAGTGGAGGAGATCAACAAATCTGGGCTCACTATCGATGGCAAAAAAGTTGTTTTAACGTTGGTGCCTGAGGATGATGCTGAAGATCCCAAAACTGCCACGCAGGTTGCGCAGAAATTGGTAGATGCAAAGGTCGCCGGTGTGGTGGGGCATTTAAATTCTGGAACCAGTATTCCTGCCTCAAAAATTTATAGCGATGCTGGGATTACTCAGATCTCCCCATCGGCCACCAATCCCGATTACACCAAGCAAGGCTTTAAAACGACCTATCGAGTAGTGGCTACCGATGCTCAGCAAGGCCCAGCATTAGCTAACTATGTTGTTAATACCTTGAAGGCCAAAACCGTAGCCATTATTGACGACTCTACCCAGTATGGCAAAGGCTTGGCAGATGAGTTCGAGAAGGCTGTTCAAGCCGCTGGTGTTAAGGTGGTAACGCGTGAAGCTAGCCATAACAAGGCAACCGACTTCAAGGCAATTTTGACCAAGGTCAAGGGTAGTAAGCCTGACGTCATCATGTATGGTGGCATGGATGCTACTGGCGGGCCATTAACTAAGCAGGCAGCTGAACTCGGTATTCCAGCTAAGGTAGTTGGCGGCGATGGTATGTGCACAGAGAAGCTATCTGAACTGGCTGGTGATGCAGTGATGAATGTGACCTGTTCTGAGGCCGGTATGGCCCTCTCTAAGATGGCTCAAGGAGCTGACTTCCAAAAGCGATACAAAGAGCGCTTTAATCTAGAGGTTCAAAACTATGCGCCGTTTACCTATGATGCAGTCTATGTGTTGGTAGATGCGATGAAGCGCGCTAATTCTACTGATCCAGCAAAAATCTTAGTTGTCATGCCAGATACCAAGCTGAATGGCTTAGTGGGCAATATCGCTTTCGATAGCAAGGGCGACTTGAAAGAGGGTGTTATTACTTTGTATGATTTCAAGACCAAGAAGAAAACGGTTCTTGATGTCATTAAGCTGTAAAGACTGTAAGGAAAGGGTGCCGCAAATGCGGCGCTCTTTTTTTGCACCCAATCAAAAGGCTTCATGGATATTTTTCTTCAGCAAATCATTAATGGCTTAGTGCTTGGCAGCATCTATGCTTTGATTGCTTTGGGTTACACCATGGTTTACGGGGTCTTAGGCATTATCAATTTCGCCCATGGCGAAGTGCTCATGATTGGTGCCATGGTATCTCTTTCGTTGTTGCGCCTGATGCTGGATTTAACGAGCGGCTTGCCTACTTGGCTCATCCTCTTGATTGTTTTGCCATTCACGATGGCTGTTTGCGCTGGCGTCAGTTATGCGATTGAGCGGATTGCCTATCGCCCGCTACGTAATGCTCCACGTCTGGCCCCTTTGATTTCTGCGATTGGTATGTCGATCCTTTTGCAAACAATCGCCATGATGATTTGGTCTCGTAATCCGATGACTTATCCGCAATTATTACCTTCGAGCCCCATTGATGTATGGGGTAGCGGCGCCACGATTACTGGTAAAGAAATCGTGATCATTGTTGTTGCTTTAATGGTAATGTCTGGATTATTGTTTTTGGTAGAAAAGACAAAATTAGGCAGAGCAATGCGTGCCACTGCTGAGAATACTCAAATTGCTGCGCTGATGGGTGTTAATCCCAATCGCGTCATTTCGATTACTTTCATGTTAGGTGGTGCACTGGCCGGCTTGGCTGGCGTAATGATTGCAAGCAACTACGGCAATGTCCATTTTTATATGGGTTTCATTCCAGGTCTAAAAGCTTTTACTGCAGCTGTTCTTGGCGGCATAGGAAATCTGCAAGGCGCTATGCTGGGCGGTCTTCTCTTGGGCTTGATTGAATCACTGGGCGCTGGATATATTGGTGAGTTAACGGGCGGCGTTTTTGGTTCTAACTATCAAGATATTTTTGCTTTCCTAGTATTAATTTTGGTTTTAGTATTCCGCCCCACCGGTCTGCTGGGCGAAAAGGTTTCAGACCGTGCTTAAGGTGATCGCTTTTAACCGTCTCAGTCAAACTGCTTATTTGTACTTAGGTTTGCTTGCTTTAATACTCTTGCCTTGGCTTGTTGGTTTTACTGGAGGCAACTATTGGGTGCGAGTACTCGATTTTGCCTTGCTTTATATCGTTCTTGCCCTAGGGCTTAATGTAGTCGTGGGCTTTGCTGGTCTTTTGGATTTGGGTTACATTGCTTTTTATGCTTTGGGTGCTTACAGCTTTGCATTGCTTGCATCACCCCATCTACCTCAGCAGTTTGAAAGTGTTGCCGCTATCTTTCCGGAGGGAATGCACTTTTCACCATGGATGGTGGCGGTATTCTCCATTATTTTAGCTGCTTTATTTGGAATAATTTTAGGCTTACCCACATTGCAATTGCGGGGTGATTACTTGGCGATTGTGACTTTAGGTTTTGGAGAAATTATTCGCATCTTTATGAATAATCTCGATCGTCCTTTAAACCTGACTAATGGACCAAAGGGCATTACCGCCATTGACCCAATCCAGTTCTTGGGGATTTCATTTGCAAAACCTTTGGATCTCGGTTTTGTGCAAATCCCCGGTTTATATTTAGTGTTTTATTTATTTCTACTCCTCGCTATTGCAGTTGCGATTATTTGTACGCATCTTCAAAATTCACGCATTGGGCGAGCTTGGGTCGCTATACGCGAAGATGAGATTGCTGCGAAGGCTATGGGTATCAATACGCGCAATATGAAGTTACTAGCTTTTGCAATTGGGGCATCCTTTGCGGGAGTGGCAGGTGTTCTCTTTTCTGCTTTCCAGGGATTCGTATCGCCAGAGTCATTTACGCTGTGGGAATCCATCGTCATTCTTGCAATGGTTGTGCTTGGTGGCATTGGTCATATTCCTGGAGTCATTCTGGGTGCGGTCGTGTTGGCGGTTTTTCCGGAAGTCTTACGCGCCATCGTTCAGCCTCTACAAAATGTAATCTTCGGGCACGTACTGATTGATGTGGAAGTCATTCGACAGCTCATTTATGGCCTAGCGTTGATTTTGATCATGCTCTATCGCCCAGGTGGTATTTGGCAAAAGAGCGGTACTAAGTGATGTCAGATCATTTACTCCTTGATGTTGCTAATGTGTCCAAGCGTTTTGGCGGAGTCCAGGCTTTGGATTCGGTTGGATTACAGGTTCCTCATGGGTCAATAGTTGGTTTGATTGGACCCAATGGCGCTGGCAAGACCACTTTCTTTAACGTCATTACTGGTTTATATCCAGCAGATTCCGGAATTTTTTTATTCGATGGAACGTCTTATTTTCCGGAGTCTGTTTCTGAAGTCACTAAATCGGGGCTGGCAAGAACTTTCCAGAATATTCGGCTCTTTGGTGAAATGACTGTTTTAGAGAATGTGATGGTAGGTTGTCATTGCCGCTCAAAGACTGGAGTTTTAGGGGCAATCTTTCGCCTTCCAGCCAGCAAGCGTGAAGAACAATCGATTCGAGAAAAATCACTCGAGCTACTAGCCTATGTTGGCCTTACTGAGTTTGCCAATATGCAGGCACGTAATCTCTCCTATGGGCATCAACGTCGTCTAGAGATTGCGAGGGCTTTGGCTACTGAACCGAAGCTATTGGCCTTGGATGAGCCGGCGGCGGGTATGAATGCTACTGAAAAGTTGGAGCTGCGTGAGTTATTGTTGCGCATTCGGGCAGATGGTAAAACCATCCTTTTGATTGAGCATGATGTAAGTCTGGTGATGGGTATTTGCGATGGCTTGACTGTGCTGGATTATGGCAAGGTGATCGCTTCGGGTAAGCCTGCGGATGTGCGCGTACATCCAGAGGTCATTCGGGCCTATCTTGGGCAGGGGGCGGTGTAATGAGTGCTTTACTCAATGTGAAAAATCTCAAGGTTTCTTATGGGGGCATTAATGCCGTTAAAGGAATTGATTTGCATGTTGACCAAGGCGAGCTAGTGGCTTTGATTGGTGCGAACGGAGCTGGTAAGAGTTCCAGTCTAAAGGCTATCTCTGGTTTATTGATCCCGTCGGCAGGTGCGATCTATTTTGCGGGCCACAGTACTGAAAAATTACCGGCATATGAGTTGGTAGAGTTGGGTATGGGCATGGTTCCCGAAGGTCGTGGCGTCTTTAAGCGTATGACCATCTTAGAAAATTTGCAGATGGGCGCTTTTCTGAAAAAAGACGCCAAGGCTATTCAGAAAAAGTTAGAGCAGGTTTACTCTTATTTCCCAAGATTAAAAGAGCGCCTATCCCAATTGGCAGGAACGCTTTCTGGTGGAGAGCAGCAAATGGTGGCTATGGGTAGGGCGATGATGGCGGAGCCTAAGCTATTGCTATTAGATGAACCATCGATGGGTTTATCTCCCATCATGGTGGAAACCATTTTTGATGTTATTCGTAATCTGGCGGCGAGTGGCATGACGATTCTTTTGGTGGAGCAAAATGCTCGCCTAGCATTGCAGATGGCTGACCGCGCTTATGTCATGGAGAGTGGATTAATTACTCTGAGTGGCTCAGGCCAAGAATTATTAGAAGACTCTAGGGTGCGAACAGCCTATTTAGGTGAATAGGCATTTAAAAAAACTGCTTTAAGCAGTTTGTTTTAGTAGCTCACGCAGCATGCTGCACATCTGACGAATCTCGTCATCGCTGACATTGAGGGCGGGCATAAAGCGTAATAAGTTCGGTCTTGGTGAATTAATCAATAAACCTTCAGGACTACGTTCACGAGCTAACTCAACCAACTTTGGACCAATATCCTTGCCGAGCATGAGGGCGCGCAATAAACCTTCACCACGTTCACCCTCGAGATTAAATTCTGTGGCCAGCTTGAGTAGTTCTGACTTGAGTAGTTCGCCCTTGGCTTTGACGCTATCTAAAAATCCAGGGGCTAATAACTGCTCAATCACGCTAATGCCTACGGCAGTCATGAGCGGGTTGCCGTTATAAGTACCCCCTTGATCGCCCGGCACAAAGCAAGCTACCGCATTAGTTGCCATCAGGGCTGCTAGTGGGACGCCACCACCAATGCCTTTGCCCAAGGTCATGATGTCTGGCTCGATCCCATATTGCTGATGGGCAAAGAGGCTGCCAGTTCGACCGCAGCCAGCCTGCACTTCATCGGCAATGAGGAGGATGTTATTTTCTTTAGTGAACATGCGCAGTTCACGCATAAATTCTTTGGTTGCAGGAATAACGCCACCTTCACCTTGAACAGGCTCAAGCATTACTGCAACGGTTTTATCGGTCACCAGTTTTTTGACTGAATCTAAATCATTTAAATCTGCTTTAGGGAAGCCGGCTACTTGTGGCGCAAACATCGTATCCCAACCTGGTTTCCCAGAGGCGCTCATGGTTGCTATGGTGCGGCCGTGAAAGCTGTGATCAAAGGTGATGATTTCAAAAGCACCATTTTTGTTGAGCTGACCCCATTTGCGCGCAAGCTTGATTACACCTTCGTTTGCTTCGGCACCACTGTTAGCAAAGAACACTTTATCAAAGCAGCTATTAGCGGTCAGTAGATTCGATAATCCAATCATCGGCTCGTTATAAAAAGCAGGACTTGGATTGATCAGCTTTTTGGCTTGTGAATTCAGCGCTTCAATCATTCCAGGATTGCTATGTCCTAAGCAATTGACTGCCCAGCCTTGCAGGAAATCTAAGTAAGGCTTGCCATTGTTATCGGTCAGCCATGAGCCCTTACCTTCGACCATGATGACCTCTGGGCGCTGGGTAATGAACATGACTGAATGTGTATCGATGGCTTGGTCTGGCTTATTCATACTCGGTTTTGGTAATAAGGGCTAAACAGGTTTCTATTATCTAACTTTATCGGAGTTTAGTTGACGGCTAAATCAGCAGCACTGGTAAATGAGTCAGCGAAGAATTCTTCCTCAGGCAAATGACATTTCGATGAAAAGTCGTCTCGTGCGGCATTGACCATCACTGGTGCACCACAAGCATAGACCTGGAACCCTTTCATGTCAGGATGGTCTGCCATGGCTGCTTGGTGGACAAAGCCAGTGCGACCGCTCCAAGCATCGACAGGCAATGCATCTGAGATTACTGGAATATATTGGAATTCTGAAATCTCTTGTTCCCAGGTTTTACAGAGCTGATCTAGGTAGAGATCGCTTGGTCGACGTCCGCCCCAGTATAGACAAATGGGACGTTGAATCTTTTTGGCCTGCATTTGTTCGATGATGGATTTGATTGGAGCAAAGCCGGTACCAGCGGCAACGAAGATGATGGGTTTCTTGGAATCTTCTCTCAAGAAGAAACTTCCCAAAGGCCCTTCAAAGCGCAGAATATCTTTTTCTTTCAATGCTGGAGTAGTGACTCCGAAGACAAAATCAGTAAATAGACCGCCGGGTAAATGGCGGATATGTAACTCAAGCGGGCCCTCTTGATCTGGTGCATTGGCAATCGAGTAGGCGCGGCGCTGTCCATCTTTCAATAGAAACTCTAGGTACTGGCCAGCCAGAAACTGAAAGCGCTCAGCAGCAGGAAGTTGGAGTTTCAGAATGGCCACATCACTACTGGGTTTATCAATCAAGTTCACTCGACAAGGCACCTTACGAATGGCAATATCACCAGCACCCTGAACTTCACGTGCTTCAATAACAAGATCAGATTGGGGGTGGGCACAGCAAAATAAAGTGCTGCCAGCGGTCTCTTCAGCCTTACTCATGGCGCTCGCGCTATGTTGACCATGGATTACCTGACCTTCTATCACCTTGCCTTTGCAGGAGCCGCATGCGCCGTTTTTGCAGCCATAGGGAAGGTTCATGTTTTGACGCAGGGCGGCTTCCAGGAGAGTTTCATCCTGGGTAACAGTAAATTGTTTGCCGCTCGCTTTGAGCGTGACCTGATAAGACACTCTCATTCCTTTCAATAAATCGTTACGATGTCACTTATGCAATCTTTTGGTAAACCTTCAATCCTGATTATTGGCTGCGGTGACATTGGTCTTCGGGTGGCTAAGCAGTTTTCCCGCAGTCATCGAGTTTTTGCTTTAACTTCTCAACAAAGTCGTTTTCAGGAGTTGAGGGAGGTTGGCGCGACTCCAATTTTGGGTAATCTGGACCAGCCAGAAACTTTATGGCGTCTCTCCGGTTTAGCTCAAACCGTCATTCATCTAGCGCCGCCCCAAAACCAAGGAAATCGTGATTGCCGAACCCGCAACCTAGTTCGAATTTTAGCCCAAGGATCCAATACCGTCAGGCGCTTGATCTATATTAGTACTACAGGCGTCTACGGCGACCATAGGGGCGCTAAAGTCAGCGAGGCAACCCCAGTCACCCCTCAGAGTGAGCGCGCTCAAAGAAGGGTGGATGCTGAGCGTGTTTTGCGTTTGTGGGGTCCGGCGCATGGTGTCGCCGTAACGATTTTGCGTGTACCAGGAATTTATGCTGCCAACCGTCTGCCGATTGAGCGCTTGCAGTGCCAGACGCCAGCATTGCTACCGGAGGAGGATGCATATTCCAACCATATTCATAGCGATGATTTAGCAAGTTTAATTTGTGCAGCGATTTATCACGGCAAGCCACAGCGCATTATTAATACTTGTGATGGTGGTGAAACCAAGATGGGCGATTATTTTGATGAGGTTGCGGATGCTTTTGGTCTCGACCGACCGACCAGAATGCCGGGTGCTGAGTTGCAAAAAATAGTCAGCCCAATGCTGTGGTCGTTTATGCGCGAGTCAAGAAGAGTGGCCAATACGCGCTTGCATGAATTAAAAAGGCCGCTACGCTATCCCAGCGTTGCACACTTTCTGAAAACTATTTCCAAGAATCCTTAAGGCCAACTGTACGGTTAAATACCGGCTTGCCGGGTTTCGAGTCAGATTCATCAGCAATAAAGTAGCCATGGCGTTCGAACTGGAAACGTTCCCCTGCTTTAACATCTTTCATGCAAGGTTCTATATAAGCTGCAATAGTTTGCTTAGAGTTTGGATTAATTGCATCTAAGAAGTTCTTATCGCCACTATCAGGATGTGGATCGCTAAAGAGGTGATCGTATAAGCGTACTTCAGTAGGAATAGCTTCAGCGGCACTAATCCAATGAATATTGCCCTTCACCTTGTAGTTGTTTGAGCCTGGAGTGCCGCTCTTACTATCGGAGAAGTGAGTCGCATTGACTTGAATAATATTGCCATTGGCATCGGTCTCAAATCCGGTGCATTCAATTACAAAACCATGACGGAGACGAACGCGGCTACCAGGCTGATCGCCAATGGGCGGATACAGCCTAAAGAAGCCTTTGACGGGATCTTTCATAAAGTCATCTTCTTCAATCCACAACTCGCGTGTGAAATGAAACTCACGATTACCCCATTCGGGATGCTGTGGATGACGTGGTGCTGAGCAAGACTCTTTAGCGCTAGCGTCAAAGTTTTCCACTACAAGTTTGAGTGGCTTGAGTACTGCGGTAGCCCGAGGTGCCCTTATTTCAAGATCATCACGTAGTGCTTGATCCAGCGTGCTCATATCAATCCAGCTATCCGCTTTAGAGACACCAATGCGCTCACAGAACAAGCGAATACTTTCTGGGGTGTATCCGCGACGACGAATACCCACGATGGTTGGCATGCGAGGGTCATCCCAGCCATCAACATGCTTTTCTTCAACAAGTTGTAGCAACTTGCGTTTGCTGGTGATGGTGTAAGTCAAATTCAGGCGGGCAAATTCGTACTGATGGGGTACAGGGTCCTTAAATACACCCAATTCTTTGAGGGAGTTCACAATCCAGTCATACAGTGGGCGATTGTTCTCGAACTCAAGGGTGCAAATGGAGTGAGAGACATTCTCCAGGGCATCAGAAATGCAGTGCGTGAAGTCGTAGAGAGGGTAGATACACCATTTGCTGCCAGTGCGATGGTGATCAGTATGGCGAATGCGGTAGACCACTGGATCACGCATCACAATATTTGGGTGCGCCATATCGATTTTCAAGCGCAGAACATGTTCGCCATCTTTGAATTTGCCATTACGCATCTCGCGGAAGAGGGAAAGATTTTCTTCAGGGCTGCGATCACGATGAGGGCTGTTTTTGCCAGCTTGACCAAAGTTGCCTCGATTCGTATGAATATCATCAGCGCTTTGACTATCCACATAAGCTTTGCCGTTCTGAATCAGAATTTCAGCAAATTCGTATAGACGATCAAAGTAGTCGCTAGCATGGTAAAGATGGACTCCCCAATCAAAGCCTAGCCATTTGACTGCATCCAAAATACTGTCTGCATACTCAATATCCTCTTTGACTGGGTTGGTGTCATCCAAGCGCATATTGCAGCGCGCGCCACCCGGCTGATTGTTGTAGTCAGCAGCTAGGCCAAAGTTTAGACAAATACTCTTGGCATGACCAATATGTAAGTAGCCGTTGGGTTCAGGAGGAAAGCGAGTGATGATCGAAGGAATTGCTTCGCCTGCTAAGTTGCTACGTTGGGCAAAAGCGCCGCTTGCTAGGTCATGATCAATGATCTGACGTAAAAAGTTAGAGGGCTCAGCTACGGGACCACTGTTTGCTTTGGAGAGTTTGCTATCTTGTGACATAGCCTCATTGTAGAGAAAACCCCTGACCCATAAAGAAAAAGCCCGCAAACTGCTGCGGGCTCGTTTCTGTGGAGGCAGGAGGAATTACTCTTCTACAAAAGCCTCTTCGCGAGTCTTCTTCACTGCTGGTAATGCCACGATCACTACCAAAAGGGCTGCTGCAATCAGCAATCCCAAGGAAAGTGGGCGAGTCACAAAGGTGGAGAAGTCGCCGCGGGACAGTAATAGGGCGCGACGGAAATTCTCTTCCATCATTGGCCCGAGCACGAAGCCTAAGAGCAATGGAGGGGGTTCGCAACCGAGTTTGAAGAAGAGGTAACCAATCAAACCAAAACCAGCGGTTACATAGACATCAAATACAGTGTTGTTCACGGTATATACGCCGATACAGCAGAACACCAAAATCGCTGGGTAGAGGAAGCGATAAGGAATCTTCAAGAGCTTCACCCAAATGCCAATGAGTGGCAAGTTCAAGAGAATCAACATCACATTACCAATCCACATGGAGGCAATCAAACCCCAGAACAATGCAGGGTTGCTGGTCATTACTTGTGGGCCTGGCTGAATATTATGAATAGTCATTGCACCAACCATCAAAGCCATCACAGCATTTGGTGGGATACCTAAAGTGAGCAATGGGATAAATGAGGTTTGAGCTGCAGCATTGTTCGCCGCCTCAGGACCTGCAACACCTTCAATAGCGCCTTTACCAAACTCGTGGCTGTACTTGGAGGATTTCTTCTCAACAGAGTAAGCGCCGAATGCGGCTAACGCAGCACCACCGCCAGGCAGAATGCCCAAGATAGACCCAATGGTTGTGCCGCGCAAGATCGATGGAATCATGCGCTTCACATCCGTCTTGCTTGGGATCATGCTGGTGAGTTTATTGAGGAAGCCCTCGTCTTCACCCGTTTTTTCGAGGTTGCCCATGATTTCAGCGAAGCCGAACACGCCCATCGCAACCGCAACGAAGCCGATGCCATCACTTAGCTCTGGAATGTCAAATGCATAGCGAGATACACCAGAGTTCACGTCGGTGCCAATTAAGCCCATCAATAGGCCTAAGATGATCATGCCAATCGCTTTGATCAAAGAGCCGGATGCCAACACTACTGCGCCGATTAAGCCCAAGACCATGAGTGAGAAATACTCAGCAGGTCCAAACTTAAATGCCAGCTGTGAAAGTGGGGCAGCAAATGCGGCCAGAACTAAAGTTGCTACGCAACCAGCAAAGAATGAGCCCATACCTGCAGTAAACAAGGCAACACCAGCTCGACCATTTCTGGCCATCTGATAGCCGTCAATTGCCGTCACCACCGACGACGTCTCCCCTGGAATATTCAGCAGAATTGCAGTGGTAGATCCGCCGTACTGTGAGCCGTAGTAAATACCTGCCAACATGATTAAAGCAGCAATTGGAGGTAATGCATATGTTGCTGGCAGCAACATTGCAATGGTAGCAATTGGGCCCAAGCCAGGCAATACGCCGATCAAAGTTCCCAAGATACAGCCGATCAGGCAGTACAGGAGATTCTGTAAGGTAAATGCGGTTTCAAAACCGAGACCTAAGTTAGCGAATAAATCCATTTTGTAGTGTCCCGGTTCTTTATTGTTGTAGGAATACTGGCAGAAGTGGGAACTGAAGTTTCAGACCCAACACAAAAACTGAGTAAGTGAATGCCACAAGGAAGCCGGCGTTAATCAATGAGCCCTTCCAAGTAAATTCTTTACTTGCGCTTGCTGACACCAATACCAAAACAACAACAGCAACTAAAAAGCCCAAGCGAGGGAGTAGTAAACCGTAAAGGACTACTGAACCAGTGATTTGCGCAATGATTCGCCAATTAAATTTTGGGATACTTTCAATCGCTGCTTTCGCGTTGAATGACTGTAATAAAACCAGCAAGCCCAACACACACATGAGGATGCCCAGGAAGAATGGGAAATAGCCAGGACCCATTTTGGCGGCAGTCCCCATTGGATATTGGGTTGCCATAATGGCAAAAAAGAGACCAATGACCATGTACATGATCCCGGCTCCAAAATCCCGTTGATTGCGAATTTTCAAGATGCGCTCCTTATTTATCGACTTAAGTGCCGATCTATTTATTGATGTTGTGCGATTGTAAGGCACCTGGGGGGTATCTTGTCTAGGGTTTGCCCTAGAGGGGTGCCAATGCGATAATTATTGCCATGAAAGTCTCCCAAATTCGCCAGGCGTACCTGGACTTCTTTGCCCAAAAAGGCCACCAAATCGTTCCATCTAGCCCGGTAGTCCCTGGTGATGATCCAACCCTGCTCTTTACGAATGCGGGTATGAATCAGTTCAAAGATGTGTTTTTGGGGTTTGATAAGCGTCCCTATAACCGCGCTACAAGTGCTCAAAAGTGCATTCGGGCAGGGGGTAAACACAATGACTTAGACAATGTTGGTTATACCGCACGTCACCATACTTTTTTCGAGATGTTGGGCAATTTCTCATTTGGGGACTATTTCAAAAAAGATGCGATTCAATTTGCTTGGGATTTATTGACGCAAATATTTAATTTACCCAAAGAAAAACTGTTGGTCACCGTATATGCCGAAGATGATGAGGCATATGAAATTTGGAACAAACAAATCGGCATCCCAACCGATCGCATTATTCGGATTGGAGATAACAAGGGCGCACGTTACGCCTCAGATAATTTCTGGATGATGGGTGACACCGGTCCTTGTGGCCCTTGTACAGAAATTTTTTATGACCACGGAGAGCATATTCCCGGCGGCCCTCCTGGTAGCCCAGATGAAGATGGCGATCGTTTCATTGAAATATGGAACAACGTATTTATGCAATTCAACCGCGATGAAGCAGGCGTAATGCATCCACTGCCAAAGCCAAGTGTTGATACCGGTATGGGTCTTGAGCGTATTGCTGCTGTTTTACAGCACGTGCACTCTAATTATGAGATTGATCTCTTCGTCAATCTGCTGAAGGCTTCCAAGAATGCAGTAGATTCTGCTGGTGGCGACAACTGTGATGCGCAGAGCCCTTCCCTAAAGGTGATTGCAGATCATATTCGCGCTTGTAGCTTCATCGTTGTCGATGGCGTGATACCAGGTAACGCAGGGCGTGGTTACGTATTACGTCGCATTGCACGTCGCGCAATTCGTCATGGCTATAAGCTCGGCGCTCGCAAACCATTCTTCTATCAATTGGTTCCCGCCCTTGTTCAAGAGATGGGCGATGCTTATCCAGAGTTGCGCGCTGCTCAAGATAAAGTTGGCGAAGTGCTGAGGCAAGAAGAAGAACGTTTCTTCCAAACGATTGCGAATGGCATGGAAATTTTGGATAGTGCTTTAGCGGGTGGTGCCAGAGTGGTGGATGGTGAAACTGCCTTCCGCTTACATGACACATTCGGTTTTCCATTAGATTTAACTGCTGACGTCTGTCGTGAGCGTGGTGTTACGGTTGATGCCGAAGGTTTTGAATTGGCAATGCAAAAGCAGCGTGATCAAGCCAGAGCAGCCGGCAAGTTCAAAGTAGCTCAAGGCTTAGATTACAAAGGTCAGCCAACCCAATTCCATGGCTATGACACCTTAAAACATGAGGGCGCCAAGGTCACCGCCCTGTATGTAGATGGATCTGCAGTGACTTCAGTAAAAGCTGGTGAAGCTGCGGTGATTGTTTTGGACAACACACCTTTCTATGCCGAATCTGGCGGTCAGGTGGGCGACAAGGGCGAGCTACGCAATGAGTCTGTTCGTTTTGCGGTGGAAGATACCTTCAAGATTCAAGCGGATGTATTTGGTCATCAAGGCGAGTTGCTCGAGGGTGAGCTCAAAGTGGGCGATGCACTCAATGCTTTGGTAGATATTCAGCAAAGAATGGACATCATGCGCAATCACAGCGCTACCCATATCTTGCATAAAGCTTTGCGTGAAGTACTCGGTGACCATGTGCAGCAAAAAGGTTCGCTCGTGGATGCTACGAAGACCCGTTTTGACTTTACCCACAATGCACCCATTACGGCTGAGCAAATTCGTAAAATAGAAGGCATTGTTAATCAAGAGATTCTTGAGAACACTGCCACCTCGGGCAAGGTGATGTCTTTGGATGATGCTCAAAAGACTGGCGCTATGATGCTCTTTGGTGAAAAGTATGGCGATGAAGTTCGTGTTTTAGAAGTCGGTAGCTCCAAAGAGTTATGTGGCGGCACACACGTATCACGCACTGGTGATATTGGTAGTCTTAAGATTGTCTCTGAAGGTGGCGTCGCTGCCGGCATACGTCGGGTTGAGGCAGTTACTGGTAATAATGCTCTCCAGTTCTTGCAGAGCATGGAGGATAAGATTAATGAAGCCGCAGCGATTCTCAAAACCCATCCAGGAGATTTGGTAAGTCGGGTTACGCAATTGCAAGATAGCTTGCGTCAAGTAGAGCGTGAACTAGAAAAAGTAAACTCTAAGTTGGCAGCAAGCCAAGGCGATGAGTTAGCTAGTCAAGCAATCGATATCAATGGACTCAAAGTTTTGGCTGCTCGTTTGGATGGTGCTGATGCTGGCGTTTTGCGTGAGACTATGGACGCCCTTAAAGCAAAACTCAAAACGGCTGCAATCGTCTTGGCATCCGTGCAAGGCGATAAGGTCAGCGTGATCGCTGGTGTGACTGCCGACTCGATTGGCAAAGTAAAAGCGGGCGATCTCGTCAACTTTGTAGCCCAGCAAGTGGGCGGCAAGGGTGGCGGCAAGCCAGAGATGGCGATGGCTGGTGGCAATGACCCAAGCAAATTAAGTGTGGCATTAGAGGGTGTTAAAGATTGGGTGGCCAGTAAATGAGTGAGCAAATGATGGCATTTAATGCAGAGGTAGATGCGATTGGCATGAACTGCCCTCTACCTATTTTGCGAACTAAGAAAGCTTTGGCCACGATGCAGTCAGGCGAAGTTCTGAAGGTGAAGGCAACCGATGCAGGCGCTGCTCATGATTTTCCTGCGTTTGCCAAGCAAACTGGTAATGAATTAATTTCCAGTACTACTGAAGGCGATGTCTTGGTTTTCTTCCTAAAAAGAAGATAAGCAAGAACATGAGCAAGAAGACAGGCGAGAAGCGAAGCGACTTAGGTTAAAGAGCGACTCTTTAAGTAGGCCGCAAAATCAGTGGCTACTTCTGGGTGGCGTAAGGCAAATTCAACTGAGGCCTTCAGGTAGCCAAGCTTGCTACCGCAGTCATAACGAACCCCATCATATTCATATGCAAAGACAGGCTCTTGCTTAAGCAAGGAAGCAATCGCATCCGTTAACTGAATCTCGCCACCAGCACCTGGCTTGAGATTGCGAATATGACTGAAAATATCTGAAGACAAAACATAGCGCCCAACAACAGCTAGGTTGGATGGAGCATCTTTTGGTTGCGGCTTTTCAACAATGCCATTTAAGCGATAAATCCCTTTGGTGACTTCATCACCCGATACGATGCCATACGAACCGCTCTTGGCGGGATCGATCTTTTCTACTGCAATCACAGAACCATTTTGCTCATCAAATACCTTAAGCATCTGCTTGAGCACTGGCGGCTGTCCATCCAATAAGTCATCTGCCAAGATGATGGCAAAGGGCTCATCGCGAACCAATTTCTCGGCGCACAAAACGGCATGTCCCAAACCGAGCGCTTCAGGCTGGCGCACATAGACGCAATCTACGTGACTTGGTTTAACGCTGCGAACGATTTCTAATAGGGCAGTTTTATTTTTGGCCTCAAGTTCAGCCTCAAGTTCATAGGCTTTATCGAAGTGATCTTCAATTGCGCGTTTGCTACGACCGGTAACGAAAATCATTTCAGTAATACCCGCTGCAATAGCTTCTTCGACCGCATACTGAATCAGTGGTTTATCCACTACATTGAGCATTTCTTTTGGACTTGCTTTAGTGGCAGGTAAAAAACGCGTTCCTAAGCCGGCTACTGGAAAGACGGCTTTAGTAACGGATTTAGTGGCTAATGGCATAAGTATTCCGATCGCTCTAGATTTGCTGCTGTTTTATTTCAGACGCTCTAATTGTGCAACAAGCTTCTCATGATTTTGCTCAAAACCCGTAAGACGCTGTTTTTCTTGGGCAACAACCTCTGCTGGAGCTCTGGCGACAAAGCTCTCATTGGTCAATTTGCTACGGGCTTTATTGATTTCATTGGCTAGGCGCTCAATTTCTTTGCCCAGACGAATGCGTTCTGCAGCGACATCTACCTCTATCTTGAGTAGTAACTTCAGATGGCCAACAAGCGCCATCGGGGCGTCTGGGGCATCTTTTTCCAAGCCAGCTTCATCGCTATAGATTTTGACTTCAGAAAGCTTAGCTAGAGCAAGTAAGTAAGGCGTTGCTTTTTGTAAGAAAGTTTCAGGACCGCTAATCCACAGAGGTACTTTTTGACCAGGCGGCACTTGCATTTCACCGCGGAGATTCCTGCAGGCATCCACAATCGCTTTGATCTGCGCTACCCAGGCTTCACTTTTCTCATCAATTTTTTCTGCTTGAGAAACAGGATAAGGTTGGAGTGCAATCGTTTGCTTTGCTTGTTTTGCTAAATCTTTACCAGATTTTGGCCCAACGGTTTGCCAAAGCGTCTCGGTGATAAATGGAATCAGTGGATGCGCCATGCGCAAGATAGTCTCGAGTACCCGCAACAAAGTCCGGCGAGTGGCACGCTGCTGTGCTGGGGTGCCTGTTTGTAGCTGTACCTTAGCGAGCTCTAAGTACCAATCACAATACTCATCCCAAACAAATTGATAAATGCTACTAGCGATATTGTCAAAGCGATAGTTCTCAAAACCTTTGGCAACTTCCGCTTCAGTTCTTTGTAACTGCGAAACAATCCATTTATCTGCTGGTGAGAAATCTAAATAGCCATCAGGACCACATTGATTATCGCAAGGCGCCAGGCCATTATCTTCATCGCCGCCAGGGCAGTTCATTAGAACGAAGCGGCTTGCATTCCAAAGCTTGTTGCAGAAGTTGCGATACCCTTCACAACGCTTCTGGTCAAAATTAATATTGCGGCCAAGCGAGGCTAGCGATGCAAAAGTAAAGCGCAAGGCATCCGTGCCAAATGCCGGGATGCCATCCGGAAACTCTTTCTTGGTTTTCTTGCTGATGCTCTCCGCTTGCTTAGGATTCATTAAGCCGGTAGTGCGTTTGCCTACTAAGTCATCAATCTTAATGCCATCGATCAAATCAATTGGATCCAAGGTATTGCCCTTGGATTTACTCATTTTCTGACCTTCGGCATCGCGTACCAAGCCGTGTACGTAGACAGTATGAAACGGCACCTTACCAGTAAAGTGGCAGGTCATCATGACCATGCGCGCTACCCAGAAGAAAATGATGTCAAAGCCGGTTACCAATACTGATGATGGTAAGAAGTGATTTAAGGCAGGCGTCTCTTCTGGCCAACCAAGGGAGCTAAAAGGCACAAGGGCTGAGCTGAACCAAGTATCCAGAACATCAGGATCGCGACTCAGTTTGCCGGCGTAGCCAGCTGTAGCAGCTTTCGCTTTAGCCTCTTCTTCAGAGCGAGCCACAAAAATCTGGCCATCGTCACCATACCAGGCTGGGATTTGATGGCCCCACCAGAGTTGGCGTGAGATACACCAATCTTGAATATTTGCTAGCCACTGGGTGTAAGTGTTGATCCAATTTTCTGGAACGAGCTTGATGTCACCTTTGGTGACCGCATCCAATGCCGCACCGGCGATAGATGAGCCAGGTTGATATTGGTTATCAGGACTTGGTTTAGACATTGCCACAAACCATTGATCGGTGAGCATCGGCTCAATAATCGTTTGGGTACGATCACCGCGTGGCACCATCAATTTATGTGGCTGCACTTTTTCTAATAGACCTGCTGCATCTAAATCAGCGACCACTTGTTTGCGCGCAGCAAAACGTTCCATGCCTTGATAAGCAGCTGGCGCATTTTCATTAATCTTGGCATCCAATGTCAGGATATTAATTAATGCTAGCTGATGTCGTTGCCCCACTGCGTAGTCATTGAAGTCATGCGCTGGTGTCACTTTTACTACACCAGTACCAAAGTTCAAATCAACATAGTCGTCTGCAATGATCGGAATTTGACGATTGCATAAAGGCAGATTGACTGACTTACCAATGAGATGCTTATAACGCTCGTCTTCTGGGTTCACCATGACGGCAACGTCGCCCAGCAAGGTTTCGGGACGGGTCGTAGCTACGGTGAGGGAGCCTGAGCCGTCTGCTAATGGATAGCGGATATGCCACATCGAACCATCTTCTTCTTCGCTGACTACTTCAAGATCTGAAACTGCGGTCCCCAAAACAGGGTCCCAATTCACTAAGCGTTTACCGCGATAAATGAGGCCTTGTTCATGTAAGCGGACAAAGACTTCAACTACCGCTTTGGACATCTTGTGGTCCATCGTGAAATATTCTTTACTCCAATCAATTGAAGCGCCTAAGCGACGAATCTGGCGAGTAATAGTGCTGCCGGAAGTTTCTTTCCACTCCCAAACTTTTTCTAAGAATTTTTCGCGACCCAAGTCATGGCGAGATACTTTTTGCGCATCCAGTTGGCGCTCAACAACGATTTGAGTAGCAATACCAGCGTGATCGGTACCAGGTACCCATAAAGTATTTTTGCCAGACATACGCGCGTGTCGAACCAGGCCATCCATGATGGTTTGATTGAAAGCGTGACCCATATGCAGTGTGCCGGTGACATTGGGTGGTGGCATTTGAATGGAAAAATCATCGCTACCCTCGAGCATCGTGGCATCAGCAATACCCCTGCGTTCCCACTCAGGACCCCAGTAGGCTTCGATCGGGGCGGGTTCGTAGGATTTGGCGAGTTCGTCTGCTGAGCTGGCCGCTGGTGAATTAGGGGTATTTGAGGCATTTGGCATAAGAGGCAAATTATAATTGGGGCGATGTACTCTGACTTGCTCGCGAACCTCAATCCAGAACAGCGCGAGGCAGTAACCCTCCCGCCTGTCAATGAAAACGGCCAAGCCCAATCCGCCTTGATTCTGGCTGGGGCTGGTAGTGGTAAGACCCGCGTCCTCACCACCCGTATAGCCTGGTTGATTCAGACCGGTCAGGTGTCCCCTATTGGCGTTCTTGCGGTAACTTTTACCAATAAAGCGGCTAAAGAGATGATGGTGCGCTTAAGTGCCATGTTGCCTATTAATACCCGAGGCATGTGGATTGGCACTTTTCATGGCCTTTGCAATCGTTTATTGCGGGCCCACCATAAAGAGGCTGGCTTGCCATCAACATTCCAGATCCTGGATACCCAAGATCAGCTTTCGGCTATCAAACGTCTTTTGAAGGGTTTGAAGGTTGATGATGAAAAGTACCCTCCAAAACAACTGCAGTACTTTATTGCGCACGCAAAAGAGCGGGGGCAACGTGCCAAAGATTTATCGGTAGGGGATGATTTTCAGGCGAAGATGGCGCAACTGTACGCGGCCTATGATGAGCAGTGTCAGCGCGAAGGCGTAGTAGATTTTGCCGAGCTCCTCTTGCGCAGTTATGAATTACTAAAGCATAGTGAAGCGATTCGTACACATTATCAAGAGCGTTTTCGTCATATCTTGATTGACGAGTTTCAGGACACCAATGCCTTGCAGTATGCTTGGCTCAAATTATTATCAGGCCATGATGCAAGTCGCATCAACGTCAGCGGCGCTGGAAGTAGTGCCGTCTTTGCGGTGGGCGATGATGATCAAAGTATTTATGCTTTCCGCGGCGCTGATGTTGAAAACATGCGTCTTTATGAAAAGCAGTTTCACCCCATGATGGTCAAGTTAGAGCAAAACTATCGCTCACACGGCCATATCTTGGATACTGCAAATCATTTGATTGCGAATAACTCAGAACGACTTGGTAAAAATCTGCGAACCGATGCAGGCCATGGCGAGCCGGTCCGCATTTATGAGGCACCTAGCGATCACGCTGAAGCCGCTTGGCTGGTTGATGAGATTAAAGCATTGATCAGTAGTGGCATCAAACGTACTGAAGTGGCATTGCTTTATAGAAGTAATGCTCAGTCTCGCATTATTGAGCA
This sequence comes from Polynucleobacter sp. UB-Raua-W9, assembly GCF_018687435.1. NCBI lineage: Bacteria > Pseudomonadati > Pseudomonadota > Betaproteobacteria > Burkholderiales > Burkholderiaceae > Polynucleobacter > Polynucleobacter sp. UB-Raua-W9. The sequence continues at coordinate 1,460,388 of NZ_CP061290.1, read as the reverse complement.
CGCTTTGTTTTCAGCGGCTATTCCGTATCGTGTATATGGTGGTTTGCGATTCTTCGAACGCGCTGAAATTAAGCATGCTCTTGCGTACTTGCGTTTGCTTGAAAATCCCAACGATGACACCTCCTTCTCGCGTGTCGTGAATTTCCCAACCCGCGGTATCGGCGCAAGATCAATTGAGGCTTTGCAAGATGCCGCTAGAAGTCAGCAATCTTCTTTATATACCGCCGCAGCCTCCTTGGAGGGCAAAGCTGGCGCTGCGCTTGGTGGTTTCGTACGCTTAGTAGATCATATGCGTGAAGCTACGCGTCACAATACCCTTCCGGAAACTGTTGAATTTGTGATTCAACACAGTGGCTTGATTCAGCATTACCTTTCCGAGCGCGAAGGTCAGGATCGTGTAGAGAACTTACAAGAATTGATTAACGCTGCAACTGCATTTATTGCAGAAGAGGGCTATGGGCAAGATGCCGCTGCCGCCATGCTTCCTGGTGAAAATGCGCCTGGCGTTGTTGAGGTGTCCCCCTTGGCTGCATTTTTATCTCATGCTTCTTTGGAGGCAGGTGATAACCAAGCGCAGGCTGGGCAAGATGCCGTGCAGTTAATGACGGTGCATTCTGCAAAAGGCTTAGAGTTCACTGCTGTGTTTATTACCGGACTTGAGGAGGGCCTATTTCCTCATGAAAATAGTATTAATGAGCAAAATGGTTTAGAAGAAGAGCGGCGCCTGATGTATGTTGCAATTACCCGCGCCAAAGAGCGTTTGTATTTGTCGTATACGCAGTCAAGGATGCTGCATGGTCAAGTACGCTACAACATGCCATCACGTTTCCTAGAAGAGTTGCCTTCTGAATCTTTGAAGTGGTTAACGCCTAAGGCAAAAGATGCGCGTTGGGGCGGTAGCTCTAAATCGGGCTCTACATGGCAAGATGGTTATACCCGGCAACGCGAGTATGAATCTAATGATTTCTTTGATTCTGGCAGTGAACGTCAAAGACCTGCTAAACGCGTAGGCTCTGCCTCGATGGAGGTAAAGCGATTGGCTTCGCCCCCGCGCGGAAATTATCCATTCACAATTGGTCAGAATGTGTTTCACACCAAGTTTGGTGAAGGGCGCGTTACAGGCTTAGAGGGTGTTGATGCTGATGCACGTGCACAAGTGAGCTTCAAGCGTCACGGTGTGAAGTGGTTGCAACTCAGTATTGCCAAGCTTGCTGCAATAGACTGAAAAAACAGAAAAGTTTAAGGCGTCAGAACTATTTCGTCTTCAGTAAAACAGGCTTTCCAAGTGGCATAAAAAGAGCAGTGCATGACTGTTAAGCCGGCCATGGAGATTGGTGCAATGATGAAAGAAGCTGCTTGGCCAAAATCCATTGCATCAAAAACTATGCCTACTGTTAGCGGAATTGCAATCAGAATCACGCTCCAAATAGAGAGATAAAAAAAGAATGCTCCCTTATTGGTCCAGCACGCTAAGCAGCTTGAAAAGAGCGCTTGAGCAACTGACATATCTGCCCAGGCTACCAGCACCGGAGAGAACCACATCAACATCGCTATTGGAATATATAGAGCCGCTCCAAAGAAAAGGACTAAATAAATTTCACGTAGTGCTTCAGGTGTAATTGGCTTATCGCTCATCATCAAGGGAATGAGTAATTCAAAATCAACCAAAAGGCTCAAGGCGAAGCTGAGAAGCAAAATCAGCGCGGCATACACTAAGCCCAACTGCAAGATACGCCTACGCACAAGGGTGCCAGACTTTAGTGCGATTAAATACACCATTGGACTGATACGCTCTTTCTGAATGGCTTGACGACAAGCCGTCATAAAACCAAGCGCTAGTGTTGGCGTTAGTAGTAGCACGGCAAATACACCAATCACGGGAATAATGACTGCCAATTGAGCGGCAAAGACATAGATAAAGACCAGCATTAAAAAGCCCAGTGGGTTTTGTTTGAAGAGCCAAATACCCTGTCTTATCCAGGTATAGCCTTCTTTGGGTGCAATGGAGTTCAGTTTCATAGAGATCGACGACTTAATAGAATGTGTTCAAAGTGAGTCGGGTCATGTGGTGTCAACATTTGCGCATCCCTGGGTAGATAAAAGTCCCAAAGGCGGGATACCCAGAAACGTAGAGCTGCCGCTCTCAGCATGAGGGGCCAACTTGCTTGCTCTTCCTTAGTGAGGGGGCGCACTGTTTGATACGCCTGCAAAAGAGCATCTAGACGCGCAGGATCTAAATCCTGTTTGTTCTCAGCAAGGCACCAATCATTTGCAGTGACCGCTAGATCAAATAACCACTTGTCAGTACCTGCAAAATAAAAGTCAAAGAAACCACCTAATTGATCTTTTGAGGCATCAGTTGTACCTTGTGGATCAAACAAGACATTGTCGCGAAATAGATCGCAGTGGCTGGCGCCTTGTGGAATTGCATCATAAGCGGCAGAGCTGAAAAATGCTTCTTGGGTAGTCAGTTCATGAGTGAGTAAATCTTTTTGTGATGTATTGAGATGTGGCAATACCAGCGGAATTGTTTTTTGCCACCACGCAAGACTGCGTAAATTCTCTTGCGTCTTGGAAAAATCTTTTCCAGCTAAATGCATCTTAGCCAACATCTCGCCGACCATAGCACAGTGTTTTGTCTCTGGCTGCAACCTGGATAAGCCTGGAAGCTTAGTAACAATGGCCGCGGGTTTGCCTTTTAGTGAAAACAGAATTTCACCTTTGTGATTCTCAATTGGCTTTGGAACCGAGATTCCTTTGTTTGCCAAGTGGCGCATTAACTCAAGGTAGTAGGGTAGTTGCTGCGCAGTTAACCGCTCAAAGATGGTTAAAACGTACTCTTGTTTTTTGCCATCTTTGATGGTGTCTAAGAAAAAATTAGAGTTTTCAATACCACCATGGATGCCACGAAGTTCCCTGGCTTGGCCAATATTGAAGTCTTCAGAAATCCAATAGGAAATATCTTCGAGTTCAATGGGGGTAAAAACAGCCATAAAGCGGTAACGATTTTTATTGAATGGGAATGCTAATGCTAGGTACGCTTAGCAAGCCACCTTCGCCAGATGGAGGGCCAGGCTTCACTGAGTCTGGTGGCGACATTTCGTAGCTGGTGTACTTTGTTTTGACCTGAACTTGAGTTGGGCCATTCACATCTTTATATTCTTTAACTTCCGTACCTCGGTCATTCTTATATTGATAGCTTGGTTGCCGACTTTGAGGGCCTTCTAGGACGCCAGCTGGACTCACTGTAGGTGCTAGTGGTTGATTATTGATCCGGTTGAGCTCAGAGGGACTCAGCGCTTGGCTGTTATTCTGGGCTTGTGCCGGCGATACTCCTAAAAGTCCAAAAATCACCAAAAAGCTCATGAGAGCAAGGTTTTTACCGAGGGCGCGGCCAAATAAGTTAGTTAGAGCATGCATTATTTTTTCACCTTTTTAAGCCTACTCTCGGGCGGTTCCTTAACCAGACCTGTAGGCAATTCACAACTAGATTGTACGATTGCGGTATGACTAAACATAGACTCTTGTTGGTAGACGGTTCTAGCTACCTTTACCGCGCCTTTCATGCCATGCCAGACCTCAGAAATGGGGCTGGAGAGCCCACTGGGGCCATATATGGCATGGTCAATATGATGCGCCGGGCGAGGTCTGAGCTAAAGGCCGACCACATTGCCTGTGTTTTTGATGCCAAAGGTAAGACCTTCCGCGATGAAATGTACTCCGAGTACAAGGCTCATCGCTCCCCGATGCCTGAGGATTTGGTCAAACAAATTGAGCCTATCCATGCCATTGTCAAAGCGCTTGGTTGGCCAGTATTAATGGTTTCTGGAGTTGAGGCTGACGATGTGATTGGTACTTTAGCCTGTCAGGCCACAGAAGCTGGTTGGGAAACCATTATCTCTACTGGCGATAAAGATTTAGCTCAGTTGGTCAATTCATCGGTAACTTTGATCAACACGATGACTAACGAAAAGTTAGATATCGCAGGTGTAGTAGAAAAGTTCGGAGTGCCACCAGAGCGGATAGTCGATTATCTATCGATCATTGGCGATACAGTCGATAATGTTCCTGGCGTGCCTAAAGCTGGACCTAAGACGGCAAATAAATGGTTAGCAGAATTTGGCGATCTCGATCGTTTGATGGCCAATGCCGATCAAGTAAAAGGCGTAGTTGGTGAAAATTTACGTGCTTCATTAGATTGGCTACCGCAAGCGCGTCAACTCATTACCGTTAAAACCGATTGTGACTTATCCCCGCATTTACCTGGTTTAGATGATCTCCATGCGAAGTCGGAAGATGCTGCCTTACTGAGAGAGCTCTTTGATCGTTATGCTTTTAAGACCTGGCTGCGAGATGTTGAAAAACAGCTCACAAGCCCATCCAATGAGGGATCTGAGCCTGCAGCTGCCTTTGATTTGGCGGGTACTCCAATTGCTAATCAAACATCCGAGGAAACCACCTTATCTAAAAAATCTCCAGCAATTGCAAGATCCCCAACAAAAGATTTATCGCAAGACACTAGGGATTTGCAAGATTCGATAAGTAAAAATTATGAATGCGTAGTTGATAAAGCGAGCTTAGAGAAGTGGCTGCAGAAAATTGAGTTGGCTGGGCTGACTGCTGTCGATACCGAAACAACTAGTCTTGATGCACTTGCTGCAGAGTTGGTTGGTATTTCTTTGTCGGTAAAGCCAGGTGAGGCTTGTTACATTCCGGTCGCGCATCGTAATGGTGAAGAGCAACTTAATCGTGCTGCCGTGCTTGCAGCATTAAAGCCTTGGTTGGAAAGTAAAACGCATCTAAAGGTGGGGCAGAATTTAAAGTATGACGCGCATATCTTTGCCAACTATGGAATTACTCTAGGCGGTATTGCATTTGATACCTTGCTGGAGTCTTACGTACTAGAGTCTCATCTTCCACACAATATGGATAGCTTGGCTGAGCGTCACCTTGGTATGAAGACTATTCGTTATGAGGAGGTCTGCGGCAAAGGTGTCCATCAAATTGGTTTTGATCAGGTCGATTTAAAGATTGCTACAGATTACGCGGCAGAGGACGCAGACATTACTTTGCGCCTGCATTTAGAGCTCTGGCCACAGATTCAGGAAAATCCTGGCTTGCTATATGTCTATGAAAAGATTGAAATGCCGGCAATGCGGGTGCTTGGCATCATGGAGCGTAATGGCATTCGGATCGATTCGGCTTTATTAGCCAAGCAAGGTCAGCAAGTCGGTAAGCGTCTTCTCGAATTAGAAGGAGAAATCCATCAGCTCGCCGGCCAACCTTTTAATATTCAATCGCCTAAGCAGATTGCCGAAATCTTGTTTGGTCAATTGGAATTGCCAATCATCAAGAAGACACCCTCGGGTGCGCCATCTACCGATGAAGAGGTATTGCAAAAACTGGCAGAGGATTACCCCTTGCCAGCGCGTATTTTGGACTACCGTAGTTTGGCCAAGTTGATGTCAACTTATATTGAGAAGCTACCGCGCATGGCTGATCCCAAGACTGGGCGCGTGCATACCAACTTTTCTCAGGCTACTGCAGTCACTGGCCGCTTGGCCTCTAGCGATCCAAATTTGCAAAATATTCCTGTGCGCACTGAAGAGGGCCGTCGTATTCGCGAGGCTTTTGTGCCCGCGGATGGTTGTAAATTACTGTCGGCAGATTATTCTCAAATTGAGTTGCGCATCATGGCGCATATCGCTGAAGATGAAAATCTGTTGACTGCCTTTAGGGATGGCAAGGATGTTCATCAGGCAACTGCTGCAGAGATCTTTGGTATTCCATTGGATGAGGTGAGCTCTGAGCAGCGACGTTATGCTAAGGTCATTAACTTCGGCCTTATTTACGGTATGAGCGCATTCGGTTTAGCTGGCAATTTAGGCATTGAGCGCGCTGCAGCACAAACCTATATTGCTAAATATTTTGATCGTTACCCTGGCGTTGCTCAGTACATGGAGCGCACTCGCTTGGAAGCCAGAGAAAATGGTTATGTGGAAACAGTCTTTGGGCGCCGCCTTTGGTTACCGGAGATAAAGGGATCTAATGGCCCACGTCGCCAAGGCGCAGAGCGGGCGGCCATTAATGCTCCGATGCAGGGTACTGCCGCAGACCTGATTAAGTTAGCCATGATTGCGGTTGAGAATTGGCTAGAAAAAGAACAATTGAAAACTAAATTACTGCTTCAGGTGCACGATGAATTGGTGTTGGATGTCCCTTTAGACGAAATCGAACTATTGCAAGCTCAGTTACCCGGCTTAATGTGCAATGTTGCTGAGTTGAAAGTACCTTTGGTGGTTAGTATTGGTATTGGCGATAATTGGGAAGAGGCGCACTAGAAATAAAGGTGGAAAAAAAGAATGACTGAAAAAATACAAAATAGTAGGAGAGGTTTTATCAAGACTTCGGCAATAGGCGCTACAGCTGTAACGACTATCGGCGTTGGTTTTGTGGCAGCATCTGAGCCAGTCATGGCTGCTGCTATTGAGACAGATTTCAATGGTCTGAAAGCAGGCGAGCAAATGATTCCAGTGGGTAGCTTTCAGCTACCTGCTTATATATCGCGGCCTGAAAAAGCCAAAGGACCGTTGCCCATCATTATTGTGGTGAGTGAAATCTTTGGTGTTCATGAATACATTGCTGATGTCACTAGACGTTTTGCAAAATTGGGATATCTTGCTATTGCTCCAGAGTTCTTCGCTCGCGCTGGCGATCCCAATACCTATGGCACTATCGCCGAGATTTTCACCAATATTATTTCTAAGACCTCGGATACCCAAGTATTAAATGATTTACAGGCTGCATTGGTTTGGGCAGGTAAAAATGGTGGCGATCTTAAAAGAGTTGGTGTTACTGGCTTTTGTTGGGGTGGTCGTATCACGTGGTTGTCTGCAACATTGCCACAAGTGCGTGCGGGTGTTGCGTGGTATGGCCGCTTAATCGGTGAAAAGACTGAAGGCAATCCTCGCCATCCAGTGGATATCGCTGCTGACTTGAAGGCGCCAGTGCTCGGTTTGTATGGCGCTGCAGATACTGGTATTTCTTTAGAAAGTGTTGATCAAATGAAGGCGGCCTTGGCTCAAGCGTCTGCAAAAAATCCCGCTGCTAAAGCTTGTCAATTTGAGATCTATCCCGATACCCCCCACGCATTCCATGCTGACTATCGTGCCAGTTATCGTGAAGGTCCCGCCAAAGATGGCTGGGAGAAGTGCATTGCTTGGTTTAAGAAAATGGGAGTAGCTTAGTCACTATGGCTGTTTTACAGACCATTCTTTTGGTTACCGCGCTTGCAGGTACTGTTAGTGTCTTGGTAGCCGCCAGCTGTTCCTTAGCCATGCTCTCGAAGATGGTTAATAACATGGTGAGCTTGTCGGTTGGTATTTTGCTGGCAACCGCCTTGCTACATTCCTTGCCGGAGGCATTTAGCACGGAAGGAGCAAGCCCACAGTTTTTGTTTGCTACCCTGCTTGCTGGGTTATTGGGCTTCTTCTTGCTTGAGAAAATTGCTCTCTTGCGTCATGACCATCATCACGAGGGCGATGGTCATCAGCATCATCATGGGCACGATGCCGAGAATGCTGGCCGAAGCGGTTGGATGATTTTGGTTGGCGATGGTATTCATAATTTTGTGGATGGCATCTTGATTGCCGCTGCATTTATGGCTGACTACCAGGTTGGCATCTTCACTGCGATTGCAATCATTGCTCATGAGATTCCGCAAGAGATTGGCGACTTTATTGTGCTGCTGAATGCCGGATTTACGAGGGCTCGCGCGTTGTTGTACAACTTTATTTGCGGCCTATCAGCGGTGGTAGGTGGCGTCCTGGCTTATTTCTTCCTGGAGAAGGCGCATGCAGCAATGCCGTATTTACTCGTCATTGCGTCCAGTAGCTTTATTTACATTGCTGTAAGTGATTTAATTCCGCAAATGCACCGCCGCCCTCATTGGGTCGAGTCATTGCGTCAAACGGTTTTAATTGGGTGCGGTGTAGGATTTGTGATCTTGTTATCGATGCTGCATTGATAGATTAGTCGGTAGCAACGGGCCTCTTGGGATCGGCACACCACTCGCTCCAACTGCCCGCATAAAGACGGGAGCCTTTTAATCCAGCCACTTCCATCGCTAAAAGATTGTGACAGGCTGTAACGCCGGAACCACATTGATGAATTACTTCAGATGGTTTTTTGGCTCCCAGCAGCTCTACAAAATCTTTAAATAATTGTTCTGGCACCTTAAATGCGCTTGCAGATAAGTTGTCTTTAAAGAATCGATTACTGGCTCCCGGTATATGGCCACCAACTGGGTCTAGGGTTTCATTCTGCCCCTGAAAGCGATCACTTGCTCTGGCATCGAGCACTAGATTTTTCTTAGACTCAAGATTGGCGAGCACCTCATCCACTAAGGCTAGACCAACATAGGGCATCGGCTCAATTGTTTGAGAGGCTGGGGTTGGTTTACGAGGCATTATGCCCATGGGGCCATTCCAAGCATCTAGGCCGCCATTCAACACTCGTACATTAGCGTGTCCGGTGGCTTTGAGCATCCACCAAAGGCGGCTAGCATAGACCGAGCCTTGCTTGTCATAGGCAACCACTAAAGTATTTTGGCCAATCCCTAAACGTGCTTTAGTTTTTGCCCAGTCTTCAGGTGGGGGAAGTGGGTGTCGACCATTGCTTCCATTTTTGCTACCGGACATGTCCTGATCAAGATCAACATAAATAGCGCCAGGAATATGGCTCTCTTCGTATGCTTTTCTTCCAGCTTCTGGATTGGCTAAATCGAAACGGCAATCACAGAGTAAAACATTCTCACCACTATTGAGGATTTCTTCTAACTGGTTTGCGGTAATTAGAGGAGTCATGTGGCTTCCTAGATTGAGGGCAGAATGATTTAAGAGCGTTTCTGAATTATGCGCCTTGAAAGTTCATCACGCGACGGTACCACTCATGAAAATGTTGCATGCCGTCTTCCATAGGGCTTTGATAAGGGCCAACTTCATTGATGCCGCGTGCAAAAAGGGCTGCACGACCTTGGTCCATACGCTCACCTATCTCATCATCCTCAATGCAAGTTTCCATATAGGCCGCACGTTCAGCTTCTACAAATTCGCGTTCGAATAGGGCGATTTCTTCTGGGTAATAAAACTCTACGATATTGCGAGTTTTGTTTGGGCCCATTGGATGAAGTGTAGAAACGCAGAGAACACCTGGATACCACTCCACCATCACATTAGGGTAGTAGGTCAGCCAGATCGCGCCGTGCCGCGGGGTTTTACCTTCGTATTGGCGTAGCACTGCATCATGCCAGTTCCGATATGCTGGTGAACCTGGGGTTTGTAAATCCTTGTGAATGCCAACAGTTTGTACGCTATGCCAGTCACCAAATTCCCAATGTAAGTCTTCGCAAGAAACAAACTTACCTAGACCAGGATGAAACGGTACAACATGGTAATCCTCGAGATAGACCTCAATGAATGTTTTCCAGTTGTAGTTGCAATCGTGCACTTCAACATGGTCAAGCATGTAGCCATCAAATTGGAGATCGTCAGCAACGCCGAGCTTAGCTAGGTCAGTACGTACATCTCGTGGACCCTCAAATAGAAGTCCTTGCCAGTTTTGCAAAGGAGATTTACCCAGGTTTAAACATGGCTTGTCTTCAAAGTGAGGAGCGCCCAATAAGTTGCCGCCCAAGTCATAGGTCCAGCGATGCAGTGGGCAAACAATGTTGTCAGCTTTACCTTTGCCATTGAGCATGAGTGCTTGGCGATGACGGCAGACATTGGAGAGGAGTTCGACACCGGATTCATTTCGAACCAGGATACGACCTTCTTTTTCCGCGCTTAATGTTTGATAGGAACCTGTTTCAGGCACCATGAGTTCGTGGCCGACATAGCCGGGCCCCTGCTTGAAAAGCAGTTCAATTTCCCGCTGATACAAGTCAGCGTCAAAATATGCCGAAACCGGCAGTTGTAGATTGGACGGCGCAAGCTTCTGCGCGGTAGCCAGATTAGTCATTCTCCCCACCCCCGAAAACGTCAGCCGAAGCTAAGCGGAATAACCAATCCAACCATCGACGGATCGATATTGGAAAGGAAGGGGTGGATTATACCCATCTGAAGGGGTTCTCGCATTAATATGTAGGGCTATCCGAACAGGAAATAGGAAGAAAACAGCTTATGCCAGCCAAAAAGTCAGAGACTCAAAAACCAGGCCTTGAGGTCCAGATCGACCCAGATCTACGCTATGAGCAAGCTGTAAAAGAGCTTGAAAAGCTGATTTCTGACATGGAGTCAGGAAAATTCTCCTTGGAGGAGACTCTTTTGGCTTATCAACGTGGTGCCGCTTTGCTAAAGCATTGTCAGGGGGTACTTGCTCAAGTTGAACAACAAGTGCGAGTGTTCGAGGCTTAATGACTGCCGTTTTTCAATTTCAGGAGTGGCTTCATCATCACTCTAAGCGAGTAGAGGTAGCACTAGATCGCTTGCTCGATTCTGCCAATACCACTCCAAATCGTTTGCACGAAGCAATGCGCTATGCAGCGCAAGGGGGTGGTAAGCGTGTTCGTCCCTTGCTCGTTTATGCAGCAGGTTCTCTTGGAGGTGCTGAGGCACAGGTATTAGATGCAGCAGCCGTTGCGATTGAATGTATCCATGCGTATTCATTGGTTCATGATGATTTGCCATGCATGGATGATGATGACTTACGTCGCGGTCGCCCAACAGTTCATAAAGCGTTTGATGAAGCCACTGCGCTACTCGTTGGCGATGCCCTACAAACCCGCGCCTTCGAAATTCTTGCTAATACGCAGTGTGATGCGGATGTGTGTTTACGGATGATTAATGCTTTAGCTGCTGCTTCTGGTTCGCGTGGCATGGCAGGTGGCCAAGCAATTGATTTAGAGAATGTTGGCAAAAAGCTGGACCTTGCCGGCTTAAAGCAAATGCACGCCATGAAAACCGGCGCTTTACTTTCTTGTGCGCTTGAGTTGGGCGGTATTGCAGCACATCTCAATGCTGCTCAAATGGCGCAGCTACAGCAATATTCAACAGCCCTTGGTTTGGCATTTCAGATTGTTGATGATGTACTAGATGCAACGGCCGATAGTCAAACCCTCGGAAAAACAGCAGGTAAGGATGCTGCAGCGAATAAGCCTACCTATGTGACCTTGATGGGTTTAGACTATGCTCAGAAGCAGGCTAAAGAGTTACAAGAAATAGCAATTGCTAGCCTGGATGATTTTGGTAGTAAGGCAGATGCCTTAAAAGATTTAGCACTCTTGGTAGTTAATAGAGCTAAATAAACACAGATTAAATAGATTTAATGACTTTAGACTCCATCAATTCCCCAGACGATTTAAAAAAACTGACTCGCGAAGAATTGCCTGCGCTTGCCGATGAGTTGCGTCAATTTGTATTGGATTCAGTATCCAAAACTGGCGGACACCTTTCCTCTAATTTGGGAACAGTAGAGTTATCAATTGCGCTGCATTATGTTTTTGACACTCCCGACGATCGTATCGTTTGGGATGTGGGGCACCAAAGCTACCCACACAAAATATTGACTGGTCGTCGTGAGCGCATGAATACTCTTCGTCAGTTCAAAGGATTGTCAGGATTTCCACATCGTGCTGAAAGCGAGTTTGATGCTTTTGGTACAGGCCATTCATCAACCAGCATCTCTGCGGCGATGGGTATGGCTCGCGCCTTTCAAACCAAGGGTGAGCGTCATGTGGCTGTGGCGGTGATCGGTGATAGTGCGATGACGGGCGGTATGGCATTTGAGGCTATGAATAATGCAGGTGTATATGACGATCTTCCGTTAGTAGTCATTCTGAATGACAACGACATGTCGATCTCTCCTGCAGTGGGTGCGCTTAATCGCCACCTTGCACGATTGCTGAGCGGTAATATTTACTCTGCAACCAAAAAAGGGATCGATAGCGTTTTATCAATTGCACCCCCGCTGCGTGAGTTTGCAAAACGTCTTGAAGATCATGCTAAGGGTATGGTGTCACCTTCAACCATCTTTCAAGAATTTGGCTTTAACTACTTTGGTCCAATTGATGGTCATGATTTAGATGCCCTAATACCCATGTTGCAGAACGTACGCCGCCTGGCTTTAGAAGGTCGAGGTCCACAGTTCTTGCATGTAGTAACCAAAAAAGGCCAGGGCTATGAGTTGGCTGAAGCTGATCCCGTGTTGTATCACGGACCCAGCAAATTCAACCCTGAAGAGGGGGTAAAAAAATCGACTGCTACCAAGAAAACCTTCACCCAAGTGTTTGGTGAGTGGCTGTGCGATATGGCGCATGCAGATCCGCTATTGGTGGGCATTACGCCAGCCATGCGCGAAGGTTCGGGGTTGGTTGAATTTGAGAAAAACTTTCCGAAGCGTTACTACGACGTAGGCATTGCTGAGCAACATGCAGTGACTTTTGCGGCCGGTATGGCATGCGAGGGTATGAAGCCTGTAGTGGCCATCTATTCCACCTTCTTACAACGCGCCTACGATCAATTAATTCATGATGTGGCTTTGCAAGATTTGCCAGTCTTGTTCGCGCTAGATCGCGCTGGTTTGGTTGGCGCTGATGGCGCAACCCATGCGGGTGCGTATGACATTCCATTCTTACGCTGCATCCCAAATATGTTGGTGATGACACCAGCAGACGAAGCAGAGTGTCGTGATCTGTTGACTACAGCATTCCATCAGCCTCATCCAAGTGCAGTGCGCTATCCAAGAGGCGCAGGTGTTGGCACTATTCCATCCAAAGAGCTACGCACATTGCCATTTGGTAAAGGTGAGATTCGTCGCCAATCCAATGCGCCTGCTGGACATCGCGTAGCCATTCTGGCGTTTGGCACTTTGCTTTACCCAGCACTAGAAGTGGCCGAGAGTATTGATGCGACGGTAGCGAATATGCGTTTTGTAAAACCGCTGGATATTGACTTGATCAAATCTTTAGTGGCCGATCATGATTATTTTGTAACGCTTGAGGATGGCGCTATTGCCGGCGGCGCAGGCAGCGCTTGCTTGGAAGCGCTTTCCATTCTCGGAATTCATAAACCCCTCTTGCAATTAGGTCTTCCCGATCAATTTATTGAGCATGGGGACTACAGCCTGCTGATGAGTAAGTGTGGCCTGGATGTAGAAGGTATTGCCAATTCAATTAAGCACCGTTTTCCGGCTGTATTAGCGATAAATTCCGTGGTCGCAGGCAAATAAGCCCGTTTTCCTTGAAAATAGAGCCATGAATGACATGAATCCCGCCTTTTTGAAAGCCAGTGCAATGCCTGACGTGCAAGCCACTTTGGATGAGCGCGCCTTGTCCATTGAGCAGGTCGGCATTCGTGGCGTGCGCCATCCATTAACCATTCGCAGTAAGAGTGGTAATTTTCCTTCAGTAGGCACTTTTGAAATGGATGTGGCATTACCTGCGCATGTGAAGGGAACGCATATGTCGCGTTTCATGGCACTCTTGCAAAAACAAAATATGGCTGTTGACAGCACGACAGTCGTTGAAATGATCAGTGATATGCTGCCTTTGCTTGATGCTAAAGAAGGCCACATTCAGTTTACGTACACTCACTTCGTTAAAAAAGCAGCGCCAGTGTCCGGTGTTGAAAGCTTGATGGATTACGAGGTGACTTGGATAGCAACCGCCAAACAGAATGACGCTGGAAAATTAGATATTGAACTCGGATTGCGCGCACAAGTCCCAGTCATGAGTTTGTGTCCTTGCTCCAAAGAGATTTCCGAATTTGGTGCGCACAATCAACGTTCCCATGTCACCATGGACGTGGTGCTAGATGCGCAAACGAAGATGACAGTGGAGGACTTGATCACCGCTGCAGAGAGCGAGGCTTCTAGCGAGCTGTGGGGTTTACTCAAACGTCCTGACGAGAAGTGGGTCACCGAGCATTCTTATAGCAACCCTAAATTCGTAGAAGATTTGGTTCGTGATGTGGCTGGCAACCTCAAGGCTGATGAGCGTATCCGGTCTTTTATGGTTGAAGCTGAGAACTTTGAATCTATTCACAACCACAGTGCATTTGCCAGAATTAGTTTCGTAAAATAAGCCGCGTTAAACGCGCTGAAGATTATTACTTTGCAAATCCCAACGGGGTTTGATATCAAAGGCTCCAGAGCTTGTGGAGCCATTATTTTCAGCAAGCAAACGTAGCGCTCCAGCAAAAGCAATCATTACACCGTTATCAGTACAAAGTTCTAGCGGTGGATAGTGCACTTCAAATTCAAACTTCCTTGCTTTGTCATTCAGAGCACTTCGCAATTGCAAATTAGCACCCACACCACCAGCGAGTACTAAATGCTTACAGCCAGTGAGTTTGAGGGCCTTCTCTGACTTGCTTACCAGCACTGCAACAATCGAGTCCACAAAGCTGCGTGCGAGATCCGCATGAAATTGCGCTACCTCGGAAGGATCTGCAATCTGCTTCTCTTCAAACTTTTTAACTTGATTGAGAACGGCTGTCTTCAGTCCTGAGAATGAAAAATCCAAATCGCCAGAGTGCAACATGGGTTTGGGCAGATCAAATATTCCAACTCTGCCGGTATCAGCCAATTTAGAAAGTGCTGCACCACCAGGGTAATCAAGACCCAATAATTTGGCGGTCTTATCAAACGCTTCGCCAGCAGCATCATCTAAGGTTTCACCTAAAAGTTCATATTGCCCAATGTCGGAAACTTTCATGAGTTGGGTGTGGCCCCCGGAAACTAAAAGAGCAATAAAAGGAAATTGAGGCGTGGTCTGACCTAAGAGTGGCGAGAGCAGATGACCTTCTAGGTGGTGAACCCCGATGGAGGGCAATTTGAGCCCTTGAGCGAGGGATTTTGCAAAGGCGCCGCCTACTAGAAGGGCGCCAGCTAGACCGGGGCCTTGAGTGAAGGCCACCGCATCAATATCGCTTAATTTGAGACCAGATTGAGCTAAAGATTGGTCTAAAAGAGGTAAAACACGCCGGATATGATCGCGTGAGGCCAATTCTGGGACTACGCCCCCGTAATCTCGGTGCATGGCGACCTGAGAGTGCAGACCCTGCCCCAGGATGCCCTGGAATGCTGGTTTGCCCTCTTCCCAGGGGGTGGTGTTGTATAAAGCCACCCCGGTCTCGTCGCAAGAAGTTTCTATCCCTAAAACAATCATTTTTTGGCTTGGTCGTGCTAGAATCGCAATTCAGTTAATTTTTCGATATTTATCGAGCATATACGAGTTAAATAAGTATGACTACAGTCCGCCTCCGTGAAAACGAACCATTTGAAGTGGCATTGCGCCGTTTCAAGCGCACCATTGAAAAAAATGGTCTTTTGACAGACTTGCGTGCCCGCGAGTTTTACGAGAAGCCAACGGCTGAACGTAAGCGTAAAAAGGCTGCTGCTGCAAAACGCCATTACAAGCGTATTCGTAGCCAAATGTTGCCTAAAAAGCTTTACTAATAGAATCTAAAAGCTCTCCTCACCGAGAGGCTTTGAAACCCGCTGACGGTGAAACGCAGCGGGTTTTTGCTTTTTAATCGTTACATACATTCAAGATCAGGAAAATGCTATGAGTCTGAAAGATCAAATCACTGAAGATATGAAAAATGCAATGCGTGCAAAAGAGACTGCACGTCTTGGCACCATTCGTTTGCTACTAGCCGCTATTAAGCAGCGCGAGGTTGATGACCGTA
This sequence comes from Polynucleobacter sp. UB-Raua-W9, assembly GCF_018687435.1. Lineage (NCBI taxonomy): Bacteria > Pseudomonadati > Pseudomonadota > Betaproteobacteria > Burkholderiales > Burkholderiaceae > Polynucleobacter > Polynucleobacter sp. UB-Raua-W9. The sequence continues at coordinate 1,444,702 of NZ_CP061290.1, read as the reverse complement.
TTGTTTTGGATGATGTTGCGGTGATTGCGACTATTGAAAAAATGATTAAGCAACGTAAAGACTCGATTTCTCAGTTTGAAAAAGCCAGTCGCGATGATTTAGTAGCAATAGAAGCTGCTGAAATGACAATCTTACAAACCTACTTGCCTGCGCAACTGTCGGATGCTGAGGTTGAGGCGGCAGTTGCTGCAGCAGTTGCCTCTACGGGGGCTGCTGGTCCACAAGACATGGGTAAGGTGATTGGCGTTCTCAAGACTCAATTGGCTGGTAAGGCTGATATGGGCAAGGTATCTGGCTTGGTAAAAGCCGCACTCGCCAAGTAAGTAACTCAGCGACTAGCTAACTCAATCAAACAGTTTCATACTGCTAGCCTGATGGCGCTTATTCCACAATCCTTCATAGCCGATCTTTTAAATCGGGTTGACATCGTTGATGTGGTTGGGCAGCACGTAAAGCTAAAAAAGGCTGGCGCAAACTACCAAGGTTTGTGCCCCTTTCATTCAGAGAAGTCACCTTCATTTTCAGTTTCACCTACAAAGCAGTTCTATCACTGCTTTGGTTGTGGAGCCCATGGATCTGCCATTAGTTTTTTGATGGAGTATTCAGGACTTGGTTATGTCGATGCGATTGAGGATCTTGCGCGCTCTGCAGGCCTGGATGTGCCTCGTGAAGAGCGTACCGCTAATGATGTTGCAAGACATCAGCAAGCGATGGCTTTAAGTGAAGTGATGAGTTCGGCTGCGGATTGGTATCGCCAGCAGCTTAAAGGGAACACGCGAGCTGTAGAGTATTTAAAAGGGCGTGGCCTGACCGGTGAAATCGCCAAACGTTATGCGCTTGGTTATGCGCCCGATGGTTGGCAAGGTCTTGAGGCGGTATTTGGTCCGTATACCAATGACGAAATAGCAAAGACCTTGGTAGAGGGTGGCTTGCTTATTCAGGGTGAGCAGGCTGAAGGCGCTGTACTAAAACGCTACGATCGCTTTCGGGATCGTGTCATGTTCCCCATTCGCAATCCCAAAGGACAAACCATTGGCTTTGGTGGCCGCATTCTGGATCAAGGTGAGCCTAAGTATTTAAATTCTCCAGAGACTCCACTCTTTTCAAAAGGCAACACGCTCTACGGATTATTTGAAGCAAGACAAGCCATTCGTGCACAAGAATATGTCTTAGTGTGTGAAGGCTATATGGATGTGGTTGCACTTGCGCAATTGGGCTTTCCCAACGCAGTAGCAACCTTAGGGACTGCGTGTACTGCAAACCATGTGCGCATGCTACTTCGGCAAACTGATAAGGTGGTTTTCTCATTTGATGGCGACTCTGCTGGTCAACGTGCCGCCCAACGTGCGCTTGAAGCATGCTTGCCGCTCATGTCTGACGATAAAGAAATTCGTTTTTTATTCTTGCCAACCGAGCATGATCCAGACAGTTATGTTCGTGCCTATGGTGCGCCTGCTTTTGAAAAAGTGATCAAGGAAGCCATGTCGATCTCAAGCTTCTTCTTCAAGATTGTGAGCGAGGAGCATGAACTGACAACCCCGGAGGGTAGGGCGCATACCCACCATGCCGCTAAGCCGCTCTTACTCTCAATGCCGCCAATCGCATTGCGGACTCAGATTTTGCGTGAGCTGGCGATTCGCACCAACACTACACCGGCAGAGCTTGAGGCGTTTTGTGGTTTAACTGTGGCGCCCGCCCCTGTTCAACAGCCTGCCTATCAGGCGACTCAAGCGAGATCGCAAGGTAATCAAAATACCTTTGCCAATGGCAATAGGCAAGGCGCGCCTTGGCAAGCATTCAAAGGCTCTGCAAAACGCGTTGCTACACAAAATATTGAACCGCCTAAGGCGCCAACCGATTTAGCGGAGCAAATGCTGCGTGTACTGATTCAGTTCCCGCATTTGGGTAAGGCGTTGGATAGTAATCAGCGTGCACTTGCTCTTAAAGCCGCTGAACAACGATCGGCAAAAGCCCATTCCTTGATGCAAGACCTTCTCTCTCAATGCGATTTAGTTGAATGGATTCCAGGTGAGGGCGGTAAGTCCGCAACAGTAGGTGCTGGCGCTTTTGCAATGTTTCAAGATCAACTGTCGCGCAGTGAGCTTGCGCCTCTATATGAGGTCCTCAGAAATCGAGTGATGGGCTCTGATCTAGATCTTGATGGCGCAACGGCAGACATGGAAGGAGCCTTTAAAAAGCTGGAGCTAAACCATCTGAAACTAGAGATGACTGAAATTGCCCAAAAGATCGCCGCAAGCACTGCCAATGACCAAGATCGGGCTAGATATCGTGAATTGGGCGAGAAACTGAAATTCTCCTAGGAATTTACGCAAGTACCCCTAGAAATTGCCTGAAATTACCCTATATTTTTAGCTATTCAGGGCTTAGAAAAGTCGCAATCGACTATAATCCTCTGTTCCCAAGAAAAAAATGAATTAATTCAGCTACTTGCGCTTTATTTTGATGAAATTTTGGGTAAGTAGACTACGGGGCTGTATTTCATCAGTCGATATCAATAACAGTAATGTGAGTAAGTGCTAATAAATGCCTAATACCAAGACCAAAAAACCAGTAGCTAAAAAAGTAGTGGCTAAGCCTAAGGCTCCAGCTAAACCAGCACCTAAAGCAAAAGCTGCTACCAAACCAGCCGCCAAGAAAGTGGTCGCTAAGCCAGCAGCCAAGAAAGCTGCTACCAAACCAGCGGCTAAGAAAGTGGTCGCTAAGCCAGCAGCCAAGAAAGCTCCAGCTAAACCAGTGAAAGCTGCTGCCAAGCCAGCAGTGAAGGCAAAAGCCCCAGCCAAACCAGTAGCTAAGAAAGTGGTCGCTAAGCCAGTCGCCAAAAAAGTTCCAGTCAAGCCAGTAAAAGCTGCCCCAAAGGTAGCGCCTGCGAAGGCTGCTAAGGCAGAGTCAGCAAAAAAAGGCAAAGCACCAGTAGCACCAAAAGTTGAAGAGATTAAAGGTAAAAAAGCTAAGCCAGTTGAGCTTGTTGCTCCTGTAGTCGAAGAAGAAAAAAAGCGCGGTCGTAAAGCGAAGCCTGAGGCTCCTACTGATGGCGCTGAACCAGTTCTAACGGATCGTCAAAAAGCACGTGAGCGTAAGGCAAAAGAAAAAGCACTTTTAAAAGAATTTGCGGCACAGCAGTTGGGTACTGAAGAGCAACAAGAGTTACGTCGTGCTCGCTTGAAGACCTTGATTAAGATGGGTATGTCCAAGGGTTACCTAACCCATGGCGAGATGAATGATGTGATGTCTGATGAGTTGTCTGATGCTGATGCATTAGAGACTTTGATCAGCTTGTTAAACGACATTGGTATCACTGTTTACGAGCAGGCTCCAGACGCAGAGACATTAATCCTCTCCGACAACACGGCAGCTGCGGCCTCTGAAGAAGAGGCTGAAGAAGAGGCTGAGGCAGCCCTTTCTACAGTGGATTCAGAATTTGGACGTACAACTGACCCAGTGCGTATGTACATGCGTGAGATGGGTACAGTAGATTTGCTGACTCGTGAAGGCGAGATCGTTATTGCCAAGAAGATTGAGGCTGGTCTCAAAGACATGGTGATGGCCTTAGCTGCTTGCCCAGTCACTATTAGTGAAATCTTGAGCAACGTTGACAAGATTGCTAGCGGTGAGATGGAGATTGATCAGTTTGTTGATGGTTTAGTTGATCCAAATGCAGAAGATATTAAGTTGGGGCCTGAAGAGCCAGAGATTGATCCAGATGCCGAAGAAGGTGAAGATGAGGGCGATGATGAAGGCGGCGGTGGCGGCGGTGCCGCAACAGCTAACGCCAAACAGCTTGAGGAATTAAAACAAATCTCCCTCGAGAAATTCGCGATTGTTCGCACACAAGCCGACAAGATGCGCCGTGCCTTTGATAAAGAGGGATATAACTGTCCAGCCTACATTAAGGCGCAAGATCTGATTCGTGGTGAACTCTTAGGCTTCCGTTTAACTGCGAAAAGTGTTGAGAAGTTGTGTGACACCATGCGCTCGCAAGTAGACCAAGTATGGAAGCTTGAGCGTGGCATCGTGAACTTGTTAGTGGATAAAGTTGGCGTCAATCGTGGAGAAGTATTAAAAGAGTTTCCTAAGATGTCTATGAACCTGACTTGGACTGACAAGTTACTCAAAGAAAACAAGCCGTATAGCGCACTCTTGCAGCGTAACGTGCCTGCGATTCAGGAACTTCAACAGAAGTTAATCGATATTCAGAAGAATGTCGTTATTCCACTTCCAGAGTTGAAAGAGGTAAACAAGCAGATGATTGCGGGTGAGAAGCGTGCCCGTGAAGCAAAGCGTGAGATGACTGTAGCCAACTTACGTTTGGTAATCTCTATTGCCAAGAAATACACTAACCGTGGTTTGCAGTTCTTGGATTTGATTCAAGAAGGCAATATTGGTTTGATGAAGGCGGTAGATAAGTTTGAATACCGTCGTGGTTATAAGTTCTCCACCTATGCAACCTGGTGGATTCGTCAGGCGATTACCCGATCTATTGCCGACCAAGCACGTACGATCCGTATTCCAGTTCATATGATTGAGACGATCAATAAGATGAACCGTATCAGCCGTCAGATCTTGCAAGAAACTGGTCATGAGCCAGATGCTGCAACTTTGGCACTGAAGATGGAGATTCCGGAAGACAAGATTCGTAAGATTATGAAGATTGCTAAAGAGCCTATCTCTATGGAAACGCCAATCGGCGATGATGAAGATTCTCATTTGGGTGATTTCATTGAAGATGGCAATACCTTGGCTCCAGCTGAAGCGGCCCTTCACGAATCCATGCGCGATGTTGTCAAAGACGTTCTGGATTCGTTAACACCACGTGAAGCAAAAGTATTGCGCATGCGCTTTGGTGTTGAAATGAGCACAGACCATACTCTTGAAGAAGTTGGCAAGCAGTTTGATGTTACCCGTGAGCGCATTCGTCAGATCGAAGCTAAGGCCTTGAGAAAAATGCGTCATCCTAGCCGCAGCGACAAACTCAAGACCTTCCTCGAAGAGGATTGATTGAAGGATTAACGGGCCTATAGCTCAGTTGGTTAGAGCAGAGGACTCATAAGAAAGAAGCCCTAGGGGTCTTGTAACAAAGACCTCAATAGATTCAAGAGGTTAGTGGTGAATTAGGTGGTCAAAATTGCTTACACACCGCTTACACACCGGAGCAAAAACCGAGGTGTGTAGTAAATGCGGTTTTAGTGTGGTTTTGAAGTGGTAAGCACCAGCAGTAAGGTGTGTAGTAAAAACAGTTTTAGGGCCCATAGCTCAGTTGGTTAGAGCAGAGGACTCATAGCGAAAGTTGTGCCTTATGTGTGGAAACTGCATAAGGGATGGTGTCAAATTCGGAGAAAGCTAAAGGTAGTTAAAAGCTACACATGCTAACGCCGAGCCAAGCTTCAGTATGAAAGTGCTGTTGAAGGTGTAGAGACTAGACGGCACCCATCTAAGTTGAGCAATCAATATGATGAAGGCATAGTCCAGGGAGTAGTGAAAGCTACACAAACCGGAATCCTTTGGTCCCAGGTTCAAGTCCTGGTGGGCCCACCAGAAAAAGCAAACCCTCATCAGCAATGGTGGGGGTTTTGTCTTTTGTCAGAGGACTTTTAATATAAATGATGGCAATATGTAGGTACGGATAAGTTACGGAATATCTAGATGGGCGATAACAATTCACTAATAAATTTAGGCGACTTATCTGGAGCCGCCAAAGTATTGGTTGAAAAAATATCTGATGCAATTGGTGCTATTTATTTGCCAACCCAAATCAAAAGGGTTGCGGCAGCTGAAGCAGAAGCTGAAAAGATCAAAGCCATAGCGCAAATTGAGATATCTGAAATACAGCAAAGAGCTTTAGCGAGAGTCCTTCATCAGGAGGAGAGGAAGCAAGAGAACGTAGAGGCTATCTCAAAATTAGCCATTGAAAATTTGAGCCCAGATGCTCACCCAGAAAATATCGATCCTGACTGGCTCTCTAATTTTTTTGATAAATGCCATTTTGTATCTGACACAGATATGAGAATTATTTGGGGAAAAATTTTAGCTGGCGAAGCATCTAATCCAGGCATGTTTTCCAAAAGGACTGTAGCCCTAGTTGGCGGATTAGATAAGGCTGATGCTGAGTTATTCACTCAATTGTGTAAATTTTCTTGGATGGTGGGAATGCCATCTCCTTTGGTTTTTAATGAGCAAGATGCCATCTATACAAGCAAAGGTATTAATTTTGATGCCCTGACACATCTACAGAGCATTGGACTGCTCACCTTTAACAATTTAACTGGATTTGCAAGACAAAAATTACCGAAGCAATTTTTAACTATATATTTTGGAAAACGATTTGTGATTGAGTTTCCTGGGTCTGAAGATAATCAATTATCAATTGGAAAGATTTTGCTTACTCAAGCTGGACAGCAACTTTTATCAATTTCAGGGGCGCTACCAGATGAGGATTTTTCTGCTTACGTTATCAAGCAGTGGGTAGATGCAGGGGTGACTGCTTACAGTCCATACCCATGATTTAACCGTTACTTTAAGTAACGCTCAACCTTCCAGTAATCTCCATAAACCGCCACAATTAGCCACAAGTTCTTTTGGCTAAATTGACCTGAATTATTCAGCCAACTTGGTTGTCCTAGCTTGGTGTCAGAAGCTAAAGTATGTGTATGGCAACTAAAAAAGAAAGTACACATCAACTCATACACCGTAACCTAACCCTCTATCAACGCGAGCATAGTGCCGTATGGCAATGTCGCTATAGGGTGGATAACAAGTGGATACGGGCAACCACTAAAGAGACACGGCTTGGATTTGGCGATAATAGGGTTAAAGGGCCTCAGAGCGCATATAAGTACTATTTATTCAGGGTTTCTTGTCAATCCTTGACCAAAAACTTTACAATAATTTCATAAAACTTTACAATAATTTCATAAAACTTTACAAAAATAGACATGAAATTTGCCAATACAAAGCGCTCCCAAGAAATACGTCAGTTCTTGGTGGATGGCGTTAGAGCCAATCAACTCGATTTAGCTCATGCCGCAATGGAAAGGTTCGGCCTTACTAGGCAGGCTATCCATGCACATTTTGCAGCGTTAGTTAAGGATGGATTTTTAGCTTCCAGCGGTAGTACGAAGGCGCGTGTATATCAGTTGGGTGTGAAACGATTTCATGATGGCCTATTTAAATTAAAGGGGCTGGAGGAGTCTGAAGTCTATTCGCGTGATTTTGGTGAAATATTTAATGGCTTGCCTAAAGAAATTGCCAATATTTGCCATTACGGTTTTACTGAAATGCTAAACAACGCCATTGATCATTCAGAGGGTACTGAGGTCTACATCAATGTGGAAAGAACGCCCGATTCTGTTTCAATATCAATTGTTGATAATGGCGAGGGAATTTTTAACCATATTGCTAGATTATTAAAGCTGCACGATGCACGTGAGTCTATTTTGGAATTGAGCAAAGGAAAGCTCACTACTGATCCAAGTAATCATACTGGGCAAGGAATCTTTTTCTCATCCCGTGCTTTTGATGAATTCTTTATTTTCTCTGGTGATTTAGTCTTTACACACGCTGACGGTTCGGGAATGGACTTTTTACTTCATAACGAAAAAAGTCATCAAGGAACTAGGGTTGTTATGAAAATAGCGCTTAATTCAGAAAGAACATTGCGTGTGGTATTTGATAGTTTTAGTGGTACAGAAGACGAAGATTACGCGTTTAATAAAACCGTTGTTCCGGTGAAGCTGGCTCTATACGAAGGTGGCCAGCTTATTTCGCGCTCTCAGGCAAAGCGAATTTTAAATCGCGTTGATCGTTTTAAGACTGTACTGTTGGATTTTAAGGGTGTTGAATCAATTGGTCAGGCATTTGCAGACGAAGTGTTTCGCGTTTTTGTTAAACAAAATCCGCAAATTACCATTCACTCTATTAATGAGAGTCTTGAGGTGAAAAAAATGATTAAAGCTGCTCAAAGTAATTTGGGATAGAGACTAGACGGCACCCATCTAAGTCGAGCAATCGATATGATGAAGGCATAGTCCAGGGAGTTAGGAAACTAACACAAGCCGGAATCCTTTGGTCCCAGGTTTAAGTCCTGGTGGGCTCACCAGAAAAGCAAACCCTCATCAGAAATGGTGGGGATTTTGTCTTCTAAATATTGCCTTATGATCAAGGTTTAAATCTCATCAAGGAAGTTAATGAATACATTTGATGTAATCCGCGAACGCAGGGCTGTTAAGCATTTTGACCCAAGCCATGAATTTACTAAGCAAGAGACTGACCAGCTGTTAGATCTCGCTATGCAAGCGCCATCTTCATTCAATATCCAACACTGGCGTTTGGTGAATGTTACTGACAAGGCCCTCAGAGCTCAGTTGCGTGAAGCTGCAAATAATCAAGCTCAAGTTACCGAGGCATCTTTACTATTTGTAGTGACTGTTGATATCAAGGCATGGGAAAAAGATCCTGCCCGATATTGGGTCAATGCTCCTAAAGAAGCTCAAGATATATTAGTTCCCTGGATTCATCCTTTTTACGCTGGTAAAGAGCAACTACAAAGAGACGAAGCAATGCGCTCTGCTGGAATCATGTTGCAAACCATGATGCTTTCAGCTAAAGCAATGGGCTACGATTCTTGCCCAATGGTTGGTTTTGATTTTGACAAGGTTGCGGAGTTGATTCATTTGCCTAAAGACTATGCCATTGCTGCGATGTTGGTAATTGGCAAGGGAATTAAACCAGCATGGCCAAAGCCAGGATTTATCCCTAAATCAGAAATGATCATTGAAAACCATTTTTAAATTCAGGTCTTTTTTGAATTGAGCTTTTATCCAGGATCAAGTTCTGGTAGGGCTGCCAATGAAAACAACGACTTAGGGAGAAATTCCTAAGTCGTTTTTCTTTCCATGCCACTCGGTGTGTAAGCAATCTCCTGACATCGTTCACTTCAACACCAATAAGCATATAGGTTTGCTAGTTAAGCAATGAGCTATTTGTAGGTTGTGGTTAATCAATATTGCAAGTGCTGATGGCTTCGGATGAGATCAATCCCAAAATAAACATCGATATAAACTAATCGACATTTTTTATTTTGATTCAACAATGAGTTGAAGGCGCGCACCAGATTGATGAATGCTGCACTCTTATCGATGAATGCCGCACTAAATGAATGCAATTGGACTCGTTTGTAGTGCAAGCGCATGTAAGTATCAACCCTAATAAAAATATTTAATGGAGATTGATAGTGACTAACCCTGTAGTTCAGCTTTCATTGGATTCAATACATAAATCATTCGCCAGCAAAGGCGGACCAGTTCCCGTTCTTAACGGACTCACATTTGACGTGATGGAGCAGGATTTTTTGAGCATCATCGGGCCTAGTGGCTGCGGAAAGTCAACCATCTTCAATATCATCGCCGGTCTGCTAGAGACTGATAGCGGCAATATGATCTATCGAGGCAACAAAATTCAAAGCCTAAGAGGTAAGGTGGGCTACATGATGCAAAAAGATCTGCTGTTCCCATGGCGCACAGTTCTTGAGAATGTCATGCTTGGATTGCGGGTGCGTGGCGAGGATGATGCTAATGGAGTGGAAAAGGCAAGAGACTATCTCAATACTTTTGGCTTATCTGGATTTGAAAAAGCTTACCCTCAAACTCTATCAGGTGGTATGCGACAGCGCGTTGCACTCATTCGTACTCTCCTAATGGATCCTGACATCCTCTTGTTGGATGAGCCATTTTCAGCTTTAGATTACCAAACCAGGCTGTACCTTGAGAGCGTTTTGTTAGATGCCGTAGCAAAGTTTAAAAAGACAGTCATTCTGGTCACTCACGATATTGATGAAGCTGTCGCTCTATCTAAACGGGTAGTTGCTCTAAGTACCAGGCCCACCCTAGTAAAAAATGTGCATCAAATTGATATTGAGCGCTCCTCGCCAATAGAGGCTAGATCGCATAAAAATTTCGGAGAATATTTTCATCTGCTTTGTTCAGAGTTGGATATCCAAACTAGAAAGGATGAAGTGGTATGAGTCAAGAAAAGCGCAATATGAGTCAAATGCTGGATACGGGTCTTGGAAAGTCCCTAATCCAAATCTTATCAGTGGTCATTTTCTTTGCTATTTGGCAAACCCTGGCAGAGTTTGGGCTTATCTCAGAGTTTTTAATTGGCACTCCGTTTGGTATTTGGAAGCGTTTTATCGCAAGTGTGATGGATTACTCCATCTTTATTGATACGGGATACACACTCTGGGAGGCTTTATTGGGTTTTGTCATTGGCACCCTTGTTGGAACAAGCATTGGTTTGCTATTGTGGTATTCGAAATGGGTTTCTCAAATTGTTGAACCATTCATTGTTGCTATTAATAGCGTCCCAAAAATTGCCTTGGCTCCCATTATTTTGCTTTGGTTTGGTACGGGCTTAGGTGCTAAGGTTGTATTGGTCGTCTCCATGACAGCCATCATTGCCCTTATTGCGGCCCATCAAGCAACCAAAGAGGCTGACAAGGATTTGCAATCGTTGCTGTATTCGATGGGCGCTGATCGCAAGCAAATATTTCGTCAGGTAGTTGTTCCTTCTTCAATGCCAGCAATCGTTTCCAACTTTCGTATCAACGTGGGTTTTGGATTGGTTGGTGCGGTTGTAGGTGAATTCATTTCATCAAAGGCTGGCTTGGGACACATGATTTACAACGCATCAAGCTTGTACGAACTTAATTCAGTTTGGGTTGGTTTATTCATGCTCATGATCGTCGGTTTCTTTTTGTATCACGGTATTGATGCCTTGGAGCGCCTCTTATTCCCATGGCGCGATGATGCAGGACGTACACAAATTCGGATGTAATTTTTTTAATAATCTCACGGAGGTTTTTCATGAAATCGATTTATAGAAAGCTACAAGTAACGTTTGCGGCGTTAGCCATTGCTGGCGCGTCGTTTAGCGCAACTGCTGAAGTAAAAACAGTCACTATTTCTCAGGCATTTCAGTCGATGTTGTATTTACCCCTTTATGTCGCAATTGATAAAGGTTTCTTTAAAGACCAAGGTTTAAGTGTCATTAAAGAAACTGCAGGATCTCCTACCGCAGCATTATCTTCAGTCCTTTCAGGAAGTTCACAATTTTCAATCCATGGTCCAGAGTGGACTGCTATTGCTGCCTCCAAAGGTGCCAATGTTGGCGTGATTAGTAATGCAGTGAATGGTGCAGCCGTATGGATTGCAACAGCTCCTGATGTTAAATTTACTAGCATTAAAGATATCAAGGGTCAAAAAGTAGTGACTGGTTTAATGCCAACAACAAGCACTTCTTTATTCCTAAAGTTGCTTAAAGAAAATGGCATGAGTGATAAAGATATTGATATGATCCAAGTTCCTCTTGGTACTGAGCCAGCAGCCTTATTGGGCGGCCAAGCTAAAGTAGCAGTCTTATACGAGCCAGGCCTAGATCAAGTAGCAATTAAGGGAATGAAGGTTGTTTTGGGCTTCCCGAAAACTTATGGCGCTTACGCTTTCTCTTCCATTACTGCAATGAAGACTGTTGACCCTGTTTCTGCTCAGAGAATGGTTAATGGCATGGAAGTTGCACTTCGTTTTATGGCTAAAGATCCTAAGGGTGCAATCGAGGTTGCTAAGAAAGAATTCCCAACGCTAGATCCACAAGTAGTTGAAAATGCAGTGACTCGCATGATGAGTGAGAACGTGTTTCCTAAGAGCGTTCAAATTACTCCTGCAGCACTCAAAATTTCCATGGACACACAAATTGCCTTGGGTAATCTAAAAGAGCAGCCTGTATTTGAAAACTTCATTAACGAAACTTATATTCAAAACGCTATAAAACTGAAGTAATCGCGATTATTGATCAACTGGGGCGTATTTTTACGCCCCATTTCTTTGAATTAACTAAAAAATATGAAAAAAATAATTGGAATAACTGAGGCTTGTAACTTAATTGCTGCTAATCAATTAAAACCCATGGATGTGGTGCAAGCATCTTTTGATAAAGCGAATGAAGTGGAGCCGGTTCTCAAGGCTTTTGTCTCAAGAGCTTCAATGGAGTCAATGGCAAGGCAGATAAAGTCTGGCCCACTCTCAGGAATTCCAATTGCCGTAAAAGACATTATTAATACGTTTGATCTTCCAACGACCAATGGGTCACCTATCTATAAAGATAAAACTCCCGTTGAAGATGCTGCCATCGTTAAAAAAATTCGTAGTCTTGGCGGAGTAATTTTTGGTAAATCAGTTACCACTGAATTTGCATGGCGCAATCCGGGTCCAACGACAAACCCTATTAATGCAGAACATACGCCCGGTGGATCCTCTAGTGGATCAGCGGCATCTGTTGGTGCCGGGATTGTTCCTTTGGCGCTAGGTTCGCAAACACAAGGTTCCATCATTAGGCCGGCAGCATATTGCGGGGTAGTGGGATACAAGGCGAGCTATGGAGCAGTTTCCAAGTCTGGAGCTCACGCCTTGTCTTATTCGCTCGACCATATTGGATTTTTCACACGGTCAGTTGATGATATGGCGTTTGCTTTTAATAATTTAAAAAATAGTGATTCGTCTGACCCGGAGTTAATTGTTCTCCCCGATCTGGTATTTAGTGTCAACAGAGAATTGCCTATGTTAGATAAGCCGAAGATTGCCTTACTGGAAACGCCGCTAGATCATATGATGTCCGATGACCAAAAGCAGGCTTTGAAATTGGCCGCGCAAAAGCTTGAGGAGTCAGGTGCTGTCGTTCAAAAACTATCCTTGCCACAAGAGTATTGGGATGCGATTCAGGCAATGAATCTTATTATGGAATCTGAAGCCGCAGAAATTCATGCGGCTCATTCTGAAAAAGTAAATGATTTACTGAGCATTCATATTCAAGAGTTAGTAGCAAGAGGTTTACAACACAGTGCACCTGCCTATATTGCCGCCAAGTTTTTACAGAAAAAACTGCGTGCCTCTATCGGTGCTTATTTTGATGAATTTGATGCATTCTTAATGGCCCCTGCAAGTGGGGAAGCCCCAAAGAGCTTAGTCTCTACTGGCGATCCGATTTTCTGTGCTCTCTGGAGTTTTTTGGGAATTCCTTCGATCACTATCCCTGCAGGTAAGTCAAGGAATGGATTGCCACTGGGCATACAGCTGATTGGAAATTATCGAAGCGATGTCAAGTTACTTAGTGTGGCTAAATTTTCTGAGTTTGCTCTAGGTCATCACTCAAAAGTTTTTTGACTTTGAAAACCAAAGAATGGGGGAGCGTTTCTTGTGATCTTGTTAATTTAGTCACACAAATGCTCGCTCACCGATATTTAGGAGGCATAACCTCTTGAAATCCTAGTGGTTTTCTTTGAGCATCTACTTTCATAAATCCTTTGGCCCCAGATTTAAGTCCTGGTGAGCACCAGAAAAGCAAACCCTCATGCACAATGGTGAGGTTTATCTCTTTAGGCCCCTTGAATGAGCTGCTCAAATGCATTCACAAAGGACTCTGGGGCTTGAGCGCCTTGTAAGAGGTATTGATCATTCAGGATGATCGACGGAACAGAGCTGATGCCTGCGCCTGTATACGCAGCCTCTTCTTTCCTGACCTCATTGGCAAATTCATTAGCACTCAGAACTTCTTGCGCTCTTTGGGCATCTAAGCCAGCTCGTTTAACTGCATCAAGTAAATTATTCTGATCATCTAGGTTTACTGCCATACAAAAGTAGGTGTTCAGTAATTCTATTTTAAGAGCGGCCTGTTTTTGCAGGTCATATTCTTTGGCAACCCAGTACAAAAGGCGATGGGCATTAAAGGTGTTGTAAACCCGTTTCCGGCCTTCTGGATGAAATTCAAATCCAGCTTCTAATGCTTTGGTGCGAATATTGGCTTGATTGGCTTTGACTTGCTCTGCGCTTAAGCCGTACTTTTCAGTGAGGTGCTCAATGGCATCTTGTCCGCCCAAAGGCATATTGGGATTAAGTTCAAAGGGTCGAAAATGCACTTCAAAGTCTACCTTATCGCTTAGCTGGGCTATTGCTTGATTGAGATTGCCAAGTCCCACGGCGCACCAAGGACAAGCTATATCTGATACGTAGTCAATTTTGATAGTTGGCTTCATGTACTTGATTCTACAGAACTCCAGGCATCGCTTATTCGCCGTACATAGATCTACTATAAATAAAAATACCAACCCTGGGGCTAGTATTTTTGGCTCTTACTGGATATTTATTTGATCCAGCTAATGAAACTTTCTTTGGGTCTTCTCACCTTCTTGAGCTTAAGCAGCCAATCTTCATCAGATTTTCTGTAGCCTAGCGGGAGCATCACAACACTGCGCAACCCCTTTTCCCTGAGGTTCAGAATGGCATCGAGTGCTTTTGGATCAAATCCCTCCATTGGGGTGCTATCGACTTCTTCATAAGCAGCCGCAATTAATGCAGTACCAAGTCCAATGTAAACCTGTTTCGCAGCGTGCGTGAAATTGACTTCTGCATCTCTTGCTGGATAAGTTTTCAGAAGCATTTGACGATAAGCCGTTCCTGCCTCGCTGGTGAAGTTGCGGATTTCCTCAGTCATATCAAATGCATCATTAATACGCTCAGCCGTGTAGTTATCCCAGGCTGCAAATACAAGTAAGTGTGAGCAATCTGTAATTTGAGATTGGCCGTTAGCAATAGGTTTTATTTGTTCACGGATTTCCTGATTGGTAATTATCAGTACTTCATAGGGTTGTAGTCCGCTAGAGCTGGCCGTCAAGCGGATTGCCTCAAGAATTTGATCAACTTTCTCTTGGGGGACCATCTTTGATGGGTCCATTTTTTTAGTGGCATAGCGCCACTGCAGTTTATGAATGAGGCTCATTGATATTCCCTTATTTATATTGGAAAAGATAGGCCATTCTAGTTGAACCAGGCTTATTGATACCTTTAGCGATGTTCTTAAAGAAAATAGCTTATCAGTAATAATGCTCCTTTAGAATCAGCGTGTCTAAATGACTGCTTTTCAATAAATTCTAATTTTGGGCATGCATTAATCAATCTATTGCAGGAGTTCCCATGAATCAAATAATCAAGCAATTTCTCGCGCTATTGATATCGATCCTATTGATCATCGCGCCGCTCTCCAGTAATGCCTGCACTAGCTTTTTGCTAAAGGGGAGCGACAATGGATTTGTTTATGGCCGCACCATGGAGTTTGGGCTTGCTCTCAACTCTCAATTGACCGTGATCCCAAGAAATTTACCTATTGCTGGAGTTGGTGCTGATAGTAAGCCTGGGACAGGACTCAATTGGACTAGCAAATATGCAGTGGCTGGTATGAATGGTTTAGGTATGCCGGTTCTAGTCGATGGCATGAATGAAAAAGGCCTGGTAGGTGGCTTATTGAATGCTCCCAATACCGCCGTGTATCAGGCAGTTACTCAGGCCGACTCTGCAAACAGCATTGCCTCCATCCAGATGTTGATATATGCCTTGACTAATTTTGCGACCGTTGACGAAGTGAAGACCGGATTTCAGAAGATTAAAGTCAATCGCTCTATTATTCCCGCATACAACAATCAATCGGCACCCGTTCGCATGACATTGCATGATGCTAAAGGGAAGAGCATTGTGATTGAGTATCTCAAGGGCGAACTAGTAATCACTGATAACCCAACAGGTGTGATGACCAATGACCCAGCATTTCGGGATCAATTGAACAACATTGGTAATTATGCAAATCTGACTAGTGTTGAGAAGGATCCCTTATTGATAAATGGAATACGTTTTGTACCGCCAAGCTCAGGCAGTGGTTTACATGGCTTACCTGGCGATTATTTGAGCCCCAGCCGCTTTATACGGGCTTTATTTTTGACTAAGTCTGTACCGGTAAGCTATACAACAGTACAGCAAACGAACACTGCTTGGCATATTTTAGGCAGCTTTGATATTCCGCCTGGCGCCATTAGCTTGCCTGCAACAAACGCCTATGGTGGTGGTGCCGGTGGCATTGAGATCACAGAGTGGAGTGTTGTGGCTGATAATAAAAATATGGTCTACAGCCTCAAAATGTTCGAGACTACTAATATCTATTCTTTTGATATGAAGAAAATCGATGTCAATGCAAAAGAAATTCAATATTACAAACTAGACAAGCCGCAATCCGTCATCTCAGTAAATTAATTTTCAATATGAGCCATCTACTAAATCCAATGATGCGTTACGCATTAATCCTTTTGCTTGCTATTGCGGGATTGACCGCTTGTCAATCTACTAGTCAGAATGGCAAGCCGCTGACTGAGGCTGAGATTCTTCAAAAACGTCAAGCAACAATCAAGATGGCGCAGACGGGTCTTCAGGCTCTCATCAAACAAAACCCCGCAGTTCAGAAAGAAATTTCAGCAGCACCGGGTTATGCCGTCTTTAGCACCACCAACATTAATGTGCTGCTAATTGTGGTTGCAAGGGGTGAAGGGGTTTTATATGACAAGCGTCGCAAAGAGCCTGTGTTTATGCAAGCCTTAAAAACAGGCGAGGGATTGGGTGCTGGATATCAGGATCAGTATCAGATTGTGATCTTTAAAACGACTTCAGCGATTGATCAGTTTTTATTAAGCTCAATTGATGGTCAACGGGGCGGCATTGATATTGATGCTAATTTTTCTGCAGGATCTGGCGGCACAATTCGTTCGTTTAACCCCGATATTACTTTCTACACGGTTGGATTGGCTGGATATGATTTGCAGGCCAATTACGGGGGAACGCTATACCTTGTTGATCAGCAGTTAAATGATGCCGCTACGATGAATAGTCTGCCGAAGAAGAAGTAAAAATCTATAAAGCGGTATCCCTGACCTTTTCTACTGGTATTCCTCTATAGAAACCCTCTGTAACGAGAGTAGATTGGTAGTAGTCGTCACTACCTGAGGGGTCTATATGAGCAAGAATCCATTTGATGTGAGTGCAATACCAGGTCAGCAAAGAGCGATTGATGCTACCCAGGCTGCGGGTCGTGTCGCTTCTGAAAGTGCGCAAGCGATTGCACAAATTAATCAGCAGGCTGCCCAAGAGTTGGCTGCCCTAGTGCAGAAAAGAGTTTCTGAGCTGATGAAGACTCAGGATCCTCGAGCCGCTTTTGAATACGTACACGCCGAGGTTTTGCAGGATGCCGCTAAAGAAGTGACGCAATACCAAAATCAGTTGCTCAATGTTTTGAAAAGCGGCAACAAGGAGCTCGTCAAAATTGCAGAGGGTTTGATTCAAGAATCCAAGGCGGACTTGATTCATTTTGTAAATGACGCTACCAATAATGCGCCCATGGGGAGTGAAGCCTATGTTTCAGTATTTAAAACCTCATTTAACAATGCTTTACAAAATTTCGAGTTAATACGCGCTGCCATGTCTGACTCCTTTGCTAACTTTGAGAAGAGCGTAGAAAACGTTAGCAATCTATCGGCATCTACAGCGGCGTCTAAAAAGAAGTCTTAGGCCTCTTAGTATTGCTGCTGAAATTGAAGAGCGGTTTTGATGGTCTGAAAATGGATATCAACAGTTGATCCAATTTCTTTTCCATAACCACCCGCCATTGACATCGCTACAGGCAGGTTTCTATCTAAGGCGTGCTGGAAAACAGCTTCATCTCTCAAGCGCATTCCATCTTTACTAACTTTGAGTCTACCCAAACGATCATCCTCGTGGGGGTCTGCTCCTGCAAGGTAAATCAGGCAGTCTGCTTGGAAGCGAGTACTCAGTACATCTAGGCATTGTGCCAATGAACTTAAGTAGGTTTGGTCATCGCATCCATCTTGAAGACCTAAATCAAGATCGCCTTGCTCCTTCTTAAAAGGGAAATTATTTTCCCCATGAATGGATAGCGTAAAGATTGAGGAATCATTTTGCAAAATTGACGCGGTGCCATTGCCCTGGTGGACATCTAGATCAATAATCGCAATTTTTAACTTAGAATTGATTTCTTTCTGCAGTGCGCGCGCTGCTATAGCAGAGTCATTGAAAACACAAAATCCACTCCCCATATCGCGATAAGCGTGGTGAGTGCCACCAGCTAGATTGACGGAGATACCTTCCTCAAGTGCGGTTTTTGCAGCAGCAATCGTTGCACCAGCAGATCGGCGAGAGCGCTCTACCATTTGCTCGCTCCAAGGAAAGCCAATCTCTCTTTGAGCTTGTGGGCTCAGCTTTCCTTCAATGATATTGATGAGATAGTTTGGGTCATGGGCATAGAGAATTTGGGTATCACTTGCCGCAGGGGCTTCTACCAACTCTATATCGGTAATGGTATTTACGAGGTCCCGTAAGCGAGAATATTTCTCCATTGGGAAGCGATGTCCCTCTGGTAGCGGCAATACAAAATGGTCGGTATAAAAAGCCTTCACACTTCGCTCGAATATTGCTGCAGGATATTCAGAGGAACAGTTTCTAAGGCTTTGATATGGGTGCTCTCCAATTTGATTAAAGGAGCGCAGTGTGCATTAACAGCCTCTACCCAGCGATTAATGCAAAGACACCACTGATCTCCAGCAACCAAACCTGGAAATTGATACTCGGGTCTGGGGGTAATAAGGTCATTACCCTTTTCAAGGCTAAATTGTAGAAATTCTTTGGTCACTACCGCGCATACTAAGTGACTACCCACATCTTCTTCATTGGTTTTGCAGCAGCCATCCCTAAAGAATCCGGTGAGTGGGTCAAAGGAACAGGGAATCAGAGGCTCCCCAAATACGTTTAAGGCAACTTCTTTCTGCATAGCATCCTTCGATTGTGTTGTTAACAGCCAGTTTATTCAATAAGGCTTAAACTTGCTGAGCCATGAAATCACTAGAAAAACTCACACTCTTTTACGATGGCACTTGTCCCTTATGCCAAGCAGAGATTCTCTTTTTATCCAGAAGAAATCAGGCGGGCTTATTAGACTTTGTGGATATTAATTCTGAGCGCTTTGATTCTGACAAGATTGGCATCTCCTGCGAGCAGGCCTTGGCTGCGATGTATGGTCAATATGCCAATGGAGTCTTGATACAGGGAGTCACGGTTTTTCCGGAGGCATATCGTCGGGCAAATCTGCCATTTTTAGCCTGGGCATTTTCTAGAAAATCATTGCAACCAATATTGCAAGTGGGCTATCGTTTCTTTGCTAAAAATCGCCATGCAATTTCTAGCTTGTTGGGTCCGGCAGCCCTGCATTTAGTCAAAGCGACAAGCCCAAAGAGTGCTCCATGAGATTACTCAAGATTTTTATAGTGTTCTCTAGCGCTTTTATTTTCATAAGCTCCAGTGGCTTTGCCCGCGATATCACATACATCGATAGCGTTTTAAATCCGGCGAAACTACAGGGCAGTGGCAGACTCAATTGGTGGGGGTTTCATGTCTATGATGCAACGTTCTATCGAGCAGATACCCTATCTTCCGCGGAGTTTGCGTTAGATATTCGCTATCAAAAATCATTTACGGGCACCTCTATCGCCAATCGAAGCGCCGAAGAGATGAAAAAAATAGGTGTTTCTGATCACCAGGCGGCGCTATGGGGTAGAGAGCTTGCCGGTATCTTGCCAAATATTGAGTCTGGTCAGAGTTTGACGGCGATCTATACGCCAAAACTGGGAACAGTTTTTTATCATGACGGTAAGCGCATTGCTCAAATTTCTGGCGCTGAGTTCTCAAAAGCGTTCTTTGGTATTTGGTTGGATCCTAAAACGAGCGTACCCAAGTTGCGAAACGAATTACTGGGCCAAGGTTGCCCACCACCCCTTTTTAATGAGGCTTGCTAAATGAACCCCTATTTTTCTTTGAGATCTCTTGTAATGATTGCCAGCACAATCTTGCTGTTAGCTTGTTCCGGGCCTCATGTTCAGCAATATGCACATGAGAAGCCGAGCTTGGAGCTCAGTGAGTATTTTTCAGGAACCATAGATGCTTATGGAATCTTTACAGACCGCAGTGGCGAGGTAAAGAAGCGATTTACCGTTCTCATCAAAGCAGATTGGAAAGTTGTCAATGGCAAGAAGGTCGGGACCCTGGATGAAAGCTTTGATTATTCTGATGGCACCAAGCAAAAGCGTATTTGGACTTTGACTGAACAATCCCCAGGAAAATACATTGGCAGGGCAGATGATGTAGTGGGTGATGCCCAGGGTGATTTAGCTGGTAATGCCCTGAACTGGACTTACACCCTTGCTTTGCCAGTGGATGGCACGATTTATCACGTGCAATTTAATGATTGGATGTATCTCGTAAATCCCAAGGTAATGCTCAATAAGGCCAAAATGAGCAAGTTTGGCATTGAGCTTGGGGAGGTTACCCTGAGCTTTTATAAGCGCTAAGCAGACACCCTCAATTTGTGTCACACTTTCTGTGCGGCGTCATAGAGGGGGTCATAGTACCCCCAAAAAATTGAAGAACCCATGGAGACAAATATGAAGACAAATTTAAAAAAAGTTGCGATTGGTTTATCTGTATCAGGACTTTTGGCTTTAGTAGCATGCCAATCGATGGAGCAGGGCACGGGCCAAAAGGCAACTGCCAGTCTAGACTCTCGATCAGGATCTAAGGCAAAGGGTGAGGTTAATTTCACCTGGCAAGGTAATAATGTCTTAATCAATGGAAAATTTTCTGGGCTAAAGCCAAATGCGGAACAAGGTTTTCATGTTCATGAAAAAGGTGACTGTTCTGCTCCAGATGCTACTAGCGCTGGCGGCCACTTTAATCCAGAGACTAAAGCCCATGGCATGCCTAATAGCGATATGAGCCACGCTGGCGATTTGCCCAACATCAAGTCGGATGCGAATGGTGATGCTACATATACAGCGACACTGCATGGTTTTGCTGTGAATACTGGCCCCAGCGGAATTGTGGGGCGTTCAGTGGTAGTGCATCGCGATCCTGATGACTACAAGTCACAACCGGCCGGTAATTCTGGGCCACGTATTGCTTGTGGCTTAATCAAGTAAGTCATCACTTAGGATACGCAGGGGCTTTCATGAGAATAGAAGATACCGATCCAGCGAGACATGCCGGGATTGAATATCCAATGGAAGTTGGAGCCCCTGTATTTGCTCCTATCAAGGTGGTTGAGGAAAAAGATAAGGCAGTGAATGTTGCGCGCCAAAATGCAAAGCAAGAGTATGAGCGCATCATGGAGCAAGCTGAGGTCTTAATGAAGCAGGCACGGGCCTTGCAAGCAAGGCTGGATGCTACCGAGATGGTGCATGGTGCGAAGTTTAGCTTCAATCCCATTCATGGAAAAATTTACCACCTGTATTACGACAGCAGGAATGCTGTCAACGTACTGATTCAGAATGGCCCAAAAGAGTGGAGTTGCGGTATCCCAGATGCATGGACTTATTCCATGGCAGTGAAAAAGTTGGGTGACAGTACTTGGGCTGTAATTGAAGAAGATGCCCTGACCGTATGATTTTCTGTTTAACCATAAAAAATAAGGTGACACGTGACAAAAGCTCGAGTTGTTAGTCTTTCTGAACTAGGTAGTGCTGACGTAATTAAGTTAATCGATAAAGAGTTGCCGCTTCCAGCGCAAGGTGAAGTGCAAATTCGTCAGACTGCTATTGGTTTTAACTTCATTGATGTATACCAGCGTTCCGGTGTTTACCCGCTTGAGCTACCTACGGGCCTTGGTCATGAGGCCGTTGGTGTCATTGAAGCCCTGGGCGATGGTGTCACGGGCCTCAAGCTTGGCGATCGTGTGATGTATATGAATGCTGGCATTGGTGCTTACGCTAGTGCCCGCAATGTTCCCGCAGATAAGTTAGTGCCGGTACCAAGCAATGTTTCTGATGAGGTTGCAGCAGCGGTGTTCTTTAAGGCAATGACTGCTCAATATCTCATTCAGAAAACCTATAAGGTAAAGGCTGGCGATATTGTTTTAGTTCATGCTGCTGCTGGTGGCGTTGGTCAAATTTTGGCTGGTTGGGCAAAGGCACTCGGTGCTTTTGTGGTTGGTACAGTGGGCTCTCAAGCCAAAGTCGGAGCGGCTAAAGAAGCAGGATGTGATGTAGTCGTTGATTACTCTCAGCCAAATTGGGTTGAGGAAGTGATTAAAGCGACTGGCGGTAAGAAGGCGAATGTGGTTTATGACTCTGTAGCTAAAACAACTTTTATGGGCTCCTTAGACTGTGTTGCGCCTTTTGGAACTCTAGCTCTATTTGGCGCGGCCTCAGGACCTGCTCCTGAGATTCAACCGGAGATTCTGAATAAGAAGGGCTGCTTATTTTTAACAAGACCTTCTGTATTTCCTCACAATGCTACACATGCATTGCTGCAAGAAAATGCAAAGGCAGTGTTTGATGCAATTGCCAAGGGTTACATTAAAGTGCAAATTGGTGCGAAGTTTCCTTTGGAGCAAGCTGCAGATGCGCATCGGGCAGCTGAGGGTAGAAAGGTATCTGGCGCCATTGTCATGATTCCTTAGGCCCTCAGAGCTTCTTCATCAATATCAAAAGAGCGTAGGAGATAAGGCATGAATCGTGTTTCATTGAGAAGTTCAATTTCTACTTTTGTAGTGTCAGTAATCTTGCTATTGAGTACTGGGAACTCTCATGCCCAGACCTCAGCTACTAACAGCGTTCGAGGTAAGACAGAAATCTTGTGGCTGGGCCAGGCTGGTTTTCGGATTAAGACGCCAGGCGATAAGATTATCTTGGTTGACCCCTGGATTACTGGCGGCCCAAAGACCCCACCCCAATATAAGAATGATCTAGCTGCGATTGGCCCAGTTGACTTGCTGTTGGTTACGCACGCTCACGTTGACCACATTGGCGATGCACCTGCCTTAGCTAAGATGAATAATACAAAGCTGTATGGTCCAGCGGATATGGTGACGCCACTCATTTTTTTAGGTGTACTGCCTGCTGATTTAGGTCATCGCTTTAATAAGAGTGGAAGTGTCACTCCTTTGCCAGGCATTAAGGTGACAGCAGTGAAGGCTGAGCATTCTTCTCTATTAGTACATAAAAATCCTGAGACCCAAAAAATGGAGGCGCATCATGCTGGTGAAGCTATGGGCTACATCATTGAGTTAGAGAATGGTTTCAAGATCTGGGATATGGGTGATACAGGATTATTCGGCGATATGAAATTTATCGGTGAGTATTACAAGCCAGACTTGGTGATGATTCCGATTGGTGGCAATTTCACGATGGGTCCAGATGATGCTGCATATGCACTCCGCACTTGGGTGAAGCCCAAGATGGTTATTCCAATGCACTACAACTCCAATCCAATGGCAAAGGGTACTTTGGCAGAGTTCCAGGCGGCGATGAAGGGTAGTAATATAAAAATTATCCCTATGACTGAAGGGGAGACTGTGCAGTTCTAGGCTTGTATTCGTGAGCACTTGACTGAAAACCACCTGCGGGTGGTTTTTTATTTACCTAGCAACTCGCTTATAATTCTCTAAGCAATTGAATTAAAAGGAATTATTTCTTAAAATCCATTTTTGCTTGTTTGACAGCCCTGATGGGCTCTTGGACAATGCATGCGGTGGTTTGATTCAAGCCACAGCCTTACATGACAGCCAATATTTCCACTTCCTCTGGTAAATCTCCCTTGGTGCTTGAAGCCCGTGGGCTTTGCTGTGTCCGCGGCGAAAGAGAATTATTTGTGGGCCTGAATTTGCGCATTGCTTCTGGAGATTGTTTGCACGTACGTGGTGAGAATGGGGTTGGTAAAACCAGTCTCTTGCGCCTCTTAACTGGCTTATCAAAACCAGAATCTGGCGAGGTACTTTGGAGTGGTCAATCCATTGCAGTTGATCCTATTGCTTATCATCGTCAACTCTTATTTTTGGGCCACAGAGATGCCTTGAAAGAAGATCTCACTGCTTTAGAAAATATGCAGATGTATGCGGCACTAGATGATGTCTCTCTTTCGCAAGAAAAAGCACTGGCTGCTTTGTGGCGTTTTGGTTTACGCGGGCGTGAGAATTTACCCGTTCATTATTTATCTGCCGGACAAAAGCGACGTGTACTGATGGCGCGCATGTTAACGCGTCAGGCTAAGCTATGGATTTTGGATGAACCTTTTAATGCCCTGGACGCCCAAGCAGTTCATGAGTTGCAGAACTTAATTATTGAGCATATTACTGCTGGCGGTCTTACTGTATTGACAAGTCATCAGGAGATCAATATTCCAAATATGCAGGTATTAGAGCTATGAGAGCCTTACTTGCCATCATCCATCGCGATTTACTTTTAGTTATGCGCCGCAAGAGTGAGGTGCTGACGGCAGTCTTTTTCTTTGTGGTGGTCACCAGTTTATTTCCACTAGGTATTGGTGCAGATGCTGCCCTATTGCGCAAAATTGCACCGGGCGTTATTTGGGTTTCTGCCTTGTTGTCGACCCTCTTGGGTTTACATCGTATGTTTGCGGCAGATTATCACGATGGCGCTTTGGAGCAATTGGCTTTATCGCCGCAACCCATGGTTTTATTGGTCACTGGAAAAATGATTGCGCACTGGATCGTGTGTGGCCTGCCTTTGGTGCTGCTTGCTCCAATCATTGGCATTCAGTTTGACTTAGATAGTAATTCTTTATATGTATTGATGGCTAGTCTCTTATTGGGCACCCCAGTGCTATCCTTGTTAGGCTCTATTGGTGCAGCCTTAACTCTTGGGGTTCGGGGAGGGGGCGTATTGATGAGCTTGATAATTTTGCCTTTGTATATTCCGGTATTAATTTTTGGTGCTGGCGCTGTATATGCAAATAGTGTTGGCCTAGATACATCCGGCCACTTTTCCTTGCTTGGTGCTTTATTAATTTTGGCTTTAGCATTTATCCCTTGGGTAAGTAGCGCTGCTGTAAAGATTGCGATTGAATGAATCCGGTAAATAACCCCCCTTTTTCTAATAGCCGCTTGATTAACTGGTTTAAGTTATCAAGCCCAAGCACTTTTTATCCGGTTGCTGGAAAGCTGATTCCTCTTTTTTGGGTGCTGGCCGCTCTATTTGGTTTGGCCGGTCTGTGGGTCAGTTTCTTTGTTGCTCCAGTAGATGCAGTGCAGGGTCAGGGATACCGCATTATTTTTATTCATGTACCCGCCTCATGGATGTCGATGTTGATTTATCTCGTGATGGCTGCGTGGGCTGGGCTCGGTTTAGTTTTTAATACTCGCCTATCAGCAATGATGGCCCAAGCTTTAGCCCCGGTAGGTGCATGGATGGCATTTCTGTCTTTATGGACTGGAGCATTTTGGGGAAAGCCAATGTGGGGTGCTTGGTGGGTTTGGGATGCTCGCCTGACATCCGAATTAATTTTGCTCTTCCTGTATCTGGGCTTCATTGCCTTGAGAGCGTCGATTGATGATTCTCGTCGCGCTGATAAAGCAGCCGCTATATTGGCTCTGGTGGGTGTGGTTAATGTGCCGATTATTTATTTCTCAGTCAAATGGTGGAATACCTTGCATCAAGGCGCCTCAGTTTCTTTAACAAAAGCGCCTGCAATGGCGCAGACTATGCTTTTGGGAATGCTACTCATGGCTTTATGTTTCTGGATGTACTCCATTGCGGTAGCTTTGATGCGCGTGCGAGTCATTATTCTGGAGCGTGAAGCCCACACCGATTGGGTGAGACAATTAAGCGAGGTAAAGAGCTAATGTGGAATAGTCCAGCAGAATTCTTCGCTATGGGCGGCTACGCTTTATATGTGTGGAGTAGCTTTGGTGTTTGTGCTCTAGTTTTATTACTTGAGCCTTTGCTAGTGCGCTCTCGCTTTAAGGTAGCGGTGCGTAGACTGAAGCAAGAACAATTAGCCGAGCAGTTTGATAGAGAAAGTGGTCAGTGAAGTCGAGACATAAACGTGCGTTAATCATTGTTGCTGCTTTGGTAGTCATTGGAGTTGCTGCACTCTTAATCCTCAATGCACTCAATAGCAATATCGCTTTATATGTCACACCTAGTGAGGTGGCTGCTGGTAAGGCGCCACAGGGCCAAGCATTTCGTATTGGCGGTATGGTGAAGGATGGATCCTTAAGGCGTGATGGCTTGACTGTGCATTTTGTCATTACCGACCTCGTCAAAGATATACCAGTTGCTTACACAGGCATTCTGCCAGATTTGTTTAAAGAGGGAAAAGGCGCTGTCATTCAAGGTCGCATGAATACCAACGGAGAATTCATTGCCAGCGAGGTTCTTGCGAAGCATGATGAGAACTATATGCCGCCTGAGGCGAAACACGCTCTAGAGCAGGCTCAAAAAAACGGAAGCAATAAATGATTCCTGAGTTTGGGCATTACGCATTAATTCTTGCGCTGTGTGTTTCTTTGATCCAAGGGGTGCTTCCTTTAGTTGGCGCACACCAGGGCCGCCGCGAGTGGCTAATGTTGGCAAGACCTGCTGCTCAAACCGTTTTCCTTCTTCTTGGGATTGCCTTTGCGATCTTGGCCTGGAGTTTTTATGTCAACGATTTTTCAGTACTCTATGTAGCTGAGCACTCTAATTCCCAATTACCGGTTGTTTATCGATTGGGCGCCGTATGGGGTGGTCATGAAGGTTCATTGCTGCTGTGGGTTTTCTTATTAAGTACTTGGACCATCATGGTTGCCCAACTCTCTAAGGCTTTGGATGAGTTTATGGTTGCGAGGGTGATTGGCGTTTTGGGCTTAGTGATTAGCGGTCTGCTACTTTTTGTTTTGACAACCTCCAATCCATTTATGCGCTTGTTTCCAGCAGCGCAAGACGGTCGATCTTTAAATCCGCTGTTGCAAGATCCTGGACTAGTATTTCATCCGCCGATGTTGTACATGGGTTATGTTGGTTTCTCGGTTGCCTTTGCTTTTGCAATCGCATCATTACTCTCCGGAAGGCTCGATGCTGCATGGGCCCGCTGGTCACGCCCTTGGACGACAGCCGCTTGGATATTTCTGACGCTTGGTATCGCTCTAGGCTCCTGGTGGGCCTACTACGAACTCGGTTGGGGTGGCTGGTGGTTTTGGGATCCTGTTGAAAACGCATCATTTATTCCTTGGTTAGTTGGCACTGCCCTATTGCATTCATTAGCAGTGACAGAAAAGCGCGGTGGCTTTAAAAGTTGGACTGTCTTGTTAGCAATTACTGCTTTCTCACTATCCCTCTTGGGAACATTCTTAGTGCGCTCTGGTGTGCTGACATCGGTACATGCTTTTGCAACTGATCCTAGGCGCGGTATTTTTATCTTAATTTTCTTGACTCTCGTAGTTGGGTCTTCTTTAGGTCTATATGCCTGGCGTGCGCCGAAAAGTTCTCTCGGCGGCAAATTTAGCCTCAGCTCAAGAGAAACTTTTATCCTTCTAGGAAATGTTTTCTTAGTTGTTTCTGCTGGTTCAGTATTGTTGGGAACTTTATATCCCTTATTAATTGATGCTCTTCATTTAGGCAAAATCTCGGTAGGGCCTCCTTATTTCAATAGCGTGTTTGTACCCATCATGATTCCTTTATTGGTACTAATGGGTATTGGTCCTTGGACTAGCTGGAAAAATTCGGATCTGCTGGTGGTAATTAAGCGTTTATGGCTTGCAGGCTTGGCCGCAGTTCTTGCTGGTATTAGCATTCCTCTGATGATGGGTGAGTTCACCTGGCTGGCGGGTCTTGGCTTCTTGTTGGCGTTTTGGGTGATTGCCTCTGGTTGTTTACAGATTATTCGTCAAGCAAAAGCGGGTAAGCCAACCCGTTCATTTATTGGCATGCAAGTGGCCCATCTGGGGATTGCTGTATTTGTGATTGGTGTCACTATGGTTGGCGCTTATCAAGAAGAAAAAGATGTACGTATGTCAGCGGGTGAAACCGTTTCAGTGGGTGGTTATCAAATACGGCTGCAAGATGTTAATCTAGTTCCAGGCCCAAATTACCAGGCAATGCGCGGCACTTTTTTGTTAACAAAAAATGGCATTACTCAGGCAACGCTTTACCCTGAGAAGCGCAACTACTTTTCATCAACTATGCCAATGACTGAAGCTGCTATTGATACGGGCTTAACGCGCGATATCTATGTTTCTCTGGGTGAAGAGTTGCCAGATAAGTCTTGGGCGGTCCGGGTGTATTACAAGCCCTTTGTAGACTGGATCTGGGGTGGCTGCTTATTGATGGCGCTTGGTGGCATATTAGCGATCTCTGACAAACGTTATCGCATTCAGCTGAAGAAACAAGCCTCATGAAAGCAAAGTTTTTAATTCCTCTTTTGCTCTTTATTGTCTTGGTGGTCTTCCTGGCCATTGGTTTAAATCGCGATCCGCATGAAGTGCCATCACCCTTAATCGATAAGCCGGCACCAGCATTTGAGATTGCCCAGTTATCGGAGGCGCATCAGTCTTTTTCTCCGGCAAGTATGAAGGGGCAAGTTTGGATATTGAATGTCTGGGCCTCATGGTGTGTAGCTTGTCGTGAGGAGCATCCAGTGTTGGTGGATCTCGCCAAGTCAAAGATGGCGCCTATCATTGGGCTGGATTACAAAGATCAACGGGAAGATGCTCTTGCCATGTTGGCAAAGCAGGGCAATCCTTATGTACTGTCTGCCTTTGATGCAAATGGGCGCGTCGGAATCGATTACGGTGTCTATGGTGTGCCTGAAACCTATGTGATTGATAAAGCCGGGGTGATTCGCTTTAAGCATATAGGCCCACTCACAATGGAGTTGTTAAACAAAAAGATATATCCATTGATTAGCGATCTTCAGAAACCATGAAACAGATTCTGGCGATCGCGCTCTGCATGCTTAGTTTTGGCTTCTCGTTTGCCAAAGATGCTGCGCCTTTAGCGGATGATCCTGTGACCGAGCAGCGCTTGATTAGCATTTCCGAAGAGATGCGTTGCCTGGTTTGCCAGAATGAATCTTTGGCCGGTTCTCGTTCTGATTTAGCGAATGACCTACGTAGAGAAATTCGCACCCTGATTAAAGAGGGTAAGAGTGATGAACAAATTAGAAGCTTCATGGTTGAGCGCTACGGAGACTTTGTGCTTTATCGTCCACCTATCAAGCCGACTACTTGGCTGCTTTGGATTGGCCCCTTTGTCATTCTGTTGATTGGCATACTTGGGTTGCTGACCTATTTGCGTCGGAGAAATAGTGCTGTTACTACGATTGCCTTGTCTGATGATGACAATAAAAAGATAGATGCTTTGCTTGATAACAAGAATGAGCGGGAGGCTTCATGACCAGTTTTCTGATTCCCGCCTTTCTGTTGCTAGTCCTGGTGCTGGTTCTACTATTGCGCCCATTTATTTTTCCGGCAACAGTAGAGGCAACTTCTCGCCGTCAAATGAATGCTGCTATTTATCGTGAAGAGCTCGAAAAGTTGGAGGCAGAGCGTTTAGCGGGTTCCATGAATAGCTCTGATTATGAAATTGCCCATGCTGAAATGCGTCAACGCCTCTTTCAGGATACGAATGAAGATGATGATCGCTCTGTGATGGGTTCTAGCAAGATTACTGTAATTGGTCTTTGTTTATTCATCACAGTACTCTCAGCTGGATTCTATTGGTCTTTAGGTGATGCCACTCGTCTTGTTGAGAATAATGCACAGCAGCCTATGACTCGAGAGGGTGTTGAGAAAATGGTTTCTGAATTTGCTGTAAAGATGGATAAAGATCCGTCTAATTTAAAGGGGTGGGCGATGCTGGCTCGTTCCTATCGTATCTTGGGTCGTAATGAAGATGCTGCAAGGGCATATGAGCACTCCGGTAATTTTATTGATTCAGACCCTCAGCTCTTGGCTGACTATGCTGATACCTTGGCTAGTAATGCCAATGGAAGTTTTGCCGGCAAGCCATTAAAACTCATTAACCAAGCGCTAAAGTTAGACCCTAATAATTTGATGGCCTTATGGCTTTCTGGGACCGCTTCCTATACAACTGGCGATTACAAAGCAGCTATCCAGACTTGGGAAAAACTTGCAAAACAATTGCCCCCGGGAACTGAAGAGGCACGTTCAATACAAGAATCGATTTCTGAGGCGCGATCTAAGGGAGGCCTTCCATCTACTGCTGTCGTAAATACGAAAGGTATTGCTGGCAAGATTGAGATATCTTATGCCCTAAAGTCTAAGGTGCAATCTGGTGATCTTGTGATGGTGATTGCGCGTAAGCCTGGCGAGCGTATGCCCGTGGCAGTATTAAAGATGGCAGTCTCCGTATTTCCGATAAGCTTTTCTTTGACAGATGCTTTGGCAATGAATCCAGGCATGCCACTTTCCGGATTGTCTGAGGCTTCCATTGAAGTCAGGATCTCTAAGACTGGAATGGCAAAAGCTGAGATGGGCGATTTAATTTCATCTGCGCAAATAGTGAAGCTTGGCACAAGCAATGTTCGCTTGGTAGTCGACCAGGTACGTCAGTAAGCCTTTGTTTAACCCGGGTGGGGTTGAATCATTTGCCTAATCTTGCGCTCGGGGCATAATGCAAAAAACATTAGAGACTTCTATGAAATCCCTGAAAAAACACCTATTTAATCCTATAGCTGTGTTAGCTAGCTTTCTCCTGATTCTGACTACTGTTTTCGGTGTTTTATGGGTTCTGATTCCGCCTCCACCAAAAGCAATAGAAATGGCAGCCGGCTTTCCGACGGGGCTTTACTACCATTTTGGGGAGCGATTAAAGGCTGAACTTGCCGAGGATGGCATCAAACTGGATGTCATGGAAACTGGTGGAACGATTGATAATCTGAGGCTGTTGAGTGATCCAAAATCAGGAGTCGATTTTGCGATAGTGCAGGGTGGGGTAGCCGATGTTGGCCAATATCCTGACTTAATCTCCCTTGCAGGTATGTTTTATGAGCCCGTTTGGGTTTGGTACCGTGAGGGAGCCTTCAAAAGTGAGGGTGGCTTGCGTGTCTTGGGTCAATTAAAAGGTAAGCGTGTATCCATTGGCAATGAAGGTAGTGGCACTCTAGCACTTAGTAATGTTTTATTACAAGTTAGTGGGCTATCAGTTAGCGATCTTCGGGTGGAAAAATTAAAGCCAGATCAGGCTATCGATAAGCTTAACAGCGGCGAGTTGGATGCCGTATTTATTGTGGTGGCTGCAGAAGCGTCTATTCTTAAAAAATTCTACGAAATTCCGGGTATTCGTTTAATGAATTTTGAGCAGGCAGATGCCTATACGCGCAATCTGCCCTACCTGTCTAAGGTAGCCGTCCCTAGAGGTCTGCTGAGTATTGAGCATGATTTGCCACGTCAGGATATACAGGTCATTGCACCAACAGCTACCCTAGTTGCTCAAGAGAGTGTTAGCCCTGCTTTGGTATCTCTATTGTTGGGCGCTTCTTACGATATTTTGAAATCCTATTCCCGTTTACAAAAAGCGGGTGAGTTTCCCTCTGGTGCTGGCTTAGATTTTCCGTTGCATGTGGATGCAGAAATTTATTTAAAAGATGGACCTTCATTCTTGCACCGTCATCTACCATTTTGGACTGCGGTTTGGGTTGGGCGCTTCATCAAAATTGTGATTCCTCTCTTGGTAATTTTTATACCTTTATTTACTTATATTCCGGCCGCAAAGAACTTCTTTTTAAAGCTGAAGCTTGCTCAGGTTTACGAAGAATTAAAGGCCCTCGAAAAAAATGCGCTAAATCCTGAGCTGAGGGAAAAGAATTTGAAAGACCTGGAGACCATAGAGCGCCGAGTTGGAAGTATGAAGGTATCAATGATGGATGCGAAGGAGTGGTATGACCTGAAGGGGCATATTGGGGAAGTGCGGGAACGCTTAAAGTTATATAGTTAATTGGAGGCATCATGTGTAAAAAAATGAACAGCTTACTCATCGTTATTGTTGGCTTATCTATTGCTTTACCCGTATGGGCTCAGCCTTATCCTCATAAGCCCATATCCTTGGTGGCGCCTCAGGCTGCGGGTGGAACAAACGATATCGTTGCCCGTTTAATTGCCCCAGCTTTTGGGGAGGCTATTGGAAGCTCTGTTGTGGTTGAAAATAGACCCGGTGCGGGCGGCAATATTGGCACTCAGAGTGTGGCGCGTTCTGCTAAGGATGGCTACACCTTGCTCTTAACGATTAATAGTGCGCAAGCGATTAATCCATCTCTCTATAAGAATCCCGGGTTTGATCCAGTAAATGATTTTGTGCCGCTGTACTATATTGGCGCCACACCCTATGTGTTGGTTTCTCCACCAGGATCCCCTTATAAGACCTTGGCTGAGGTAGTTGCTGCTGCAAAGAAGAGGCCTGGCGAACTATCCTACGCTTCTGCTGGTAATGGCACTGTTAGCCATCTGCTTGGCGCCATGCTCAATGCTAGTGCTGGAATCGAGATGCAGCACATTCCATACAAGGGAGTTGCCCCTGCGATTAATGATGTTTTGGGTGGACAAGTGCCCTTAGCTTTTGCAAGCCTGCCATCAGCAATCAATTACATCAAGGTAGGTAAGCTCCAGGCAATTGCGATTAGTTCTGCTAAGCGCTCTAGTGCCGCCCCTGAGATCCCAACGATTGCGGAAACCTATCCTGATTGTGTAGGTGAGGTTTGGGTTGCCATTTTTGCGCCTATCGGTGTGAGCGCGGATGTAATTAAGAAAAATCAAGTGGCCATGGATAAGGTGATGGCAAGAGCGGATGTCCGTGAGAAATTAAATGCACAGGGTTTAGATCTGAATCCAGTGCCCCCTGCAAAGCTAGGGGTCTTGCTGAAGGACGAATTGGCTAAGTGGGCAAAAATTGTGAAAGCATCCGGCGCGCAGCTAGATTAAGGCTGTGCTGATGATTGCCCTAAAATAGCTCGATGACTAATGCCTCGCTCGCCCCACTGCTGACTCCAGCTAAAGAGCTTGCGCAAGCTTTGCGCTCTCAGGGTTATGCTGTGGCATCTCCTGAAACCGTAGCTGAGATTGCTAAGGTAAAGCCGGAAAATTTACAGAATTTAACTCAGTTTTGGGAGGGTTTGCCTCGCGACCCTTATTTAAAAGATGGTGGACGTTACCGCTTTCGTCGTCATGCTAGTTATGCGATTAAAGGCGACCACCTTAATTTAGTGCCCCATCGCGCACACTGGCAATCGGTTGATTACAACGCTCTGCATGGTGGAATTGAACGTTGGTTTGAACCCATGCAAGCCGCCTTGTTGAATGATCCAGCTTGGCAATCTCTTTTGCTTGGGCTTGCTCAAGTATTGAATGGTTTAAAACCAGTGACCACTTGGTTTGTTGAAGCGCATCAATTTCGGATTGATACTACTGATGGTATTGGGCGACCAACGCCTGAGGGTGCACACCGTGATGGCGTAGATTTTGTGGCTGTATTTTTGTTGAATCGAGTTGGCATAAAAGGTGGTGAAACCAGAATATTTGATGCGCAGGGCTCTGCCGGTTTGCGCTTCACGCTAGACCAACCTTGGTCCCTATTGCTCATGAATGATGAACGCATGATCCATGAATCAACCCCGATTCAGCCTGTTGGGGACTACGGTTATCGCGATACCTTGGTATTAACCTATAGATCTACCGGCTTTCAGGATTCTCCAAATCGTGGCCAGCAGTAAGTCAACACTTATTCTGGTTGAATGCCAGCATCCTTAATAGCCTTAGCCCATTTTGCAGTCTCATATTTAATTTTCTGGCCAAGTGCTTCCGGTGTTACTGCTTGAGTCTCGAAACCCATGGCAGAAAATCGCTCAGTAACATCTTTCGATTTTGACGCCTCATTAATCGCTTTATTGAGTTTGAGAATGGCCTCTTTTGGCATATCAGCAGGACCGAATGCGGCAAAGAAGGAGAGTAATTCATAACCCTTAATGCCAAGTGCTTCATTTACCGTGGGTAACTCTGGGATAGCGGGTGAGCGCTTGAGTGACGTTACCGCTAAACCGCGTATTTTCCCTGCTTGTACTTGTGGCAGCGAGACCCCAAAGTCGGCTGTGAACATATCGACTTGACCACCAATGACATCTGTCATGGCATTTGGGCCGCTCTTATAAGATACACCGGTCATTTTGATGCCAGCTGTAGTGGCGAGCATTTCCGAGGAAACGCGTTGAGAGGTACTTGCATAAGCAAAAGTCATTTTTTCAGGATTGGCTCTAGCAAGAGACACAAATCCATTGAGCGATTTAGCCGGCACATCATTGTTAATGGTAATGATGAGTGGTGCTGAGCCAAAGAATCCAATGGGAGTGAAAGCGGTGTCTTGGTTATAGGGTAAGTTTTTGACTAAGCTTTTTAGTGCGGCATTTGTGCTGTTAGTTCCAAATAAAATCGTGTAGCCATCTGCAGGAGCCTTGGCAACAAAATCTGCGCCAATGAGGCCATTAGCCCCAGGTCGATTTTCAATCACAACAGGCTGACCTAAGAGTTCAGACATCTTGGCTGCAAAGGCACGACCAATTTGATCGGTTGTGCTACCAGGGGCAAATGGAACAATAGCTTTAATGGGTTTTGACGGATACACATCAGCTAAGACTAAGGTGCAGCTAAGCCCAATCAAGACTCCTACACCAAGCGTAATTAAATTACCCAAAATACGATTATTTTTCATACTGTCTCCATCCATTTTTTCTAAGTGTAGTGGGTCTTGGCTTTTTAGGGCGAGTAGAATGGATTCACGTTTTTACTGACACTTTATGCGCTTTCGATCAGCTGGTTACACCCCCCTTATGCTCATGGCACAAACCTGTGCTTTATTGGGCTTTGCCTGCTACGCAGTGGTGCTCACCACATTGCAGGAGGAGTGGCATTTAAGTAATTTACAGTCTGGATTAATTGCCAGCGCCTTTTTCTTTGGCTATATGCTGGCCGTTCCTTTGGCTACCGCACTCACGGATCGAGTTGATGCACGCAAGGTCTATTTAATCGGTGGACTTTCTGCTACCTGTGGTCTCTTAGGTTTGGGTCTATTTGCCTACAATTTTTGGACTGCTTTATTTTTCATGGCAATCAACGGCGCGGGTCTGGCTGGTACATATATGCCTGGCCTCAAAATTTTGTCTGACCGCATCCAGTCTGGTGAGCTTACTCGTCACATTGCTTTTTATACTGCTTTCTTTGGTATCGGGACTGGATTTTCTTATTTATGCTCCGGCTGGATCTTAAGTGCACTTGGTTGGCATTATGTATTTGGCATCATTGCGCTGGGACCTTTCACAGCCTTTTTAATTGTTCTACTTCTAATTCCACCTCTCCAGCATGAGAAGTGGAAGGGGCCAATTAATATTCGCTTGCATGACATATTTCCAGTCGACAAATGGAAATCCGTATTGCAAGATAAAAAAGCATCTGGCTTTATTTTTGGTTATACCGCTCACACGATTGAGCTATTCGCCTCTAGAAGTTGGATTGTGGCTTTCTTTGCATTTTGTGCCATAGCCTCCGGAGAAGCTTTTTTTTTAGCGGCAACTACTTTGTCTGGCGTGATTAATTTCTTTGGGGTGCCTGCCTCTATTCTTGGAAATGAGATTGCGCTTCGAGTAGGGCGTCAGAGGTGGATATGTATTGTGATGTTGACGAGTGCTGTCCTAGGGATTGCGTTGGCCTCTTCCACCGGGCAATCATGGTGGCTAATTATTAGTTTAGCCATTGGCCATTCTATTTTTATCATGGCGGATTCTGCAACCTTGACTGCAGGTCTGGTCATTAGCGCTAAAGAAAATATCAAGGGCGCTGCAATGGGGCTTCATTCTTTAATGGGCTTTGGAGGCGGTATGTTAGGCCCGGCTATCTTCGGCCTGGTGTTGGATATTTCAGGATCACGTTCATCTCAAGCTGCTTGGATTTGGGCGTATGCCGCCGTTGTCATCTGGGGTGTTCTATTTGTTCTATATGAGCGTCGTCATGGTTGGGTTGTTAAAGCCTCTCAATGAGTGAGACTTTCACCAATCCAGTAAGCAATGCCGGCAGATACGGCGGTGACAAAACTTCCCCAGGCAATATCAATAAATGCTAGTCGCGTTGGAAAGTCTCTAATCACAGCAAGATTGGTGAGGTCGTAAGTCATGTAACAAAATAGTCCGAATAGAGCGCCATATTGCAGTGCATATATCAAAGACTGTTTTGAAAGGGCTGGAAGAAGGACAAAAATAGTGGTCCCTAATGCGTAGAGTAAGTAGAAAGCGAGACCAGCAATCAACTTAGGCTCGCTGGCCATTAAATCACCCATTTCATCTCGATAAAGGCTTTTGGCAATCCCTAAAAGCCACACTAAATCGATTGCAACCAAGGTGATTAAGAATGAGCTGTAGATGGCGAAATACTTGAGCAATTAAGTTACCCTTTTGAGTTGTTATAGCCTAATAATAAGCATTATGATGGAAAGTGTAGATCAGTAGTTCAATTTAAAGGGAGTCAATATGTTTAAGCATTTATTGGTGCCAGTAGACGGCTCGGATGTAAGCAAAAAATCCTTAAAGAAGGTGGCTGAACTCGCAAAGGCTGATGGCGCTGCGGTGACCTTGGTGTATGTGTCCGACCCGTTGCCTCCAACAATTTATTCCGATAGCACTATGGGTTATGGCATTACCCAAAAAGATCACCAGAAGGTATGTGACGCTTACGCAAAAGATGTGTTTAAAAAAGCAGCCACCGCACTTGGCGTAAGCATTAAAGCAAAAACATTGCATGTCTCCAATAGCAATTTATCTGAAGGTATTTTGGACGGCGCTAAAAAAGCAAAAGCGGATGTCATCGTGATGTCCTCACATAAGCGCACAGGCATCAAAGGCATATTGCTTGGTAGTGAAACCCATGAAGTGATCATCCACTCTAAGTTACCGGTATTGGTTCTTGGTTAAATAATGAACCAAGCAGGGACAAAGAAATAGGGTCCATGTGGACCCTATTTATTCATGTGCCAGCTGCCTTCTTTAAGGCTCCATCAATTAGGTTTGATGGGGCTACCTAGTAAAAGAATTTCTCTTGTTAGCTGACCACTCTCGTTATCACGCATAGACCATAAATCTAGTTGAGTCTTTAATCCGTAAGGATCGATATACACACCATTTTTTCTAAGCTCAAAATGAAGGTGTGGGCCAGTGGATCTTCCGGTGGACCCAACATAACCAATCTCCAAACCACGGCGCACATCATTACCTACTTCTAATTCAACGTTGTAGTTACTTAGGTGAGCATAGTAGGTGTGATAGTTTCCAGGGTGCTCCAAGACAATTAAGTTACCAAAGGCGCCACTAAAGCCAATGTGAGCAACCTTGCCATTGGCTACGCTAAAGACAGGCGTGCCGATTGGCGCAGCATAATCAATGCCCATATGAGTTCGATAGCGCTGCTTGGGTGGTGCTGCTTGGGCTACAGGGGTTTTCTTGCTTGGGCGTTTGTTTGAGGCGCGGACACTACCAACACCCCGTGAAATTCGGCGATAACTTAGTGGATTGGTCCAAAAAGATCGCTCTAGGGATTCACCGCCGCCGGTAAAGAATCCCCCTGGTATGTCAGTGCGATCTACCCAGTAAGCGCTTGCAAACACTTCTTTATTTGCTGGGTCAATAATTTCAGCGGCCCAAATTTGAGCCCATCGCTCACGATCGCCAAAGTCAATAATTAAGCGGACTACGCTATTGGTATTTTCGAGTGAGTTATTTTCTTCGGGATAGATCTGTTTGATTAGGGAATTTAATTCCCAAACCAATTCGACTGGCAGTTTGTCCCCGACCTTGCGAGGATCGTATAAAACATCTCGCAATGGGATCCGAATTTCAGTGAGATTTTTAGATTCATTTCTGAGATAGTCTTGTTGAATTAAGAAGCCACCAAATGCAGATGGTGTAAATGTCCACACCTCTGTCTTGTTGTCCTGAATGGGCCCATTCATAATGCTGAGGGAGTCAAACCGATTGCGACTGCCAAATGCAGCTGCATAAGGAATGCAATCTCCGCGCATCCGATCAAAGAAGGTTTTCGTTTGACTTCTAAAGAACTCTGAAAATTGACGGTTATCAATACCAACGCTAGCTGGCAGATTATCTTCATTGAAGTTGCGTCGTAGGCAGCCTTGCACTACCCGATAGTCGAGATTACTAGCGCTATCTAAATCTACTTCGCTAGGGTCTTTGCGCTGAAAGAGGGCTGGATTTAGGCTGTTGGTCTTTGATGATCCTCTTGCTGCGCTATCTTTAAAGCCAACTGGCTTAGCGTTCTGAATAATCACTTTTTTGCGGACTGGGTTTGTTTGTGCACTAGCGGTAGATATCAACCCAGTTAGCAGGCTAAAACAGATATATCCAGTCAGAATGAGGGCTCCTCTCGACAAGAGTGAGCTGTAAGTCGCTTTTTTATTCACCCCGTAATTATCTAATAATATGAGCAGACACTCTGATATTGGTGTTGTAGTGCAGCAAATTCAACCTAGTCTTGATCGGGGGCGATCTTCAGTACAGCAAATGCAGCTTTGAGGCGCTCCTCGTAATTCTTTTTGACGATTGCTGCTTCCTCGGCACTCCAACTTCGAAAACCTTCACCTTTATTGATGCCAGTTTTGCCACTTTTAACTAAGTCAGTAACACAGGGCGGCGGCTTGGTGATGTTTGATAGAGAGGGGTATATTAGCCCCGCAGCTAGGGTCATTCCTTCCCATCCAGAAATTTCTTTTTGCGTCATTGGACCAACAGCGGCATAGCGAAAGCCAAAGCTATAACGCACTGCAGTATCGATGTCGCCAGGTGTTGCAATTCCCTCTTCCACCAAGGAAAGGGCCTCACGCATCAAGGCATGCTGAATACGATTGGCCAAGAATCCCGGGATATCTTTCTTGACTAACACGGGTTTTTTGCCGTGGGCGCGATAGAAATCGCAAACTTGATTGGCTATATCCGAATCAGAATGTTTCCCCAAAACAATTTCTACCAAAGGGACAATATGGGCAGGCATGAAGTAGTGCGTGTTGAGCATGCGATGAGCGGTCTTGAGGTCTCCAGCGATATCGCTAATCGGAAAGCCTGAGCTATTGCTTCCAATCGGAATATGAGGTGGTACGCGCTGATCGAGGTCGGTAAAGATCTCTTTTTTAAGATCCAGCCGCTCAGAAATAGTTTCAATGACTAAATCAGTCCCTTCCCAGTTGCCCCACTCGGAAATACTGCCAGCCTGCAAGCTTGCCCCAAGCTTCTCCCATTGAGGATCAATTGAGGTGGCGCAAGCGTTGATTGCTTCAAAGCACTTTTCGGCTTTCTCTTGAGTGCGCCCAAGAATGACAGTGTTTGTTCCGTAGGCTAAAAATCCTGCGGCTATGCCTATGCCCATCGTGCCAGTCCCCAATACAACAACTTGTCCCATAGTTCACCCACTATTTGATTGTTTAATACCTGAATTATTCCCTATTCAGACCCATGACTAGCATTTAATTTATCGATACAATCATTTTTTGAAATAAGGAATCCCGATGCCAATAATTGAATCCGTTCAGGTTGCTTCAGTTGCTGTACCTTTAGATAAAGTAACTTCGTTTTCCACCCGGACAGTTTCCGAGCGTCATTACTGCTTGGTAAAAGTTCGCAGCAAGAATGGTCATGAAGGCATTGGCTTTTGCTATGTTGGCAGCGCTGGTGGAGATATTGCCAAAATTGCAGTAGAGCAACTCTTAGCGCCAAAACTCATTGGGCAGAATAGCCATCGCAGTGAAGGCTTGTGGATGGATATGTATAACGAATCCATTTTGCAGGGGCGCGCTGGCGCAGTCATGCGAGGTATCTCTATTTTGGATACCGCGATTTGGGATCTGAATGCACGTTCTGTTGATCTTCCTTTGCATCAATACCTTGGCTCTGTTGTGGATGATCGCGTTCCGGCATATGCAAGTGGCGGCTATTACCTTGAAGGTAAAACGCCTGCCAAACTTGGTAAGGAAATGGAGTCTTACGTCAAACAGGGATTTAAGGCGGTCAAGATGAAGGTAGGTCGTTTATCACCAGCCGAAGAAGAGGCTCGCGTTGCGGCGGCCCGCAAGGCCATTGGCGATGATATTTTGTTGACTCTAGATGCCAACAATGCCTGGCGTGACTTACCAACTGCACTAGAGTATGTGCGTCGTTTTGAAGCCTATAACCCTTACTGGATCGAAGAGCCATTTTCACCGGATGCGATTGATTTGCATGCTGCCCTGGCCCGCTTAACGAAGATTAACGTTGCGACTGGCGAGATGGAGGCAGGACGCTGGCGCTTTAGAGAGTTAATTGATGCAGGTGGAGCAGCAATTCTGCAATCTGATGCTGCCGTATGTGGCGGTATTACAGAGTGGCGCAGGATTTCTGCTTATGCGGATTTGAAGGGGGTTATTGTTTGCCCTCATTGGATGCATGATCTGCATGCGCCATTGGTTGCCGCTACGCCAAATGCCCGTTTTGTGGAGTTTTTCTTAGATGATCAGGTCCTAAATTTCCGTAGATTGATTAACAAACAATTGACCTTTAAGAACGGCGATTTGATTTTGCATCAAACACCAGGGTTAGGATTTGAGTTCGATGAAGCAGCAGTCAAAAAATATGCTGGTAAGGCTGCTTGGACCAAGATTGTCTAAGCAAATCAGTGCAAGTTTATAAAACAATAAAGCCCGCACATGCGGGCTTTATTGTAGGTATCTCGCTAAGGAGATTAATTCATTTTATGAGGCTTTTCGATTTAACTTGAAATAAGTCATAGATTGAGTAATTAGTACGAGACCAAATCCAATAAAGCCGACAAGGTCTGCCTCGGTTGAGGGGTAGGCTAAAGCAACGCCAGAGAGAACCATAATGATGCGTTCAAAGATTTTGGTTTTCTCAATGAACCAGCCTTGAAGACCGCCAGCCAAGCAGATGATGCCTACCACTGCTGTAAAGGAGATCCAAGCAATCTGCAGCCAATCTGCTTGTTCTAAAGCGCTACTGGACCCCATTAAAAGCAAGCTCACTCCAGACTTATCCAGGACAAACATAAACGGCACCAAAATTGCAGGTGCTACGTATTTCCAGGTTTGCAAAGTTGTTTTGTATGGATTGCCCTTACAAATTGCGGCTGCCGCAAATGGAGAGAGCGCTGTTGGAGGAGAAACCTCTGAGAGAACGGCATAGTAGAAGATAAACATATGCGCTGCAAAATCTGGCACACCTAAATTGATTAAAGCTGGTGCAGCAATCACTGCGCAAATGATGTATGAGGCCGTCACTGGAACTGCAAGACCCACAATCCAAACAATTAAGGCGGTAAAGATGGCAGTGAGCAGGAGTGAGCCACCTGCATACTGAATCACAATTGAGCTGAACTTCAATCCAAGACCAGTGAGTGTGACGGTGCCAACAATTAAGCCCGCGCCTGCGCAGGTTGCAGCAATAGCCAAAACACCAGTAGATCCTGAAGAAAGGGCTTTAGTAAGATTGGAGTTATAGAGTCCTGAAAGAATAGGCTCCTTACCCTTAAACCAGGCCCAAGGGATGATCGCAGTATCTTCACGCAGCATGCTAGAGAAGGCTGACACTACCGTTGCCCAAAAAACAGACATTACAGGCGAGAAGCCAAACATCATGAATACCACAATGGAAATCAGTGAGAAGAAATGGAACCAGTACTTTTTGGTAAGCTCCCAAGCGCTTTCTGCTGATTCAAAATGAATGTTCTTCATGCCGTATTTGCGAACATCAATCTCCACCATCACGAACAAGCCAAGATAGAACAGTATGGTGGGGATGGTTGCCATCAGCAAGACGTCTAAATAGGAGATCTTTAAAAAGTCTGCAATTAAGAATGCAGCAGCTCCCAACACTGGCGGTGAAATAATCGCGCCCAGACCGCCTGCTGCCAATAGCCCACCAGCAGCATTCTTTTCATAGCCAACCTTATCGAGCATTGGTGCAGCAACTGAGCCTACGGTGACGGTAGTTGCTACGCCAGAACCAGATGGGCCACCCATGAGGAATGAAGATAAGACAATTGTTCTGCCTACCCCTGAAGATTTGCCACCCATGGCGGCAAAAGAGAAGTCAATAAAGAATTTGCCTGCACCAGTAAATTGCAAGAAGGCGCCAAAGATGGTGAAGAGAATAATTAGCGTTGCAGAGACATCGACGGCAGTGCCATAGATCCCTTCCAAAGTCATATACATATAACCAACCAAGCGATCTAGTCCATAGCCTTTATGGGTCCACGGTGCAGGTAGGTAGTTGCCAAAGAGGGCGTAGAGCAGGAAGAGGGCGGTAACAGTCACTAAGACCATGCCATTTGTTCTTCTTACGCTCTCAAGAATGAGTAGGATAAGGCCAATGCCGATCATGACGTCGGTTGAATTTGGGGCGGTATTTCTGTCCATGAAATCATCGCCACCACTTAAGATGTAGTACGCAATTGCTACTGATCCGATGGCAAACAAAACGTCCCAAAACATCAATTTATTTTTAAACCGTGCTGATATAGGAAAACTAAGAAACACTAAAAACAAGACTAGAGCAACGTGTATGACGCGCAATTGTTGTGTTGGCACAATGGAGTAGGCTGCATACAAATGAAATAAAGACATGCCAACCGCCACCAAGGTAATGAACTTGGCGAGAAGTCCTTTGTAGTCATTAGAGTCACCTTCTTCCTGCTTGATGAAGGCGTCTAGTTTTTCTTGGGTTTCATTGTCAATCACGTTTTGATTCATGTCTCAGCCTGTATATATTTATATTTATGTACTGCATTAAAGCAGAAGGGGTGAGATTAACTCACCCCAATGTCACTTAGTTTACTTTGATGCCTTTTTCCTTGAAGTACTTTAGAGCACCAGGATGATAAGCAACCGGTGTTGCATTGGCTTTTTGAGCTTCCAACTTGACGTTTCTGTATTCTGAATGTGAGCGAACCAACTCTAGTTGGTTATCAAAAATTGCTTTCACAATCTTATAAGCTTCTGCATCTGACATAGAGGCATTGACAACTAATAGGTTTGCAACAGCAGCAACATTATTATCTTTGGTCATGCCGCTATAAGTCTGTTTGGTGATCAGGGATGGAAAATACAAATTGCCATATTTTTTATTCATGGCAGGCACCTCTGCAGCAGTATCAATCATGACGATTTTCATGCCTGGGCTATTAGCTAAATCAGTAACAGCTGCTGTAGGCAAGCCACCAACCCAGAAGAATGCATCAATCTTACGGTCTTTTACAGCATTGACAGACTCTGCAACACTCAAACGCTCACGTTTAACATCTTTGCTGGGATCAAGGCCTGCTGCCTCTAGTAGACGAAATGCCATCACTTCAGTTGCACTCCCTGGGGCACCTGTGCTAACACGTTTGCCTTTGAGGTCGCTCATGGTCTTAATACCTGTGGATTCAACCGTGGCAACGTGCATGAGGTTGGGATAAAGTATCAGCAGAGTGCGAACTTCAACTGGCTTTTCTTTAAACTTATCGACGCCAGTTTGAGCATCTTTTGCTGCATCAGCCATGGCAAAACCAACGTAAGGTTTGCCAGTACCCACTAGCTTTAAATTGTCTACAGATCCGCCGGTAACTTCAGCGGTAGCGGACATCCCTGGAACTTTGCTAGAGAGAACAGCAGCAAGTCCGCCACCCATAGGGTAATAAACGCCACCAGTTCCACCAGTTGCAATAGAAATATTTTGTGCTTGGGCGCTTGCCCATAAAAAGCTGAGGGAAAGCAGAATCACTTTAAGTAGTTTCATGGTTATCTCCTAATGATTTTGTAATCAGTTTAATTAAAGGCCTGGCATGCTGAAATTGATTGCTTTGAGCTCACTTAATAATTGCACCTGTTGATCTGCGCTCAATTGCATTAGTGGTGGGCGCACCCTTAACCACTCAGGATCTTTGCTGTAATGGGCTACTGCTGTTTTCATGCCAGCAATCATTTGGTACTTTGCAAAAATACCGCGTACTTGATCTAAACCTGCTTGGCGCTCATCCGCGTCGGACTCTCTCCAATGTGCGGCTAATTCAGCGATTGCTTTTGGATTGATGTTTGCGGTGGCAGAAATGCAGCCTACGCCACCAGCACGCAGTGCACGCATTAAGAATACTTCGCTACCAGCATAAACGCGGAAGCCAGAGGGCGCCAACATCTTAATGACGGATTCTGTATAAGCCCAATCTCCGGAGCTATCTTTCATGCCCACAATCGTTTTTGGATACTCTTTAGCCAAGCGTTCTAGC
The DNA here is from genome assembly GCF_018687435.1 of Polynucleobacter sp. UB-Raua-W9. Classification (NCBI taxonomy): domain Bacteria; kingdom Pseudomonadati; phylum Pseudomonadota; class Betaproteobacteria; order Burkholderiales; family Burkholderiaceae; genus Polynucleobacter; species Polynucleobacter sp. UB-Raua-W9. The sequence continues at coordinate 1,400,674 of NZ_CP061290.1, read as the reverse complement.
AAGGAAAGACTTAGGTTGATTTTGGTTACTGGCGGAATGTTGTAGATATAGACCTGAAGAGCAGAGCTGCCAACCTTCTGAATTACCTCAGAAAAATAAGCAAACAAACCATCGTCAGTGACATCTTTGTAATAGAAAGGTGGCAGCATTAATACGCCAGCGCACTTATGGTTCACTGCGTGAGTAGTCATATTGACGGTGGCATGAATAGAAGTTGCACCAGTACCAGGCATCATGTGACCTGGATTTAATCCGCCCTCAATTAAGGCGGTCAAGGCATGCATTTTTTGTGGAGCAGACATGGAATTTGCTTCGGAGTTTGTGCCAAAGATCGCCTGACCTACGCCATTTGCTTCTAGCCATTTGCACTGCTTTAGTAATTTTTGTTCATCCGGCTCTCCGTCTGCTTTGAAGGGTGTTAGCACTGGTGATAACACTGCTGGCAAGGTGGAAGGATGTAAAGAAATGGTCATGCTGACTCCGTTTTAATGATGTACTTCAGAGAGAAGGGGTTGTTTTGCAAAGAAGGCTTCTAAATTATCTACGGCTAGATTGGTCATGGCTATCCGTGTTTCTGTGGTGGCGCTACCAATATGCGGCGTTAGCAAAACATTATCAAGATTTAGGAAGGCTGTGTTGGGGTTTGGTTCATTCTCGAAAACATCCAGGGCCGCGCCAGCAATCTTTTTATGTTGCAGTGCATCTAAAAGAGCATCTTCATGAACCACACTGCCACGGGCGATGTTGATTAAAAAGCCGGTGGGGCCCAATGCCTCTAAAACCGCTGCATTGACCATCCTGTCGGTATCTGGGGTGGCGGGGCAGGCCAGAAATAGAACATCGCAATTCTGGGCTAAATCTTTGACATCTCGATGGTAGATGTACGGTACTTGTTTTTGGCTTGGGCCACTATAGGCAATCTCGACCCTAAAAGGCTCTAGACGTTTTGCTAAATCTTGCCCAATACGACCCATGCCAGCAATGCCCACACGCTTTCCGGCTAGAGTAGTTGATAGCTTAAAGGGCGCCTTTGACCAAGCACCGCTCTTAACAAACTCCTGAGATTCTGGGATTTTGCGAAGTAGTCCAAGCATCATGCCAATAGCCAGTTCGCAGACTGCATCATTGAGAACGCCGGGAGTATTGGTGGCTTTGATGCCTTGCTCTTTAAGGTAGGCCAGAGGTAGGTTGTCATAGCCAACCCCGCAGGTGGCAACCATGCGGATACTGGGGATCTGCTTGACTAAGGCTTCAGGCAGCTTAGTGTTGGATCGAATCAAAATAGCCTCAAAGTTACCAGCTGGTGCTGGGGCTTGAGGATCTGGATGGAATGTGGGGCTAAAGCGTCGATTAATTTCCGACTGCATTAGTTCAGGGAAATGGCCTACCTGTAGCACCGAATTGACGGGGATCATGTCTCACTATATTTTTTATTGGAATAATGGCTTCATTGTATGTGGATTTTCAATGAAAAGTCTGCCCCTTTAGGAGAATATGTAATGTTGTTTACCCCTGCTGAAACCAAAGTAGTGATTGTCGGTGGCGGTACGATGGGTGCGGACGTTGCTGCGGTCTGCGCTCGAGGCGGCTGTGCGGTCCAGGTAGTCGAGCCCACTACAGAGCGCCGAGCCCTATTGCCGGATTATTTTGTTAACACTATGACTGAGCTTGCTTATGAAAGTCGCATTCACTTATTGAGCGTTGCAGGCTCCCTTGAAGAAGTGGACTGGTCTGATATTGATTTGGTAATTGAGTGCGTGCCGGAGCGTTTAGATATCAAGCGAGAGTTATTCGCAAAGCTAGAAAAATATGCAAAGCCTGAGGCAGTATTAGCAAGCAATAGCACCAGCTATCCCATTAGTGAAATTGCGGAAGGATTAAAAACTGCAGCACGCATGATCGGTCTGCATTTTTTTATGCCCGCTCATTTGGTGCCATGTGTAGAGGTAGTTTATGGAGCAAAGACTTCTCCAATGGTGGGCGATAGTTTGTCAAGATTGATGACTGCATGCGGGATGGTGCCGGTCACGGTGAAAAAAGATTTACCAGGATTTTTGGCAAATCGCTTGCAGCATGCTTTGTCTAGAGAAGCTTTTTCAATGGTCGACGAAGGTATTTGTAGTCTTGAAGATATTGATAAAGCAGTGCGTTTTGGTTTTGGCTTTCGCTATATTGCAGCGGGGCCAGCAATGCAACGGGACCATGCAGGGCTTGAGGTGCATGCTGCTGGAGGCACCAAAATCTATCCAAGCCTTAATAACTCACCCAATATTGCTAAGTGCTTGAGTGACCGTGTAGCCAGCGGTAAGTTCGGCATGAAAACAGGCGAAGGATTTTTTCCATGGACTGCAGAAACAATCAAGGCTGAGCGTGAGCGTTATCAAGAGGCGCTTCGTGCAGGATTGAAAATTATCCAAAAAGACTTGCCTCAGATCAAATAAATCTAATTTTTATGCCGTATCCTAGGGACATGAAGAAAATCATTCGTGTTTGGGATTTGCCAGTCCGTGTATTTCACTGGTTATTGGTGTTGTGCATCAGCGGAAGCTTAATTAGTGTGAATCTTGGCGGTAATGCAATTGAGTGGCATGCGTATTTTGGATATACCGTATTAACGTTATTAATCTTCCGAATTATCTGGGGATTTATAGGCTCTACGCATGCACGCTTCGCATCCTTTTTGCCTAGTCGCGAAAAGATATTCAGTTACCTTCAAGGTAAAGCGCCACGCGTTTTAGGACACAACCCCTTAGGTGCGCTATCCGTATTTGCATTAATGATTGTTTTAAGTGTGCAGGTCTTTACGGGATTATTTGTCGATGATGAGGTTGCCTTCCAAGGGCCATTAGCAAAATATGTATCGAACTCACTTGTTTCTATCCTCTCTGAGATTCACGAGAGCAATTCAGTTCTGATCTATACCTTCATTGCCATTCATATTGCTGCCATCATTTATTACCAGAAATTCAAAGGTGAAGATCTCATCAAGCCAATGATCAGTGGCGATAAAGAAATCGACCCAAGCGAGGAGGCAAGTTATTTGCCTTCTGACCTGGGCCGCGCATCCAAAGATGGAGCTTTGCAACGGGGTTTAGCTTTAGTGCTCTTAAGCTTAATTGCGGTAGTAGTGGGTTACTTGATCACCAAGTAAGACCATTTCCAGCATTATTTTTTCTTGAAATCATCGTGACAACCTTTACATGTCGCACCTGCGGCACCAAAGGTTTTCTTAATGCTTTCCAGATCGCCTGATTGAGCGGCTTTATTTAAATCCACTACAGCCAATTGCATCTTCTCTGAGGCTGCTTTGAACTTGGCGTTATCTGACCAAACTTCAGCTTGTGCTTTGCCGCCTTCAGTGCCAGGACCAAATGCTTGCCATGGCAATGTTGAAAGGGTTGCAACGATAGCGGCATTCTTAGCCACTTCATCTTTGTTGTAGGGCGCCTCACCTTTTACCACTGCGCCAATTTTTCCGAAGGAGTTGGCCATCACGGTAAACGCGCTCTGACGATATTTAATGGCATCTTCAGGTTTTTGGAATTGCGCAAAAGCAAAACCTGCACTTATTGCGAGGACTGTTGCTGTAGTTGCTAAAACAATCTTTTGTAATTTCATATCAAACCTCTAATGATTGGTGAGTAAGGATTTCTTCATAATCAGACATTGCAGACATTGAATAATTAGCATACTCCAGAATGATGACTTTGGTTTGACCGCCAAATTAGAAGAGCATCTGCAATGGAATAGTTAGAAAGTAGATTACCGACTTAAAGAGGGCTATTAGGGGATCCATCCACAGACTGCCGATGATTCCGGTGAAAACTAGCGCGAGCACAATAAAAAAGCCCCAGGGCTCTAATTTGCCAAGCGCAATGGATTGGCGTGCTGGAAGTAGGCTAGAAAGTATGCGGCCGCCATCGAGAGGTGGAAGTGGGAAGAGGTTGAAAACCAATAATCCTAGATTCCAGAGAATGCCTGCTTGGGACATGGAGATTAAAAATCGTTCATTAATTCCGAAGCCCAGCAGCAAAATCAGCAATATCGCCCAAATGAGTGCTTGAATAAAATTGGATCCAGGGCCAGCTAGGGCGACCCAAATAGAGTCAATTCTGGGATTTCTTAATCGTCCGAAGTTGACCGGCACCGGCTTGGCATACCCCACTAAAAAAGGGGATCCAGTCAGGATCAACACCAAGGGAATCAGGATGGTCCCAACCGGGTCTATATGTTTGGCGGGGTTAAGACTCACTCTGCCTAGCATGTAAGCTGTGTTGTCCCCAAATTTCCGGGCGGCGTAACCATGGGCCGCTTCATGGATGGTGATGGCAAAAATGAGGGGAATCGCATTAATGGCGACGGCTTGGATAGAATAGTCAGTAATCATGGCAATATGATATCCATAGGAGCTAAAAGTGACTGACGATAAGAAACCTGACCCAAAAAACCCGGCAAAGCCTGTCCTTGCTAAGCCGCCAGCACGTCCACCAGTACCTAAAGGCCCATCCGGCCCAGCGGGAAGGCCTCAGGCAGGCTTTGGGGGCGGAAAAGGCATGATGCGCAAGGCTGGTCGCGGGCGATAGTGGATAATTACCCCACTAATTAATGTAATTACAGAGGATTTAGCATGAACGAATGGCATAACGAATCTAAAGAAGAAATCAATAAAAAGATCATTACTTTGGTTGTAATGTTGGCCGCAGCTACTAGCTTGGCTATTTTGTTTGCATTAGTTGCTGCTCATACTGGTTACGTATTCGGTTAACCAGTATTAATGTCTAGCCATCGCCAACCTGCAGTATTTGCTGGCCATGGCAGTCCGATGTACGCCATACAGCCCAACCGCTTTACAGCGGCATGGACTGCTCTCGGTAAATCCTTAAAGCGTCCAGACGCAATTTTGGTCATCTCAGCCCACTGGGTTACCCGAGGTGTATGGGTTACCGCTATGCCAAAACCAAAAACCATTCATGATTTTGGTGGCTTTCCGGAAGCGCTTTTTGCAATTCAGTATCCAGCGCCCGGTAGTCCTGCTTTAGCAGATCGTATTCAAGAGTTGCTGAATGTTCCCATCGTGATGGAAGAAAACGAGTGGGGAATAGATCATGGAGCCTGGTCGGTCCTGAAATATATGTATCCCCATGCGGATGTGCCAGTGGTGCAATTGAGTCTAGATGGCTCCAAGTCAGCCCGTGAGCACTATGAGTTAGCCAAGCAATTGCGCCCTTTGCGCGATGAAAATATTCTGATTCTTTCTAGTGGCAACGTAGTTCACAACTTACGCACAATCCATTGGCAAGAAGATGCTGAGCCTTATTCCTGGGCAGAAGACTTTAATGATTTCTTTATTGCGCAGATGGCTGCTAATCAGCATGAACCTCTCATTGACTGGGAAAAGTTTGGTGAGGCTGCCCAGATGTCCATTCCTACGGCAGAACATTACTGGCCCGCTCTCTACACTTTAGCTTTACAAGAAGAGGGAGAGCATGCCAAAGTTTACACAAACGGCATTGAGATGAGTTCAATTAGCATGCTGGGTTTTTCAATTCAATAAATACTGATTATGTGGCCATCCATTTTTGCAATTTTCTGCGGTGCAGGTTTCGGTGCCCTCTTAAGAGCAGGGTTTAATTTCTTAACTGTAGGAAGCGCTTCAATCATTCCTTTGGGAACCTTGCTTTCCAATCTCGTTGGTGGGTACCTGATTGGTATTGCCATCGCCTTTTTTGGAAATAATCCAAACCTCTCTCCTGAGTGGAAGCTTTTTGTGATTACCGGTTTCCTTGGGGGCTTAACCACTTTTTCTAGTTTTTCTGCTGAAGTGGTTAGCCTGATGCAGCGTGGCGAAGTTACTTGGGCCTTGGGCACAGCCTTACTTCACCTGATTGGCTCACTAACTCTAACCTTCTTGGGCATCCTGACTTATCAAGCTCTGAAGTAAGTAATCAGGCTAATTTACTCAGGCTTCATATTGGCCGTTCTAACAACAGCACTCCATTTTGCAGATTCAGATTTAATGAGTGCAGCAAATTCTGCGGGACTACCTCCGCCAATTTCATTTCCTTGAGAGAGCATGAGCTCGCGCAAAGCTGGATCTTTAAGTGCTTCATTCGCTGCGGCATTCAATCGATCAATAATCGCTTTAGGCGTTCCCTTGGGCGCAATCAATCCCTGCCAATTGAGAACCTCAACTTTAGGATAGCCTAGCTCTGCAAAACTGGGAACGTTTGGTAGTAGGGGTGAACGTTTTTTACTGGTAATCGCAAGAGGTCGAATTTTATCGGCCTTAATACTGGGTACTGCTGAGTACATTTGATCAAACATGAGGTCGACATTGCCAGCCATGAGATCGGTCAGCGCGGCAGAGCCGCTCTTGTAGGGCACATGAATCATGTTGATGCCAGCATTGAGTTCAAAGAGTTCGGCAGATAGTTGGTGGCTACCACCAATTCCTCCTGATGAGAACGTCAGTACACCAGGTTTCGCTTTTGCAGCTGCCACAATATCGTTAATCGTTTTATAGGGTGAGTTTGGGTTGACCACTAATACTAGAGGTCCTTTTTCAATCAAGATGATCGGGCTTAAATCAATTTCTGGGTCATAGCGCAAATTGCCGAACAATGTTTTATTGACTGCCATCGGTGCAAAGTTGCCCATCCCAATGGTGTAGCCATCCGGAGCAGCACGTGCAATAAATTCTGTGCCGATATTGCCGCCAGCACCAGGTTTGTTATCAACCACAATTGGTTGTTTGAGTAGCACACTCAGTTTTTGAGCAATCTGACGACTACGTGAGTCTGCGCTGCCGCCAGCACCATAAGGCACAATGAAATTAATTGGTTTATTTGGATAGGTGCTTTGTGAAAAGGCGATTGAGAAGAAAGTGGTGCTAAGACTAAATACACAAATAGAAAGTTTTTGAATGAATCGCATATCTTTTCTCCAATGCAGATTTAAATAAATCCTAAGACGCCTAGTGCCCCACCAATTGCGATGAGATAAAGAGGATGCCAGCGGGTGAACACTACTACAGCAATAGATGCTGCTGTTAATGCAAAAGCAGCTGCACTGTGATTAATGCGCTGAGAGATATCCCATGCGGAGCCTAATACCAATCCAACCGCTAATGCGCTGGCAGCAAATTGCACGGTTTTCTTAGTGATGGGATTGCGTAAGTTATTAATGTAGCCTTGCAAAAAGTAAATCATGATTGAGGAGGGCCAGCAGATCGCAATTGAAGCTACGATTGCTCCAATCACACCGCTGACGTGCCACCCAATTAAGGTGACTGTCATTAAGTTCGGTCCGGGCGCCGCTTGCGCAATCGCAAAGAAATCTGCAAAAGTTTGTGTATTTAGCCAATGTTCTTGATTGACTGAGAGCTCATAAAGCGCTGGCAAGAGAGCATTGATACCACCAAAAGCCAATGCTGAAAATGCGGAGAGCTTGAGAAATAAGCTAATCAGCGCACTCATGCTTGACTTGCCTTTTTCCAGGCTAGAAAAATGGCGAGGGGCGAGGCGATCAATACCACCCATCCCAAATTCAGTTGAAAGTAACCGGCTGCAACTACGGTAATAGCCACCACCAATAGCATCGGCGGAAAACTAAATTCATTGCGCATCATCTTCAATCCCGTGCCAGCAATTAAGCCAACGCCGACAGCTGAGATTCCGCGCAACATCCCTTGCACGGCTGGTAAATAGCTGTAGTGTTCATACAGCATGCCTAGCAATATTACGATTGCACTCGGGCATAACATGAGACCCAGCACCGATGAGAATGCTCCGGCCACTCCGGCGAAGCGGCTACCTACACAAACCGCAAGATTAACGATATTTGGTCCTGGAACAATTTGAGAGACACCGAGCATGGCATTAAATTCTTCTGCGCTAAGCCACTTTTCCTGCTCGACAATCGTACGACGTGCCCAAGGAAGAACACCTCCAAAGCCAGATATACCAATCTTGCTAAACCCAATGAAGAGTTGCTTTGGGGTAAGTGTTTTCAAGATTACCGAGACTTACTAAGGTTGAAACGGGTGTGGTACTGGCTTTTGCTCTAGCCATGCTTCTAAAGTCTCTGTAATACCTTTAGAGAAGGCGGAAAAAATTGGTTCGGCAATGAAACCAAGGTGCGGGGTGACCAATAAGTTCGGCATATTGCGCAAGACATCTTTCTCAGGCAGTGGTTCGACATCAAATACATCGACGGCTGCTTGTCCTGGCCTTCCTGCGCCTAAGGCCTTTTGTAAGTCCGTCATATTGATGAGAGCTGAGCGTGAGGTGTTAACCAAAATAGCATCAGGACGCATAAGGGCTAATTGATCTGCGCTGATTAATCCTTTGGTTCCTGGGCCTGCAACCAGGTGCATAGTGACGACTTTAGAGGTTTTAAGCAACTCTTCGAGGCTAACGGATTTTGCATTCTCGGTAGCAGCGCGTTCCGGCGTCATTCGTGGACTCCAGGTAACTACTTCCATGCCAAACGCTGCACCCACACGAGCCACGCGACTACCAATGGCGCCCAGACCCATCACACCCAATCGCTCACCAGAGAGCATTGGAAGAACTGAGAGTTGATCCCGCCAACCGCCAGAGGCGATCAGTGTATTTTGTTCAATGAGGCGTTTTGAGGCGCCTAAAATCAGGGCCCAAGTGAGTTCTGCAGTGGTTTCTTTAGAGGGGCCACCCGGGGTGCAAGCCATCGGAATATTGCGCTGTACCAGGGCTGCTGCTTCAAGCGTGCCATTGCGCTCACCAGTAAACATCAAAAATTTGAGCTTGGGTAAGCGCGCAATCATTGCTTCATTAAAAGGCGAGCGATCGCGCACGATAGCAATAGCATCGGCATCTTTAACGGCTTCATACAAAGCCTCATCGCGCAAAGGATCGTGATGAATCGTTAACTTTGCATGCTTTTCTAACTTATCCCAGTTAGAAAAACGACGCAGCGCACGTTCGTAATCTCCAAGAATGACGATGTTTGGTAATGAAGCCATAGATAAATACTTTCTACTAAATTAGTCTGGAGTGCAAAGGCTCAGAATTTGTTTGAGGTCAGATGCTTGACCTAAGTTCCAGAGCGCAGCAATAAGCTGACGAGTTTTTTCTGCACCAATTACCGGTTCGGTAAGGCTGGTGAACTTTTGCTCTAAATGAGCATCTGTCATTGGGTTTTCTACTGAGCCAATCGCATTCTTTACGAAGATGTGTACTTCTTTACCATTCTTCAGGAATGCTTTGACATCAACGGAGGCCTCGCTGATCGATGTATCTGTGGTTGCGTTGACCTTAGCACGCAAGGCTACAACATCAGGGCGATTCACAATTTCGTCAGCGTACTCGCCTTCACCGGCTTGACCAAAGATCAAACCAACAGCACAACCATGATAGACACTGAACTTACCTTCGAGACCATCCTTAGGTGTTTTCTTGCCTGTCAACTCTAATACGAGGGGGTGGGCACGTAATTCAATACGCTCTACATCTTCAGCCTTGACGCCTTGTGCACGTAATTGAGCGCAGGCATCAATTGCGGGATGAATCACAATGCCGCAAGCAAAAGGTTTGTATGTATTTAAAGAAATCTCAAATGATTTACCTAGGGCGCGATCGATTTCTGACCAGTCACATTTGGTGGAGACGGTTTGCATATAACCGCGACCTGCCTCAAGTGCTTTTGGGCTTGCGGTAAAGCCATGCTTGGCTAAGAGTGCAGAGAGTTGGCCTGCACGTGCAGCACCACCCGGATGAAATGGCTTAGTCATAGTGCCGAATTGTTCGCGCATACCAACAGGTTGAGATGCTGCGATACCAAGCGCCATAGTTGTTTTTTGAATATCCAACCCTATGAGACGTGAGCATGCTGCTGCAGAACCCAACATACCAGTAGAGCCTGTAATGTGCCAACCACGGTGATAGTGATCTGGATACATGGCATTACCAACGCGGCACGCAACATCAATACCCAATATGAGTGAGTCAATTATTTGGCGCCCATTAGCATGGGTGTGTTCGCCTAAGGCTAGGATTGCAGATGCTACTGGGCCTGCAGGATGAATTACGGTCTTGAGGTGAGTGTCATCAAAGTCGAAAGTGTGTGAGCTGATGCCGTTAATCAGCGCGGCACCACCCATGTCAACCTTGTCCTTACGCCCCAGAATGCTGGCTTGCGGTGCGGGTTGAAATTCTCGAATGGCTGCTAATGAAGATTCCACGCTCTCATGGTTGGCAGCACCAATTGCACAGCCTAGCCAGTTTAAGAAAGTGCGGTGTGCTTCATGATCCACTTCAGGCGTCCATCCATGACTGGGATGAGATGTTACAAAATCCGCCAGAATTTGAGTAACGGGTGGCGCATTCAGATCAGCTGCAGCAGCAATAGCGTGAGACATAGGATTTCCTGTAAATAGTAAAAGCGGTTAGATTAATTGCGTCTGGATTGAATTAGTCAATTTCAATATGGCGATCTTTGGCAACTTTGGCCCAGCGCGCGATATCGTCTTTGATGTAGCTGGTAAATTGAGTTGGAGTCATTGGCATTAGTGTCATTGCATCGCTTGTCATTTTTTCTGAGAAGTCAGGCAAGGCAAGCACTTGATTGAGCTCTGCATTTAATTTACTCACGATTGCTGGTGGTAGGTTGGCAGGGCCAACTAAGCCGTACCATTGCTGACCATCAAAACCGCTATAGCCTAACTCTTTAAATGTCGGAATAGTCGGTGCTGCAGAACTTCGTTTAGCGCCCGTAATCGCTAGTCCGCGGACCCGATTAGTATTGATATATGGTAAGGCTGCAAATAGAGTGGGGAGCATGGCTTGAGTCTGACCAGCTAATAAATCGGTATATGCAGGACCTACACCACGGTATGGCACATGCACCATAAAAATTCCAGCAGCTAATTTCAATTGCTCCATGCCAAGATGGGTCAGGGTTCCAGGACCTGCGGAACCATAACTCAATTTTGCAGGATTCTTCTTTGCATACTCCACAAACTCTTTAAAGTTCTTAATGGGTAATTCTGGATTAATAATCAAGACATTTGGTGTTGCGCCGATCATGCCAATCGGTGTGAAGTCTTTGATGGCGTCGTAAGGAAGTTTGCGAACCGCAGGATTAGTGCCATGAGTGCCTACATAAGCAATCATTAGGGTATAACCATCGGCTGGCGCTTTAGCGATAGCTTGGGATGCAATGGTTCCACCGCCACCGCCCATATTTTCTACTACGACTGTTTGGCTAAGTGAGCGCGACAGCTTCTCTGCAACTGCTCTAGCAATATTATCTAATCCACCACCAGCTGCGACAGGTGCAATCAACTTGATCGGCTTGACGGGGTATACCGAAGTGGTATTTTGCGCATGGGCGCTGATACTAATCGCTAAACCAAAAGTGGCGATAAGAGTGGATAAAAAAATCGGCATTGGCCGATTAATAGCTGTAGACATGTCTCAAGTCCGGTTTATTGTGATGTATCAATACAATCTAATGTAGTAAGTTTACTATTGATGACCAATCTATTTTGACTCAGGAGACCTTATGATTTTGGAGCATTGCGATCTAGAAATTGACCCATCTAAGCAGAAAGACTTCGAGGAGGCTATTGTGCGGGGAGTTGAGACCGTCATTTCCAAGGCGAAAGGGTTTCAGGGTTACAAGGTTAACCATAGCTTGGAGACGCCGGCTCGCTATCTATTGTTGATTTACTGGGACACCCTAGAGAACCATACGGTCGATTTTCGGGGTTCTGCAGCCTTTGCAGACTGGCGTGCCATTGTTGGACCCTTCTTCGTAAAGCCGCCCCATGTTGAGCATATGACTTTGGTTGCGAAGTCTGCTTAGTTGAAGCTATCAACCAGCCTTGAGCTTTTTTCTGATCGAGTGCTCGATTGGAATGGAGTCAAGGCTTGGTTCAAGGGCTTCGCGTTCATCAAACACAAAGCAACTGCCTTTGTAGTGTGCGGAACCAACTTCCTCAAAATATTTGAGAATGCCACCTTCTAATTGGTAGCTATGTTGCATACCAATCTCGCGCATGTAGAGGCCTGATTTTTCGCAGCGAATGCCGCCAGTGCAAAAGCTCACCAAAGTTTTATCTGCAAGCGCGTCTTTATGTGCGGTAATTGCCTGTGGAAATTCTGTGAACTTTTCAATATTAAAGTGCAGGGCATTCTCAAAGGTGCCATAGTCAACTTCAAAAGCATTGCGGGTATCGACCATGACCACTGGTCGACCTAAATCATCGGTACCGCGATCCAGCCACTCTTGTAACTTCTTGGGTGTAATGAAGTTTGCACGACCTTCTTCGGGACGAATAGCAGGGTGGTTCATGCGAATGATTTCATTTTTTAGTTTGATCAACATCTTCTTGAAAGGCTGTTCTTCTGACCAGCTTTCTTTTGCTTGGAGAGGTTTTAAGCGAGAGTCTTCACGCAACCAATCCAGAAAGCCACGCAATGCTGTCTCTTTGCCAGCCAGGAACATATTGATGCCCTCGCCAGTGAGCAAAATGGTGCCTTTTAGTTCTCGGGTATTGCATTCGTTCAGCATTTTGGCGCGTAAGTCTGGCAGCCCATCAAGGCTGACAAATAAATATGCGGCAATGTTCAAAATCGACTTCATTTTCTCTCTCTTCAAGCTCCCCTGCCATTATCGAGCAATTAGATCCTGGGGGTGGTAATCTTGAGGTCTTATTCTAAGGAGACAACCCATGCTGTATCTAGCCAAAATGGCCAAAAGAGCCCTATTTCTAGTGCTATTTACTTTGGGGACGGGTAGCTTGGCAATTGCCCAAACGGCTGGTGTGGGTACGTGGCCTAAGCAAAAACCGATTCGCTTGATTGCGGTATTTCCGCCTGGCGGTTCAGTGGATCAGGTTGCCCGTGTTTTGGCGCCAGCCTTGCAATCCGAATTAAAGCAAAACGTGATCGTCGAAAATATCGGCGGTGCTTCTGGTGTGATTGGTACCTCAGCATTAACAAGGGCTGATGCAGATGGTTATACCTTTGCAGTGGTATTTGATACGCACGGTGTTAATCCTAGTCTCAAAGACAAACTCCCCTACGATACGATTAAAGATATCGCGCCTGTGATTTTGGTAGGTACTTCACCAATGATTTTGGTGGCAAGCAAGAGCTCTGGTATTACCAGCTTTAAACAATTAGCAGAACAATCAAAGGCTGGCAAACCATTTAGTTACGGCTCGATTGGTATTGGAAGCCTGGGGCACTTATCCATGGCTCGCCTTGCTAAGCAAGCGGGCTTTGATTGGAATCACATTCCTTATCGCGGTGGCGGCCCCCTGATGCAAGATGCCTTGGGTGGTCAAGTGCAATTGGCTGTTGGTTCAGAGTTCTTAGTTAAGCCCCACATCGATAGTGGCGGAGTAATTCCTTTGGTCATCACGACAGCTAAAAGAACAGCAGCGTTGCCTAATGTACCGACAGTTTCTGAAAGCGGCTTCCCAGGCTTTAGCGCACCAGCTTGGTGGGCGGTGATCGCCCCAGGGAAAACTTCGCCTGCGCTTGTGGATGCTATGAATAAGGCTTTGAATAGAGTGCTAAAAACCTCTGCAGTTGCCGAGAAATTTAAATCCCAAGGAATTGAAATCGTTGGCGGTAGCCCTGAGACGGCCCGTGAATTTATTGGCAAACAAATTGGTATCTGGGGCAAGTTCGTAATCGAGAACAATATTAAAGAAACTGGTCAGTAGAGAGTAAATATGTCCGAACGTTTAATTCCGTATCAACCAATGGATCTGGCAGAGCCAGCCGAGTTAGTTGCCGCCATCCGCAAAAGACGTGGTGGCCAGTTCATTAATCTAGACCGGATGCTTTTGCATAGCGTGCCGATCGCAGAGGGCTGGAATCACTTTATTGGTGAGATTCGTAACAATCTGTCTTTAGACCCAAAGCTCCGTGAGCTGGCAATGTGCGGTGTAGCAGTACTGAATGGCGCAGAGTACGAGTTCTTTCATCATGCCCCTCCTTTTCAGAAAGCTGGTGGCACTGAGGAGCAGGTTCGGGGCCTTAGGTTGATTGGTCAGGCCGACTTTCCTAGAAATCTTTTTACTCAAGTAGAGAATGATGCTGTTGATTTAACCTTTCAGATGACTCGCAATATCAAGGTGGACTCTGAGTTGATGAAGCGCCTGCAAAAAGAATTGGGAAGCACCGATACTGTAGAGTTGGTAACAGTCATTGCTGCTTACAACATGGTCTCTCGTTTCTTGATTGCCTTGGACGTAAACCCTGAAGATCATCCGCCAGCCTAATTGAATCAAGCTGAATACATGATCCAGTGGGATGAGGGTGGTCAAATCCATTCGGCAAGATGGCATTCAGAAAATGGCATTGCGCCCCATAAAAAAATTCAGATTGCGGACGATACACTAACGGCTGACATTGCCTACCGCTTGGCCTGTGAAGGTACTGCCATGCTTTATAAGGGTGACTTTCAGAATGCTAGACAGCTTCTGCAGGCCTTGGTGAGGAGAGTTGATAAGCCTTCCAAGAAGTCCACTAGAGTGGATAGAGTTGCTAAAGAGAAAACGAAGACTCCTTTAGACACCTTCAATCTTCATCGCTTAGCGCAATCTCAGCGAGCACGCATTTTAGGGATGGTGCTGATCCCGATTAATGCAGACCATAGTATTTCATTAAGGCGCGCTCCGGATGTTGCAAGCGCCTGTCTTGAGGCTTATGGAGAGCAGACAGAGCCTTATGCCATTTCTTTGCGGGAGCTGCTTGGTGTTATTAGCGCCCATGAGTGGCGCAAGAAGGGCGTCCCGATTCTTGCAAGAGATGATGAAGAGATTCGCATTCATCCACACTATGGAGTGTTCTCTCCAATTCGCGGGGAATATATTGAATTGGTTCTGAAGGCGCCACTACCTGCTGCTATTCAGAAAAGCTCGATTGCTTTTGATATCGGCGTGGGTACCGGGGTGCTTTCGGTTGTATTGGCTATGCGAGAAATCACTAAGATTATTGCAACCGACCAAGATGATCGCGCCATTGCTTGTGCTAAAGAAAACATTGCTCGCTTGAACTTAAGTGACCGAATTACAATCCTCAAAACCAATCTATTCCCAACAGAAAAAGCAGCGCTGATTGTTTGTAATCCACCCTGGTTGCCAGCAAGGCCGAGTTCTTCACTTGAGCATGCTGTGTATGATCCAGAGAGCCAGATGCTAAAAGGCTTTTTAAGTAATTTAAAAGATCATTTATTACCTGGCGGTGAAGGCTGGCTCATTCTTTCGGATCTCGCTGAGCATTTGGGTTTACGTACTCGAGAAGAATTGCTTGCTTGGTTTGATGCTGCCGGCTTAAAAGTGATGGCTCGTTTCGATACTAAACCTCAGCATCAAAAGGCGTTTGATAAAACCGATGCACTTCATGCTGCCCGCTCAGCTGAGGTCACCTCACTTTGGCGTTTAGCTTCAAAATAGTCTAATGCAAATACCCTTATAACCATCGCCCCCATAGGGATCATGGTTGTTAATCAAAAGCATCATCCTTAAAATGAATGCGAATAGTAGTCATTTACTACAAAAGTTTTCAGTAAATTCTTCTACATATAACCCAATCATCTTTGAAGGAAGAAGCTTGCTCTGTAGTTTGAGGCCCAGAAACTTACTACTCATTTCAGCTGTAAGCATTTCTCATTTCTTGGTTTTGCTTTGTTTGCTTTTCGGCACTGCCATTGGCGCTGGAGAGCCTACACTTGGAGTCCTATCTATCAATTTAACGAATGCCGGCAATGATCTATCAAGCCAGAGTAAATACCCTATTCAGGCCAACTCTCATGCGCCATCATCTACCGCCATTTCCAGTGTGACTCAATCTGCGAATGTGCCTGGAGTTGTTGGCGAGGAAGGCGCTCATTCCGCAGAAATTACCTCCCGGAATATTGTGCATGGCCCAAAGCCTCATTACCCGCTGGTTAGTAGGCGCCTTAAGGAGCAGGGCCTAGTTGTCATCAAGCTCTGCATCAATCAACAGGGTACGGTTGATGATGTGGGCCTTGTTAAGAGCTCAGGCTTCCAGCATTTAGATCGTTCAGCCCTCAGGACCTTGGCGGAGTGGAGATTTACGCCAATACCGTCTGTCGTTGCTAGTTCAACTTTGCGGTGTTATCACACCCCGATTCAATTCACTCTTGAGAGTTAGTGATTGAGTGAGACAAATACCCTAGGTGTGGAGTTACTAAAAAATCACTCCACGCATTCTCAACATTTTCCAAAGACTATTTCAAGCGAGGCCCTGTTGGGGCAAATGAAGCAGCTTGTGATTCTGCACGATGGTTATTTCTATCAATTACGCATCACTAAATTAGGAAAATTAATTCTCACTAAGTAAGCCTGAAATCAGTTACTAGCCAGCAAGAGCATTTTCATATGCATATAGCCAGCGATTTTATGTTGTTATCACTGGAGATAGTATATGAAGCATCAAGATATTTTTCGCTCGCGAAATAAAGTTGCATGGTTTTCATCCCTAGCATTGTTGTATGGAAGCTCATTTTCTGGCTTGCTAAAAGCGCAGCAGATTGAGCTACCCAGAATTGATATTGTTGGACGAGAGGAGAATGCGCTTAGTAGTATTCCCGGTACTGTTGATGTTATCAATCAGAAGCGGATGGAGGAGTTGCAACCACAGTCATTGCAAGATGTATTAAAAACTATTCCTGGCGTCAATATTCGCGGAGATGAAGGTGGCTTTGGTGCCATTCCCAATATTGGTATTCGCGGTCTAAATCCAAGTCGTAGCTCAAAAGTCCTATTGCTTGAAGATGGCGCTCCCATTCAGCCAAGTTTATTTATATCAAACGCCTCTTACTATAGTCCACCTGTGGAAAGAATCGGCGGTCTTGAGGTTTTGAAAGGTGCATCCGGACTTCAATATGGACCCTCTAATATTGGCGGTGTTATTAACTACCTCAGCAAAACACCTTCACAAGGCTTTAAGTTGACTGGAAAAGTAGGTAATTATGGCTATCGATTGGCTGAGATTGAGGCAGGGGGTAGATCGGATTCCAATGGTGCAATCGGTGGAATAAACCTGATTCAATCGGAATCCAGTGGATATCAGGGCAATGGTTTTAAGATGTACGACATCTTAATGAAGGGTGGTGTCGAGATTAATCAGAATCAGTGGTTGAGTCTCAAGTACACACATTACGACAACGATATCAACACTTCCTATGTTGGACTGCGCCCCAATCAGTTCAGCAATAGATCGACTGCTAATCCCGCGCCCAATGATCGCTTCGTCACCCAAAGAAATGCAGTGGATCTCAATCACTCAATTGAGATAAGCCCCGAAACCAAGATTAATACATTAATGTATTGGAGTAAGTTAACGCGAGATTATTGGAGACAGAGCATTGTCAATCGCACACAAGATGCTACGGTTTTTAATGCTTGTAATATGGGATCCAATTGTTTAGTTGGGCGTAATCGAGAGTTTCAAATGTTAGGCATTGATTCGCGAGTGACTCATGCCTATAGTGCTCTAGGGCTTCAGAATGAATCCGAGTTTGGCATTCGCTTGCATACAGAATCACAAATTAATCAACTGGTGAGCTCTAAAACATTGGCGTACTCTGGTCAACTCTCTTTGCATGAAGACAATAAAGCTAACTCAGTTGCAATGTATGGTCAAAATCGTTTTCTAATAAGCAAAGACTTTGCACTGATCCCCGGGGTGCGCGTTGAAAGTTATAACCAAACTCGATCTAACGTCATGACTGGTAAAGCAGGTGGTGCTAAAAATGTAGAAACTATTCCGCAGATCGGAGCTACGTGGCAATTAATACCCCAGGCTCAGGCCTATGGAAGTATTTACAAGGGCTTTGCTCCCGCTCAACTGGCGACTGCGATTAATGACAAAGGAGTAGATCAGCAATTAGAGCCGGAGCGTTCAACGAATATGGAATTGGGCCTACGAGGACGTTCTGGCGCTTTTTCCTATGACTCGGCAGTCTTTAGTATGAACTTTAGCAATCAAATTGTGAACCAAAGTTTGGCTGCTGGAATTTCCAAGGCGAACGGTGGCAAAAGCTTGCATCAAGGCGCTGAGTTGGCTTTGGCATATCAGTTAGGGCGTGGTTGGGGTCTCAATGGAAACGCTACCTATATACCAGTAGCAAAGTTTGTGGGAACAAACTCATTAGGACGAGATGGCAACCGCATTCCCTACACGCCTAAATTGACTTCTAACCTAGGTGTCGGCTACGAGAAGAATGGATTTAATACCTTAGTTAGTCTTCATTATGTTTCCGCTCAGTATGCCGACTCAGCAAATACTGTTGAGCAAAATGCAATTGGAACTTTAGGTGAAGTGCCCTCCTTTGCAACGGTGAATTGGAGTGCAAATTATGCTATCAATAAAGACTGGAAAGTATTTGGGGTAATTAATAATGTATTTGATAAGAGATATATTTCCAGTCGTAGCCCAGATGGTATTTTTGCTGGGGCACCACTCAACTTTCAAGCTGGCATGAGTTATCAATTTAATTGATACACACACTCATTTGATGAGAAGAAAAACGCCACCCTGGTGGGTGGCGTTGGACTGTTACACACTTCAAAATGGTGGAGTCGGCGGGAATCGAACCCGCGTCCGCAAATCCTCTACAACAAGTTCTACATACTTAGTCATATCATTTAATTTAATCAGTTAGGCACGGATTGACACGTTCCTTGCTGACGATTCACTAAGTTTTCGAATCATTCCCCGTGACATGAAATGATCTTATCTCTTGTAAATGACCCTGATGTAGCTTGCGCTACCTGACCCAAGAGAGAATCAGTTCAGGGGCAACCGCAATTAAGCGGCTAGTGCGAAACGTTCGTCGTTTGCAGTTATTACATTCCCATTGATTTACGAGATAACGGGTCCTCGGTATGCCCTTGATGCTTTGTAATCCACGTCGAAACCATGTCGACCCCAGAGTTCATGCACAGGAGGCACTATTTTAAAGCCGCTAGCCTTAAATTGCCCAATATCTTTTAGAAGTGTTGTTATCCCCTATTGGGGAAGATGATTTGTAATAAATCGAGAGGGTTATTGATGATGTGATCAGCTCCCCAGGCCTCAGGGGGCTCTTTGCAACCACAATAGCCGTATGCAGCAGCTACGGTCAGCATGCCTGCAGCTTTACCTGCAATCACATCACGAATGTCGTCGCCTACATAAATTGATTTTGTAGGGTCGATATTGGCGATTCTGGCAGCATGCAAAATAGGTTCTGGATGCGGTTTTGCGTGTGGCGTTGTGTCACCAGAAACCGTTGAGACTGCTCTTTGACGCAAGCCCATTAAATCTGTGAGTGGATGGGTAAATCGTTCACTCTTGTTCGTAACAATCCCCCAAGGAAGATTTGCTTTCTCAATTTGCTCAAGCAAGTGATCCATGCCATCAAATAACTTACTGTGGACTAGAAGTGCTTTTTCATAGTTTGCAAAAAACTCATCACGTAGTGAAATGAAATCAGGATGGTCTGGAGCAATACCGAAGGCCCCTTCGAGAAGGCCGCGCGCGCCGGCAGACGCATAGGGGCGTAAAAATTCGTAAGGCTTGGGAGCGAGATTGCGAGCTTCCAGCAGTTGATTCGTGGCTGCAACTAGATCAGGTGCCGTATCCGCCAAGGTCCCATCAAGATCAAAAAATACCCCGTCATAGGGGCTTAGTGCCTCATTCATTTCCGAACGGCAATCATGTAGTTCACATCTACATCATCATTCAGGCTATATACCTGAGTTAGCGGGTTGTAACTAAGGCCCTTGATGCCAATCATTTCTAAGTCTGCAGCGCGAGTGAAGGCAAGGAGTTCTGAAGGCTTAATAAATTTGGCGTATTCGTGAGTGCCCTTGGGAAGAAGTTTGAGAATGTATTCAGCGCCAATAATGGCAAATAAGTAGGACTTTGGACTGCGATTCAAAGTGCTAAAAAAGAGTGTGCCGCCTGGCTTACAAAGTTTGGCGCAGGCCCGCACTACAGACGCAGGGTCTGGAACATGCTCAAGCATTTCCATGCAGGTCACTACGTCGTATTGTCCTGGCTGATCATCTGCTAGCGCCTCAGCTGAGATGGAGCGATAAGTGAGGTTAGCACCCACTTCCAATGCATGTAGCTCAGCGACTTTGAGTGCCTTTTCGGATAAATCAATACCAATGGTATCTGCGCCTGATTGAGAGATTGATTCGGCAAGGATGCCGCCACCGCAACCAATATCGACAACTTTTTTACCCTCTAAGCTCACGAAGGACTTGATCCAACCAAGCCGAAGGGGGTTAATGGCATGCAAAGGCTTGAATTCGCTATGAGGATCCCACCAGCGATGGGCCAGGGCGCTAAATTTAGCGATTTCAGATTGGTCTACGTTCATATTGATTGGCCTGTGAGTGGGGCAAATTAAGGATGCTACGAATATAGCGGAAATAAAAAAGCCCGCAAGAAGCGGGCTTTTTTACAAGTAAAAAGAATTACTTAGCAGCTGTACCAACAACTTCGATGTCAGTACGGCGGTTCTTAGCGCGGCCTTCAGCAGTTGCATTGGATGCAACTGGATTGCTCTTGCCTTTTGATTCTGTGTAGATGCGGCTACCGTCAACACCTTTGCTTGTCAGATAAGTCTTAACTGACTGAGCACGGCGCTGACCGAGGGCCATGTTGTATGCATCTGTACCAACACTGTCAGTATTACCAACAGCAATGATGACTTCCAACTTGATCTTGCTCAAATCTTTAGCGATCTTGTCCAAAGTAGCTTTACCTTCTGGTTTCAAGTCAGATTTATTGAAGTCATACAGTGTGTCAGCTTGCAAAGTGATTTTGCTTTGGCTAACGCCAGAAGCAGCACCAGCAGCAGCTGTCAAGGCACCGTCACAACCCTTAGCAGCAGTTGCAGGTGTCCAGCTGTTGTCACGCCAGCACAATGTGCCGTCGCCGTTTTTCCAGTTTAAGTGGCCATCGCCGTTTTGCCAGTTATCAGAAGCCATTGCTGCAGTTGCAGAAACAGTAATAACAGAAGCGAGCAACAGTTTTAGGGTTTTGTTCATTTTTAGTCCTCAAAAATCTCTTTTTAATTAAAGTCAAACTTAAATGTAATTCGCCCTACTTTGAAGCAAAAAACCGCAAAGCGACACATCTCAATTTCGTACAAACTGACAGAATCTTAGCATAGGGGTCACCTGTCATCAAAATGATATTATTTATAGATGGAACAAGCCGCTAAAGAAACACTACCAATATCCCTTGAAGACGAAATGCGGCGGTCCTATTTGGACTACGCTATGAGCGTCATCGTCGGCAGAGCCCTGCCAGACGTACGTGACGGCCTCAAACCGGTTCACCGCCGGGTCTTATTTGCGATGTATGAATTAAACAACGATTGGAACCGCGCTTACAAAAAATCTGCCCGTATAGTTGGCGATGTAATCGGTAAATACCATCCACATGGCGATTCTGCGGTGTATGACACCATTGTTCGAATGGCCCAGGATTTCTCTCTGCGCTATATGCTGGTTGACGGACAGGGTAACTTTGGCTCTGTGGACGGCGATAACGCTGCTGCGATGCGGTATACCGAGATTCGCCTCCGCAAGATTGCCCATGAGCTTTTGGCCGATTTGGACAAGGAAACGGTCGATTTTGGGCCAAATTACGACGGTAGCGAGAAAGAACCCCTGATTCTGCCTGCCAAAGTGCCGAATTTGCTAATTAATGGCAGCTCGGGCATCGCTGTGGGCATGGCCACCAATATCCCTCCCCATAACCTGGATGAGGTGGTTACAGCCTGTTTACACGTCTTGCACAACCCAGAATGCACGATTGACGAGCTGATTGAGATCATCCCAGCCCCCGATTTCCCGACTGCCGGCATCATTTACGGTGTTCAAGGGGTTCGCGAAGGCTATAGAACTGGTCGTGGTCGTGTAGTGATGCGAGCCAAGACCCACTTTGAAGATATCGATAAGGGTGCACGTCAGGCCATCATCGTTGATGAGTTGCCATACCAGGTAAATAAAAAGAACTTGCTCGAGCGTATTGCTGAGTTAGTAAATGAGAAAAAAGTTGAGGGTATTTCTGATTTGCGTGATGAATCAGATAAATCCGGTATGCGTGTTGTGATTGAGTTAAAGCGCGGTGAAGTGCCTGAAGTCGTTCTCAATAATTTATATAAGAGCACTCAATTACAAGATAACTTTGGCATGAATATGGTGGCATTGGTAGATAACCAACCACGCTTGCTCAACTTGAAGCAAATGCTGGAGTACTTCTTACAGCATCGCCGTGAAGTGGTGACGCGTCGTACCATTTTTGAACTGCGTAAAGCGCGTGAGCGTGGTCACGTCTTAGAAGGTCTCGCTGTTGCATTGGCAAACATTGATGAGTTCATTGCCATTATTAAAGCAGCCGCAAATCCAGTAGTTGCCAAGCAAGAGTTGATGGGTAAAGCATGGGATTCTTCGATGGTGCGTGAGATGTTGGCACGCGCCGAGACGGATACGCCAGGTGGTCGCAATGCCTATCGCCCTGAAGGGTTGTTGCCTGAGTACGGCATGCAGACTACGGGTTTGTATCGCCTCTCTGATAGCCAAGCGCAAGAAATTTTGCAGATGCGTCTGCAACGTTTGACAGGTCTTGAGCAAGACAAGATTGTTAATGAGTACAAAGAAGTGATGGCAGAGATTTCTGACTTGTTAGATTTGTTGTCAAAGCCAGAGCGTGTTACTCAAGTCATCGAAAGCGAACTTAAAGAAGTTCAAGCAGAGTTTGGTAAAGCCGGTGGTGATAGCGGTCGTCGTTCATTCATCGAAATGAATGCAACTGAACTCTTCACGGAAGATTTGATCACGCCGCAAGACATGGTGGTAACGCTTTCACACACTGGTTACATGAAGAGTCAGCCATTGAGTGAATACCGCGCACAAAAACGTGGTGGGCGTGGCAAGCAGGCTGCTGCTACCAAGGATGAGGATTGGATCGACACCTTATTCGTAGCCAATACGCATGACGCTATTCTTTGTTTCTCTGACCGTGGCCGCATGTATTGGCTGAAGGTATGGGAGGTTCCCCAGGGTAGCCGTACTTCACGCGGGAAACCCATCGTCAATATGTTCCCATTGATCGAAGGCGAAAAGATCACTGTGATTCTCCCAATTAAGGGTTATCAGGATGACCAATACGTCTTTATGGCAACTAGCTTGGGCACCGTGAAGAAGACCCGTTTGTCTGACTTCTCCAATCCTCGTAAAGCCGGCATTATTGCTGTCGACTTGAATGAGAATGACTTCTTGGTTGGCGCCGCGATTACTGATGGTCAGCATGATGTGATGTTGTTCTCTGACGCTGGTAAAGCAGTGCGTTTTGATGAGAACGATGTACGCCCAATGGGTCGTACTGCACGCGGTGTACGCGGCATGAACTTGGGTGAAGGTCACCAAGTGATTGCAATGTTGGTTGCTCCAGCTGAAGCTGCTGAGGGCGCTGAAGCTGCAGTAGTGGACGCCAATGGTGTTGCGATTCCAAACAGCGTATTAACTGCTACAGAAAACGGTTACGGTAAACGTACGCCTATTACAGAATACACACGTCATGGACGTGGCACTAAGGGCATGATTGCGATTCAGACGTCTGAGCGCAACGGTAAAGTAGTTGCTGCAGCCTTGGTGTCCCCAGAAGATCAAATCATGTTGATTACCACTGGCGGTGTCTTGGTGCGTACACGTGTTTCTGAAATTCGTGAGATGGGTCGTGCCACACAAGGCGTTACCTTGATTAACGTGGATGAAGGCACTCGTTTGTCTGGCTTGCAACGTATTGCTGAAAGCGATTCAGATGATGAAGGTGATGAGGCGGAAGAAGGTGAAATTTCTGCTGATCCATCAACTGATGCGGCAGGTGACGCTTAAGGCGTCATCATTAATTAGCTAAGACTATGAGCTTTGACCGCCGCATTTTTAATTTCGCTGCGGGGCCCGCCACTTTGCCTGAAGAGGTGTTGAAGCAGGCGGCCGATGAAATGCTGAATTGGCGTGGACTTGGTACCAGCGTGATGGAGATTAGCCATCGGAGTAAAGAGTTCATGGAGGTGTATGAAGAGGCGGTGCAGGATCTGCGCGGCCTGATGAATATTCCGAGTAACTATGAAGTTTTACTCTTGCAAGGCGGGGGTCTCGGACAAAATGCAGCTATCCCAATGAATCTGATGCCTTTGGCCAAGAATGGCCCTAAGGCGGATTACATCGTTACTGGCGTGTGGTCAGAAAAATCCTATAAAGAAGCTCAGAAGTACGGTGTAGCTAATTTAGCGGCATCCTCTGCAGCAGAAAAATTCAATACCATTCCCCCAAGAAGTGACTGGAAGTTGTCGAATGACGCTGCTTATGTTCTCTACTGCGCTAATGAAACTATTGGTGGCGTGGAGTTTGCGGATGTACCAGATGTTGGTAACGTTCCTCTAGTTGCAGATATCTCTAGCAATATCCTATCTAAAGAGATGGACGTCACAAAGTGTGGTGTCTGGTTCGGTGGCGCGCAGAAAAACATTGGCCCATCAGGTGTCACGATTGCGATTGTCCGGAAAGACTTGCTGGGTCATTGCATGGGGATCACCCCGTTAATTTGGGATTGGTCTATTCAGGCTGGCACACAATCCATGATTAATACACCACCGACTTTCTCGATTTATATGGCGGGTTTAGGATTTAAGTGGCTTCTCAAGCAGGGTGGTGTTAAGGTTATTGAAAAGCGTAACCAAGAAAAAGCCGACTTGCTCTATCAGTTTTTGGATCAAAGCAGCCTGTATGAGAACCGCGTTGCAAAACATTGCCGCTCTCGTATGAATGTGACTTTCTTCCTAAAAGATGAGTCTTTGAATGCGGAGTTTTTGGCGCAATCTCATGCTGCGGGTTTAGTTGCTTTACGCGGTCATAAAGCTGCAGGTGGTATGCGTGCAAGCATTTACAACGCAATGCCGCTAGAAGGCGTTAAAGCTTTAATTGAATTTATGCGTGATTTTGAAAGGCGGGCTTAATGAGTACTGAAGAGCAGCGCTTAGCTCCCCTGCGAGAAAAAATCGATGCATTAGATGCAGAGATTTTGGATTTACTGACGCAGCGTGCTAAAGCAGCGCAAGAAGTTGGTCACATCAAAGGTGGCTTCTCGTCTCCAGTGTTTCGTCCTGAGCGTGAGCGCCAGGTCGTCGCTCGTCTTCAGGAAATCAACTCTGGACCTTTATTGCCTGATGGTATCGCAGCGATTTGGCGCGAGGTCATGTCTGCCTGCAGAGCCTTAGAAGCTCGTCAAACGATTGCGTATCTCGGACCTGCCGGCACTTTCTCTGAACAGGCTGCCCAAACTTACTTCGGCCACTCAATTGCTGGTCTGCCTTGTGCAAGTTTGGATGAAGTCTTTAAATCGGTAGAGAAGGGTGCCGCACAGTTTGGCGTTGTGCCCGTTGAAAATTCTAGCGAAGGCGCTATCTCACGTACATTGGATTTGCTTTTAGATTCTTCCATGCAGATTAGTGGCGAAGTTGTGCTAGCAATTCGTCATCATCTCCTAACGAAAAGTGGTAGCTTGGATGGTGTAAAAACAGTTTGTGCTCACGCGCAAGCACTGGCGCAGTGCCAACAATGGTTGAGCCTGCATGCTCCCAACTTAAAGCGCCAAGCAGTCAGTAGTAATGCTGAGGCTGCTCGCTTGGCTGCCAATGATCCTACTTTGGCTGCGATTGCCGGTGATCCTGCACAAGAGACTTATGGCTTGCAAGCAGTTGCTGCCCAGATTCAGGATGATCCGCATAATCGCACTCGCTTTGTCGTAGTTGGCGCTTATGAGTGCCAGCCAACCGGTAAAGATCAAACTTCTTTAGTCTTATCGGTTGATAATCAGCCCGGCGCTGTGCATCGCTTGCTTGCCCCTTTGGCAAAGCATGGGGTGTCGATGAACCGTTTTGAGTCTCGTCCTGCGCGCAAAGGCACTTGGGAATATCACTTCTATATTGATATTGCTGGCCACGCGCAAGATACCAAAGTAGTAAAGGCTTTAGAGGAATTAAAAGAAATTGCAGCTTTTTATAAGAACCTGGGTTCTTATCCTCACTCAGCTTAAATATTTAGAAATTTAATTAGTAACTACATTAGTTAGCCTGCGAATGACTTCCAAGATTGGTCTAAAACATATTCATGCGATTGCACCCTATGTTGGTGGGCGACCTATTAGTGAAGTTGCGCGTGAGTATGGTTTGGATGAAAGCAAGATTGTGAAGCTGGCTTCCAATGAGAATCCATTGGGAATGCCCAAGTCTGCGCAAGAGGCCATGCTGAAGGCTGCTAGCGATTTGGGCCGCTATCCAGACTCCAATGGTTTTGAATTAAAGAATGTATTGTCTGAGCGCTTGGGGGTCCCAAGTGATTGGATTACGTTGGGCAATGGCAGTAATGACATCTTAGAATTGGCGGCACGCGCAGTTGCACAAGCAGGCGATGAAGTATTTTTCTCTAAACATGCATTTGCTGTTTATCCCCTGGCAACCCAAGCGGTGGGGGCTAAAGCAGTTGAGGTTGCTGCTACAGAGAGTTATGGCCATGACTTGCCAGCAATGCTTTCTGCGATTCAAGCGGCTGGAGATAAAGCAAAGTTGGCATTCATTGCCAACCCAAACAATCCAACTGGCAGCTATCTCAGCGCAAAAGAGATTGAAGATTTCTTGCAGGCTGTGCCATCACATGTCGTTGTTGTGCTTGACGAGGCCTATAACGAATATCTCAGCCCAGAGCAGCGCTATGACGCGATTGCCTGGGTGAAGCGTTTTCCCAATATGATTTTATCCCGCAGCTTTTCAAAAGCGTATGGATTAGCTGGCTTGCGAATTGGTTATGGCGTTGCGCAACCCCACCTAACCGATTTGCTGAATCGTATTCGTCAACCGTTTAACGTGAACAGTCTTGCCCAAGCCGCTGCCATTGCAGCGTTTCAAGACAAAGTATTTTTGCAAGAAGGGTATGAGCTCAATCGGGCTGGTTACGAACAGCTGACCAACGCTTTCGAACAATTGAATCTCACTTATTTATCATCCGCAGGAAATTTTGTCTTGGTGAGAGTGGGTCAAGATGATCAAGCGGGTGCGCGTATTAATCTGGAGTTACTTAAACGCGGCATCATTGTGCGCCCTGTTGGTAATTACGGCTTGCCGCAATGGTTGCGCATCTCGATTGGTTTGCCAAAAGAGAATGCGGCTTTTATTGACGCACTCACAGCAATCCTGGCGAAATAAAAAACAAGACTTTTATCTATGGTCATCATTAATCCTTCAAGTAATTTCGGCACTGTCACCATTGTGGGTGTTGGCTTGATTGGCGCATCTTTGGGTTTAGCGCTGAAACAAGCTGGTGTAGTTACTAAGGTGCTTGGCGTTGGTCGTAGCAAAGAAAATTTAGATCAAGCACAAAAGATGGGTGCGATTGATGGGGTAGTCGATTTAGTGGAAGCAGCCAAGCAATCAGACCTGATTGTGTTATGCATACCAGTTGCACAAATGCGAATAGCATTTGAAGCTCTAGAGCCGCATCTTGAGTCTCGCACCATGATTACTGATGCTGGGAGTACTAAGGGTGATGTGATCTTGGCTGCGAAAGAAGTATTGGGTAAAAAAGCATGTCAGTTTGTGCCAGCCCACCCAATTGCTGGTGGCGCACAACATGGCGCTAGCGCTGCAAGGGCTGACTTATTTGAAGGCAAGCAAACGATTGTGTGTCCATTGCAAGAGAACTCTCCTGAGGATACTGCCTTGATTGTCGGCTTCTGGGAGTCAGTTGGTTCGGTAGTAAAAAAGATTGGTAGCGTGCAGCACGATGCAATTTATGCGGCTGTCTCCCACCTGCCACACCTTCTTTCTTACGCCTTAATGGCGAACGTTGTGAACTCGGAAGATGCTGATCAAAAATTAGATCATGTGGGTGCTGGATTTAGGGACTTCACCCGTATCGCTGCCTCTAGTCCAGAAATGTGGCGTGATATTTGCTTGGGTAACCCTACTGCGATATTGAAAGAGTTGGATCAGTATTTATTAATCGTCAATCACATGCGCAAATTGGTTGCCGAAGGTGATGGTGCAGGCTTGGAGAAGCTATTTAACAAGGCCAGTAAAGCGCGTCAAGATTTGGATGGGGCCTGATGGGCCATTTACCTAGTATTCAGATTGGACCATTCAAGCGAGCTCAGGGCTCGATTGTGTTGCCTGGGTCCAAGAGTATCTCCAATCGTGTATTGCTTCTGGCAGCACTATCTTCTGGCACTACTACGCTCAAAAATTTACTTGATGCTGATGACACTCAAGTGATGCGGAATGCTTTGCGTCAGTTAGGTCTCTCTGTAACTGATCAAGCTGACAAAGTTTGCGTGGTTGATGGTTATGGCGCTCGCTTCCCCGTGCGCCAAGCAGATCTCTTCATGGGTAATGCCGGTACTGCGATTCGTCCACTGACAGCGGCACTCGCAATGCAGGGTGGAGACTATCGTTTATCCGGTGTAGCTCGAATGCACGAAAGACCGATTCGTGATTTAGTTGATGGCTTGCGTCAAGTAGGCGCCAAGATTGAATATGAATTACAGGAAGGTTATCCACCGATTCAGATTTTGGCAGCAGATATTCAGATTAAAGATGTTGTGAAGGTGCGTGGTGATGTATCCAGCCAGTTCTTGACTGCTTTGTTAATGGCTTTGCCGCTTGTTGCGGAACAAGCCGTTCGTATTGAGGTGATTGGCGAACTGATTTCTCGCCCATATATCAATATCACTCTGAAATTGATGGCACGTTTTGGCGTGCATGTCGCTTGCCCTGATGGCCAGTCGTTTGTCATACCAGCCAAAACATCGGACGCTGTTTACAAGAGTCCTGGTCAGCTATTGGTTGAAGGCGATGCCTCTTCTGCCTCTTACTTTTTAGCACTGGGTGCTATTGGTGGTGGTCCCGTAAGAGTGCTGGGTGTTGGCAGTGACAGTATTCAGGGTGACGTGGCATTTGCTGATGCGCTTGCCTTGATGGGTGCCAATATCACTGCTGGAGAAGATTGGATTGAAGTTTCTGGTGTGAAGAATGCGAATGGAAAGTTGAATGGCATCACACTGGATTGCACTGAGATTCCAGATGCGGCAATGACGCTTGCTATTGCAGCGTTGTTTGCTGAGGGCCCAACACGATTGAATAATATTGCGAGTTGGCGAGTGAAGGAAACCGATCGCATCGCGGCGATGGCAACAGAATTAAGAAAAGTGGGTGCGACTGTTGAAGAGGGTGCCGACTATATTGTTATCACTGCTCCATCCCCGGGTGACTGGAAGTCGCCAGCCGAAGGTATTGATACTTACGATGACCATCGTATGGCCATGTGCTTTTCTCTCGCAGCATTTGGTCCTCAATCTCTGACAATCAATGATCCTAATTGCGTCGCTAAAACTTTCCCAAGCTACTTTGCAGAATTTGCGAAGGTAGTTAATTAATTTCATGAGCGCTTACCCAGTTATCGCAATCGATGGACCTACCGCCTCAGGTAAAGGTACGGTTGCTTCCCTGGTAGCCGAAAAGTTGGGTTTTCATTATTTGGATAGCGGTGCGCTATATCGCTTAGTGGCCTTGGCTAGTGAAAAATACGGAATTGATGTCAAAAATGGCCCAGAATTAGGCCTTTTAGTTCCTAAGTTACTGATTTCATTCAAAAATAGCCAAGTTTTTCTAGATAGCGAGGACGTTACGGACGCCATTCGCACAGAAAACATTGGTTTAAGAGCTTCTGCTCTGGCGGTTCATCCGGAGGTGAGATCTGCTTTGGTGGGCTTGCAGCGTAGTTTTCGACATTCCCCAGGTCTAGTTGCTGATGGTCGGGATATGGCCAGCGTTATCTTCCCAGGCGCGGTTTTGAAGGTTTTCTTGACCGCCACTGCTGCTGCCAGGGCGGAACGTCGCTATAAGCAATTGATAGCTAAGGGAATTTCTGCTAAACTTTCTGACTTACTGCAAGATTTGCAGGAGCGCGACGCCAGGGATAGTAGTCGAGGTGCCGCACCCCTCTTGCTTGCAGATGGTGCAAAAGTGCTTGAAACATCAGATTTATCGATAGATCAAGCAGTTAAGACAGTTTTAGATTGGTATCAATCTGCGATTGTTTAGTTTTTAGCGGTAGATGTAAGTAGTAGTTTTGGCGTCTTAAGAAACTCCACAACGCGATTATTTCATTAGCGTGTTTCTTTAAGGCTTTTTTAACCTAACCCGTCGGGCCTTCTGGCGGCACAAAGTGAATACACATGTCTGAATCATTTGCAGAATTATTTGAAGAATCATTAACCCGATCGAATATGAAGACCGGCCAAGTTATTTCGGCTGAAGTTCTCCGCATCGACCATAACTTCGTCGTTGTTAACGCTGGCTTAAAGTCTGAAGCGTTTATTCCTGTTGAAGAATTCCATAACGACGCTGGCGAGATTGAAGTAGCTCCTGGCGATTTCGTTTCTGTTGCTATCGATGCCCTTGAAAATGGCTATGGCGACACCATCCTCTCCCGTGACAAAGCGAAGCGCTTGGCATCATGGATGAATTTGGAAAAAGCGCTCGAGCAAGCTGAGATCGTTACCGGTACCGTTACTGGTAAGGTCAAAGGTGGCTTGACTGTGATGGTGAACGGTATCCGCGCATTCTTGCCTGGATCACTCGTTGACACACGCCCTATTAAAGACACTAGTCCTTACGAAGGTAAGACTATGGAGTTCAAGGTTATCAAGCTTGACCGTAAGCGTAACAACGTAGTGTTGTCACGTCGTGCGGTTGTTGAAGCTAGCCAAGGTGAAGAGCGTGCTAAGTTGATGTCTAACCTTAAAGAAGGCGCTGTCGTAACTGGCCTCGTTAAGAACATCACTGATTACGGCGCGTTCGTTGACCTCGGTGGTATCGATGGCCTCTTACACATCACTGATTTGGCATGGCGTCGTGTGCGTCACCCAAGCGAGATGTTGACTGTTGGTCAAGAAGTTACCGCGAAGATTTTGAAGTTCGATCAAGAGAAGAACCGTGTTTCACTTGGTGTGAAGCAGCTTGGTGATGATCCATGGGTTGGTATCGCTCGTCGTTACCCACCGAATACCCGTTTGTTTGGCAAGGTAACGAACTTGACTGATTACGGCGCATTCGTTGAAATCGAATCTGGTATTGAAGGTTTGGTACACGTTTCTGAAATGGATTGGACCAACAAAAACGTTGCTCCAAGCAAAGCCACTGCATTGGGAACCGAAGTTGAAGTCATGGTTCTGGATATTGATGAAGACAAGCGTCGTATTAGCTTGGGCATCAAGCAGTGCAAAGCAAATCCATGGGAAGAGTTCTCACGTGCCCAACAAAAAGGCGACAAGCTTACTGGCGCAATCAAGTCGATTACCGACTTTGGTGTGTTCATTGGCTTGCCTGGCGGCATCGATGGCCTAGTACATCTTTCTGATATCTCTTGGAATGAGCCAGGCGAAGAAGCTGTTAAGAAATACAAAAAAGGTGATGAAGTTGAAGCCACAGTATTGGCAATTGATGTTGAGAAAGAGCGCATCTCTCTCGGTATCAAGCAATTGTCTGGCGACCCATTCAATAACTACACATCCGTAAGCGACAAGGGTAGCCTTGTTACTGGTACTGTGAAGGCTGTTGATGCTAAGGGTGCAACGATTCACTTGGCTGATGAAGTTGAAGCTTACTTGCGTGCTTCTGAGATCTCAACCGATCGCGTTGAAGATGCGCGCAATGTATTGAAAGAGGGCGATAGCGTAACTGCAATGATCATTAATATCGATCGTAAGTCACGCGTTATCAATCTTTCAATTAAAGCAAAAGACAGTTCTGATCAACAAGATGCAATGAGCAAGCTCCAAGGTGATGCGCAGTCTGGCACAACCAATTTGGGTGCTTTGTTAAAAGCAAAAATGGACAATCAGGGTTAAAGCAATATCGCCGCTTTCCAGTGGGGGAGCGGCGATCTTTTTTTGATAGATCATGACAGATCAAGAGCAACAAGCTATTACTCGCTCCGAACTAGTAGAGAGCCTTGCGGAACAATTTCCGCAGCTTTTGCCTAGGGATGTTGAGCTAGCAGTAAAAACCTTGCTGGATACCATGACTCATGCTTTGGCTGAGGGTAAACGCATTGAATTGCGTGGCGTTGGCAGTTTTGTACTTCATCATCGTCCTGCACGCACCGGTCGTAATCCCAAGTCTGGTGATAAGGTCTTGATTCCAGAAAAACGTGTTCCCCATTTCAAGCCTGGTAAAGAGTTGCGTGAGCGAGTGGATTACAAGCCGCTGAAACAGGCGGGCCCCAAAGAGGGTTCTGGTGCCTAACATTCAGGCTCATCCTCAGTGGTCCATTCGGGCCATTTTTTTATTTAATTTCTGCACGCCATGATTCAGATAGCGACATCCTGGTTATTGCTGCTACCAGTCATGTTTGGTATTGGATGGCTAGCATCTCGCTGGGACTTACGTCTTGAAAATCGCATGGATGAGCGCGAGCGTATGCGTCAGCAGCGCTCAACTTTTAAAGGCCTTAGTCTTTTATTAAACGAACAGCCTGATCAAGCGATTGAAACCCTTGTCAAGATTGCGCAATTAGATCCTGAAACGGTTGAGTTACATTTTTCATTGGGTAATTTATTCCGTCGTCGTGGTGAAACTGAGCGAGCTATTAAGGTTCATCAGCACTTAGCAAATCGCGATGACTTGAAGCCACGTGATCGGGATCATGCTGCTTATGAATTGGGCCGCGATTTTCTACGTGCTGGCTTACTCGATCGCGCTGAAGCTTCATTGAATCGCGTGGGGGAAGGTAAGTTTGCCGTTCCAGCAAAAGAAAGTTTGCTTGAGATGTATCAAGTAGAGCGTGACTGGAAAAAAGCCATCATCGCAGCCCATGAGCTTGAGAAGTTGCAGGGCAAATCACATCAAACTGAGATTGCTCAGTTTCATTGTGAATTAGGTCAAGAAGCCTTGCGTCGTAAAGATCTAGAGGAGTCTGAACAGTCTATTCAGCGCGCCTTGCAGGCCGTACCAAATCATGCGCGTGCTTTGATTTTGCAGGGTGATTACTTAATGGCTATGGATCGCCCAGCACAGGCAATTGAAGCTTGGAGATTGGTGGCTGCTTCACACCCGGCATATATGCATTTATTGGCGGATCGTTGGATGATTGCTCATGCAGCAATCAATCAGGTTGATGAGGGCTTGGATCGCCTGTGTGACTTGCTCAAGACTCAGGCTTCTGGCGAGTTGCTCGATATTGTGCATAAGCAGCTCATGAAAATTCGGGGGCCACAGGCTGCAAATATGATGCTCGCCGATGTAATGCAGCATTCCCCTAGTTTGAGTGCTCTATCTAAGTTGGCTGAAACCCGTCTTGCTTTAGAGGAGGGTAGCGCCAATCCTGAAAGGGTTTTGGAGTTGCAGTCAATTTTGAACCTCTTACGTCAGCGCACCACCAGTTTGGCTCGATATACCTGTGGCAATTGCGGGTTTAGGGCGCGTAGATTCTATTGGCAGTGTCCTGGCTGTAATAATTGGGAGGCATACTCCCCAAGACGTAGTGAGGGTGCCGCACCAAGTGGCCCCTCAATGTGATGTCTTGAATACATTAGAGATTGATTAGGAGCTCATTTGAAAGTCACCATCATTGGCAGCGGTTACGTAGGTTTAGTTACAGGCGCTTGCTTGGCTGAGCAGGGTAATAATGTTTTCTGTTTAGATCTTGACCCTAGAAAGATTGAGATTCTGAATTCTGGTGGCGTACCTATTTATGAGCCCGGCCTGAAAGAAATGATTGACCGCAATCGTGCTGCAGGCAGATTGCAATTCTCTACAGACATTGCCGCATCTGTTGCGCATGGTGATGTTCAATTTATTGCAGTGGGTACCCCTCCTGATGAGGATGGCTCTGCAGATTTACAATATGTCGTTGCAGCAGCTCGAAATATTGGCCTTTATGCAAGCACACCTAAGGTCATTGTTGATAAATCAACCGTGCCAGTAGGTACGGCAGATAAAGTATCGGCAGCAATTAAAGAGGAATTAGAAAAAAGAGGGCAGCCAGCCGACTTGTGCTCAGTAGTCTCTAATCCCGAGTTTTTAAAAGAAGGTGCAGCAGTAGAAGACTTTATGCGACCTGACCGCATTGTGATTGGCACAGAAAATACTCCGGCTGGGCTTAGAGCTAAAGAGCAAATGCGCAAGCTGTACGCACCATTTAATCGTCACCATGAGCGCACCTATTACATGGACGTGAAGAGTGCAGAGCTGACCAAGTATGCAGCCAATGCCATGTTGGCTACCCGCATTTCTTTCATGAACGAGTTAGCAAACTTGGCCGATCTCGTAGGCGCTGATATTGAGGCAGTACGTCAGGGCATTGGTTCAGACTCTCGGATTGGTTATGGATTTTTGTACTCTGGAACGGGCTATGGTGGATCTTGCTTTCCAAAAGATGTTTCGGCACTCTCTAAAACTGCTAGGGAGCATGGCAGAGACTTGAAGATTTTGGATGCTGTAGAGGCTGTAAACGAGCTCCAGAAATACATCTTGGTCGAGAAGATTGAAAAACGCTTTGGCAAAGATCTGAAAGGTATGAAGTTTGCACTTTGGGGTCTGGCATTTAAGCCGAATACTGACGATATGCGTGAGGCCCCAAGCCGCGTCATCATCCAAGAACTGGTCAAGCGTGGCGCCTCGGTAGTTGCTCATGATCCAGTGGCGATGCCAGAAGCACAGCATTGCCTCGAGTTGGACTTCAAAGGTAATCCAGAAGGTCTTAAGAGGGTCTCTATGGTAGATAACCCCATGGCAGCCTTAGATGCTTGTGATGCTTTGGTAATTGTGACCGAATGGAAGGCTTTCCGAAGTCCAGATTTTGATCAGGTAATGCAAAAGCTGACGCGCCCTATCGTATTTGATGGCCGTAATCTCTATGAGCCAAGTGCTATGCGGGAATTGGGTATTGAGTACTACGGTATTGGGCGACATAATTAAGTCATTACAAAAATAGTTCTATGGAAAAAGCAAACCGAGATCAGTTTTCTAAAACCCACTTACTAGTGGTTGGCGACGTCATGCTCGATCGTTACTGGTTTGGTGACACGAATCGCATCTCTCCTGAAGCGCCTGTGCCAGTAGTACAGGTGGGTAAGATTGACGAGCGTTTAGGTGGCGCAGCGAATGTTGCCCGTAACGTTGCGGCCTTGGGTGCCAATACAACTATTTTGGGTATTGTTGGTGATGACGAACCTGGCAAGCGTGTGGTGGAGTTGCTGAAGTCAGGTGGCGTTGATAGTCAACTAGAAATTGATGTAAATGTGCCAACGATTGTGAAGTTACGCGTGATTGCCCGTCAGCAACAACTCATTCGTCTTGATTTTGAAGAAACCCCCAGTGAAAAAGCGCTAGCGCATAAGTTGGAGCGTTTTGAAAAGCTAGTTGGCGCTGCTGACGTAGTAATTCTGTCTGATTACGGCAAAGGTGCCTTGGGCCAAGTAGCCCATATGATTGAGCAGGCAAGGGCGCAAAACAAAGTCATCTTGGTTGACCCTAAGGGTGAAGATTATGAAAAATATCGTGGCGCCACTGTCTTAACCCCTAACCGTAGTGAGTTGCGTCAGGTAGTTGGCAAGTGGACTAGTGAAGAAGATCTGACTAATAAAGCGCAGGCCCTCAGAAAATCTTTAGACCTTCAAGCTCTACTGCTAACTCGCTCTGAAGAGGGTATGAGTTTATATACTGAGGCTGGTGTCAGTCATGTAAAAGCGCAAGCACGCGAAGTATTTGATGTCTCTGGTGCTGGCGATACTGTGATTGCAACCTTAGCAGTGGCATTGGCAGCCAAGTGGCCACTGGAAAAAGCAATGGCTTTAGCAAATCGCGCAGGTGGTATTGTGGTTGGTAAGCTTGGAACTGCTACTGTTACTTCAGAGGAATTACAGTGACTATTATCGTAACTGGCGCCGCTGGTTTTATTGGCGCAAATATTGTTCAGGCTCTTAACCTACGTGGTGAGAAAAATATCATCGCTGTGGATGATCTTCGTCCCGCAGATAAGTATCGCAACCTTGCTGATCTAGACATCACTGATTACTTTGATAAAGATGAATTTCTAGAAGCATTTAGAAGCGGTCGTTTTGGTAAAGTAAAAGCAGTATTCCATGAGGGTGCATGCTCTGACACGATGGAAACTGATGGCATTTTCATGATGGCGAACAACTATCGCTACACCATGGACTTGCTAGATATCTGTACTTCACAAAAGGTGCAACTTCTTTATGCATCTTCAGCTGCTACCTATGGTGGCTCTAATGTTTTTGTCGAGAGTCGTGAGCATGAGAAGCCGCTCAATATCTACGGCTATTCTAAGTTCCTGTTTGATCAAGTCATGCGCAAGCGTTTTGCAGAAAAAACAAACACTGCACAGGTAATTGGCTTTCGCTACTTCAATGTATATGGCCCGCGTGAATCCCATAAAGGCCGCATGGCATCAGTAGCCTTTCATCAACATCACCAGTACAAGGCCAACGGCCATGTAAAGCTTTTTGGTGAGTATGGTGGTTACGGTCCTGGTGAACAAAGCCGCGACTTTGTATCAGTTGAAGATGTTGTAAAAGTGAATCTGTTTTTCTTAGATCACCCAGAGATTAGCGGCATCTTTAATTTAGGTAGCGGTCGTGCGCAACCATTTAATGATGTTGCACATGCGGTTGCCAATGCCATGCGTAAGCTTGATAAAGCGCAACCAGCAAGCCTACAAGAGTTGGTAAAAGAAAAAGCGATTGAGTACATTCCATTTCCGGATGCACTCAGAGGTAAATATCAGTGCTTCACTCAAGCGGATCTCACCAAACTTCGTGCAGCAGGTTATACAGAACCCTTCCTAGATGTTGAGCAGGGTATAGGCCGTTATATTGAGTGGTTAGAAGTAAATTCTGGTTTCTTAGCCAATCCGTTGTAGGCAAGTCAACCAAGTAACTCACTCTTCGTTGTAAATGATCCACGCGCACTTTGTGTCCGTGGATTTTTATTTACTACTGGAGAATGTATGAGTCGATATTTAAATTTTGGCGTTGCAACTGGTTTAGTTAGGTCTACTGCTCTTGCAGCAGTATTAGCAGTTTCTTCTCTTGGGGCGGTTGTTGCATCCCCGATTAATGTTAATACTGCTACCCAATCTGAGTTGGAGAGTATTAAGGGTATTGGACCCTCTAAGGCAAAAACAATTATTGCTGAGCGCTTGGATGGCGGCCATTTTCAGGATGCCAATGATTTGCAGAAGCGGGTCCGTGGCATTGGTATGAAATCCGTTGAAAAGATGGTTGATAACGGCTTAACAATTGAGGCCCCAGGCTCTTTTCGGGAGCCTAATGGTAGGACGCAAAGGGAAGGCGGGGCCTCTGGTAGACGTCATTCGCGTACTCAAAATAGTAATCGTCATCACCCGGAGCGTGCGGCAACGGGTCGCAGAAATTAAACCCTTTCGAGTGTAAGCGGGCTTATGGCTAAAATGGCTTCATGAGCAAACCTTCTTACCTGACTATTTCACAAACCGTAGGCAATACGCCTTTGGTCCAATTGCAACGAATTCCAGGTCTTGAGAATTCGACTCGCAATAATGTGATTCTGGGTAAGTTGGAGGGTAATAATCCAGCCGGGTCGGTGAAAGACCGACCTGCGCTGTCGATGATCATGCGCGCACAAGAGCGTGGCGAAATTAAACCTGGCGATACCCTAATTGAAGCGACAAGCGGTAATACCGGTATTGCCTTGGCTATGACAGCTGCAATGTTGGGCTACAAGATGGTATTGGTCATGCCGGAGAATCAAAGTATTGAGCGTCGTCAAAGTATGGCCGCCTATGGAGCTGAGTTGATCCTGACGGCTGCTTCTGGTGGCATGGAGTTTGCGCGTGACTATGCGCTCCAGCTGCAACGAGAGGGGCGCGGCAGATTGCTTGATCAGTTTGCTAATCCAGATAATCCACGAGCCCATATTGAGACCACTGGACCAGAGATATGGCGCGATACTGATGGTCAAATTACCCATTTCATTTCTGCGATGGGTACAACCGGAACGATTACCGGTGTTTCAACATACCTGAAGTCAATGAATCCTGAGATTCAGATTATTGGTGCGCAGCCTGAAGATGGTTCGCAAATTCCAGGAATCCGTAAGTGGGCTCCAGAATACCTGCCTAAGATTTATCAGGGGGACAAGGTTGATCGTATTGAATACGTCACGCAAGCAGATGCTGAAGAGATGGCGCGCCGTTTGGCTGCAGAAGAAGGCATTTTCTGCGGTATCTCAGCGGGCGGTGCTTTAGTGGTAGCTCTGCGCATTGCTCGTCAGGTTGAAAATGCCACGATCGTATTTATTGTCTGTGACCGCGGTGATCGCTACTTATCTACTGGCGTTTTTCCAGCCTAATTTGTTTTAGGTTTTTTCTTGGCGGTTGATTTTTTGTGCTTAGGCTTCTCGCTAGAACTCTTGCTGATCATCACTTTTCTGATATTTTCTACCGGCACTACGCTTTGATTCTGATATCCCAGGGCTTCTGCAAACTCAGCAACGCTTTGTGCATAAAAATAACTACGGTTGTATTGAACAATCGTCAGAAAGTTATTTAAGCCAACAAAATATTGAACTTGTTCCACGCCATCTTTATCGGGGTAAGGTAAGTCCACAATAAATGCTTTACTGCTTGGTTCTACACCACCGCTTTGTAAGTCGCCCTGTTGCTTAGTCAGGATGCCTTTTTCAATCAACTCTTGAACTGTGTGTTTAAGTTGTGGCTCTCCATCAGCCAATTCTTTAACGGCTGATATGCCGTCGGGTTGCACAGGAAAAGAAATGGGCATACCACTTTGCCAGCCATGTTTTTTCATGAAGTTGCCAACACTGGCAATGGCATCCTTGGGGCTCTGCTTTAAATCAATTCTCCCATCGCCATCGCCATCGACAGCAAAGCTCCGAATGCTGCTAGGCATAAATTGCGGTAAGCCAATAGCACCAGCATAGGAACTATTTTGATTAAGGCAGGCGCTAAAGCGTGCGTTATTGACGCCTTGGGTGTTGTTCTTTGCAGGTAACTTCCCGCCAGCTTCTGTCCAACATAAGAGAATAAGCTCTTTGAGTTGGTCCTTGAACAGCTGTTCACGGGCAGATTTATTGGGTGTTTCAGGATAGCTAAAGGCTAGGGTGGACAGCACATCCTTCACCCGAAAATTCCCCGTCTGGCGCCCATAAATAGTCTCAATGCCAATAATGGCAACAATAATCTCCGCAGGAACTCCAGAATCCTGCTCAACTTGACTTAAAAAAGCCTGGTTTTCTTCCCAAAAGGCCTTTCCAGCCTTCAAACGGACGGGTTCAATAAAGCGCTTGCGGTAAGCCAGCCAATTCTTCTTAAAAGTACCCGATGGGGGTAATACCAATTTGCGTATTGAGGGAATCGTTCTAGCATCAAGGAAACCTGATTCTAGGGTCTGTATGGGGATTTCTTGGGCTTGGGAAACCTGGCTTAGTAGTTCATTGAGATTTTGACTAAATTGCGCCTCAGTAGCTACATCATCGGCTTGGTTTACGATGGGTTGTTCTGGCTTTGTTGGCGCGCCAGAGCAGGCCGTCAGAAGCAAGGCTAATGCCAAGTAGGGGGCGCAAAGATTCATGCGAGCTGTAATCGATTTTTGAGAAATAAACACGTTTTATTAGATTATAAAAATGAACGTTTTGCTATGAAGGATTTAGAGTAATGACAACAGGATACATAACTCATCCAGACTTTCTGAAACATGAGATGGGAAGTCATCACCCAGAGTGCCCTGAGCGCATTCAGGCGATCAATGATCAATTGA
This sequence comes from Polynucleobacter sp. UB-Raua-W9, assembly GCF_018687435.1. NCBI lineage: Bacteria > Pseudomonadati > Pseudomonadota > Betaproteobacteria > Burkholderiales > Burkholderiaceae > Polynucleobacter > Polynucleobacter sp. UB-Raua-W9. The sequence continues at coordinate 1,360,751 of NZ_CP061290.1, read as the reverse complement.
TCCGCAGCGGCGTAGATCGCTTCCTTCATCATTTGGATGCTCCTCTGGCAACTGAAGATCAATTGGAATTAGTGCACAGCCCTGACCATGTGGCATTTGTAAGAGACCGCGCCCCGGAGAGCGGTTACTTCATGCTGGATGGCGACACCATCATGAATCCTCATACCTATAGGGCATCATTGCGCGCAGCTGGCGCAGCAATTGCCGGTGTTGATGCGGTTATGAAAGGCGAAGTCGAAAACGTCTTCTGTGCCGTTAGGCCGCCTGGACACCATGCCGAGCCTACCCGTTCGATGGGGTTTTGTTTATTTGATAACGTTGCGATTGCAGCCCGTTATGCTCAAGAAGCCTATGGCATTGAACGTGTCGCCATTATTGATTTTGATGTGCATCACGGTAACGGTACTGAGGCCGCATTTTTTAATGACCCTCATGTCATGATGTGCAGTTTTTTTCAGCATCCTTTCTATCCTTATAGCGGCTTAGATGCCTCGGACAATATGGTGAATGTGCCATTGCCAGCCTCTACTCGTGGTGATGTGGTGCGCTCCATCGTGGAAGAGCGTTGGCTGCCAGCTTTGCGCAACTTTGAGCCAGAGCTCATCATTATTTCTGCTGGATTTGATGCGCACCGTGAAGATGACTTAGGTCAAATGGGCTTGGTTGAAGATGATTACGTTTGGATTACCAAACGCCTCAAAGAGATTGCAAAAGATTATGCGCAAAATCGTATTGTGAGCTGCCTAGAGGGAGGTTACAACCTTTCCGCTTTAGGTAGGAGCGTTGTGGCTCATGTAAAGGCATTGGCCGATATTTAAAGCGTTTTTGAAGGTACATGATGGCAAATATTTACGAACAAGGGCTAGAGCGCAATTCCGCGAATTTCACTCCCATTACCCCACTTCTCTTTTTGGAGCGTTCGGCGGAGATTTATCCTAATAAGACTGCCATCATTCATGGAAAGCTGCGCCAAACTTGGCAACAAACCTACGAGCGTTGCCGTCGCCTCGCTAGTGCATTACAAAAGCATGGCATTGGCTTAGGAGATACAGTGGCGGTGATGCTGCCTAACACTCCCCCTATGGTGGAGGCGCATTTTGGTATTCCGATGGCGGGTGCCGTATTAAATGCTTTGAACACCCGCTTAGATCCAGAGTCCATTGCCTTCATGCTCAATCATGGTGAGGCTAAAGTAGTCATCATTGATCCAGAGTTTTCCGGTGTGATCAAAACGGCATTAGAAATGGCCAAGAAAGAAAGTGGTCGCGATATCTTAATTATCGATGTTGAAGAAAAAGAATTTGATGTGGCGGGTGAGAGGCTAGGAAAGCTTACCTACGAACAGCTCCTATCTCAAGGAGATCCAAGCTTCGCATGGCAGGTGCCGGTCGATGAATGGCAGGCAATCTGTTTGAACTACACTTCCGGAACCACGGGTAATCCTAAGGGTGTTGTCTATCATCACCGTGGTGCAGCGATTAATGCGGTCTCCAATATCCTGGATTGGGATATCAATAAGCATCCAGTGTATTTGTGGACACTGCCAATGTTTCATTGCAATGGTTGGTGTTTCCCCTGGACGGTTGCAGCTCGTGCCGGGATTAATGTGTGCTTGCGCCGTGTAGATGCGCAACATATTTTTGCAGCAATTAAAGAGCATGGCGTGACTCACTACTGTGCTGCGCCAATTGTGCATAACCTTTTGGTAAATGCCTCGGATGAAATGAAGGTCGGCGTACCAGCGGGCGTCAAGGGCCTCATTGCAGGCGCTGCGCCGCCAGCTTCTATTATTGAAGGCATGGAAAAGCTGGGCTTTGACTTAACTCACGTTTATGGCTTGACTGAAGTGTATGGTCCGGCAGCAATTTGTGTAAAACAAGACGCATGGAATGATGTAGATATTAGTGAGCGTGCTCGCTTGAATGCGCGTCAAGGTGTACGTTATCACATGCAACAAGCGATTGATGTTCTGGATCCAGAAACGATGCAGCCGGTTCCTGCTGATGGCGAAACCATGGGCGAGATTATGTTTAAAGGCAATATCGCCATGAAGGGTTATTTAAAGAATGAGAAGGCCACCAAAGACGTGTTCGAGGGTGGTTGGTTTCATTCAGGTGACTTGGCGGTGATGAACCCAGATGGTTATATCAAGATCAAGGATCGGAGTAAGGACATCATCATCTCTGGCGGAGAAAATATCTCCTCTATTGAGGTGGAGGATGTGCTTTATCGTCACCCTGCAGTCATTGCCGCGGCAGTGGTTGCTAAGCCTGACCCAAAGTGGGGTGAGACCCCATGTGCTTTTTTGGAAATTAAGCCGGGCGTGGAGGTAACGCCAGCCGATATTATTACTCACTGCAAACAGCATTTAGCTGGATTTAAGGTGCCTAAGGCGATTGTTTTTGGGGAGCTACCAAAGACTTCAACCGGCAAAATTCAGAAGTTTGAGCTACGTAGGCAAGCTGGATCTGCCGCCGCCATTGACGTCTAGTTTTGATGCCATAGGGCGGATAAAATAAGCGGTTACCCAATTTTTTGTCAATATTGAGAATTCCAAATGAAGATCTTAGTTGCAGTAAAACGCGTCGTTGATTACAACGTCAAAATTCGCGTGAAGTCAGATGGTTCAGGTGTCGATCTTGCCAATGTCAAAATGAGCATGAATCCTTTTGATGAAATCGCGGTTGAAGAGGCGGTTCGTTTAAAAGAGGCTGGTGTTGCCACTGAAGTGGTAGTTGTTAGTGTAGGCGTAACCCAGTGCCAAGAAACACTACGTACTGCCTTAGCGATTGGTGCTGATCGCGCAATTTTGGTTGAGTCTGACGCCGACTTGCAGCCACTCGCAGTTGCCAAGATTCTTAAAGCGCTCTCTGAAAAAGAGCAGGCACAAATCATTATTCTCGGCAAGCAAGCAATTGATGATGACAGCAATCAAACTGGCCAGATGTTGGCTAGTCTTTTAGATATTCCACAGGCCACTTTTGCATCTAAAGTAGTTGTGGCTGATGGTAAGGCTACCGTGACTCGCGAAGTGGATGGCGGCCTAGAAACGATTGCACTTACATTGCCAGCAGTGATTACGACTGACTTGCGCCTCAATGAGCCACGTTATGTAACCCTGCCAAATATCATGAAGGCCAAGAAGAAGGTGATTGATATTTTGAAGCCTGAAGATCTCGGTGTAGATATTGCCCCGCGTCTTAAAACCCTGAAGGTCGAAGAGCCGCCTAAGCGAAGTGCTGGCGTGATGGTTGCTGATGTAGCCGCTTTGGTAGATAAACTCAAAAATGAAGCGAAGGTAATTTAAATGGCTGCTCTCGTTATTGCTGAACACGATAATCAATCTTTAAAAGCGGCAACACTCAACGCGGTAGCAGCTGCCTTGCAGTGCTCTTCCGAAGTAGATGTGCTGGTTGCTGGAAGTGGCGCTGATGCAGCTGCAACAGCTGCTGCCCAAGTGACGGGCGTGCGTAAGGTCATTCAGGTAGATGCTAGCAATCTAGCTGATCAATTGGCTGAGCCTTTAGCTGCCCAGATTCTGTCAATTGCAAGTAACTACAGTCATCTTCTTGCTCCTGCAACTGCAAATGGCAAGAATGTGATGCCGCGTGTAGCTGCTAAGTTAGATGTTGCGCAGTTATCTGACATCACGAAAGTAGTTAGTGCCGATACATTTGAGCGTCCTATCTATGCAGGTAATGCGATTGCTACCGTGCAATCTGGTGATCCAGTCAAAGTCATCACAGTTCGTACGACTGGTTTTGATCCGGTGGCTGCTACTGGTGGTTCTGCGACGATTGAAAAACTCGCTGCCGCTGAAAGTAAATCTTCATCGTCATTTGTTGGCCGCGAACTCACAAAGTCTGACCGTCCAGAGTTAACTGCTGCCAAGATCATCGTCTCTGGTGGACGTGGTTTGGGTTCTGGTGAGAAATATCAAGAACTCATTGCCCCATTGGCTGATAAGCTCGGTGCCGCTTTAGGTGCTTCGCGTGCTGCGGTTGATGCGGGTTATGTTCCAAACGACTACCAAGTTGGTCAAACTGGCAAGATTGTGGCTCCACAGCTTTATATCGCAGTGGGCATCTCCGGTGCGATTCAGCACTTAGCTGGCATGAAGGACTCTAAGGTCATCGTCGCAATCAATAAGGATCCAGAGGCACCAATCTTTAGTGTTGCTGATTATGGTTTGGTAGCGGATCTCAATACTGCAGTTCCTGAGTTAACCAAAGCGTTGGGTTAAGAGTATTGGATGATTCGATTGAATAAAGAGGAGTAGTAATGCCATACATAGCCCCAGTAAAAGACATGCTGTTTGTGATGAATGAGTTGGCTGGGTTATCGAATGTTGTTGCGTATCCCTCGTATGCGCAGGCGGGCGCTGATGTTGATTTAGCCCCAGCAATTTTGGAAGAGTCTGCAAAATTTAATCAAGACGTTGTTGCACCACTCAATTGGCCTGGTGATCAAAACCCAAGCACCTGGAAAGATGGTGTCGTTACGACAACCCCTGGTTTTAAAGAAGCATTCGAGCAATTTGCAGCTGCTGGTTGGCAGGGCGTAGTTCATCCTGCTGAGTTTGGCGGCCAAGGCCTACCAAAATTAATTGCTACTGCCTGTTTTGAAATGGTTCACTCAGCTAGCCTATCTTTTGCTTTGTGTCCGATGCTGACTGATGGGGCGATTGAAGCCTTGTTAACAGCAGCTAGCCCAGAGATTCAAGCGCAATACGTTCCCAATATGATTTCAGGCGAGTGGACTGGCTCTATGTGCTTGACTGAGCCACAAGCAGGTTCAGATTTATCAATGGTGCGTACCCGCGCAGTACCTGAAGGTAACGGCACCTACAAAATCTTTGGTACTAAGATTTTTATTACCTATGGCGAGCACGACATGGCCAAGAATATTGTCCATTTGGTACTGGCAAGAACTCCTGATGCGCCAGAGGGCGTTAAAGGAATCTCATTATTTGTTGTTCCTAAGTTTTTAGTGAACGCAGATGGTTCTTTAGGTGAGCGTAATGACGTTCACTGTGTATCGATTGAGCATAAGCTTGGCATTAAAGCGAGTCCAACGGCCGTTCTACAGTTTGGCGATCATGGTGGCGCGGTTGGATATCTAGTAGGTGAAGAAAACCGCGGTCTTGAATACATGTTCGTGATGATGAATGCAGCTCGCTTTGCGGTAGGTATGCAAGGGATTGCGGTCGCAGAGCGCGCATATCAAAAGGCCGTGCAATACGCTAAAGACCGGGTGCAGAGTCGTGATCTAGATGGCTCTATAGGCCCAGTAGCCATTATTCATCAGCCGGATGTGAAGCGCATGTTAATGACAATGCGCGCATACACCGAGGCCTCTCGTGCCTTGGCGTATTACGCTGCAGCTGCTTATGATGCACAACATGCAGCGCCTGATCAAGCTGAACGCAAAGCTAGTCAAGCTGTTTATGAATTCTTAGTGCCGATTGTGAAGGGCTTCTCTACGGAGATGTCGATTGAGGTTGCTAGCTTAGGCGTGCAAGTACATGGTGGCATGGGCTTTATTGAAGAGACGGGCGCTGCCCAGCATTATCGTGATGCGCGTATCCTGACGATCTATGAAGGCACCACTGCCATTCAGGCCAATGATTTGATTGGTAGAAAAACGGTACGTGATGGTGGCGCAACTGCAAAAGTGTTTATGCAAAAAATTGCTGAGACAGAAACAGCATTGGCAGCCAGTGGTTCGGCAGATGCCAAAGCAGTACTTAAGCAATTAACTGTTGGCCGTACTGCATTTGAAGAAGCAGTAGCTTACATTGTGGCAAATGCCAAAAGCGATGCTAAGGCGGTCTACGCTGGCAGCTTCGCTTATCTGCGTTTGTCCGGCTTAGTGTTAGGTGGTTGGCAAATGGCGCGGAGCCTCTTGGTTGCAGAGCGACTGCGGGATAGTGACTCAGCTTTTTATGGCGCCAAGATTGCTACAGCACGTTTCTTTGCTGAGCATTTATTGCCACAGGCTGGAGCTTTAGCAATTTCAATTATTGAAAGTGGCCACTCTACTAATAGTTTAGAGGTGGAGCAGTTCTAACCTCATCCACGGAGCCTGGCACACCAAAAGCTATCTGCAATTATTGGGATAGCTTTTTTGCTTCATGAATTTGGGAAATGAAAAATTGCTCAAAAGAGATTGCCAAGAAAGTCATCATCACGCCGGCGCCCAATACAAGTGAGAAAATCACTGTCAGAATAACCGGCCAGCCAGAGCGAGTGCGACGGTGTTCTTCAATACCGGGATTAAATTGCGCATCCCACTTTTCATCTAGGCGCAGGCCAAACGCAATCGTGGTTAACCAACTCGCTTCAATTGCAATAAAGCCAAAGGTAATGAGTACCCAGCCTGGAGCGGAGTGAAAGTGTGCGTTCTTAAGAATAGTCCAGCCAGCAATGCCACCAATCAATGCAAATAATTGCACCCAAGCCCAAAAGGACTTGAGACCTTGCAAGTAGAAGCAGTTCAATCCACTGCCTGGAAAAAATAACCCGAGAGCGCAAAAAATCAGTTTGGAGTTTTTCATGAATCTTTTAGCTTGTTATTTATTGTTATTGGGACGCTGTGTAAAGCTCAGCACTTCTCTGTCAGCGCCAATCATGAGCAATTGATCGCCGTTGCGAACAATACTGCGATAGTCGTTGAGCTCGTACAGAAAGTCATTTTCTAATTCATTACGCTGAGGCGTGCATGCCATCTTGGTGCTAGTAATTTTAGTGAAGGTAAAGCCACGAGAATCCTCATCTAGTAGAGCGGTGAAGCGATTGCAGCCGGTTGAACCACTGACACGCTGACTGTTGGCATCAAATGTGAGTTGTATGGGGTTGCTAGCCTCGCCTTGTGGAATGGTGCGGGTTCGCACTTCGCCATTGCTGTTAGGAGGTAAATTCCACCGCGTGAGCTCCCATTTGGTGTTGCGTAGCTCGCTACTGGGAGGGCTAGTTTTCGCGCCACAGGGTGGTAGGACATTGGCGCATCCATTCAAAAGGGCGATACCCACAGATGAAAACACCACAAATAGGCTATCTGAGAACCCTCTGATGGAGTATTTTAAGAGGGGGTGGACCGCTAATTTTCTGGGGATATTCATCTAAGTTATTGTTTTATATATATTTTTTAATTACCACTGGGTTCTATTCTACTGTCTTAGGCACTCAAATAGGTGGAAGAAGTAGGGGTTTTCGTCTAGAATATGAGGTTTTCCGCTCTACCTTGCATTTAATTGGTGAGCTGGAGCCCAAGATTTTTTGTAGAAATTTCATTGGGTTGTAATCAACCTGTTTTCATTTTAGATTTTTTAAGGAATAAGTATGGTCGTCATTCGACTGGCACGCGGCGGCTCTAAGAAGCGCCCTTTTTACAGCATCGTTGCTACTGATAAGCGCAACCGTCGTGACTCGAACTTTATCGAGCGCATTGGTTATTTCAATCCTAAAGCAGCTGAAACTGAGCAAGCCATGCGCATTGCTCAAGATCGTTTGACTTACTGGACTGGTGTTGGCGCACAAATATCGCCAACCGTTGTTCGTTTGATCAAAAACAATCCTGCTGTTTAAATAACCTTGCTAAATACTTCATCTTTGCGATGGAGTTTTTAGTGGCTGGATTTTCAGTAGTTCTATTTCGGGAAAATAAGGTGTCTTTCAAATGAGTGCACCTTCCCTAAATGATTTGATTGAACTTGGCGCCGTTTCTGAGGCGCAAGGATTGCAGGGTCAAGTGAAGGTTAGACCTCACTCAACAGATCCTGTGGCGCTGCTCTCTTCTAAGGCTGTTTGGATATCTCTGATCCCGCGTAGGGATGCAGGTGTTTCTGCGTCTGTAGAGCAGGCCTCTTTGACCCAATACAAAGTGAAGAGCGCTAAGATGCACAGCGGCAATGTCGTAATGGCATTAGAAGGTGTAAGCGATCGCGATCAAGCGCTTGCATTAAAGGGCGCCAGAATATTGGTAGCGCGCGATGCCTTCCCTAAAGCAGAGAGTGATTCCTATTATTGGATTGACCTCATTGGGTGCCGCGCAGTCAACTTACAAAACGAAGAGCTTGGTGAAATCATCGATGTTACTGAGCATGGGGCTCATGGTGTAATTGTCATTGGTGAAGCCCCTAGTAATGGAATTAAACAACTCGTACCATTTGTAAAAGAAGTGGTACAAAACGTAGACTTGGCCAATAAAACTATCACGCTCGATTGGCAGAGTGATTGGTGATAGATCAATACGATAAATTTAAATATGCGCTTTGATGTTGTGACCTTATTTCCAGAAATGTTCTCTGCTTTAACGCAGTGGGGTGTGACAGGTCGCGCATGTGAGCAATCATTAGTCAGCGTTCATTTGTGGAACCCGAGAGATTTTTGTTCTGATTCTCGCAAGACGGTAGACGACCGCGCTTATGGTGGTGGTCCGGGCATGGTCATGATGGCCAAACCTCTTGAAGATGCTGTTGCGGCAGTTAAATCGGCTCATCAGGCGGCAAATATTACATCAGGTCCAATTTGCCTATTGGCACCCCAGGGTGAGCGGTTTTCTCAAAAGATAGCCTCAGACATCCTCAATTACGGCAATTTAAGCTTCATTTGTGGGCGGTATGAGGCAGTAGACCAACGTTTTATCGATCGAAACGTCGATTTACAGCTTTCTATCGGCGATTTTGTGCTTTCTGGGGGTGAAATCCCCGCTATGGCCATGATGGATGCGGTGATTAGGCTGATTCCTGGAGTCCTAGGGGATGACGAATCTGTGATCCAGGATAGCTTTATGAATGGTCTTTTGGATCATCCGCACTACACCCGCCCTGAAATATATGAAAATTTATCAGTACCGGACGTGCTTTTAGGTGGACATCACGCTAAAATAGCGGACTGGCGTCGGCAGAAGTCTCTAGAGCTGACGTTCAGGCTCCGGCCAGATTTAATTGAATCGGCCAGAACCAATGGGTTGCTAACCCAAGAAGATGAACAATTTCTTCGCTCTCTATAAATGGGGTTGTGATTAAAAGTTTGGTTTTTTGGTTTAGTGAAATTGTTTTAACTGCATCCTCTGTTAGGTCCGTTGATTTAGATCTCGGGATTAAACGCTAACAAGATGTTTAAGGATTAAAAATGAATTTGATCGAAAAAATTGAGCAAGAAGAAATTGCTCGCTTAAGTGCCAACAAAGTATTGCCAAGCTTTGCGCCTGGTGACACAGTGATTGTTAGCGTTAATGTTGTTGAAGGTACCCGTAAGCGTGCCCAGGCCTTTGAGGGCGTTGTCATTGCTAAGCGTAATCGCGGACTCAATTCCAGCTTTATCGTGCGCAAGATTTCTTCTGGTGAAGGTGTTGAGCGTACTTTCCAAACTTACTCACCATTGATCGCTAGCATTGAAGTTAAGCGTCGCGGTGATGTACGTCGCGCGAAGTTGTACTACTTGCGTGATCGTTCTGGTAAGTCAGCGCGTATTAAAGAAAAGCTTCAAGCTCGTACTAAGGCAGTAGCTGCTCCAGCTGCTGAATAATTGCTGCTTTGATAAAAACAGAAAGGCGACCTTGGTCGCCTTTTTTGTTGCCTTAGAATATGAATATGCCTAAGACCTCTAAACCTGAAGAAGACGCAATTAATGTTGCTGCGCCTCCGGGATTTGATGCACAAGCAATTCCGATTCATGAGATATGCATTAATGATAAAAAAGTATCTCCAAAGTTTTTAGAGCCTGCAGCTCTGAAGGCTCGCCTGCAAAATCCACCAGCATGGCAGCCGGAGATCACTGATGAAAACCGCCACGTGATTGCGGCAGACATTATTGCAAGACGCCAGGCAGTCGGCAAAGTGACCAAAGCAGCGGTGTTAATTCCACTCTTGCTCAAAGAAGAAGGCCTATCGGTTCTACTCACCCAGCGGACGAATCATTTACGTGATCATGCAGGGCAAATTAGCTTTCCTGGGGGTCGCATGGATCCGGAAGATCAAACGCCAAATGACACTGCCTTGCGTGAGAGCGAAGAGGAAATTGGCTTAGATCCTAAGCGGGTCGAGATTATTGGCCATTTACCTCAATATTTAACTGTTTCTGGCTATAGCGTTACTCCGGTAGTAGGATTAGTGCAGGCTCAGGCAGAATATGTCTTGGATGAATTTGAAGTGGCAGATGTTTTTGAGGTGCCCTTAAGTTTTTTATTAGACCCAGGGAACCATCAGGTCAGGTTGTGGCAAAGTGAGCAGGGCGGGCGTCGTTTTTATTCAATGCCTTATGAGAACCGCTTTATTTGGGGTGCTACTGCGGGAATGTTGCGTAACCTTTATCATTTATTAAAAGTATGACTTTCTTTTCTATTCTCTTCGCCCTGATTGCTGAGCAATATCGCCCAGTAACCTCAAGCCATTGGATTGTGCGCATGAGCACCCGTTGGTTAGATTGGGTTGCTGGAGAGTTCGGCGGCAAGACTGAGGAGGGCGCAAGCCCAATTGGCGCTCGGTTGGCCTGTTTGGTCGCCTTTATTCTGCCGACCTTTTTAGTGTTCTTGGTGTATGTCGCCTGTATGGTGACGTATCCAATTTTAGGTTTCTTGTGGAACGTTGTCATTGCCTACTTGTTTTTTGGCTTCCGTCAATTCAGTCATTCGTTCACGCTCGTTCATGAAGCAATCGAAGCGCATGACTTGCCGGCAGCACGTGCTGCATTAGGTGAGTGGTATGGTCCAGAATTAGATACTTCTGAGTTGACAGAAACTCAAGTGATTTCTTTGGCGCTTGAACGTGCCATCATTGGTTCGCATCGTCATGTGTTTGGGGTGTTATTTTGGTTCATGATGCCCATGGGTCCTGCAGGAGTTGTGTTGTATCGTTTGGCAGATATTGCGGCACAGCGTTGGTCTGAGCGCGGCGACTTTAGCCTGAGTGAGGCGGCACGCCATTTCTTCTACGTACTCGATTGGATTCCGGCTCGCATTACTGCTATGGGCTTTGCGATTGTTGGTAATTTCGAAGGTGCAGTTTATGCCTGGCGTTACCTCACGCTAAAATGGGCCGACTCTTTATCGGCAGTGATTTTAGCTGCAGGCGGCGGTGCATTAGGCGTTCGTTTAGGGGAGCCTTTAAGTGAGCCTGATAGCGATGAAGCTTTGCGCATGGCAGAAGCCGGTGAGCCGCTGATCTATGAAGTAGCCCTTGAGCCAACCGAGCGTACGATGCGTTCTGCAGTAGGTTTGGTGTGGCGCTTGGTCATCGCTTGGATGGCTTTATTGCTAATGCTGACCATCGCTCTTTGGTTTGGCTGATTCCCTGAATTTGCGTATCTGCCGTCTTTGAGTCAGAACGCAGCTGTCTAAATAGCGCTAGTCTTTCTGACGCTATTTCATTTCTGTTTACTGCATCACGAACTGCGCAATCTGGTTCTGATTGATGTGCACAATTGTGAAAGCGACACTTACCAAGTAAGCTCCTAAATTCTCTAAAGGCGTGTTGCAATTCGCTTACCGACATATGGGCTAAACCAAACTCCTGAAAACCTGGTGAATCAATGAGCGCACCCAGTTTGCCAGATTCATCTCTACCCCAGGTTTCAGGTAATTCAAAATAACGGCAAGCAGTAGTGGTGTGCTTACCGGTATCTAAACGTACTGAATATTCTTGGGTGAGGGCGGCAGCGTTCGGAACCCAGGCATTGAGGAGGCTAGATTTCCCCATGCCAGATTGACCCACAAAGACGGAGACCTTGCCACATAGTGCCGATTGGAGTGCATTAATGGATGTGGCATCAAACTTAGCAGATACCTCGCTCACTGGGTAGCCCATGCGCGCGTAGGGAGCGATGATTTTGCGAGCATGTTCCAAGTTGTCTTTGAGGTCGCATTTATTTAACAGAATGTGCAAGCCAATTTGATTGGCTTCTGCAGCCACCACTGCTCTGCCTAAGAGGTCGGGCGAGAACGCTGGTTGTGTTGCCAGCACTACCAAAATTTGGTCTACATTAGAGGCAATAATTTTGCTTTTAAATGCATCAGAGCGATACAAAATATTGACACGTGGCTCAATCTGAATAATGCGCGCTTGATCCGCGGACGTCATCTCTAGGAGCATCCGATCGCCAACTGCGCCAATGTGTTGCTTGGCGGGTGTGCTCACTTGAATTAATGGCCCTTGGGGTGATTCATTCCCTTGGGCATCTATCACTAAACGCTGCGCTAAATAATGCCTTCCATAAGAAGCTGTCAGCAGCGCGTGGAATTGTTCCATTACCGGACTGATTAACTCAGACGTTGTAAGTTAGCAATCCGCAGTGGAGCGGGTGGGTGCGAGCTATAAAAGGCGGTGTAGATTGGATCAGGTGTTAGGGTTGATGCATTGTCTTGATATAACTTCACTAATGCAGAAATCAGGTCTTTGGCCGAAGACTTTTCAGCCGCAAAGCCATCAGCTTCGTATTCATGTTTACGGGAAGCTAGGCTGGCAAGCGGCGTAAAGAAGAAGCTAAATACCGGCGATACCAGCATAAAGAGTGCTAGTGCCAGGCCACCGTTATAGCCATTGAGGTTGGGCATGACACCCAGATCGGTATAGAACCAGATCTTCGCACTAATCCAACCTAGTAGGGCAAACATACCAAAGCTTAGGGCGAAAGAAACTAAGAGACGTTTACGAATATGGTTGCGTTTGAAGTGACCTAACTCATGGGCAAGCACAGCCTCTACTTCGCCTGGGTTCAGTTTTTCAATGAGGGTATCAAAGAACACAATGCGTTTGGCTTTACCCATACCGGCAAAGAATGCATTGCCATGAGCGCTACGCTTGCTGCCATCCATGACAAACAATCCTTGGCTTGCAAAGTCGCAGCGCTGCAAAAGTGCCTCGATTTGGGTTTTTAAAGGACCATCCTCTAGGGCTTGAAACTTATTAAAGATGGGCGCAATGAATGTAGGGAAGATCCACTGCATTAATAAACTGAATGCAGTTAATACGCCCCAAGCCCAAAGCCACCAAAGGTCTCCAGCTTGAGCCATGAGAGTCAGAATTACCCAAAGTAGTGGGATGCCAATGGCACCGCCTACGCCTAGCCCCTTGATCATGTCGCTAAGGAAAAGTTTTTTACCCATGCGATTAAAGCCAAAGCGCTCTTCTAGATGGAACTGTTTGTACCAAGAGAATGGCAAGTCAATCACCCCGGAGATAATCACAATTGAAGTTAGCAAGGCGATTTGCTGGGCAATACCTTCGCCCAATAATTGCAGCAATGCCATATTGACGATCTGCAGTCCGCCTAACAAAGTAAAGGCAATTAAAATGATGGCGCTGACACCGTTTTCTAAAATACCGAGGCGTAATTTAGCGATGGTGTAGTCAGCCGCTTTTTGATGCTCGGCCAAGCTCACTTTTTCGGTAAATTCAGCTGGGACCTCATCGCGGTGCTGAGATACATAGCGAATTTGGCGTTGGGAAAGCCAGTGGCGTAGGCCAAAGCTGGCGATAAAGGCGATCAGAAAAATAATTGTGAATGTCATGAGATCATTATAGATATGAGCGAACAAACGAACACGGCTGAGAATAAGGCGCCGCCCGCCAATGAACACCTTATTTGGGTGGATATGGAGATGTCGGGTCTAAACCCGGAAACCGAGCGAATTTTGGAGATTGCCATTATCGTGACGGACGCCCACCTCAACACCATTGCTACAGCCCCGGTCTGGGTAGTTCATCAAGACGATGCCGTTTTAGATGGGATGGATGCTTGGAATAAAGGCACTCATGGACGCTCCGGTCTGATTGATAAGGTCAAAGCATCGACCTTGGATGAGGCAACCGTCGAAGTGGAGTGTATTGCCTTTTTAAAGAAATATATCAAGGCAGGTATTGCGCCAATGTGTGGCAATACGATTGGTCAAGATCGCCGCTTTATGGCGAAGTACATGCCGAAGTTAGAGGCCTACTTTCATTATCGCAATGTGGATGTCTCGACTCTTAAAGAGTTATGCAAGCGTTGGCATCCAGAGTTGGTAAAAGGTTTTACTAAACAGCAGGCACATACCGCTTTGGCTGATATCGTAGAGTCGATTGAAGAGCTTAAGTACTACCGCGATAAATTTATCGTCCCATTACCTCAGTAAGTTAAAAACTTAAAAAGAGTTTATTTCTTGAGGGCACTCTTGGGTCTAAAGACTTTGATGACCTCTTCGTGGGTCTCTATATAAGGCCCACCAATTAAATCAATGCAGTAAGGGACTGCCGCAAAGATGCCGGGTACGATAGATTTACCATTCTCATCTTTTAGCCCTTCGAGGGTTTCGGCAATTGCTTTTGGTTGGCCAGGCAGATTGATGACGAGCGCAGCATGGCCTTCAATCTGCCTGAGAACGGCAACTTGTCTGGACAAAATTGCCGTTGGAACAAACTTGAGACTAATTTGACGCATTTGCTCGCCAAAGCCAGGCATTTCACGCGTTCCAGCCTCAAGGGTTGCCTCAGGGGTGACGTCTCTGCGTGAGGGGCCTGTGCCGCCAGTGGTGAGCACTAGATCGCATCCCATTTCATCGACTAATTCGACGATGGTTTCAGTAATGGCTTCAGACTCATCGGCAATTAAGCGTTCATGGAAAACACAGGGATTGGTCAGGGCATTTATTAACCAAGTCTGCAGGGCTGGGATCCCCTCGTCTTGGTATACACCCTTACTGGCCCGATCAGATATTGATATCAGGCCAATTTTGACTTCATTTGGAGTGCTACGGCTTTGGTCTTCTGTATGCTTCATGTTTCTATTCTAGCTATTATTAGGGCATGTTTACATATACATCCAGCCAGTTTCAAGAAATCGTTGATTTCATGCTTCAAGAAGCCAAAAGAAGAGGGGCTTCTGACGCGGTCGCCGAGGTTTCTGAGGGTCAAGGTCTATCCGTAACAGTTCGTAAGGGCGAGGTTGAAACCATCGAACAAAGCCTAGATAAGCAGGTAGGTGTTACCGTGTTTTTGGGGCATCACCGCGGCAACGCCAGCACGAGTGATTTTTCTAAAGCCTCTTTGAAGGCAACGGTAGATGCTGCGTATCACATCGCACAACATACAGCTGAGGATAGTTGTGCGGGACCGGCAGAGCGTGCGCTCTTAGAAAAAAATCCTCGTGATTTAGATTTATTTCATCCATGGAATATTGATGCGGCACATGCAGTAGAGATTGCCCGCACTGCAGAGGGAGCAGCATTTTCAGTAAGTAAGCAAATTCAAAATAGTGATGGTGCTTCTGTATCTGCGCATCACGCGCATTTCATGATGGGTACTTCACATGGTTTTATGGGCGGCTACCCATTTTCTCGCCACTACATTTCATGTGCGCCCATCGCAAGCGAGGGCGGTAAGCAATCCAATATGCAGCGGGATGATTGGTATTCCAGTTCTCGGATTCCGGAGGAATTGGCTGACCCTGCACTTATTGGCCAATACGCAGCGCAACGTGCGCTCTCACGCTTAAAAGCCAGATCTTTGACAACGCGTCGTTGCCCCGTCATTTTTGAAGCCCCTTTGGCAGCAGGCCTTTTAGGCGGCTTAGTACAGGCTGTCTCTGGTGGCGCACTTTATCGACGCTCGAGCTTTTTACTGGATAGCCTTGGTAAGCAGGTGTTGCCTAAGCATGTCAGCCTTTTCGAAAACCCGCACTTAAAAGCAATGACCGGTAGTGCACCCTTTGATGAAGAGGGCGTGAAGACTGCCGCAAGAACTGTTGTGGATAAGGGAATTTTAGAGGGATACTTCCTATCCACTTACTCAGCGCGCAAATTAGGTATGAAGACTACTGGTAACGCTGGTGGCTCACATCACCTCACGCTTCAGAGTAAGAAAACACCCAAAGGTGGCTTACCAGCATTGCTAAAAGAGATGGGTACTGGTCTCCTGGTAACGGAGTTGATGGGTCAGGGCGTGAACTATGTCACCGGCGATTATTCACGGGGTGCTTTTGGTTACTGGGTTGAGAATGGTGAAATCCAATATCCAGTGGAAGAGGTAACGATTGCAGGCAACCTGCGCGATATGCTGTTAGATATCGCCATGATTGGTAGTGATACCTTGATACGAGGCACTAAAGAAACCGGCTCTATTTTGATTGGCTCCATGACAGTTGGCGGGAAATAAATGCGATCCAGAGCGGCAATACAAAGACGTTTATCTCTGACTTGTTAGTATTGCGGAATGCTCGATACCCTCATTCATCCTGTCATTGAATCTTTTCATGCGCACTCACTTACTTTTTTTATTTGTGCAATTGCGAGCGTAGTTGTTGTAGGTATTTCTAAGAGTGGCTTTGGTGCTGGCCTAGGGGTGCTGTCATTGCCGTTGATGGCCAGTCAATCCAGCATTAATGAGGCCTTGGCAATTTTGCTACCACTATTAATTGCGATTGACTTGGTGGGTTTACGCCGATTCATTAAGAATGCCGATTGGCATATTCTGAAACTCATTCTTCCTCCAGCCTTTGCGGGCATGTTCTTGGGAATGATTCTTTTTACAGTCATTACACCCAAAGCCTTGACGCTTTTTGTAGGCATTTTCATCATGCTGTTTTTGATTCAGATGTTGGTGACATCCCATTTTGATTTAAAGGAAGCTAAGCCTTATCCTTGGTTAGGTCGCTTGATGGGTCTTACCTCAGGATTTACCTCTTTCGTGGCTCACAACGGTGGTCCGCCCATTACGATTTTCATGTTAAGAGCAAAGCTCTTGCCAATGGTGTACACCTCCACTTTGGGCGTGTTCTTTACCTTTATTAACTTTGCTAAGTTGGGGCCTTATGCCTACTTAGATTTGCTCAATTTCAAGCAGCTAGCAACCTCAGTCATTCTTTTGCCATGTGTACCAGTGGGCGTTTATCTCGGTTTTTACTTGGCAGAAAAAATTTCCATGAAATGGTATTACCGCATTGTGCAGTTTTTCTTACTTGTGGCCAGTATCAAGCTGATTGTGGATGGCTTGATCTAACATGTTATTTAGAGGCAAGAACTTGCTGTAAGAAGCGTGAAATATCAGCGAGCTCTTCGCGGTTGACTGAGTGTTCCATTGGGTATTCATTCCAATGAACTGCATAACCCATCTTTTCAAGCAGAGCATGAGAGGCTTCGGCGCGCTCTAGTGCTACGACGGGGTCATATTCACCGTGAGCTATAAAGATGGGCGTGCTTTGGTTTGCCGTGTGTTTTTCAAGTGGAAGCGTCACTGCTAGTGGTAAATATCCCGAGAGGGCAATAATACCTGCAAGTTTGTGTGGAAAGCGTAGGCCAATCTGTAAGACCATCGCACACCCTTGTGAGAACCCGGCCAGTACGATATTTTCATAAGCAATACCTCGACTTACTTCACGCTCGATTAATTGCACAATAGACTCAGCTGATTTTTGTATGCCAGCAGCATCCTCTTGATCCATTAGGTCGCGTCCAACAATGTCATACCAAGCCGGCATGACGTAACCACCGTTGACGGTGACTGGCATGCTTGGCGCACTCGGAAACACAAACCGAATACCAGGACAGCCTGTCAGATCCAGTTCGGGAATGATGGGAACAAAGTCATTGCCATCGGCACCTAAGCCATGCAGCCAAAGGACAGCGGCTGTTGGGTTCGGGGCGGTCTCTAGTTCAATGCAAGGTAGTAATTCCATGGGATGTCCAGTAGGTATTGGGTTTTTGATGCATATTTTAATAGGGTAACTCAAAACCCCCCTGGCTAGTCATGAGGGCTTACTGGGGTGTAAGATGTTTTCGTCGGTCTTAAATGTCTTGGAGATTTCGGATGAAACCTTTTTATATTGACTATCCTCAGGAGAAAATTGAGGAGCATCAACATGCTTATTGCTGTCAATATTGCAAGATTCCGACAACGGTAATCTTTGGTTTGCTGGAAAACCATGCGGAAGATTGCCAATACAGAATGCAGCAAAGTAAATGGGCTCAGCTAGAGGCCAAACTGAAGCCCCATAAAGCGCATTTCGATGAACCCCATGCTGACGAGGTGGATTAAATGAAGACCTATCCTATTGCCCTTGAGTTAACTGTTTGGTTTGATCTGGGTTTAAATCAATACGAGGTAGTGATCGATGAGGCCTCTAAGATTTCGATTAAGAGAACAGATGATGTTTTGCATAGCAGGGGACTAACGCCGTCTGAGGTGACAATTTTGCTTGATGCGATTGAGGCAGTCAAAGTGCCCGTTACCGAGGAGTTAGAGGCTAATCCAGAAAACAAAGCGAGCTCTAGCTATGAATTAATCATTGAATCAGCACATTTCTCACTAGAGTTTAATTGGGAAAATGTAGATGTAGAGGCCAGCAGTTCAAACGCCTTTGAATCTGTTGTAAAGCTTGCCAGCCTGGTGCAAAGCTTAGATCTAGATCATTAAGTCAATTTATCTTTCAACCACCACGAATTCACCTAAGGTAACTTTTTCTCTAAACTGAGAAAAAGAAAATAAGGCCCTTATCTTCTTAGTATTGATGACCTCAATCTTTCCCTCGGGAGTTAGATTGGCAAGATATTCGCCCTCCGGAAAGAGTGCCTCAGGAATAACTTCCTTCTCTTGGGCTAGAGCTTGCAGCACGAGACTTTTTGTAATTTTGATACGCATGCCGTATCTTAGGTTATAGAAATTAGCAGTATTTTGTAGTCTGCACAATTTCGAGAATCGGCTGCACCATTTCTGGGTTTTTATATGAATGCTACTTAAGACCTTCAGCAAGGGCTTTGCCTCCAGAGGGGTGGTAATTTTCTGCCAGTTATCGCACTTAAGTAGTGCAAGTCATCTATTTGTCACAATCCAAACCGGTGAGAGTAATGTAGCTACTTTATAGTCACTGTAATCATGACAGTTGGTAATATGAATTCCTCCTATCTATTTGTTTATGGCACTCTCAAATCGGATGCGATTAACGCTAGTGCACATCATTTTCACCGGCATGCTGATCTAATTGGGAATGCAAGATGGCAGGGGCATCTATACCTCGTAAGTAACTACCCTGGTGCAGTTCGAGCTGAGGCAAAAGATGGATTTGTTCTTGGCGAATTGTGGCTGCTCAAAAATCCAGAGTATGTCCTTATATTCTTAGATGAATACGAAGAATGTGCGCCCACCAGTCCACTTCCTCATGAATACCGACGCTCTGTTGAATTGGTAGAGATAAACGGGGAGATGATTCCAGCTTGGTTGTATATTTATGCGCTAGATACCAGCACCCTGCAACGCATTCAAACTGGGAATTTCATGAATGACAATCAAGAAATCATGCGCAGAGCGCTTGCTAACGCCAATATTCTTTTGGCATCCTGAATATGTAGTTCTTCAATCAGCCTGCCATTGAGCACTGCAATACCGGCGCCCGATTGAATAGCCACTTCATAAGCAGCAATTTTTTCTTGAGCTTCACTGATTTCAGTAGGAGAGGGGCCAAATATTTCATTGGCTAAGGCGATTTGATTTGGATGAATCAAGGTTTTGCCATCAAAACCCATATCCCTTCCCTGGATGCAAGATTGCTTGAGCCCTGCCTCATCAGCAAGGGACAGGTGAACACCATCCAGAACACAAAGACCATATGCTCTAGCGGCTAGCACGGAGAGAGATAGTGCCGTTTGAGTTTCTGCTCGGTTCGGGGTATGGCGAGCATGTAAATCCTTTACTAGATCTGAAGTACCCAAGACTAAAGACTCGAGAAGTGGATGCGCGCTAGCAATCTCCTGAAGTTTAAAGATCGCCATCGGGGTTTCAATCATGGCCCAGATGGTCATAGTGGCTGGGGCATTTAATTCCTTGAGTAGAGTAGCTACTGCTTGTATTTGTGCTGCCGACTCTACTTTGGGTAAGACAATAGCATCTGCTTTGCTAGCGGCAAAAGTCCTTAGATCATCTAAGCCCCAAGCGGTATTGAGTCCATTGATTCTGACAACAGCTTCGCGATAGCCAAACCCTGACTCTAATGCCGTGAGAATATTTGCTCTCGCTGCAGCTTTAGTATCTGGCGCAACCGCATCTTCCAAGTCCAATATCAAAGAATCAGCAGGAAGGATTTTGGCTTTTTCTAAGGCCCTGGTATTGGCTCCCGGCATATACAGCACAGAGCGTCTTGGGCGATGAATGTTAATCATTTGTGCTACTTTCTAGATTTAATAAGTCCACGCGAGTTTAAGTAGATTTAGCAAGGGATCTGGACCAAGGGCCATAGGACCCAGGAAAGGATGAATGTAGAGAATCAGAAAATATAAAACCCCGACAATCGTGAGGCCCAAGAATAATATTAAGAGTAGATGAATCTTTGCTGACTTTAGTTTAAAAAGGCATGAAAAGAATAAAAAGACTAGAGAGCTGCTAATTAAGCCCATCCAGGCAGGAGCTGCCAATGCAAAGCGGGCATTGTATACGCGACTGCGGCGTAGATCGGTAGCATCTGTTGCCAAGCGGAGCATTTGTTGATGTGCGTTTGATTGGCCTACGTTTTGAGGTTGCAGGTGAATAACGATATCTTCAATTTTTAATAATTCTTTATAAGCCTTAATGCTAAATTGATCTTTGCTTAATAAAGGCCACTCTTCGTCGACTACTGTTTGTGTATAAGCTCTTAAGGCGTCCCTACCCTTTTTCTCAACATCAGGCGGAAATGCGGAAAATAGACGATACATATTATTCAGAGTGCTTGCTTCTTTCGTAATGGCATCACTCACTCCGTTGTAGTTTTGCCAGACCAATACTGTGACAAAGGCAAAAACTAAGCTGAATACAACACCCATCGCGTTATAAATATAGCCGGCGTACTCGGAGTCATCGCCAAATAGCAAATGCGGAAGCATTTTTTGGAAAAGCCAAAAAACCAGATAACAGAGCAGTAGAACCACAAAGACAAGCTCAAATCTCAAGCCGATATCGGAAAATTGCAGTGCATGTCTTAATAAAGGAAGATCCATGATGGTGCCGTATCAATAAGGGTGAGGGGAGAGGGCTTAAATACAGGGTAGCTTAGCCTATAGCCTAAACTATTTTATGGCGGGAAAAGCAAAAAGATGCGACAGTTCCTGAGGGCTGTATTTAAGATTTGAGCGACTCATAAAACGAGCGCCAGAAGAAGTGACTGGAAGGAGTTAAGATGAGCCATTCTCGCCATGTAGGGAGTCTAAAAACCAATCGATCATTGAGTGCAAAAGATATGAGCAACTTCGCTTTCCAGTTTGACAAAGCCTACATTAATGGCCAATGGGTTGAGGCTGATAACAAAACTACCATTTCTGTTACCAATCCTGCGACAGGGGAGCTGATTGGTACGGTTCCCAATATGGGGGCTGCAGAAACCCGTCGGGCGATTGAGTCTGCAAATCATGCTTTACCAGCTTGGCGCTCAAAGACTGCTAAAGAGCGCGCACGAATTTTGCGTAATTGGTTCGACCTCATTATGAAAAATCAAGAGGCACTTGCTCAGCTAATGACTGCAGAGCAAGGCAAGCCCTTGGTTGAGAGTAGGGGTGAGATTGCATATGGCGCCTCCTTTATTGAATGGTTTGGCGAAGAAGCGAAGCGTCTCTATGGTGAAACCATTCCTGGTCACGCTAGTGATAAAAGATTGATTGTGATTAAGCAAGCCATTGGTGTTTGTGCTGCGATTACACCCTGGAACTTTCCATCAGCAATGATTACCCGCAAGGTGGGTCCTGCATTGGCGGCTGGTTGCACTATCGTCTTAAAGCCCGCTAGTCAAACACCATTCAGCGCTTTAGCGCTATGCCAACTTGCAGAGGAGGCAGGCATTCCACCGGGAGTATTTTCTTGTGTAACAGGCTCCGCAACTGCTATTGGTGGCGAACTATCTTCAAATCCAATTGTCAAAAAGCTCAGCTTTACGGGCTCAACCGAAATCGGCAAGTTGTTATTGGCGCAATGCGCAACAACTGTGAAGAAGGTTTCCATGGAGTTGGGTGGCAATGCACCGTTTATAGTTTTTGATGATGCTGATATTGATGCAGCAGTGAAGGGTGCCATTACTTCCAAATACAGAAATGCTGGACAAACTTGTGTATGCGCCAATCGCATCATGGTACAAGATTCTATCTACGATGTATTTATAGAGAAATTTGTTAGAGCAGTAGGCGCTTTCAAAGTTGGCAGTGGCGCTGAAGCAGGTACTGTGATTGGCCCGCTGATTGATGAGCGAGCTCTAGCGAAGGTTGAAGATCAAGTCAACGATGCCGTCAAAAAAGGTGGCAAAGTGGTGATTGGTGGCAAGCGCCATGTCTTAGGCGGTTCCTTCTATGAGCCTACTGTGGTTTCTGGCGCTACCAAAGACATGCTCGCTTTTAGGGAGGAAACATTTGGACCATTGGCTCCCATATTTAAGTTTTCCAGTGAAGCTGAGGCTATAGAGATGGCCAATGACACTCAATTTGGTTTGGCTGCCTATTTCTATAGTCAGAACATTGCTCGTATCTGGCGTGTAGCGGAAGCGCTTGAATACGGTATGGTTGGCATTAATGAAGGTTTGATCACAAATGAAGTAGCGCCTTTTGGGGGTGTTAAAGAAAGTGGCCTCGGACGTGAAGGATCGCGGCACGGCATCGAGGATTACTTGGAGCTAAAGTATCTTTGTATCGGCGGCATCAAAGCAGCGCAGTGAAGTGAAACACTTGAGAAACAAATCAAATAGAAGAGCTTAAAGATGAAGTCCTTAACGGTAGAAGATGCCATTACCTCGCGCAAGTCCGTGCGGGCGTTTACTAAAGAGAATGTTTCAAAAGAAACCATTACTAAGCTCTTCAATATTTCTGCTAGAGCGCCATCCGGTACCAATACCCAGCCCTGGAAAGCATATGTAGTGGAGGGAGGTGCTCTAGCAGATTTATGTGCGAAGGTATGCGCTGCCTATGACAGTATTGCTACTAATCCAGAGTTAGAAAAAGAATACCAAGCTGGGTATGACTATTACCCTAGTAAATGGTTTAGTCCTTATATTGACCGTCGTCGTGAAAATGGCTGGAGCTTGTATGGTCTTCTCGGAATTGCAAAAGGCGATAAAGATAAGATGCATGCACAGCACCGGAAGAACTTCGAGGCTTTTGGTGCACCTGTATGTATTTTCTTCACCATTGATAAAGATCTCGGTAGAGGCTCCATGCTCGACTATGGGATGTTCTTGCAAAGTCTAATGGTTGCCGCAAGAGGTGAAGGATTAGACACTTGCCCGCAAGCGGCTTGGAATCATTACTCCAAAATTATCCTGCCATTTATTGGTGCAAAAGAGAATGAGATGCTGGTTTGCGGCATGGCCCTGGGCTATGCTGATAAGACCGATATTGTGAATACCTTTCATACGCCTAGAGTTGCCGCAGAAGAATTTACTACTTGGCTTACTTAGTTAATTCTTAATACGAGCACTCTTGCGAGTTCTCTCGTAAAAGTTGTCGGGCTTAGACTTTACCCAAGTAATAAACTTGCCCATCTCTGGATGATTTTTTAGCGTTTCAGCGGTATTAAATTGTTGCGCTAATTCAGATTCTGTAAAAAGAGCATGTATTTGTTTATGACAAATCCGATGTAGATATTCGGTGATCTTTCCACCTTTCGACTTTGGAACTAAGTGGTGAGCATCTTTCTGTGAGTCCGGAATGAGCCTCTCGCAAATTGGGCAAACCAGCCCCTCCTGTCCTTTGAGATGGCGAGGTTTAAGTAAGATCAATTTTTGGCGCACTTTACCAATCATGGGATCTAATCATCAAAATGAATTTCAATAAATTGTGGCTCACCTAGTTTAGTAAATAAGTCTTACACTTGCATGGTGCCAAAGATTTCCAAAAATACCCTGACAGAAGCTGATTTTTCCCGCTTAATTGAGATGGCTTGGGAGGATCGAACTCCATTTGATGCTATTGAGAGTCAATTTGGACTATCTGAATCCGAAGTCATTGAGTTAATGCGCAGTCAGCTAAAGCGCTCTTCATTTAATTTATGGCGCAAGCGGGTTACGGGTAGGGTAACCAAGCATGTAGCCCTACGTAGCAAGTTGGTTACTCGTGCACACTGCCCAACTCAGTACAAACACAAATGAGTCAATCAAAGAGCTTGGTATTGATTCTGGGAGATCAATTAGATCTGCAGGGCGCAGCACTTCAGGGTTTTAATTTTGAGACCGATGAAATCATCATGATTGAGTCGACTCATGAGAGTCAATATGTTTGGTCTCATAAAGCCAAAGTAGCACTCTTCCTATCCGCTATGCGCCACTTTGCTCAGGCGCTTACAGATCTAAAGTATCCGCTCGTTTATATCAAAGAATCCAGACTATCCATTACAGATAACTTAAAAGAGTACATCCAAAAGAAAGGCATTCAACATCTGGTTTGCGTAGAGCCTGGTGAGTATCGACTCAAAATTGCCCTCGAGAAGCTGGCTCATGAACTTGACCTACAGCTGGATATGCGTGAGGACAACCATTTTTACTGCACTCATCAAGAGTTTATCGAATGGGTGGCAAATAAAAAAGAGCTCAGGTTGGAGTATTTTTACCGGTTGATGCGCAAGACTCATCAAATCTTAGTGGATGCTGATGGCAATCCAGAGGGGGGGCAGTGGAATTTTGATCAAGACAATCGCAAGTCCTATCCCAAGAAAGGTCCCGGCATTATTGATAAGCCTCTTTCTTTTCCGCATGATGATATTACGGCGGAGGTAATTGCTTATGTTCGCAAAGCTTATTCGGATCACCCTGGATCCTTGGATGCGTTTGATTGGCCAGTCACAAGAGAGCAGGCGCTAAGGGCGCTGGAATATTTTGTTGAGTATCGACTGAGAAACTTTGGCGTGTATCAAGATGCTATGTGGACTGATACTCCTTTTGGTTGGCACTCCATCCTATCAAGCTCCATGAACCTCAAATTACTCAATCCTAGAGAGGTGGTAAATGCGGTTCTCATTGCATGGAAAAAATACTCTCTAGATCTATCAACGGTAGAGGGCTTTATACGGCAAATACTGGGCTGGAGAGAGTTTGTACGTGGCATGTATTACTTAGATATGCCTCAGATGGCGCAGGATAACTATTACCAGCATGCCAATCCATTGCCGAGCTGGTACTGGACAGGCGCAACTGATATGGCGTGCATGAAAGATGCGATTGGACAAACGCTTCAATACGGTTATGCGCATCATATCCAACGTTTAATGGTTACTGGAAACTTTGCCTTGTTGGCAGAAGTACTTCCAACAGCGGTATGTGATTGGTATCTGGCTATCTATGTAGATGCGATTGAGTGGGTTGAGCTACCCAATACTGCAGGTATGGCATTGTTTGCTAATGGTGGAAGATTTACCAGTAAGCCTTATATTGCCAGCGGTGCCTATATCAAGCGGATGAGTAACTATTGCAATGGCTGCAGGTACAAGCCAGACGTGCGTTTTGGAGAAAATGCTTGTCCAGTCACTACGCTGTATTGGAATTTCTTAATCAAGCATCGTGATCAGTTTGAAGCTAGCCCACGAACTAGATTAATGACGGCAAACTTAAAAAGAATTAGTGATGATGATCAAAAAGCAATCACTCTTCATGCAAAGAAAATCCTGAACAATCTTGATGCGATTTAAGGCATAAGAATGAAAACAAGCTTCAAGGGAAATAAAAGCTTCTTGCCTACCAAGCTCTGTGTGGTTTGCAAGAAAGAGATGACTTGGAGAAAATCCTGGGCAAAGAACTGGGAATCAGTGAAGTATTGCTCGAATGCCTGTAAGCGAAAGAAATTAGATTAAAGGCTCGCCCTAATTTCAGCTGAGCGGTCCCAGAGATTTGGGATTTGCTTGGAAGAATATCCAGAAACAAAGTTCTTTGGGTTGCCGTTGGCCGGATCATAGGTATGACGCTTGACTGCGCCAATATTGGCGCCATACACATGAATGCTGATGGAGGTTTTGTCTGGAATAGCATTACTAACCACATGAATATCACCAATAGTCGGACTAACTGCTTCGATATCACCTTGGCGTAGAACGGTTTCCGGTCCATCCATCACTAATTCGCCGGATGCTAATTGCTTATAGCGTTGCCCTTTTTCCATTCCTCTGAGCATGCCAATCAGGCCCCAGATGCAATGATCGTGGATTGGTGTCTTTTGGCCGGGGCCCCATACAAAGCTGACCACTGAAAATCTTCCTAATGGATCTGCATGAAGTAAAAACTGTTGGTAGAACTCGGGGTGGGGAACAGTACAGAATTCCGGGAGCCAAGAGTCTGTCTGAATCAGGGTTTTCAGTAAATCAGAGCCCTTAGAAATCAAGTTTGATTCAGTAGATTCTTGAGAGACTAAATGGGTCATACCAATCACAAAATCTCTTAGGGGTGCGATGGTGTCTGTTTGATTATTCATTTATCTAGTCTCCTGCTGTATCAAAATTACATCTATTCATATGATGATACCAAGCATAAAAGCAAGCATCGCCATTACCGTTTAAAGAGTGGGGAGTGAATATCAGGGGTTATCCCTTAGGGAGCTTTACACACTAGCATGTTAGATTTTCTTTGCTGTATACAAATACAAAAATCATACCCGGAGACCCATATGAAAATTAGCGTTATTTCCAAAATAGTATTGGTAATTGCATCCTGCGTTGTATTTACTTCTCAAGTACATGCTCAGGCAGCAGCAAGTCCATTTGTCAGCGTGAAGCCTGATCAAGTGGTGTGGGGTGATGCTCCTGCTGGGGTTAAAACAGCAGTTCTATATGGCGACCCCACTAAGCCTGGAATGTATGTTGTCAGAAATATATTTCCTGAAGGAATTATGAGTTCCCCCCATTCACACTCTCAAGATCGTTTTGTAACAGTAATTAAGGGCACCTGGTATGCGGGAACCGATGCAAGTTGGGACCCGGCGACAACGGTTGGATTACCTGCGGGAAGCATGATGTTTCATCCTGCTGGGGTAGTGCATTTTGATGGTGCAATGAAGGGTGCAACAGAAATCCAAATTATTGGTATGGGTCCCGTCTCCACCACTCCGGTCTATCCCAATGAGCCGCGCTTTGGAAAGCCTCACAAACTCAATTAGAGAGCAAATCCTTGTTTATCAATCTTTTGATTTAATAAAAATAAAAATGCCACCCTCTTGGGTGGCATTTGTTCTTGCAAGGTCTAATTTTGGCTTTTATTTATTAAGCAGCTAACGCCTTTTCTGGCTCCACTACTGAAGAGCGAATCAGGTAATCAAAAGCGCCTAATGCAGCCTTCGCACCCTCACCCATAGCAATGATAATTTGCTTATATGGTACGGTGGTGCAGTCACCAGCAGCAAATACACCAGGCATTGAGGTTTCGCCTTTGTTATCAACGATCACTTCACCATGTTTTGATAACTCGATAGTGCCTTTGAGCCAATCGGTGTTCGGCAATAAACCAATTTGCACGAAGATGCCGTCAAGCTCAAGAGTGTGCTCAGAATGATCTGTGCGGTCTTGATACCGCAAGCTACTCACCTTCGTTCCATCACCCAACACTTCTTTGGTGAGTGCGCTCTTGATGATTGTGACATTAGGCAGGCTATTGAGCTTAGTTTGCAATACTGCATCGGCCCGTAATTTGCTATCAAACTCAATTAAGGTCACGTGACTCACAATGCCTGCCAAGTCAATAGCTGCCTCAACACCCGAGTTACCACCACCAATCACTGCAACACGCTTTCCTTTGAACAAGGGGCCATCACAATGTGGGCAGTAGGCTACGCCCTTATTGCGATACTCTTGCTCGCCAGGAACATTCATTTCTCTCCAGCGTGCACCAGTACTCAGAATCACAGATTTACTCTTGAGCACTGCACCATTGACTAACTCAATTTCGATTCCATCATCTGTCTTGCGCAATGCATTGGCGCGTTGCAAGTTCATGATGTCCACTTCATAGCTTTTGACGTGTTGCTCAAGGGCTTGAACCAATTTAGGCCCCTGGGTTTCTTGAACAGAAATGAAGTTCTCGATACCCATGGTGTCCATAACTTGACCACCAAAGCGCTCTGCAACAATGCCGGTGCGGATGCCTTTGCGGGCTGCATAGATTGCAGCAGCTGAGCCAGCAGGCCCGCCACCAACAATCAACATATCAAAGTTATCTTTGGCATTAAGCTTAGCCGCATCCTTTTGCGGGCTATTGGTATCGAGTTTTGCAACCAATTCTTCTACGGTCATGCGTCCTTGGCCAAAGGCTTCGCCATTCAGAATCACGGTAGGCACCGCCATAATTTTGTATTGGTCTACCAGGCCCTGGAAGAGGGCGCCATCAATCATTTCATGTTCGATATTGGGGTTGATAGCAGCCATCAGGTTCAATGCTTGCACTACATCGGGGCAGTTATGGCATGACAAAGATATAAAGGTCTGAAAATGCAGCTTGCCCTCAATTCCGCGAATCCGCTCGATGATGTCTTGCTCTACTTTTGGTGGGTAACCGCTAGATTGCAAAATCGCCAAGATAAACGAGGTCATTTCATGACCCATTGGCAGGCCAGAGAATGCAATGCGAGTGGCTTCTCCAGGTTTGCCAACAGTAAAGCTGGGAACGTTCTTTGATTGGCCCTCAGTTGATACCGTAATGTTGTCTGATTGTTCGGCCACTTCATTTAGGAGCTCGAGCATCTGCGCGGAGCTTTCACTAGCATCTAATGTGGCTGTTAAAACGATCGGGCTAACCATTTTCTCAAAGTAAGTCTTGAGTTGAGTTTTGATATTGGTATCTAACATGATGTTTCCTTAGTAAATTTTTTAGTGAGTCTATTGGGCAGGATCTGATCCTCTCCAATAGACTCTCCGAAGAGAGTCTGATTGGTAAAAGAAAAGTTTCCTATTAGATCTTGCCTACGAGGTCTAAAGATGGAGTCAATGTGGCTGCGCCTTCTTTCCACTTAGCTGGGCAAACTTCACCTGGGTGAGCGGCTGTGTACTGAGCAGCTTTAAGCTTGCGCAGAGTTTCGCTAACGTCACGAGCGATTTCGTTGGAGTGAATTTCAGCGGTCTTGATGATGCCTTCTGGATTGATAATGAAGGTACCGCGCAATGCCAAGCCAGCCTCTGGAATATGCACACCAAATGCGTTTGTCAAAGTATGTGTTGGGTCACCTACCAATGGAAATTTTGCTTTTCCTACAGCTGGTGATGTCTCGTGCCAAACCTTGTGTGAGAAATGAGTATCGGTTGTTACGATATACACTTCAGCACCCATCTTTTGGAATTCAGCATAGTTTTCAGCTGCATCTTCAATTTCAGTAGGGCAGTTGAAGGTAAATGCCGCTGGCATGAAAATCAGCACAGACCATTTGCCTTTGAGGCTTTCGTCGGTGATGGTAACGAACTTACCGTTGTGAAAAGCTTCAGTTTTGAACGGTTGTACTGCGGTATTAATAATGGACATGGTGTTCCTTTCAGGGGTTGAAAAAATTAACAACTGGACGAATTATGGGCCTCTTGCATAGATCATTCAAATGAATTAAAATGATGTTATTAATCGATTTAATAGATAACAGAAAAGGCTCAATATGGCTGCATTGCCCACCATAAAGCAATTACGTTACTTAATCGCACTTAGCGAGACATTAAGCTTCACTAAAGCTGCAGAAAGCTGCTTTGTTGGTCAATCCACCCTCAGCGCAGGCCTAAAAGAGCTAGAAGACACTCTGGGCGTTCAATTAGTGGAGAGGGATAAGCACTCTGTTTCGGTAACCCCGATTGGGCGTGGGGTGGTGGAGCGCGCCCAACGTTTGATCGTGCAGGCAGATGATTTGGTTGACTTTGTAGAGGGTTCAGCTGGATCCATGGTGGGTGTCATTAAGTTAGGCGTGATTCCGACGATTGCACCATTTTTGTTGCCAACATTATTGCCTAAGATGCGTGAGCAATTTCCTAAGCTCAAGGTTGTCCTGAGAGAGGACATGTCAGCCAATCTGATGGAGAAGTTAAATCGTCATGAATTAGACTTCGCGTTGATTGCTCTACCTTACGACACAGATGGCTTTCTCACTAAAGAATTATTTGATGATGAGTTCTGGGTTGTTGGTGGCAAGGATGATCCTGCGCTTAAAAATAAAGAGGTGCAGTTAACTAGTAAATTAACTGATCGCATTTTGTTACTGGAAGAAGGTAACTGCTTGCGTGATCATACGATCAAAGCATGTAAGAGAAGTTCAGCTGCTAATCATTATGGAATTGAGGCAACCAGCCTGCTCACTCTAGTGCAAATGGTGGAGTCTGATTTAGGTATTGCGCTGCTGCCAGAGATGGCAGTGAAGTCTGGTTTGTTGAAACAAACAAACCTCATAGCTAAACCCTTGGCTGCGCCAGCTCCTAAAAGAAGAATTGCTTTAGTGGCCAGACCATCGACTGCCAGGATTGAGGAATTTAACGCCTTGGTAAAGGTGATGAAGGTCTAAAAGTAAAAGCCACTCGAGAGTGGCTTTTGAATTACTGGTGGGTCGGGCGAGATTCGAACTCGCGACCAACGGATTAAAAGTCCGCTGCTCTACCGACTGAGCTACCGACCCGGTAAAACGAAGATTATAGCAAGAAGTTTATGGGTGTTCCTGGGGTATGGGTCGTCTGCCCGTGAGCCCTTGTACTTACAAGTACGTTATGAGTTGAGCCGCCTGGCTACTGGTGGGTTTTTAGAAAAATACTCCTTAATTCCTCTCAAAATAGCCTCTGCAATTCGATCCTGATAGCCATCATCGTTTAATCTGGCCTCCTCTTGAGGGTTGCTGATAAAGGCAGTCTCTACCAGGATCGAAGGAATGTCTGGAGCCTTTAAAACAGCAAAGCTGGCTTGCTCTACCTTGCCTTTATGAAGGGGCGCAAATCCCCCAATTTGCTTCAGAATGGACTGACCTACTTGCATCGAGTCTTTAATTTGAGCTGTTGTGGACATGTCCAGAAGTAAGTTCGCTACTTGCCGATCTTGGGTCTTGATATTGATGCCGCCGATAAGATCTGAAGCATTTTCTTTATTCGCCATCCAACGTGCCATTGAGCTACTTGCCCCCATTTGGGAAAGTGCAAATACAGAAGCCCCTTTAGCCCTAGATTCAATAAACGCATCCGCATGAATCGATACAAATAGATCTGCCTCCACTTTCCTGGCTTTTTGTACTCGTACATGCAGTGGTACAAAGTAATCACCATCTCTAGTGAGGTAGGGACGCATATAGGTTTCGCCCTCAATCTTTTCCTTAAGTCTTCTCGCAATGGAAAGCACGACATTCTTTTCTCGAGATCCTGCAGCGCCTATAGCACCCGGATCTTCACCGCCATGGCCAGGATCAATGGCAATTGTGATTAATCGTTTGTATTTAGCAGATGCTGGCACATCTTTTGTTTCCGGGATCGCTTGGGCTACTGGATTTTTTGGGGCTTCCTTTTCTTTCTTAGTTGCAAATTGTGCAATCAAATCAATTTCTTCATTTGCTTTTTCAAGGGCGCTCTCTTTTTTGGCGCTACTTCTTACTAAAGCCATTAAAGGATCAAGTGGAGTGGTAGGGTATAGATCAAAGACCATGCGGTAGTTGTATTCACCGACGGGATCAAGCGTGAAGAGTTGCGGCTTGATCGGTTCTTTTAAGTCAAATACCAAGCGCACAATGCCTGGCTGAAATTGCCCCACCCGGATCTGCGATACATAAGGATCATTTGGTTTTACTTTGGCAACCAAGTCTTTCAGAGTAGGGTTCAGTTCTAAACCTTGGACATCCACCACCAAGCGATCTGGGTTGGTCAGGATTTGCTGGGTAATCGGTAATGGAGTATCTGACTCTAAAGTAATGCGGGTGTAATCCTCTGAGGGCCAAATACGTACACCTAAGATTTTGGCGCCCCAAGCGATATCTACCTCAGTAAGCAATAGAGCAAAGCTCAAGAACTTGGCTGAGGTCTTGAGATGCTGTCTTCGAGAGTGGTTTACTTTTTTGCCACTCATGTATCTATTGGGCGCTGCTTTATATCAACCACTATTTTTTTGCCTTGCTCAGAAAGTGCATTTAATTCAATGCTACGTTCATTTTCTTGTAAGCCAGCTGTCAGCAAAATCTGAATATCAAAAGCGGGAAGGGTGCCCTCTGCTTTTTCTGGCCACTCGATTAAGCAAAATCCCGGCACATCAAAATACTCTGCAAATCCTGCCTCTTGCCACTCTAGTGGATCACGCATTCTGTAGAGATCAAAGTGATGGGCAGTAAAGGTTTGTTGATTGCTTTGGAGTTCGTAGGGTTCGCACAAGGTGTAAGTGGGGCTCTTCACTTTGCCCCCATAACCGAGCCCCTGAATCAAATGCCTAGCAAAAGTCGTTTTTCCTGCACCTAAATCACCTTCTAGGGAAATGTTGATATGCGCCTCTGGGGTTAGTCCCATCCAGTGCGCCAAGCTGGCAGCGAGATGCTTAGCTAGGGATGCAGTTTCTGCTTCCTGCCTACAATATTGCTTAAATGTTGCTTTGGGAGATGCCTGAGGCGTCTGATTTCCAGTCATTACCCTAGTTTATTCAATTATTGCGCTACATTCTGTATTGCCCATGCCTTTATCTGCCAACCCCTCTTCCTTAGATCAGCAAAAGCTTCGAGCTTGGTTGGGGGAGCAGGCTGAGATCTTTGGTTTTGACGATTTGCGGATTACTGACACCCATTTAGGTATTGCAAGTGAGCGCTTGCAAGAATGGCTAGCAGAAGGGCGTCATGGTCATATGGAGTATATGCAGCGCCATGCAGACTTGCGCTCCAATCCCCAATTATTAGTTCCCGGCACAGCGCGCGTGATTTGTGTCTCGATGAATTATCTGCCTCCCGAAAGCAATTTTGATGCCGAATGGAATCGGTTAGAAGATCCATCTCAAGCAATAGTCTCCATGTACGCCCGTGGGCGCGATTATCACAAAGTACTTCGCAATCGTTTGCAAGATTTTGCCAAAGCGATTGAAGAAAAAATTGGCGCCTTTGGGTATCGCGTATTTACTGATTCAGCACCATTAATGGAGGTGGAGCTCGCTCGCAAAGCAGGTTTGGGCTGGCGCGGTAAACACACACTACTACTGAACCGAGAATCTGGCTCTACTTTTTTCTTGGGCGAGATCTTAGTAGACGTGCCGCTGCCCATTGATGAAGAGCAGGCAGAGCATTGTGGTACTTGCCAATCTTGTATTGATGTCTGTCCTACCCAAGCCATTACCGCACCTTACCAATTAGATGCCCGTCGTTGTATCTCTTACTTAACCATTGAAAACCCTGAAGCAATACCAGCAGAGTTCAGAAGTGCGATGGGTAATCGAATTTATGGTTGCGATGATTGCCAGTTGATCTGCCCCTGGAATAAATTTGCCAAGCGTACCCAGTTGCCAGACTTTGCGCAGCGTCATGGCTTAGGGCAAGCAAGTTTGTTGCATCTTTGGTCTTGGACTGAAGCTGAGTTTGAGCAACGCCATGAAGGCAGTGCGATTCGGAGAATTGGCTATAGTCGTTGGCGTCGGAATCTAGCAGTGGCTATGGGTAATGCACTGGCTAGCCCTAAGACTGGTATTGCTGACAAAGAGTCAATTCGTTATGCCTTGAGTGGGGCTTTAAGTACTGCCGATGGCTTGGTAGCTGAGCATATTGAGTGGGCCCTAAGGGCTGACTAACGGCTTACAATTGAGTCATGTCATCATCCGACCAACCCTATATTGATCCAAGTGAAATAGCGCTAGAGGGTTCAGCGGCTGAGCGCTTTCAGAGTCGTGAAGATGCATTTTGGACTGGTATACGAGATGCGGCTGGCGCCCCAGCAATGGTACTTTTTGCTGGCATGGTGGGTTTTGGTGCAATGGGTAAAACCAATGGCTTTGATGTTTGGTTCACCACCTTTACTTCCTTGTTCATGTTTGCCTTGCCAGGGCAGGTGGTCTTGCTGGAGATGGCAATTACGGGTTCATCAGTTATCGCCATTGCTTTAGCGGTGACATTAACTTCTACCCGTTTCATCACGATGACGGTGACACTCTTTCCGCAGTTTCATCACAAAGACCGTAATCGCAGCTTATATGCTTCGGTGCATTTATTGGCGATGACTGCATGGGCAATCTCGATGCGTGAGTTTCATTCTATCGAAACTAAACATCGCTTAAGTTATTTTGTGGGCCTGGGTTTAATTTGCTGGCTGATTTCTGTGCCAGGAACTATCTTGGGGTTTTACCTTGCGGGCATGGTACCTCCAGCAATCACCTTAGGTCTCGTTTTTATTAACCCCCTTTTCTTTTTGCTAACCTTTACAGAAGTCAATCCTTGGATCAATCGTATTGCCTTAATGTTAGGTTGTATCTTTGGTCCGATTTTCTTCATCGTCGACCGTGATACTAGCCTGCTCACATCAGGTCTTGTGGCCGGAACAATTGCTTACTTTATTGACCGTAAGTTCTTGCGTAAAAAAGCAGGGATTATTGGGTGATGAGTGCGATGGACACCATGGCTAACGCACTCTCTGGCTGGGGTTTATGGATTGCCTTGGTAGGTGCTTGCCTTGGCACCTACTTCTGTCGCGCAATTGGCGTACTACTTTCGAATAGCATTAATCAAGACAGCGAACTGTTTCGTTGGATCGCTGCTGTTACCTATGCGATGGTTGCGGCTTTAACAGTGCGACTCATCGTTATGCCCTTGGGCTTGATGGCAACAGTACCCTTGTGGATACGTATTCTGATTTGCGCTTTAAGTATTGGTGTAATGGTGTCTAAACCAAGCAAGCGATTGGTTCCAGCTTTATTGACTGGAACCTTGCTAATGGTGGGTTATGGCGTTATTCGCTAAGTCCTCTTTAACTTGAACTAGAGATGCGCTGCTAGGATTCTAGCAATATGCACAGCTTCTCTTTGTGTGCCATCCGCAATTTGATGGCGACAACTTGTACCATCAGCTACTACCCAACTATCTGGTGATTTACGGATGGTAGGCAATAAACTAGTTTCAGCCATTTGTTTAGATACTTTAATATGCTCTGCTTCGTAACCAAAACTACCCGCCATACCGCAGCAAGAAGATTCAATGAGCCTGGGCTCTGCTTTAGGAATCAGTTTGAGTAGTTCCATGGCTGGGGTAACTGCTGCAAAAGACTTCTGATGGCAGTGACCATGAAAGAGCACGGACTTACTAGCTTCTTTGAGGTTGAGTTTCAGTGTTCCTGCTTTAGCTTCACCCGCTAAAAACTCTTCCAAGAGTTGAGCTTGTTTAGAAACGCAGATGGCCTTGTCGCCGAAGCCCATGACCAAGGCTTCATCCTTGAGTGTAAAGAGGCATGAGGGCTCTAGACCAATAATTGGAATGTTCTTGTCTGCATAAGGCGCAAGATGATCAATAAGCTCACTCAGCGTCTCTTTGGCTTTGTCAACCATGCCAGCTGCAAGATAGGTTCTGCCACAGCAAAACTCTTTTGAACAAATATTTGTATTTACTGCTTGTTTGTCTCTATTGTTTTGGCTCTTATTGGGTATGTGCACACGGTAACCTGCAGCTTGGAGAACTTTCAGTGCGGCGATGAGATTTTCATCTTCAAAATAGGCATTAAAAGTATCAGCCAGCAAGACCACGCCTTTGCCATTAGTGCTTTGGGCTAATTCTTCGGGCGAGAATTGATAGCCTTGTGCTGTTTGCTGGTTCCAGAAAGTCTTACTCTTCCAGATCGGTAAACTTCTTTGCGCAGAGATACCCATAATCCACTCTTGTAGCTTTGCTACTGGCGCAACGTGATTGCGTAGGTTTAGCAGTGCTGGTAGGAGAGGAATATTGCTAATAGTAGGAGCATATTTAGGCAAGTAAGCTACTGCCAAGTCCCGCAGGGAGTGACCAACCCGTTTCTTGTAAGCCGATAAGAACTCAATCTTCATCTTGGCCATATCTACGCCAGTAGGGCACTCACGACGGCAGGCTTTGCAACTCACGCAAAGCTCCATGACTTCTTTGATGGCATCACTAGCTAGCGGGGATGAATCGATCGTTGATCCACTCTTAATATCGAGTTGATTAGAAAGCGCCAGACGTAATGTATTGGCTCGTCCTCTAGTGAGGTGTTTCTCATCACGGGTCACGCGATAGCTTGGGCACATTACTTCAGCGTCAAACTTGCGGCAGTGACCATTGTTATTGCACATCTCCACTGCTTTTGCTAAACCCATAGCCGGATCACCGCCAGTACCAGGGGTTGTAGTTTCTTCTGTAACGGGGTCATTTTGCACATTCCAAGCAGACCAATCTAATGCAGGCTGTAATGGAATGACCTTGTAATTGGGTGGAAACCTAAAATTGATGGGGTCATCCATCCTCGGCGGATTAACGATCTTGCCGGGGTTAAATAATCCTTTGGGATCAAAAGCGTGCTTGATTTCCGAGAGGGCTTCAGTGATTTTGGGGCCAAATTGCCAGGAGATCCACTCACCACGACATAGGCCATCACCATGCTCGCCGCTATAAGCACCTTTGTACTTGCGTACTAACTCTGAGGCCTCTTCTGCTACAGCACGCATCTTTTGGGCGCCATCTCTGCGCATATCCAAAATGGGGCGCACATGCAAAGTGCCCACTGAGGCATGGGCATACCAAGTACCTCTTGATCCATGCTTGGAAAACACCTCTGTCAATGCTTGAGTGTAATCAGCCAAACTCTCCAGCGGCACAGCGCAGTCCTCAATAAAGCTTACTGGCTTGCCATCCCCTTTAAGGCTCATCATGATATTGAGACCTGCTTTACGCACTTCCCACAAATTCTTTTGCAAGGATGCGTCGGGCATTGGCACTACTGAGCCTGGTAAAACCAAGTCACTCATGAGCTCTTGCAGAGCTTTAAGCTTATCTAGTAGTGGGGCGTG
This sequence comes from Polynucleobacter sp. UB-Raua-W9, assembly GCF_018687435.1. NCBI lineage: Bacteria > Pseudomonadati > Pseudomonadota > Betaproteobacteria > Burkholderiales > Burkholderiaceae > Polynucleobacter > Polynucleobacter sp. UB-Raua-W9. Next base: position 1,323,900 of record NZ_CP061290.1, on the reverse strand, counting down.
CGCCTCACCAGAAAACTCCACCAAGAGAATTGCTTCTGGTGTTTGGGCGGTGTGATCAATGAGCGCAGTCTCAATCGTTTTCTTAAAGCTAGGATTGCTGCGCGCTAAATCAATCATGGTGCGATCAACTAGCTCAACTGCGGTAGGTCCAAGTTTGACAATGTGCTGAGCGCTATCCATGGCTTTATAAAAGCTCGCAAAGTTCACAATACCCAGTACTTTGTGTTGTGGCAATGGCGCTAATTTAAGCTGAAGAGATTTGAAGTAGGCTAGCGTGCCTTCGCTACCTACCAAGAGGTGCGCTAAATTAACACTGCCATCTTGGGTATAAGGTAATTCGCTTTGGGGATGAAAGATGTCGAGGTTGTAACCTGCAACACGTCGCAAGACTTTCGGAAAGCGCGCTTCAATCTCGGGCTGCAGTGTATTGGCTAAGTCTTTGACAAAGCCGCCGAGTTCTTTGGCAACGCCAGAGCTATTTGCGTAGTTCCCAAATTCACCAACTCTGCCATCTGCTAGCCAAGCTTTAATACCCAATACGTTATGAACCATATTGCCGTAAGCAATCGAGCGGCTGCCGCAAGAGTTATTGCCCGCCATGCCACCAATGGTTGCTTGCCCAGCAGTGGAAACGTCTACCGGATACCAAAGACCGTGTTGCTTGAGTGAGCCATTCAGGTGATCAAGCACGATACCTGGCTCAACTTCCACATAGCCTTTATCGAGATTGAGATCAAGAACATTTCTGAAGTATTGAGTGTTATCGATGACTAATGCTGCGCCAGTGGTTTGACCACACTGACTGGTACCGCCGCCACGGGGAAGAACGGGTACACCAAGCTCTGCCGCAATCTGAATGGCGCTCGCAATATCTTGCGCAGTCTTCGGCACAAATACAGCAACTGGCATAGCTTGATAAATAGAAGCGTCGGTAGCGTAACGACCACGACTTGCGCTATCGGTCATCACATCACCCGAGGTTTCTTGGCGTAAGCGTTTGGCTAGCTTTACCTGATCCACCATCAGCTCTTTAAGGTCAAGAGGTTTATTCATTTGACTGTCTCTGCTAGTTTGGATTCAGCTTTGAGTAACTGCACTACAACATCACGTTTATTTTGTACGTGCTGAATCATGATCTTCCGCATGCGACCGCTGTCTCTGGCTTTGAGGGCGTCAAGCATCTCTTGGTGTTCTTCAACCGCTTTTTCCCATTTAACACCATCTTGATTTGATCTAAAGCGCAGAGCTTCAATTTGCGCGTTCACTTGCGAGAACAGTTTGGCTAGTACGGGATTATTAGCTGCTTGATTAATTAAATGATGAATGCGCAGATTGAGTTTGTAATAAGAAGATAAATCACGTCGCGCATACGAAGCCATCATTTCATATTGGAGCGCTTCTAATTCAGAGAGGGCGGTATCGCTAATATTATTGGCGGCCAACTCGCCAGAAAAACCCTCCAGGTCGGCAATGACATTAAAGGTGTGAATGACATCAGTAATGCTGAGTTGCACAGCAATTGCGCCTCGATTGGCAATGAGTTCTACCAAACCATCAGCAGCTAAGCGACGGATCGCCTCGCGAATGGGGGTGCGAGAAACATTCAGGCTTTCGGCAAGTTCTCGTTCATTGAGTTTGCTGCCAGGGGCAATCTTGCCCTCTACCAACAGCAATCTGAGCTTTTGGAAGATAGCTTCATGTAAGTTCTGCGAATTAGGCTGTTCTATAACTGCCATACTGTAGCTCCCCGAGCTCTAAATTTGTATACAAAAACATTAATAAGCCATGATAAAGCATAAATATAGGCTTTAAACGCTAATTAAAGGGTTTATTTTAAGATTTTATAAAAATATTTTGTATACAAAATAGATAATTGGCAAAAATTGTCTTACACTAGCTAAATTATTCAACCTAAAACCAGCGAGACAAAATATGCTCAAACTCGATAACCACGCATCTGGACGCCATTTCTTACATATTCCTGGCCCAAGCCCAGTCCCCCCACGCGTTTTGCGTGCAATTAGCTATCAAACGATCGACCATCGTGGCCCTGAGTTTGGTCAGTTTGGTTTAAAGGTTCTTGATGGCATTAAAAAGATTTTTAAGACCGAGCACCCGGTCATTATTTATTCCGCTTCTGGAACCGGTTCTTGGGAGGGTGCTTTAGTAAACGTACTGAACCCTGGTGATAAGGTGCTCTTTTATGAGACTGGCCAGTTTGCGAATTTATGGCGTGCACTTGGCAAGCGTCTTGGCCTTGATGTTGAGGTGGTGGGTAAGACTGGACAAGACTCTTGGCGTTGGGGTGTAGATGCTTCGGTAATTGAAGAGCGTTTGCGCAAAGATACTGGGCACGAAATTAAAGCGGTTTGCGTCGTGCACAACGAAACTTCTACAGGCGTTACTTCAAATATTGCTAACGTTCGTAAAGCAATTGATTCTTTAAAGCACCCAGCTTTGTTGTTGGTCGATAGTGTGTCTGGCTTAGGTTCTGCAGATTATGAGCATGATCAGTGGGGCGCTGACGTGACTATCTCTGGCTCGCAAAAAGGTTTGATGTTGCCGCCCGGTATTGGCTTTAATGCTTTATCACCTAGAGCAATTGAGGTTAGCAAGGCCAACAAAATGCCGAAAGCATATTGGGCTTGGGATGAAATCCTCGAATCAAATAAAACGGGTTTTTGGCCAACCACCCCAAGTACTAATCTGATGTATGGCTTGCATGAAGCCATGGATATGATGATGGCTGAGGGTCTCGATACCATTTTTGCACGTCACCAACGTTTGGCTGCGGCCTGCCGTGAAGCTGTGAAAGCATGGGGCTTAGAGGTTCAGTGCCAAGACACCGATTGCTATTCTCCTGTGCTCACTTGTATCGCTACACCTGACGGAATGGATGCCGATGTACTACGTAAACATGCTTTAGAAAAGTTCAATCTTTCTTTAGGTACCGGTCTTGGCAAGATCAAAGGGAAGGCATTCCGCATTGGCCATTTGGGTGACTGCAATGAACTAAATCTCATGGCTGCCTTAAGTGGCGTAGAGATGAGCTTAGGTTCTATGGGCTTTAAACCGAAGGCAAGCGGGGTAGTTGCGGCTCAAGAGTTCCTTAAATAAGAAGTACTTAGGGCAAGTTAGCGCAAATGAGGATGGGTGGAGCTGGGTTCTTCAGGGTTAATCTGGCTACACCCCTTATAATTCAAGTACTTATATAGAAGTGCATTAATTAGACACAACATATTCGAGACAGAAAGATTAAACATGTTAGCTACCAAACCATACTTAACTCAAGCTGATGCGCAAAAGATTTTGGACGCCGCAAACCAATATGCTGCTGAAAATAATTTGGCAGTCACGATTGCCGTTTGTGATGATGGTGGTCATATGTTGGGCTTAATACGCCGTGATGGTTGTGCTCCTGTATCTGCTTATATTGCGCAAGAAAAGGCACGCACTGCAGCAATGGGTAAACGCGAGAGCCGTGTTTACGAAGAAATTATTAACAATGGCCGCACCTCTTTTTTATCTGCCCCACATATTTCAGGCATGTTAGAGGGTGGGGTCAATATCGATGTAAATGGATTTACCATCGGCGCAGTCGGCGTTTCCGGCGTTAAATCGACCGAGGATGCCGCCACTGCTAAGGCCGGCATTGCGGCCATCTTATAAGTTTTCTTTTGACGAATACTGCTACTGAAATAATTTCCTCCACAGGGGCTGACGATACAGTCGCCCCTAACGTTACTCTCGATGCCCCTCCAGCAACAATTACTTTTGCCGATTTTGGTTTAGATCCAAAGATTCAAAAGGCAGTACTTGAGCAGGGATACACCACCCCAACTCCGATTCAAGCGCAATCGATTCCGCATGTTTTAGCGGGAAGTGACTTGATGGGTGCTGCACAAACGGGGACTGGTAAAACAGCCGCCTTTGTATTGCCAATCATTCAAAAGATTTTGCGTCATGCTAGTAGTAGTGCTTCACCGGCCCGTCATCCAATTCGCGCCTTGGTGCTCACCCCAACCAGAGAATTGGCGGTGCAGGTGGCGGAGAATGCTGCAAATTACTCGAAGCATACTGATTTGCGTGCCGCTGTTGTCTACGGTGGCGTGGATATGAAAGAGCAAGTTGCGATTTTGCGTAATGGTGTTGAGATTTTGATTGCAACACCAGGGCGCTTGCTTGACCACATTGGCTCAAAAGTTGCCAATTTGTCTCAGGTAGAAATTTTAGTGCTGGACGAGGCTGACCGCATGCTAGATATGGGTTTTTTGCCAGATCTACAGCGCATCATTAATTTGATTCCAGCGCAAAGACAGACTTTGTTGTTCTCAGCAACCTTTTCGCCAGAAATTAAAAAGTTGGCACAAAGCTATTTGCGAACTCCGGTCACCGTAGAGGTAGCGCGTCAGAATGCTGCTGCTGATACGGTCAAGCAAGTGATTCATATGGTGGCTTCTGCTGATAAGCAGCGTGCCATTGTGAAAGTTTTAGAAGCCCGTACACGCCAAGGTTTATCGCGTCAATGCATCATCTTCACCAATAGTCGTTTGGGCTGTGCCAAGCTATCCCGTGCGCTTGAGCGAGATGGCATCAAAGCGGGCGCGATTCACGGTGATAAGAGTCAAGGTGAACGTACTCTGACATTAGATGCATTTAAGTCTGGTGCTATCGAAGCTTTAGTGGCAACCGATGTTGCGGCCCGTGGTTTAGATATTCCGGACATGCCTTGTGTAATCAATCACGAATTACCATATAACGCAGAAGACTTTATTCATCGTATTGGCCGTACAGGTCGCGCTGGTAGTACAGGCGATGCGATTGCTTTAGTGGATGCCAGTGAAAAGCGCTTACTTGACGATATCGAAAAATTGATGAAGCGTAAGCTCGATATCAAACCTTTGCCAGAGGGGGCTCCTTCACAAAGCAGGCCATCTTCAAGTGGACATTCATCTAGCAGTACACCAGCAAAAATGTCAGACCCATTTTTTTACAAACCTTACGAACCAACTGCTGTCCCTCAATCCGCTGAGAGCGCAAAACCTGAGCAGAAAAAAGTGGGGATTACTCCAGCTAAGCCAGCTGTCGGTGCTTTGCTGGGCGGATTCAAAAAGAAATAAAGTGGTAACTGTATTTGGAAGGCTAATCAGCTTTCCAAGCATGAGTGGCTGCTAAGAGCCACTCTGCAATGCTGACATTTTTACCATCAGGCAAATTTTTCAATCCTAAATGCTTTGCTGCTTTGCGTAATTCCGCAAGAGAATGCTGTCCATCTTCAGTATTAATCTGCGCTGCTAAAGTTTGCTTGCTTAATTTCTCGCCATGTTCATCGAGTACCAAGGGAAGATGCAGGTATTGCGGTGTTGAATACCCCAATACTTTTTGCAAATGAATTTGCCTTGCAGTGTTGCTGAGTAAATCTTCGCCTCGCACTATATGGGTAATCCCCTGCTGCGCATCATCCACGACCACTGCAAGCTGATAGGTATATAGACCATCGTTTCTACGTAGAACAAAATCACCTATTTGCTTATTGAGGTCTTGGCTTTGATGGCCAAGTGCTAAATCCTCAAACTCAATGTGGCAATCTCGCGGGAGGGCAAGTCGCCAAGCAGCTCCGGTGTTGAATAATTCTGGCGAATTGCTTTCCAGCAGATTTGGTCTGCAAGTTCCTGGGTAGACCATTTCTTGGTTGCGGGGGGTTTGGATACCCAACCTTGCCAGGCTAGTGGCAATCGTTTGCCTAGAGCAGCAGCAGGGAAAGACTAATTTCAACTGATTTAGCCGCCCTAAAGCGCTCTGGTAGAGCTCTTGACGCTTGGATTGGTGGGTTAACTCTTCGTCCCAAGAAAGGCCGCAGGCAAGTAGTTGTGCCTGTATTTGCTGGTCTGCCCCCGGGATGCATCTGGGAGTGTCTAAATCCTCCATTCTGAGTAGCCACTTACCCCCATTTTTGCGGGCATCTAACCAGCTTCCAAGGGCAGCAACTAGTGAACCGGCATGGAGTGGACCAGTGGGCGAGGGGGCAAATCGCCCGCGGTAGCCGTCGGCTGGGGATGAGGGGTTTTTGAAGGTGGACACAGCTAAAATCATCTCATGGCTTCACCCCGTTTTGTTCATCTTCGCCTTCATTCCGAGTTTTCGATTACGGATGGCGTCGTTCGTATTGACGATGCCGTAGCAGCAGCTGTTAAAGATGAGATGGGCGCTTTAGCCCTGACCGATCTTAGTAATTTATTTGGTTTGGTGCGTTTTTATACTGCTGCTCGTTCTGGCGGTATCAAGCCAATTGCCGGGGCTGATGTTTGGGTGAGTAATCCCCAAGATCCAGATCAACCGCATCGCCTATTGCTTTTGGTGCAAAACCATTCGGGTTACTTAAATCTATGCGAGTTATTGAGTAGAGCTTCTTTAGATAATCAATCACGTGGTCGTGCTGAAGTTGACTCTAGATGGTTTAGTGAGCCTGCTGCAAAAGCTGAAGATAAAGCTAGCAATAAAACCCTTGCTTATGGATTAATAGCGCTTTCGGGTGCGCGCCACGGTGAAGTGGGTGGCGCTTTATTGGCTGGCCAAGAAGATCAAGCCAAGACTGCTGCAAGACGTTATGAAAAGCTATTCCCGAAGTCTTTCTATATCGAAGTGCAGCGAGGCGGCCATCAGCAGGATGAGAAGCAGCTCCAGCTAGCTTGCCATTTAGCTAGCGAACTCCAGTTGCCAGTGGTGGCGACCCACCCAGTGCAGTTCATGCAAAAGAGCGATTTCACGGCCCATGAGGCGCGGGTATGTATTGCTGAAGGTGAGTTACTGGGCAATCCAAGGCGTACTAAGAAATTTAATGACGAGCAATACTTCTTAACGCAAGCAGAAATGGAACAGCGTTTTGCAGATTTACCTGCCGCAATAGCGAACTCTGTAGAAATTGCCAAACGTTGCAATTTGTCGCTCGTACTCGGTCAACCGCGTCTGCCAGATTTTCCAACGCCCCCCGGTATTACGCTGGATGAATATTTACTGGCTCAATCCGAAGTTGGGTTAGAGCGTCACATGCAGCGTAATTTCCCCGACGCAGAAGAGCGTGCCCAAGAAATGCCACGTTATCACGAGCGTTTAGTGTTTGAGGTAAAGACGATTTCTCAAATGGGCTTCCCAGGCTACTTTTTGATCGTGGCGGACTTCATTAACTGGGCTAAAAATAATGGTGTACCCGTAGGCCCAGGTCGTGGATCTGGTGCGGGCTCCTTAGTGGCTTACTCTCTAGGCATTACTGATCTAGACCCACTGCGTTACAACCTCCTCTTTGAGCGCTTTTTAAATCCAGAGCGGGTATCAATGCCTGACTTTGATATCGACTTTTGCCAACACGGTCGTGACCGTGTAATTCAGTACGTTAAAGATAAATACGGCAAGGATGCGGTGAGTCAGATCGCTACCTTTGGAACGATGGCGGCGCGAGCTGCGATTCGGGACGTGGGGCGCGTTCTTGAGCAGGGCTATAACTTTGTGGATGGCATTGCTAAGCTTGTTCCAAATAAGCCAGGTCAGTACATGACGATTGAAATGGCCAAGAAAGAAGAGAAGCAATTAGCTGAGCGCGAGAAGAATGAAGATGAGGTGCGCCAGCTTCTTTCCCTTGCGCAGCAATTGGAAGGTATGACCCGTAACGTGGGTATGCATGCTGGCGGCGTGTTGATTGCTCCTGGGCGCTTAACGGATTTTTGTCCACTCTATACGCAGGAGAGTAAAGACCAAGACAGTAGTTCTGTCATCAGCCAGTTCGATAAAGATGACGTAGAGGCAATTGGCTTGGTGAAGTTCGACTTCTTGGGTTTAACTACGCTCACCATCCTAGCTGCAGCGGAGCGCTGGATTAAAACACTTCATGATGATCGCAAGGATTGGAGTATTAGTGATATTGCGCTCGATGATGAAAAAGCGTTTGATGTACTGAAGAGGGCTAATACGGTTGCTGTATTCCAGTTAGAAAGCCGCGGCATGCAGGGCATGCTTCGTGATGCAAAGCCGGATCGCTTTGAAGACATTATTGCCTTAGTAGCCCTGTATCGCCCAGGCCCAATGGACCTCATTCCGGACTTTATTGAACGTAAGCACGGTCGTCAAAAAGTGGAGTATCCAGATCCGCGGATTGAGCCTGTTCTGCGTGAAACCTACGGCATCATGGTTTACCAAGAGCAGGTGATGCAGATGGCACAGATGATTGGGGGCTACTCATTGGGCGGCGCTGATATGTTGCGCCGGGCGATGGGCAAGAAAAAACCTGAAGAGATGGCACAGCATCGCAAGATCTTTAGTGATGGTGCAAAAGCGGGCGGTATTAGCGAAGCCAAAGCGAATGAGATCTATGACTTAATGGAGCGCTTTGCAGGCTATGGATTTAATAAATCTCACGCTGCTGCCTATGCGCTCCTCGCTTATCAAACTGCCTGGCTCAAAGCTTACTACCCAGCAGAATTTATGGCGGCCAACTTATCGCTCGCGATGGATGACACCGATAAGGTAAAGATTCTGTATGACGATTGTTTGGCTAATCAGATTCGGGTTTTCTCACCCGATATCAACACGGGCGTATATGACTTCACGCCTTTACGTGCTCCAGATGCCGCTCCTGATTCACCGATTAGTCATATTCGTTATGGTCTAGGCGCTGTGAGGGGCACTGGTGAAGCAGCGATTGAAGCAATAGTGAAAGCGCGCGAGACTGGCGGCCCATTCAAGGACTTATTTGATTTCTGCGCAAGAGTAGATCGCCGCCAAGTCAATCGGCGAGCCATTGAGGCGCTCATGCGCTCCGGTGCATTTGATAGCCTCTATCGCGATTCAGTTCCTGTGGGCGGCAATCTGTATGACATTCGCTCCACCTTGCTCGCTTCTTTGGCAAGAGCAATTGAAGCTGCAGAACAAGCAGAGGCCTCGATTCATCAGGTCAGCTTGTTTGAATCTGCAGGCGAAGAGGATCGCCATCTCCCAGAGTTGGTACGTGAACCCATTTGGTCTGAGAAAAAACGCTTGCAAGAAGAAAAGACTTCTTTGGGACTTTGCCTAACGGGTCATATGTTTGATGCCTACCGTGATGAGACGGCGCATTTCATACGCCAGCCTTTAGCTAAAGTGGCCGAAGGTAAGGATCAATTGATTGCCGGCATTATTACTTCAGCACGCATGCTGACTGGCCAGCGTGGCCGCATGATGATTGCGACGATTGATGATGGCAGTGCTGCTATTGAGGTAACTCTTTATAGCGAAGTGTATGAACCCAATCGCTCCTGGCTTAAAGAAGATGAGATGCTGATTGCTAAGGTCAATGTCACGCCGGATAAATTCTCAGGTGGTATGCGAGTTGTTTCGGAGGCGGTGATGGATATTACGGGCGCACGTATGCGCTTTGCTCGTAATGTTCATGTTTGCATTGATTCGGCAATTGATTTAAAGACGCTGCGTAGTCAAATAGGCCCTTATTTAATGACCAATCGTGTACGTGACCCTAAGTTGGGCCCTACCCCACCAGCAATGCCAGGATCTAATGACGGCGTAAAAGGTTTGATGTTGACTGCCGCTGTAACTACCAATGGCGGGGCCTGCTTAATGCAGTTCCCAGAAGAATTGCGGATCTATCCTGATGACGCTTGTTTACACAGCCTAAATCAATTGCTGTCCTCTAAACAAAAAGACCCCGTTCAGGTTCAATACCACTAAGTCATTTTTATCGTTTGCTCAATTGCTGCAATCACTTGAGCCGGCTTTAATAAATCCAAGCATTCACTATAACTGTCGGCGTGATCAAGACAGCCTGCCTTTCGGCAAGGAACGCATTCACCAGGACCTTGCAAGATCGTGACATTACCAACAGTTTGGGTACGGGCATGCAATTGATAGGGTTGCTCGCCAATAAATCCATTAGGCCATGGGCCAAAGTTCGTTGGTGGAGTGGCGCCAAATAAAGTAATCGTAGGTGTGTTGCAAGCCGCTGCCAAATGGGTGATAGAGGTATCCACGCCAATGTATAAGGCGGCACCCCGTAATAAGGTGCCTGCTTGCGGTATTGACAGCTTGCCTGCAGTATTAATGACTTTTGCAGCAGTCTCATCTGTCAATAGGGATAGGATGTCGTGATTGAGTTGCATATCTTGCTTGGCAGGTGAGGCACTTAATACCACCTGGAACCCCTTGCTGACCAGCCAAGCGATGAGATGTTGCCAATATGCCAGCGGCCAGCGTTTGTATGCAGTGAGCGGCCCCGGATGAACCACTACATAGGGTTGCACCAGCGCATTAATAATTCCTGGAGTCAGCGCCTCACCCTCAGGAGGTGTTACAGAAGTGGGTTTGCTAAATAACTCAGATGGGTTTCTGAAGAAGATTTCGAGTAAGCGCAGCTTCTCAGCGATGACGTGTTGATTGAAGTAATCCACATCTACGGTATGCATACAGATGAGTTTCTTCCAAGCATTCTGCTTCTCACTTTTACTTCTCTTGGATTGATCTTTTGCGTCTTTGCCTTGGGGGTGGCCACCCAAAACACCGACTCTTCTGAGGGCGGCAACTAAGCCGTACACATATGCACGATCGCTAGGCTGAGTCACGATAGCTAAGTCGTAGCGCTGAAATAATCTATTGAAAAGGGAAAGGTATTCGCCAAAACCTGGTCGGTCTGAAGTTTCGATAATCTCGCTAATGTCAGGATTGCCATACAGCATATCGAGCTTACCGCGATAGCCCAAAAAATGAAACTCTGCATCAGGCCACAATTCTCTAGCTTTGCTAATCAGTGGAGTCGTGACCAGCACATCCCCAATTTGCCGAGTGGCAATAAAGAGCAGCTTTTTAGGTTTCAAGTCTGAATAAGCATTCATTTTCGAGCAGGCCATTACATTGCCTTCGCTAAAATTTTTTCACGAACACGACCAGCATTCTCAGCAGCATTACTTTGATCATTGATTTTATGAAAGAGATGTAATACTTCCGTTGCCCATGAGCCTGATTTACGAATAATGTGATGGCGTTGCAGGCGGAAGATGAAATCAGCATCTTCATGACCCCAGCCCGTCATAGCCTCATCAAAACCATTGATTGCCTCGGCATCTGCTTTCCAGCAGGCCATATTGCAACCTTTAATACGACGCCAAACAAATTTTTTGTAATCTCGCCATGAGCCATTTCCAAGTTTCATCTTGAGTGGCCAGTATTTATTGATGCCACCACTCAGGCGCTCAGCTAAAAGGCCAGTGCTAAAGCGTTGAAAGTCCCAATGCGGCCAAGTGATGAGCTCTTGAGTGAGTTTTTCATTAAGCAGCACTCGACTGCCGGTTACTAGATATCCCTCTTGCGCTAAGTCGCGATGACGCGCAACAAAATCGGGTTGCACAATACAATCCCCATCTAGAAAAATAAGGTAGTCACCATGTGCAGCAGCAATTGCTCGATTCAGAATGAGGGTTTTCCGAAAGCCTTGATCCTCTTGCCACAAATGTTCCGTTGGAATTAGGCAAGATTTTTTGAACTGCTCAATGACTTGCTTGGTACTATCGGTCGAGCCATCATCAGCAATGATGATCTCAAAATTGCGATCGGCTTGTGTAGCCAGGGACTCTAGGCAGAGCTTAAGTGCTTGCGGCCAGTTATAGGTGGCCAACAAAATCGAAATCATTTACTGGCGCCCTGATTCAGATGCCACAGCTTGATGTAACGATAGTAGGTGCCTTGGCCATTAGAGATGGCCAAGGCAAATCCTTGGGCACCATCTAAGAATCCAGCACGAATCACATAAGTGCGCAAGAATGCCCAGCAACCATGGAGCACTGCTTTTACAGGGCTACTCGTTTTGCCTTTAGCAAAAGCCTGCTCTGCAGAGGCAGTGGAATAACGATCTAACTTTTGTAGAACTTGGGAGTAGTTCATGAAGCTATAGTGCAGCATCGGATTTTTTAGTTTGGTCACTTGCCCCTGCGGAATTAACCTCTCATGTACTAGGTCATCTGAGAAGCGAGCGGTGCCACGCTTAAAAAGACGATCTACATAATCTGGGCTCCAGCCAGAATGGCGGATAAAGCGCCCGCAATACCAAGATAGCCGCGGAATGGCAAAGCAGTCCACATGGGCGTTGTGGTTTATGGTTGTCAGAATTTCAGTCCGAAGGGCAGGGGTTAGCCTCTCGTCAGCATCTAAAGATAGCACCCACTCACCAGTTGCCAGATCTAAAGAACGGTTCTTTTGGGGGCCAAAACCAGGCCAATCAGGCGGGCTGGCAATAATAGCTCTATAGTTTTTAGCTATCTCTAGGGTACGGTCATTGCTGGCCGTATCGACCACTACGATCTGTTGGGCAATACCCTCCAGGGAGGCTAGACAAGCGTCCAAATTGGCCTCTTCATTGCGGGTGATGAGTATGACTGATAAGGTGGGCATAATTCATTATATGAATGCTCAAGACCGTACTGCCCTAAATCGCTTAATTACCTATCTCAAGCCCCATATTCGGCTGATTCTTGGCTCTTTAGTGGCCATGGCCTTTGTGGCTGCTGCTGAGACCTCAATTCCGGCGCTAATGAAGCCTTTGCTTGATCGTGGTTTCACCGGTCAACTTAATAGCAAACTTTGGCAAGTCCCCGTTTTCTTAGTCGGCTTGGCAATGATCCGCAGCTTAGCCCAGTTCTTTTCTAACTATTTATTGTCAAAAGTTATTAATTCTGTTCTTCTCAAACTGCGCGAGCAAATGTTTGAAACATTGCTGCATGCGAGTACCACCTTTTTCCAAAAGAACTCTGCATCCAATTTAATTAACGCAGTAGTCTTTGAGGTAAATAATGTTCTGACCGTCATGGGTGGAATGTTGATCAGCTTAGTCCGAGATTCTCTCACGGTAGTGGGTTTAATGGCTTACCTAATTTATTTAAATTGGCAGTTAACACTCGTTGTGCTGGTAATTTTCCCAGTCATCGCCTACATCATGAGTAAGGTTAATCGGCGCCTCAGATCCTTAAATCGTGAACAGCAAACACTCACAAGTGATTTGGCATACATTGTTGAGGAGGCAGCTGCTGGCTATAAGATAGTGAAGGTTCATAGTGCCGAGCAATATGAGATGAATCGCTTTCTGGAAAAGGCGGAGCGTTTGCGCCAATTTGCCTTGAAGTCTGCAGTAGCAGGCGGCTTAAATCAACCAATCACTCAACTGATCGCATCGATGGCCTTGTCCGTGGTGCTGGTGATTGCTTTGATGCAGTCAGCCACGGAAGGAACAACGGTTGGAGGCTTTGCAGCTTTCATCACTGCAATGATGCTGGTGATTTCCCCCTTGAAACACTTGGCCGATATTAATCAACCTTTACAACGAGGCCTCACTGCGGCCGAGATGATTTTCGGGCTCATGGATCAACCCTTAGAAGAGGCCGAAGATCGTAGGGTCAATATGAAGTCCTTAGATAAAGCAAAAGGCGGTATTCGTTTTGAGGATGTTGGGTTCTCTTATCAACAAGAGATTGGTCGTCAAGACGCCTTGCGCGGAATTAATCTCGCTATCAAGCCAGGTGAAGTGGTGGCTTTTGTTGGGCCCTCTGGCGGCGGTAAATCTACCTTAGTCAATTTACTGCCTCGCTTCTTTAAGCCAACTAGCGGCCATATTTTCTTGGACGATATTCCTTTGGAAGATATTGTCTTAGCCGATGTCAGAAAACAAATCGCCTTTGTTAGTCAGGATGTGATTTTGTTTAACGATACGATTGCTGCAAACGTCGCCTATGGCGCTCCAGCTCAAGAGGGCATTGATCGCGGACGTGCGATTGAAGCTTTGGAGGCGGCCAACCTGGGTGCCCTTATGAAAGAGTTGCCAGAAGGCATTGATTCAATGATTGGCGATAACGGTAATCGCCTATCTGGCGGACAGCGTCAACGTCTGGCAATTGCTCGAGCTATTTATAAGAATGCCCCAATTTTGATCTTGGATGAGGCCACCTCTGCCTTAGATTCAGAGTCAGAGCGTCAAGTGCAAGATGCCCTAGATCGACTGATGGCCGGTAGAACTACTTTGGTCATTGCTCATCGCCTATCGACGATCGAACACGCTGATCGGATTGTGGTGCTTGAGCATGGTCAAATCGTCGAGAATGGCTCACATGAAGATTTAATCAAAAAAGATGGTCTGTATGCAAACTTGCACCGCATTCAGTTCTCAAACGCTTAAAGGGTAATTAACTCAGAACGATGTCGTACTGCTCTTGGCGAAAGCTACCCTCAGCTTGCAAAGTGATAGGTTTACCAATGAAGTCACCTAGTTGAGCCAAGAATTGGTTTTCTTCTTCCAGGAATAAATCAATCACATCGGGGGCGGCAACGATTCTAAATTCGCGAGGATTGAATTGACGATGCTCGCGCACAATTTCTCGCAAGATTTCATAGCAGATGGTTTGAGCAGTTTTGATCTCACCCTTACCCATACAAGTAGCGCATGGCTCACAGGTGATATGGGCTAGGGATTCGCGCGTACGTTTGCGGGTCATCTCCACCAGACCTAGAGCAGAAAACTCGCTGACTGAGGTGCGTGCATGGTCACGATCTAGATTACGTTTGAGCTCATGCAGAACGGATTCCTGATGGTCTTTGCCCAGCATGTCAATAAAGTCAATGATGATGATGCCGCCTAAATTGCGTAAACGCAGTTGACGGGCAATTGCTTGGGCCGCTTCTAAATTGGTTTTAAAAACGGTGTCATCTAAATTGCGTGCGCCAACATAGCTGCCCGTGTTCACATCAATCGTTGTCATGGACTCTGTCTGGTCAATCATGAGATAGCCGCCAGACTTGAGGTCCACTCTGCGACCCAAAGCTTTATTAATCTCGGCATCGACATCAAATAAGTCGAAAAGGGCGCGTTCACCCCGATGTAAGGTGAGTTTGCCCAAAAGGTTGGGCATATACAAATTGGTAAATGCTTTGAGCTTTTCAAAGTTCTCTGCAGAATCCACCCGAATTTGGGTCGTTTCTTCGCCAGCTACATCGCGCAAGACTCGTTCAGCAAGGCTTAGGTCTTGATAAAGTAGGCTGGGGGCAGCGTTGTGCTTCATGGCTTCCCGAATATTTTCCCAGGTAGTGCGTAAGTAATGCATGTCATGCTGAAGTTCGTAATCAGAGGCATCTTGAGCGCTGGTTCGCACAATAATGCCGCCTTTTTCATCTGCTGCCATCAGACCGGCAAGTCGAGTTTTAATGGCTTCGCGCTCCTCGGGTTGGTCGATGCGTTGAGATACGCCAATATATTTTTCGACGACAGGGTCGCTCCCTGCTGGTGGAAGGTAGACTAAATTGCGGCCAGCGATGCTGAGTTGGGTTGTTAGTCGAGCACCCTTAGTGCCCAGCGGATCTTTCAAGACTTGTACTAAGAGTGTTTGCCCCTCAAACAACAGCTTTTCTATTTGTGCTTGTGGATTGTTTTGGATGATGTCGGCAACGTGCATAAAAGCGGTGCGCTCAAGACCAATTTCAACAAATGCAGACTGCATGCCGGGAAGCACACGCACAACTTTAGCAAGATAGATGTTGCCGACAATGCCACGTTGGCGAGTGCGCTCGATTTGTAATTCTTGAACGGCGCCTTGTTGAATTAAGGCTACTCGCGTCTCTTGTGGGGTGATATTGATGAGGATTTCTTCATTCATATGCATGACACTTGAGCGCGCTTTAGAAGTTGTGCAGTTTCAAATATAGGTAGCCCCATGATACCGCTATAGCTCCCCTCAATTGAGGGAATGAATGCACCCCCAAGTCCCTGAATGCCATAGGCACCCGCCTTCCCAAAGGGTTCAGCACTAGCAATATAAGCATCGATCTGCTCTTGCGATAGATGGGCGAATTGAACTTTGGATACTTGCACTAAGCAAAGTGGCTTTTCGCTGGGGTTGACAGTGATGGCAACAGCAGTGAGAACTTCATGGGTTTTGCCGCTCAACAGATTTAAGATGCGCGCCGCATCAATTGCATCTACAGGTTTTCCTAAAATCTCACCTTCAAGACTATTGGGTAGACTCACAGCGGTGTCTGCACATAAGATCGGTGCCCATGCAAGATCGGTCTTTTGCCAACGTGTTAAAGCAGCAGCACTCTTCGCTAGGGTAACGCGCTCAACATAAGTCCGCGCTTTTTCATGGAGAAGGGGGGTTTCAATGCGCTCACTATCTTCGTCCGGAGTGGGCGCCAACATCTCAAAGCACACTCCCATTTGTTTTAATAGTTCTTGGCGGCGTGGACTTTGTGAGGCAAGGTAGATAAAAGAATGCAAAGAATTACTCACGATGGTAGGGGTGTCCCTGCAAAATAGTCCAAGCACGATAGAGCTGTTCAACCAGCAGCACTCTTGCCATTGCATGCGGCAAGGTAAGGCTAGAAAGTCGCCATATAGATTGTGTATTGGTCTTAAGGCTGGCATCAAGACCATCAGCGCCACCAATCAAGAAGGTCATATCAAAACCCTCTTGGCGCCATGAAGCCAACTGGTTAGCTAGGTCTTGCGTTGTTTGATCTTTGCCGCGCTCATCAAGAGCAATGACTCTTGAGCCTTTTGGAATAGCAGCAACTATCTTGATGGCTTCTTTGGCTGGGGTGAGATCGGGTTTGATCTCCTTAATTTCAATACTGCAATCTACCGGCATCCGTTTGACATAGTCATGCGTTGCTGAGGTAACCCAATCGGGCATTTTGTGACCAACAGAAACAATGGTTAGGCGCATTGACTAGTAAATCAATTATGGGGAAGTTATTTATTCGTCGTCTTCAAGTTCGCTGGCTTTTATTAGCCCTTTGCTACCAGCCAACTTGACGCGCACCGGCTTTGCACCCCACATACCCTCTAACTGATAGTAGGAGCGCAGCATCGGCTGCAAGATATGGACAACGATATCACCGCAATCAACCAAGACCCATTCACCAGTTTCCAATCCTTCAATGGAGATGACCTCACCACCTTTGGCATTGACATCCTCTTTGACAGACATTGCCAGTGATCGTGTTTGGCGGTTGCTTGAACCGGTGGCAATGATCACGCGATCAAATAGCTCGCTTAGTTTTGTGGTGTCATAAACGCGAATATCCTGCGCTTTAACATCTTCGAGTGCATCAATAATGACGCGTTGTAATTTACGTAATTCCATAGTCTTTCAGTGATATTTCTTTAGTATTTAAGGTGATCTTAGCTTGATTACTGGTACAGGCCCAGATTTGTAATGATTTGCAGGGTGTGAGATGAAATTTGCTCTGACTCAATCTGCCCTCGGGCAGGAGTTTTAAGGCGATTGCGCAGATCGGTAGAGGAGAGGTCGACTGATAGGCTTTCATCAATATAGATGAGGCCTGCCGGCTGATTTTCAAGGGCTGCTGGGTCTAATATTTGATGGACTTTTAGTAATTCTTTAATCTCAGGGCTCATCTCAGCATCCAGATCGTAATGCGGCCGACTCGTCACTGCAAAGTGCATAAATTTAAACAAATCACGCCAAGAGTTCCAGCTTGGAAGATGAATGAGTGAATCTACACCCGTCAGCCAAATGAGGCTTGCTTCAGGGCCAAAGCGCTCACGTAGCGATTTAGCAGTGTCAATGCTGTAGCTTGGGCCTGCGCGTTCTATCTCAATTCGGTCAACCCCAATGCGGGTTGGAATTTTTAAATATAAGAATGCTCTGGCTAGATCTATAGCGGCAGCTTCTGTCAGTTGAAAGCGAATTTCTGCCGGCGTAATGTCTGAGCCTTTTTGCCATGGTTCACCACTGGGTATTAGCAGTAATTCATCTAATTGCAGCATTTCTGCGAAATGGCTTGCTAGTTTTAAGTGGCCTACGTGGGGTGGGTCAAAAGTTCCCCCTAGGATGCCAATTTTCTGAATGGTACTCAAGCTAACCAATCGCGCGGTTTGAGATAGTAATCATATAGCTTGGCCTCAGGTGTGCCGGGCTTGGGTTGCCAGTTGTACCACCACTGGACCACTGGCGGCATCGACATCAAGATCGATTCTGTTCGGCCACCAGAATGAAGTCCGAAGATAGTGCCACGGTCAAAGATAAGATTGTATTCAACATAGCGACCTCGACGGTATTCTTGAAATGATTTTTCTTCGGAGGTGAATGCATCTTGATAGCGGCGCTGCACGATTGGTAGATAGGCGCTAATGAATGCATCACCTACGGCGCGAGTCATTGCAAAGCTTTGCTCAAAACCCAGCTCATGAAAGTCATCAAAGAATACTCCCCCAATACCGCGCGGTTCTTCACGATGCTTGAGGTAGAAATACTCATCGCACCATTTTTTAAAGCGTGGATAAAGCGCCTCACCAAATGGATCCAATGCATCTTTGGCGGACTGATGAAAGTGTTTACAGTCTTCATCAATGCCGTAATAAGGAGTGAGGTCAAAGCCCCCACCAAACCACCATACCGGCTCTTTATCTGGAGCTTGCGCAATAAAGCAGCGCACATTCATATGGGTGGTGGGCACTTTAGGATTATTTGGATGAAAGACAAGCGATACTCCCATTGCCTCAAAGCTGCGACCAGCCAGTTCAGGGCGGTGATGTGAAGCAGAGGGGGGCATTTGATCGCCGCGGACGTGTGAAAAGCCAACCCCACCTTTTTCTAAAATATTGCCACCATCCAAAATGCAGGTGCGGCCATAACCCTTAAGTTTGCTGTCTTCGGGTTTATGCCATTCATCGGCCATAAAAGCTTTGCCATCGAGTGCACTCATCGCAGCTGTGATGCGATCTTGTAGGCCTAAAAAATAATCCTTTAAGGCTGTGATATCAATTTGAGTGTGCTGTGTTGACAAGGGAGTGGCTTTGGATGGACTTATTTAATGGCGCGGTAGCCAATATCTTTACGATATTGCATGCCGTCAAACTGAATTTGCTTAATGACTTCATAAGCTTTTTGCTGAGCGCCACGAACAGTATCTGCAAGACCTACGACACACAACACACGACCACCAGAGGTAACTACTTTGCCATCTTGCAATTTAGTGCCAGCGTGAAAAGTGATTTGATCTTCGGTATCGATAGGAATGCCGGTAATGACATCACCGTGACGAGGAGTATCTGGATAGCGATGGGCTGCAAGAACCACGCCTAAGGCCGTGCGACGATCCCATTCTAAATCGACTTCATTGAGCTTGCCATCTATGGCGTGATCCAAGACATTCACCAGGTTGCTACGCAAGCGAGCCATAATGGGTTGTGTTTCTGGGTCACCCATACGGCAATTAAATTCTAAAGTTTTGATCTTGCCGTCTGGCGCAATCATTAAGCCGGCATATAAAAAGCCTGTGTACGGAATGCCATCAGATTCCATACCTTTGACCGTTGGCATGATCACTTCACGCATGGCGCGAGCATGGATTTCTGGTGTAACAACCGGGGCGGGGGAGTAAGCACCCATGCCGCCAGTATTGGGACCTTGATCGGCATCGAGTAAACGCTTGTGATCTTGACTTGTTGCTAAAGCAAGAACGTTCTTGCCGTCAACGAGCACAATAAAACTGGCTTCCTCACCAGTCAGAAACTCCTCAATGACAACACGTGCACCAGCATTACCCAGTTTGTTATCAGCCAGCATCATGTCTACGGCGGTGTGCGCTTCATCTAAGTTCATCGCCACTACAACGCCTTTGCCTGCAGCAAGACCATCCGCTTTGATCACGATTGGTGCACCTTTAGCATCAATGTATGCATGAGCTTCAAGAGCGCTAGAAAAGGTTTGGTAATCCGCAGTCGGAATACCATGACGCTTCATAAATGCCTTGGAAAAATCTTTAGATGATTCCAATTGCGCTGCTAGTTGTGTTGGACCAAAAATACGCAAACCATTATTACGGAAGACATCCACAATGCCAGCAGCCAATGGAGCCTCCGGCCCAACTACAGTGAGATGTATTTTTTCGCGTTTGGCAAAATCAGCCAGCTCTTGCAGATCGGTGATGGGTAGATTCTCGATACCAACAGCAGTTTTTTTAGCGGTGGCAGTCCCGCCATTGCCTGGTGCCACATAAACAGTTTGTACTTGAGGTGATTGCGCAAGTTTCCATGCTAATGCATGTTCGCGTCCACCGGATCCAATGAGAAGAATTTTCATAGCGAGTTGTGACTCAAGTAAGTAAGAGGGTTACAGGGCGGCGTTCGTAAAGACATCTTGAACGTCGTCTAAATTTTCAAGAGCATCTAGTAGTTTTTGCATACCTTCTGCTTGATCACCTTCTAAGGCAATCTCAGTTTCAGGGCGCATCGCAACAGTAGCCAATTCGGGCTTGAGACCTGCTTGATGAATAGCATCTTGTACCTTGGTGAAATCTGGCACTGGTGTAAGCACCTCAAAAGAGCCATCTTCATGGGTAATGACATCTTCAGCGCCAGCATCTAGTGCAACTTCCATGAGTTGATCTTCGCTGGTGCCTGGTGCAAATAGCATTTGGCCACAATGCTTAAACAGGAAAGCAACTGATCCCTCGGTACCCATATTGCCCCCATTTTTATTAAAGGCATGGCGAACTTCTGCAACGGTGCGCGTGCGGTTATCGGTAAGGCAGTCAACAATAATGGCAGCGCCATTGATGCCGTAACCTTCATAACGAATCTCTTCGTAGTTCACGCCTTCGAGTGAGCCTGTGCCCCTTTGAATTGCCCTTTGCACATTATCGTTAGGCATATTGGAGTCTTTAGCCTTATCGATAGCCAAGCGCAAACGCGGATTGGTTGCAACATCGCCGCCACCCAATTTGGCAGCAACAGTAATTTCTTTAATGAGTTTGGTCCAAATCTTGCCGCGTTTTTCGTCTTGACGACCCTTGCGGTGCTGAATATTGGCCCATTTCGAGTGGCCGGCCATACAGGTAATTCCTTTTATTAATTTGGCTAGAAGTCTTCATTTTAAGGTCTTCTAGACCAAAGGTAGAGGCTTACTAGCCATTTTTTGTTACACTCTCATGTCTTAGCAGTAACAAAGTGTCAAAGTTAAGCAGAATTTCCACTGCAAACACCTGCCTCGGTGATGGAATTGGTAGACGTGCCGGACTCAAAATCCGGTGCCGCAAGGCGTGGCGGTTCGAGTCCGCCCCGAGGCACCACTCAAATGACGATTTAGCCTTTGAGCCCCAAATTCTTAAATTTCGTACGAATCTGATTCATTGTTCATCGCTTGCTCGACGATTTTCTTTGTCAAGGTTGGGGAGAAGAGTTCAATGAAGGTGTAAACAAAAGAGCGCAGATAAGCGCCTTGCTTGACGCCAAGATGCGTCACGTTGTTACCAAATAAATGGCCTGCCGGAATGACTTTCAGATTGCGATCCCTCTCAGGATCATAGGCGTGACCTGCGACGATACCGATGCCCATGCCAGTTTCAACATAGGTTTTAATGACGTCCGCATCAATTGCTTCCAAAATAATATCGGGACTTAAGTTGCGCTGGGAAAAGGCAGCGTCAATTTTGCTGCGACCGGCAAATGCTTTGTCATAAGTGATGATTGGATATTTAGCAATTTCTTCTAGAGTCGCCGTAGCTTGGTTTAGTAGAGGGTGGCTTAAGGGCACCATGACAACGTGTTGCCATTGATATCCCGGAAGCGCAAGGACCCCTGGTGTATTCGCAATACCTTCGGTGGCGATGGCGATATCGGCGCGATCATGAATGAGTAGCTCAGCAATTTGTCCAGGGCTACCTTGCTGAATGCTGACGCGTACTTTTGGAAAGCGCTTAGTGAACTCAGTAAGCACTTTAGGGAGTGCGTAGCGAGCTTGTGTATGCGTTGTAGCAATCACAAAGTTACCTTGGTCTTGACTCGCAAAATCCTTGCCAACACGCCTTAAGGTTTCTACTTCATCCAAAATGCGCTCAATAGAGCTCAGAATTCTTTTTCCTGGTTCGGTAAGTGAGCGAATTCGTTTGCCGTGGCGACGAAAGATCTCTACACCCAATTCATCTTCCAGCTCAATAATGGCTTTGGATACTCCGGGCTGCGAGGTGAAGAGCGCCTTAGCGGCGGTTGTCAGATTGAAGTTTTGTCTAACTGCTTCGCGCACAAAGCGGAATTGATGAAGATTCATATGGATTCCTAGCTATATATCAACAGAGATATAGGAATTAAATTCTAAATGAATTTTGGGTATTAAGCTTTAGAAACCCAGCGTAATCCAATAAGGGCCAAGAGGAAATACAGGAGGGGTGGCGTCAAGGCAGTCATAAAAGCAGGCCAGGATCCCAATAGCCCAACATTTGAAAATAGCGAGTTGAAAAGTTGAAAACTCATGCCAAGCATGATTCCACCAAAAACTTTAATACCTACGCTTCCAGCACGCACTTTTAGATAAGCAAAAGGCAGCGCTAAAGCCAGCATCACAAAAATCGTAAAGGGATAAATTACTTTTTTCCAGAAGGCGATAGAGTGACGTTGCGTATCTTGTTTGTTATCGCGAAGATGGGAGATAAAGCGACCCAAGCTAACGATAGACATTTTTTCGGGGCTAATCAGTAGTACATTCAGAATTTGGGGCGTGACCTCAGACTCTAAAGTGAGGATCGGGTGCGTAAAGGTGCGTGATGAAAAGACTGGGTTCAACGGATCACTTTGCTTAGTTTCCTTGAAGCGAGTTTCTATAACATCATTGAGTACCCAGATGCCAGTTTCATCGAACTGACCTGAGGCGGCACTTCTAATCGACAGCAGATGGTATGAATCATTAAATTCATACATCCGAATATTGGTGATCTCATTGTCTTTATCAACTTTGCCTACGTTCACGTAACGCACACCAGGCCGAACTGGCCCGCTACCATCTTCATCACGCAGGCGATCTTTAACCCAAACGCCCGTTCTAAATTGTGATGAGTAGGCAGAACCTAGCGCCTTCATGCGAATTTGATCTGATTTGGCTTCTGTATAAGGGCCAACCCATTCACTCATGATCAGTGTGAGCGCTACCAATGGCAGGGAGATTTTAGTGAGGGTAATGAGCCCACGTTTTACGTCCAAACCAGCAATGCGCAAGATTGTAAATTCGGATTGACTGGCGAGCATCGCAAAAACATAAATACTGCCGATCAGTCCGGCGATCGGAATAATTTCTGAGATGCGATTAGGCGCCTTCAGCAGTACATGGAGTAGTGCAAGGGGCAGCGTATAGCCGCCCTGGACAGAGCCCAGCTCGCTCAATATGTCGAAGAATAAAAATAAGGCTACAAGCGCAAACAAAATAAAACCAAATGCTGCATAAATTTGCTTGGCTAAATAACGCTCATAAATAAAAGGAAAGAGCATCTTCATTTGCTTGCCAGTCTGGCAGGTAATTGACGACGCCACCATTTTAGAGATGGATTAATTCGATTGCGTATCAGAAAAATGGCAATGAGAAGTGCTAGTAAGTGAATTGGCCATATGCCAACTAGCATGCTTACTTTTCCTTTTGCGACAAAGTTTTGTGTGAGGTTTAGTAAGTTGCTATAAATCAAATAAATCAATACCGCATAAAACATGGCGGTGTAGTTACCGAGTCGTGGGTTTACGTAAGCCAGGGGAATGGCAATGAGCACTAATCCAAGGGCCATGAGTGGCAGGCCAATGCGCCAAAGCAATTCGGCTCGATTGGGGTTGATAGTGTCTGGGGTGGATTCATTTAGCAATTCAGAGATTGTTTTTTCCCGATCTCGCGGGGGTGGCGCTAGAGTATCTTTGCTGTGGACTTTGGTTGTGTATTCATCGAACTCTAAAATCCTAAAGTCCGGGTGAGTTGGTTGACCTTCGTAGCGCCGCCCATGATGAAGGATGATCGATTTTTCTCCACCTGCGGAGTTTTGTATAAACCCTGTTGAGGAGACGGCAACACTGAGCCTGCCATTCTTGGAGTCAGCCACGAAAATATTCTTTACTTCGCTTTTATCAATATCGAGCTCTTCAATAAAAAACACACGCTCTGCTTTTGCTGATTCTTTAAATTGTCCGGCACTCACCATGGAAACGTCATCACGTTGTTGAAAGCGTTGACTAATTAGGGTGGATTCGCGATTGGCCCAGGGCCATACAAAAAGTGCGAGTAATGCAATAACAATAATGAGTGGTGTGGCAAATTGCAGTATGGGGCGAATTAAATTCGTGACACTTAGGCCGCTCGTGAACCACACAATCATTTCTGAGTCTTTGTACCAGCGAACCAGGACAATGAGGGTTGCTACAAACAAAGAAACTGTTAGTAAGACTGCTAGGTAGCCGAGAGTGGCTAATGCAATTAAAACCAGGGCATCCTCGGGGTTAACGGCACCATTTGCGGCATAACCCAAAATTCGGATCACCAAGGTGGTTACCATGATGGTGACCAAGACCAAAAAGACGCCACCAGTTGTAAAACTGAGTTCGCGGCGGAGGGCTTGGTTAAAAATCATGTGAAGTGGTTTATCTGGATTCTGGGCTTATTGTTAGGGTTTAAATGGCTTATATTGGTGCAGATAAAAGAAGTTCATAGCATGTCGGAGGATAATGGATAAAAGACTCCTTTTAGTAATTTCCTAACCACTTGAATCGACTTAAACATACCGCAATAGATTATGACCATTCAATTTAGCACCAAGATTTTCCCTCAAGCTGACCTCAACAGCGTAAAAGCTCTGACTTCCAGTCTAAAAAGCCTGCTGGCTCATGGTTCTGACTGTTTAGTTTTGGCCTATTCTAAAGCTGACATTGACAGTTTTGGCGGCCCCAAAGCAGTAAAGCGTAAAGCTGGATTTTTGGCTGAGCTTGACCAATTGCTCGGCGGTTCAGTCAGCCATGCCAATTTACTGGGTGATCTTGACGATAAACAATCATCTGTGTGTATTTTGCGCGCTGATAAATCTTGGGCTGCCAGTGGTGTCAAGGCGAAACGTGTTCTATTGCTGGGTTTGGGTGATGCGAGTGAGCATAATTTGACAAGCTTTTCTAAAGTGGTGCGTGCGGGATTGAAAGCGCTGAGCGGCGGCCCTATTGAAAACGCACTTTGGTTTGTACCAAGCTTTGCACAAAAAACGGAATTGATTGCCGAGGAAGTGCGCTTAACAATTCAGTATGCTGGCGATCAAGCCTATCGTTTTGGTGTGCGCCAGCCCACCATGAAATTCAAAGCCAAAGATAAGGCTGATACTTTCAAGCATTTAGTTTTTGCTGGTAACAATACTTGCGCTAAAGAACTGAAAGCTGCCGTAGAGCAAGGTGTTGCCATGGCGGAAGGCATGCATCTTGCAAAGGATTTGGGTAACCTGCCTCCGAATATTTGTACGCCAACTTACTTAGCAAAGACAGCTCAAGGCCTTAGTAAGAAAGTCGGCTTAAAGGTAGAGGTCC
This sequence comes from Polynucleobacter sp. UB-Raua-W9, assembly GCF_018687435.1. Lineage (NCBI taxonomy): Bacteria > Pseudomonadati > Pseudomonadota > Betaproteobacteria > Burkholderiales > Burkholderiaceae > Polynucleobacter > Polynucleobacter sp. UB-Raua-W9. Next base: position 1,298,552 of record NZ_CP061290.1, on the reverse strand, counting down.
TTGGTCGCAAGCAAATAGAGGCTTTAGGTATGGGTTCTTTCTTATCAGTAGCGCAGGGTTCTGAAACCCCGCCTCAATTTATTGTGATCCGTCATCAAGGCGGCAAAGCTGGGGATGCACCGATCGTCTTAGTGGGTAAAGGCATTACATTTGATACGGGAGGTATTTCATTAAAACCTGGTGAAGCCATGGATGAGATGAAATACGACATGTGTGGCGCTGCTTCGGTCATTGGCACTTTGTATGCAGCTGGTTTAATGAAGCTCAATCAGAATGTGATTGGTGTGATCCCAACATGCGAGAACATGCCTTCAGGAAAAGCAACTCGCCCAGGCGATATTGTGAAGAGTATGTCGGGTCAAACGATTGAGGTTTTGAACACTGACGCTGAAGGCCGTTTAATTCTGTGTGACGCGCTAACCTATGTTGAACGCTTTAAGCCTAAAGCAGTAATTGATATCGCTACCTTAACGGGAGCATGCGTGATTGCTTTGGGTCATGTGCACAGTGGATTATTTTCAGAGGATGAAGATCTCGTTAGGGCCTTGACCAAGGCAGGCAAGGCTTCATTGGATACTGTTTGGCGCTTACCTTTGGATGCTGCTTACCATGAGCAACTCAAGTCAAACTTTGCTGATGTCGCCAATATTGGGGGTCGTCCTGCAGGTAGCGTTACAGCAGCATGCTTCTTATCGCGCTTTACCGAGAAATATAAGTGGGCCCATTTAGATATTGCTGGTACTGCATGGAAGAGTGGGGCTGCAAAAGGCTCTACCGGTCGTCCGGTGCCTTTGCTTGTGAACTTCTTGCTTGAGCAGAAGTAAGCGTTCATCGCTCTATGGCACGGATCGACTTTCATAGCAATGTGGCGGACAAGTTGGAATACGCCTGCCGTCTGACGCGTAAAATTTGGAGTGCCACCCCCGCAGGCCAGGCGGTTCGCAATATTGTGATGGTTGGTGAGATGGCCGATCTGCAAAAACTAGACGAGTTACTTTGGACTTTCAGTAGCAGTGATTTTTTGCCTCATTGTTTTCTTGATGATGAAGCTGCAGCTGAAACTCCCATTGTTTTAACCGATGATTTTTCTTCCCCGGCCTTATCGAGCGTGCCACATGCAGATGTCATGATTCACTTGGGAATGCGGATGCCACAAGATGTAGCCGCCTTAGTCGCGCGCTTTCCTAGAGTAGTTGAAGTTGTTGCAGTTGATGAGGTTGAGCGTTTGGCTGGGCGCGAGCGTTACAAAGCTTATCGAGATCTCGGTCATGACTTACACAACTTTGACCAATCCAAGAGTTAATTATTCATGTTGATTCATCCACAGTTTGATCCTGCCGCAATTCGCATCGGATCATTTGCAATTCATTGGTATGGGTTGATGTATCTCATGGCCTTTGCACAGTTCTTATTGTTGGGCCGCTTACGCATTCGTGCGCCACGTTATCAGGCACTTGGTTGGAGCTATAAAGATCTTGAGGATCTTCTATTTGCAGGCGTCTTAGGTGTTGTTCTTGGTGGTCGCCTAGGCTATGTATTGTTTTATATGCCTGGGCATTATCTTATGCACCCCTTAGACATTTTGAAGATTTGGGAAGGTGGCATGTCCTTTCATGGTGGCTTATTGGGTGTGCTCACTGCCTTGTACTGGTTTGCCAAAAAGCGCAAGACCACTTTTTTTGTTGTGAGTGATTTGGTGGCACCCCTAGTGCCATTTGGCTTAGCCTTTGGGCGACTAGGTAACTTTATTAATGGTGAGTTGTGGGGTCGACCCACTGATTTGCCTTGGGCTATGGTCTTTCCAATGGTTGATAGCATTCCCCGTCACCCATCGCAAATCTACCAATTGTTAGGCGAGGGCGTTTTGCTTGGAGTGGTCTTGTGGATTTACTCCAGCAAGCAACGCCATATAGGCCAGGTCTCAGGATTGTTCTTATTGGGTTATGGCGTCTGCCGATTCTTGGCTGAATATGCGCGTGAACCAGATGCCTTCCTTGGTCTCCTGGGTTTAGGCTTGTCAATGGGGCAGTGGTTATGTGTTCCTATGATCTTTTTTGGTATTTATTTGATGAGTTCATTCAAATCAAATTCTTCTGAATAAAAAATGCTGAACGAAGAAGTTACCCTTCGTAAGCTGGAAATTCTCTGTTCATTTGTCAGGACAGGCAGTCTTGTAAAAACTGCCGAAGAGTTGCACTTGAGCTCAGTGAGTATTCACAAAGCACTTCACTCACTAGAGACCGGTATTGGCTGTCCTTTGTTTATCAAAGAGGGCCGCCAATTAAAGACGCTACCTGCTGCAATTTACCTGGCAGAAGCCAGTTTGGATCTGCTCAGCGACATGGATCGTATTCTGAAGAAGACAAGATCTAAGTCAGGTGTTGAGACTGGTCAAATTCGTTTAGGTTCGATGTACTCTTTGACTGCCAACATCATTCCCAGAATAATTATGGGCACCAAGATTCGAAGACCTGACTTGGATATTGACTTGTATCTTGGCTCAAACGAAGACCTCATGACAAAGTTATCTGAGGGAAGCGTCGATGCAGTGGTGATTGCAGTCCCCTCAATCAATCTGCCGGATGGGGTTCAAGTTGTCCCTTTGTTTGAGGATGATTTGTTTTTAGCTTCATCAAAGAAAAGTAAGCCAACCGAAGCCAGTGTTGACCTATCCCAGTATCGAGACGAGAAGTTTTTGACACTTCAAGATGGCTTTGCAACCACCTCTGGCTTCTATGACGCATTTCAGTTGGCAGGGTTTAAGCCTAATGTGACCATGAAGGTGGGGGACATCTTTTCCCTGATGAATATGGTGTCTGGCGACCTGGGTAGATCTTTATTACCGGGGAGGGTAAAGGCATTAATGGGCAATTCAATTGAATTTACCCCTTTGCTGCCCAAATATCGGGTGATTCAGCGTATTGGCCTTCTCTACCTCCAAGCTAATGAATCTAACCCCAATATTTTGGCTTTAGCGGCTGAAGCCCGCATGTTGCATCGCAATAAAGAATAGCCCCTTAATATCAAAGATTAACTTTAAGTTAATGTTTTATCATTAAGGTTAATTGATTCGAAAAGGCAGTGGTACTAAATTTCATCAGTAGCCTTTTGTCGATTGCATTTCCTAAGAGACCCTCATGCTTGAAAAGTTAGCAAAAGCCCGTTATTTCTCCCGCGTCACTGGCGCGGTTAATCGCCTCATTTCCGAGCGCGGTGAGTCTAATGCGGTCAGCATGGCGGATGAAGTGATTCATAACTATCGCAAGCTCTCCAGAGATCAGCATGCGAAGTTTTTTACTTTCTTATTTCAAAAACTAAATCCAGATCCTGCAGCAGTCATGGCTGCGGCCCAAAATTTTGCTGCTGAGGGCAATGCCCGCAACTATATTAAGTTGCAACGTGTTACCGAGCCACCAAGACAAGAATTATTCCGCCGTTTAAATCGTGCGACAAATGGCACTGCCGCATTGGTGGCAATGCGGCGCGATCTTTTGCAATTACTTGATAAGCAGCCTGAGTTAACGGCCGTAGACTTTGATTTGCGCCATCTGCTTTCTTCTTGGTTCAATCCTGGTTTCTTGAAGATGCATCGAGTTGATTGGAAATCACCTGCAGAGGTTTTAGAGAAGCTCATTCAGCATGAGGCGGTGCATGCTATTGATGGATGGGATGACCTGCGCCGCCGCCTGCAGCCTGATCGCAGATGCTTTGCCTTCTTTCACCCGCAATTGCCTAATGAGCCATTGATTTTCGTGGAGGTTGCTCTCCTGCCAGAAATCCCTGCAGTGATTACACCGCTGGTGGATAAAAAAGCAGAGACAGTTCATCAAACTTCCAATTACAAAGTGGCAGCCTTTTATTCCATTAGTAACTGTGAGCCTGGGTTGCGCGGCGTATCCATGGGTAACTTCTTGATCAAGCGTGTTGCTGAACAATTACACGAAGAGTTTCCTGGCTTGAAGACCTTCGTAACCTTATCGCCTATTCCTGGGTTTATTGATTGGGTTGCTGCTGGTGCCGATATCGGCGGTGAGAAATCCAGTGTTCAGCTCAAGCCTGCAATTCGGACTGCGCGCGAGCAAGCGCTAGAGGCTATTGGTTTAGCGAAACGTCCTTGGACTGAGCGCTTAAGCTCTGGATGGCACCCAGATAATGCGACTGAAAAAGAAAAAGCTGCACTGTTGTGTCTCGCAAGTATTTATTTAGGTCTTGGGTCTGCTGGTCGCAACGGCAATCCTGTTGCTAAGTTCCATTTGGGGAATGGTGCAAAGTTGCATCAAATCAATTGGGCGGGCGATCTTTCTAAGAAGGGTTTGCGCCAATCAGCGGCACTAATGGTTAACTATTTATACGATCTCTCAGCCGTTGAAGAAAACCATGAGCGTTTTACTCGGGGGGAGATCGATTATTCAAGGGCGGTAGGTCGTTTAATGGCGCCCTGATCAGGAGTTTAGGAGGAGACGCCCTAAGGCAGAATTCAAAGAGTATTCGTCTTGGGGTTGATGGAGTAAGCTAGGCGGCATCAGGCAGCAATTCAGAAAATGTTAGAGATGTCTAAATGTTGCACATATAGCTAATTAAAATGGCAAGTGGAGGAGACAAAAAATGTTGAAGCAATTGAGATTTGCGGGCCTTGTAAAGCGGGCTCTATTTTTAGTTTGTGCTGCACCTTTGGTGGTGATGGCGCAAGAGTGGCCTAATAAGCCAATTACTTTTATCGTGCCATTCCCAGCCGGCGGCGGTACTGATGCCTTTGCGAGACCTTTGGCCGCACAACTAACGAAACAATTGGGTAAGCAGATCATCATTGATAACCGCGGCGGTGCTGGTGGAACGCTAGGGGCCTCTATTGCCGCTAAAGCAGCGCCAGATGGCTACACCTTCTTTATGGGCGCCGCGCACCACGCTATTGCACCAGCGATGTACCCTAATTTGGATTACGACATTGAGAAGAGCTTTATTCCAGTAGCAATGGTGGCTAATCCACCTCAAGTTATTGTGATTAATCCCAAGAACGTTCAAGTCAAAGACTTAAAAGAGTTCATTGCTTTGCTGAAAAAGAATCCTGGCAAATTTAACTACGCTAGTGCTGGCAATGGCTCTTCACATCACTTGGCTGGTGAGCAGTTCAAGATGCTGACTAAGACATTTGTTACCCATATTCCATATCGTGGGGCTGGCCCAGCAATGCAAGATCTGATTGCTGGTCAGGTTGATGTTGAATTTGACGGCTTGGGTTCTTCAGCTGCTCAGATTAAGAACGGTTCTATCGTTGCTTTGGCAGTTGCTTCGCAAAAGCGTGCCCCTGGATTTCCGAATGTGCCAACTGCAGCTGAAGCAGGCTTAGTAGGTTATGAAGTTTCCACTTGGTATGGCTTGTTTGCTCCTAAAGGCACTCCTCAACCGATTATCGATAAGATGATTGTTGAAGTGCAAAAGGCCATCAATACACCAGACTTGAAAACGATTTGGACCAACAACGGCTCTGATACTCCGAGCCTTTCGGGCGATGCTTTTGGAAAGTTTGTTAATACTGATATCAAGCGTTGGGCTGCGGTAGCTAAGGCCTCTGGCGCTAAGTTGGACTAATCTTGCATTACTAATCAATATTACTAGTTGGATTTGAGGGTCTCATGAATTTATATTCGCTCTTGGAAAAAGGATTTCCAAAAGATAAAAAAGCATGCGCATTAGAGACGCATGATGGTCTGTATTACTCCTGGGGTGACCTTGAGGGTGCCACTGCGAAGATGGCCAATTTACTCAAGAGTCTTAAGCTTCCCGCAGGTTCACGGATTGCCGTCCAAGTTGAAAAATCTCCCGAGGCCCTCTTCTTATATTTGGCTACGATTCGCGCAGGCTATGTGTATTTGCCTCTCAATACTGCGTATCAGTCTGCTGAAATCCAATATTTTTTAGAGAACGCAGAACCAGCGATAGTGGTGTGCAGTAGCAAGAATTACTCCTGGGTATCCCAGGTAGCAGCGAAAGCAGGTACCAAGCATGTCTTTACTCTTGATGAAAATCGTACCGGGACATTACTAGAGCGCGCGGGTGGTTTGAGTAATAAATTCAAAACAGTCCCAGCTAAAGATGACGATCTCGCAGCGATTCTATATACCTCAGGTACCACGGGTCGCAGCAAAGGTGCAATGCTCACTCATAAAAACTTGGGTAGTAACGCGCAAGTCTTGCAAAAATTCTGGGGATGGAAAAAAGGTGACGTGCTATTGCATGCATTACCTATCTTCCACGTGCATGGTTTATTTGTTGCTGCTCATGGCGCATTAATTAATGGCAGTAAGATGATTTGGTTGCCACGCTTAGACACGGCTCAGCTGATTAAGTATATGCCTCAGTCCACAGTCATGATGGGCGTGCCCACTTTCTATGTGCGCTTGTTAGCCGACAAGGGCTTTAATAAGCAGGTTGCACGCAATATGCGTTTGTTTGTTTCTGGTTCAGCACCATTGCTTACTGAAACATTTAATACCTTTAAAGAGGTCATTGGGCAGCCAATTTTGGAACGCTACGGGATGAGTGAAACGGTGATGTTGGTTTCTAATCCCTACAAGGGTGCTCGCGTTGGGGGTTCTGTTGGCTTGCCGCTTCCTGGCGTTAAAGTGCGCGTTGTTAATGAAAATAATAAGCCATGTAGCGTTGATGAAATCGGTAGTATTCAGGTCAAAGGGCCAAATATATTCAAGGGCTACTGGCGTATGCCTGAGAAGACCGCAGAAGAATTTACGAAAGACGGTTGGTTCAAGACTGGTGACGTTGGACGTTGGGGCGGTGATGCCAATGGCGGCAAAGCCCCAAAAGACTATTTGTGCATCGTTGGGCGTAGCAAAGACTTGATTATTTCTGGTGGCTACAACGTGTATCCAAAAGAGATTGAAGGCTTCATTGACGATATGGATGGCGTAGATGAGAGTGCAGTGATTGGTATTCCACATCCTGACTTTGGTGAGGCTGTTATGGCAGTGGTGGTGCCTAAAGCTGGTGCAAATTTAAATGCTGAGGCAATGATTGCTACTTTAAAAACGCAAATTGCAAACTTTAAGATTCCAAAGCGCTTAGAGATTGTTGCTGACTTACCGCGCAATGCAATGGGTAAAGTTCAGAAGAATATCTTGCGTCAGCAATACACGCAGTAATTAAAAACCAAATGCCTTGCGGCTCTCATTAAACATGAAGGCTGCAAGGAAAAACAACATCACACCGAAGATGCGTTTGAGTTGTGCGATATTCAACTTGCGTGCCATTTTTGCCCCTAGTGGAGCAGTAAAAATGCTGATTGCTACGATGCAGGCAACGGCTGGAACATAAACAAAACCAAGTGAGCCTGCGGGCAGATTGGGGTGGCCCCAACTGCCGTACATATAACCTATCGTTGCAGCCGCAGCAATCGGAAATCCCAAGCCTGAAGAGCTGGCCATTGCAGTGTGGGGCTTCACGTTACACCAGAGCATAAATGGGACGGTGATAAATGCACCGCCTGCGCCCACAAGGCTAGCGAGGGCGCCGGTAAATGTGCCAAAAGAGAATAATCCCAGTGGGCCTGGCAACTCTCGTCCTGCGCTAGGCTTTTTATTCAGAATCATCTGAATAGAGGTGTAAACAATGAAGATGGCAAAAAAGAGTGAAAGCCATGAGGTATTTAGTGCCTCAAAAATTTCACTTCCACCGATGAGGCTGCCTACTACCAAGCCTGGGCTAAGAGAGGCAACTAACCTCCAGTCAATAGAGCCATGTTTATGGTGCGCCCAAATTGCAGAGGTGGTGGTAAAGAGGATGGTGGCCATGCCGGTTGCAATAGCCATATGGACGATGACGCTTTGATCAAAATGCAAGTTGTTGAATACCAAGATCATGAAGGGCACCAGAATCATGCCGCCACCGATGCCAAGCAGGCCCGCTAAGAAGCCCGCAACACCACCGCACAACAAGAGCATTGCAATATCACTGATTAACATGAATTCCCCGCCTTAGCCGCTAGGCCGTCATCCTGAACCCTAAGGTTCAAGGTGGAACGGCTACTCTGTTTCGGGTGCATTAAGAGATTCAGGGAGTAACCAAGTCTAAGTTGGCACTGTGAACCTGCAAAGCGCTCACGCCCACAAGGTAAAGATCGTTCCGGATGCTTGCGCATCGGTTCAAGGAACTATTGGCCTTGGCGAACCAGGCAGGGAAAGGGTTTGCATCAAAGCATCAACCTGATCTTCGAGGGTATGGATCTCCGCTTGAAGTCTTGCAACTTCATCAGAACTGACATTCGAAGAGGGGCTTTGTTGCGATTGTTTTTGTAGCTTGATGAGGTCGCCAGCAATTTTGAGTGCAGCCATCATGCTGGCGCGCTCAATGCTGCGGTTGCCACCGCTGATCGCTAGTTGAATTTGCTCATCTACCAAGACACACGCTGCGCGAAGTAATGGCTCATGCTCTGCGCTCGTAGCAAGAGTAATCTTTTGCCCAGCTAGGGTTACTTCAATGCGTTGTTGGCTCACTATCGTCCTCTGCGTTGGTAGGTGGAATAGCTTCGCCAAGCAAGTTCATTTGGCGACCATCAGTTTGCTCTGGTAGGCGACTTAAAATATGCTGAATACGTTTTTGCGCGCCCTCAATTTTGCTTTCAAGTTCAGCCCGGTTCTGCGTTAAGTTTGTAACTTCTTCGGTAATCGCCAGGACTTTGTCGCTCAAGCGTTTTACGGACGTGCTGATAGACTCGATTTCGGTATCGGTCTGATCAGTGGAGAAACGGGTTTGCTCGTTCATATTGGCATTGTAGCCTTGAGATTGAACTTACTTTCCTAATTTTGGAAGACCCTTAGTAAGGGCTAGCCCCAGTATTGGAAACCGCCCCTTAGAAAGTGTATTTGGTGCTTAGGTAAAACGCTCTACGGTCACTTGGGTAGTAATAGTAACTGTTGTTAAAGCTTCCATTGGCGCCCATCAGACTGGCGTATCCACCCGAAGTCGCATAAGAGGTATTGCCTACGTTCTTAATGGTAAATTTGGTATCAAAGTTTCCTGTTTTATAGTTCAGGAAAACATCGCCAACAGTATATGAAGGCATTTGATTAAGGGTGTTGTAGTAAACCGGGCTTGCGTCGTAATGCTGGTTGCTGACATAGTTCACCACACCCCCAAATGACCAATTCATGTCGATTAAATAGTTCGCTCTTGCATTGAGCAATAAATTTGGTGCAAGTGGAATAGCATTGCCTGCATATGGACCGTCTGCATAATAGGAGTTTTGAATCTTTCCTCCACCAGCTAGCATGAGTTTTTTGGTGATATTGGATGAGGAATCTAAAACAACCCCGCGCCTATTGACGTTGTATTGAGAGTTGTAATTGAATCCGGAGGATGGGTTATACATAATTTCATTCTGCGATGTAGATGAAAAAATAGAGCCGTTCACTCTCAAGCTGCTCAACATCCAATTGCCGCCGATCTCATAGGTTTGTGCCGTCTGTGGTTTCAGGATGCCATTAAATACTTGGGTAGAGGTATTGTTGTCATATCCCCAGAATTCATCAATGTTTGGAAAGCGATAAGACTGATTCCATTTGATGTAGACCTTTTGATTATTTGCATAACTGAAATTGAAGGCAGCATCCCCTGCATTAGCCGAGTATGTTTTATTGGCACTTGACGGCCCGCTTGAGGAGTAAACATTGGTGTCATAAGTACTAGCTTGCTGCGCCTGATGTCTCGCGCCACCATCCAGACTTAATCCATTAACGATTGGAAGCTTCAGAATTCCATAAACGGATTGATTTAACAGTGATGCACTTTGTCCGTTATAGGTAAGCCCGTTTGGATTGCTAATATAACCATTTGGAATCATGACGTTATTCAATACTTCAGATCCGTAGGCGTTATTTGATCCTTGACTTGCTTTATTGAATTCATAACCCAAGATGCCCGTACCAAGAGATTCAATAAGTCCCTTAATGCGCGGGGAAAGGTTTAGCTGCCAACCAGAAAGTGTCGAGTTGCTTGCCCCAACTATCGGGTATGGAGTGACATTAAGTGCCGCACTGCTGTCATAAAAAGGGTTGTAATAGAAGACGTTTCTATTGGTGTAGGAGGCGTCTAGCTCGCCGATATAACCTGCTGCCAACCCTTTTGTGCCACCAAATCTCACGCCCGCATTATTAGTGCTTGTATTTGATCCAACGTTATTGAACTTGGCCGCTTGAGGATCTCCAGATCCAACTTGTCCCACAACGCCACCAGGATTTTGAGCATTGGTATAGCCATAAAACAAATCTGTATAGATTCTGTCAATCCCGCCAAACTTTTGAATGACTTTTGCATCAAATGCATAGGCATTGGCCGCTGAATTCTGTCTCCAACCATTAGTGTTGGAAGTGTTTGCTGTGAGTTGGTAGGTAGTATCTTGATAAGTATCGCGAAGGATTGCATTGTTCACGAGGGTGTTATAGCTGCCATAGCTAACACTAGCCTGATTAAGCTTGGAGGTATTGCCATTGGTAATGATGTTGATGACGCCGCCTACTGCACCATTTCCGTACTGAACGCTTGCACCACCCTGCAGCACTTCAATTCGTTCGATTGAATCTAAGGGGATTGAGCCCCAGCTGATTGATGATGAATCAATTGAATTCACTCTTTGGCCATCAATCAAAATCAATGTTGTGCTGTTGGCAGTTGCTCCATACCCACCCATATCCACCGTTGCATCTAAGTTAAGCTGTCCTGGATTGAGGCTACGCACATTCAGACCGCCAATTTGGGATAGAACATCAGGAATATTGTTGGATGTTGAGCTGGCTATCTCATCGCGCGTAATAACTTTGACATTGGCTGGAACCTCATTCAAGTTTTCCTCAAAGCGTGACCCAGTGACAACAATAGTTGATTGGGCACTTTGTGCAAATACAAAAAGGGGGTTACTGATGATGAATAACGCGCCACAAAGTAGGGCGATTTTTTTCTTGCTGAACTGCTTTTTCATGAAACACTTTCTGTTATCGAGTGCTCAGCTCACTTCCCCGTAAGCTGGGTCGAACAGAATTTCGCGTGCAGGAGTTCAGGCGTCAATTAGGCGCAGGATCGCAAGACCGAGCGCTATCATCGGCGCGCGAAGGTCCCCGTCCGCGAAATTCCACCTGTCTTGGCCGGTATCCGGGCTAGTAAATATCAGAATCTGGCCTTCCCATGCGATTGACGCGCACAGTGGCCTTGTCAGATTCCTGACGCCTAAAAATTGAGCAAAAGGCGTATTTACCTACCGTTGCGGGGGCAGCACACGTTTAGTGTTTCCCGTTTAACTCTATTGCACTGCAATAAAGCACCACGACCCTTCAATTCTAGTCCATCTTGAGGTTTTGACCCTGAATTTAAAGGTAAAAAAGCCTACAATAGAGGGTCTAGGATTAAGGATTCATGACTGTATTAGATAAGCACCCCGAAAAAAACCTGATTCGTTTGCAGCTGAGTCAAAACTCAGTCTTAAAAAGCTTGGATCCGGAAGCAATGGCTGAATTAGAGCGCCATCTAGAGATCTCAGACCTCAAAAAATCAGAAATTCTGTTGCACCAAGGTGATCACCAAATGGAGCAGTACTTTGTGCTGGATGGAATCCTGAAGCGCATTGTTTCGAGTGCGGATGCAAAGGAAATGATTCTGCGCTTTGCCATTGAAAAAGATATCGAGACAAGCTACGCCGCTTGGCGTCTAAAGACTGCTGCGCCCTACAGCATTGCTAGCGTAACTAAAGCCCGTGTTGCGCGGATGCCCCTCAAAAAGTGGGCTGAATTCTTGGACGAGCATAAGCCTTTGAAGGAAAGCTTTGAGTTCGAAGTCATGCGCTTGATGAGTGAGATCATGGCTCATACCATCACTTTGCACATGCTCGATGCTCCAGGCCGAGTAGAGCGCTTCCTGCGCAAATATGAAGACTTATTTGAGCTTCTCCCAAAAAAAGAGTTGGCCGCCTACCTTAATCTCTCTCCTGAGACCTTGAGCCGTCTTAAAACAAAGCATAAAGAGCTCTTTATCTAGGTTTTTTGGGTTTGCGCCCCCTCGGAGAGCTTGATTTAAGGGGAAATTGACCGAAGTCAATGATGAACCCCCACCCCGAGCCTAATATTCATTTCTGCCTAAGCGGGGACTAATACCCGCAGTGCAATTAATAACTTCATTGGAGACATTAGCGTAAGCTAAATTGCATAGATCCATCACTAAATGGTGACCTGCAATTCACATAAAAATCTATGACTACAGATAACCAAAACACACAATTAACCGACGGCTTCCATCTCGTCATTGACGCTTTAAAAGCAAATGACCTAGACACCATTTTTGGACTCGTTGGTATTCCAATTACCGACCTCTGCCGCTTAGCTCAGGCAGAAGGTTTGCGTTTCATTGGCTTCCGTCATGAGCAGCATGCGGGTAACGCTGCTGCGATTGCTGGCTACATGACGCAAAAGCCCGGTATCTGCATGACAGTTTCTGCACCTGGCTTCTTGAATGGCTTAACAGCATTGGCAAATGCCACTGTGAACTGCTTTCCAATGATTTTGATTTCTGGCTCAAGCGAGCGTGAAATCGTTGACTTGCAGCAAGGTGACTACGAAGAGATGGATCAGCTCAATGCCGCCAAGCCGTATTGCAAGGCTGCATACCGCATCAATCACATTGAAGATATCGGCATTGGTTTTGCCCGTGCGATTCGCGCTGCAGTTTCTGGTCGTCCAGGCGGTGTTTACTTAGATTTGCCGGCACAGTTGCTTGCGCAAACAATGCCTGCTGATGAAGCGAAGAAATCGATCTTTAAAGTAATCGACCCAGTGCCACGTCAAATTCCAGCTCCTGATGCAGTTGCGCGCGCATTGGATGTATTGAAGGGCGCTAAGCGTCCATTGATTCTCTTGGGTAAAGGTGCAGCTTATGCACAGGCCGATAAAGAGATTCGTGACTTGATCGAGAAGTCTGGTATTCCTTACCTGCCAATGTCGATGGCTAAAGGTTTGTTACCAGACAATCATCCACAATCTGCTTCTGCAGCACGTTCATTTGTATTGGCTGAAGCTGATGCAGTGTTATTGGTTGGTGCACGTTTGAACTGGTTGCTGGCTCACGGTAAAGGCAAGACTTGGGGTAAAGATCCTAAGAAATTTATCCAGATCGATATTCAAGCAAACGAAGTGGATAGCAACGTGCAAATCGCCGCTCCATTGATTGGTGATGTTGGCTCATGTGTTGAGGGGCTCCTGAAGGGTATCGCTTCTGTACCTAAGCCAAGTGCCGAGTGGATCAACGCAATCAATGAGAAAAAAGATAAGAACATGGCTAAGATGGCTGAAACATTGGCCAAAGAAGCTAACCCAATGAACTTCCATGGTGCATTGCGTGTAATACGTGATGTCATTAAGAAGAACCCAGATGTGAACTTGGTAAACGAAGGCGCAAATACTTTGGATTATTGCCGCGCCATCGTAGATATGTACAAGCCACGTAAGCGTTTTGACTCTGGTACTTGGGGCATTATGGGTATTGGTATGGGTTACTCCATTGGAGCAGCTGTCATCAGTGGTTTGCCAACTGTTGCAGTCGAGGGCGATAGTGCATTCGGCTTTAGCGGCATGGAGCTCGAAACTGTTTGCCGTTACAACTTGCCAATCACGACTGTGGTATTCAATAACAACGGCGTATATCGTGGTACCGATATAAATCCAACGGGTGGCGCTGATGTAGCTCCAACCGTATTCGTAAAAGATGCGCGTTACGACAAGATGATTGAAGCATTTGGTGGAGTGGGTTACTACGTAACCACCCCAGCAGAATTAGAGGCGGCGCTAACAGAGGCAATTGCTGCCGGTAAACCAGCCCTCATCAATGCTGTTATTGATGAGACTGCAGGTACTGAGAGTGGCCGTTTGACGAACTTGAACCCATCTACTGCAGCTGCTAAGAAATAAAGATTGATTAGAAATTAAAAACGGTAATAAAAAGTTAATATTTTTAGACTAAATTTGTAGCAAACAAGAAATACTTAAGGAGAAACAAACATGACTAAACCATTAGACGGTATTCGCATTATTGACTTCACCCACGTTCAAGCGGGTCCTGCATGTACTCAGCTTTTGGCTTGGTACGGTGCTGACGTTATCAAAGTAGAGCGTCCAGGTTCTGGTGACGTAACCCGTAGCCAATTGCGCGATATTCCAGGTGCAGATGCTTTGTACTTCACCATGCTCAACGGTAATAAGCGTTCTTTGACTCTCGATACTAAGACTCAAGAAGGTAAAGAAGTTTTAGAAAAAATGATCAAAACTTCTGATGTGATGGTTGAGAACTTCGGTCCTGGTGCTTTGGATCGCATGGGATTCTCTTGGAAGCGTATCCAAGAATTGAACCCAAAAATGATCATGGCATCTGTTAAAGGCTTTAGCGATGGCCACTCATACGAAGACTTAAAAGTGTATGAGAACGTTGCTCAGTGTGCTGGTGGTGCTGCTTCCACAACCGGTTTCTGGGATGGTCCTCCTACAGTTTCTGCTGCAGCTTTGGGCGACTCCAATACTGGTATGCATTTGGCAATCGGCATCTTGACAGCCTTGATGCAACGTGAAAAAACTGGCAAAGGTCAAAAAGTATCTTGCTCAATGCAAGATGCTGTATTGAACTTGTGTCGTGTGAAGTTGCGCGATCAACAACGTTTGGACAAAATTGGTTACTTGGAAGAGTATCCACAATATCCACACGGTTCATTCACTGACGTAGTGCCACGTGGCGGTAACGCTGGTGGTGGCGGTCAGCCAGGTTGGGTGTTGAAGTGTAAGGGTTGGGAAACTGATCCAAACGCATACATCTATTTCACCATTCAAGGTCACGCTTGGGAGCCAATTACTAAGGCTTTGGGTAAGCCAGAGTGGGCAACTGATCCAGCGTACATGACTGCTGAAGCTCGCCAAGACAAGATTTTTGACATCTTCGCAACGATTGAAGATTGGCTCAAGGACAAGACTAAATACGAAGCTGTGGACATTCTCCGCAAGTTCGATATTCCATGTGCTCCAGTTCTCTCTATGAAAGAATTGGCTGCTTCACCTGACCTGCGTAAGAGCGGTTCAATCGTTGAAGTCGATCACAAAGTACGCGGCAAGTATTTGACCATCGGTAGCCCAATCAAGTTCTCTGATTTGGAAATCGAAGTGAAGCCATCTCCTGTATTGGGCGAGCACACTGATGAAGTGTTGGCTGATCTTGGTTACAGCGCTGACGACATCGCTAAGTTGCATACTGCTAAAGCAGTTTAATTATTAGTAGTTAGCATCAAAGTGAAGGCGCTCCTCGTGAGCGCCTTTTTTATTTTCCATGAAAACTGCGATAGACTAACCTCATGAATACAAGTGTAGATTTGCATCAGTTGGTAGAGTGTGTTGGTGATGCGATTGTCGTAGCGGATGCCAATGAAAAAATTGTATTGTGGAACCCTGCTGCCACACGAATCTTTGGTTACTCAGAAGCGGAGGCGCTCGGCAAGACTTTAGATTTGATTGTTCCTGAACGTCAACGTCAAAAGCACAAGGAAGGCTATAGCAAGTCTATGGAGACCGGCACCACCCGCTATGGCACTTCCTTGTTGAAGGTGCCAGCCAAACATCAAGATGGCAGCACACTATCGATTGCATTTACCGTCGGCATGCTTTTTGATGGCAGTCAGAAGGCAAATGGAGTGGTGGCTATCATTCGGGATGAAACACAGCGTTTTGCGGAAGAGAGGGCGCTCAAAAAGCAAATCTCCGATCTTGAAAACCCCGATTCATAGCTTCATGCAGTCCCTAGGAATGGCTAATTTAGTCTGAAGCGGCATATATGCCTAATAATTAGGCGCACTATATTTATCCTGATTACCCGCTGGTAAAATTGCCGGAATTCAAAATTTCATTCTTATTAGGACTTAAACCATGGCAAAAGCACTAGAAGGGGTCAAAATCCTCGACTTTACGCACGTTCAATCTGGACCAACCTGTACTCAGTTGCTGGCTTGGTTTGGTGCAGATGTGATCAAGGTAGAAAAATCAGGCGAAGGGGATGCTACACGCGGTCAACTCCGCGACATTCCGGATGCAGATAGTTTGTATTTCACAATGCTCAATCACAACAAGCGTTCCATTACTGTCAATACCAAAACCCAAAAGGGTAAAGAAATTTTGGAACGTTTGATTAAAGAGTGTGATGTTCTGGTGGAAAACTTTGCACCAGGCGCACTGGATCGCATGGGTTTTTCTTGGGAGCGCATTCAAGAACTCAATCCGATGATGATCATGGCCTCTGTAAAAGGTTTTGGTCCCGGCCCATATGAACATTGCAAAGTGTATGAGAACGTAGCGCAATGTGCTGGTGGCTCCGCTTCGACAACGGGTTTTGATGATGGGCCTCCCATGGTAACTGGCGCCCAAATTGGTGATAGCGGCACTGGCTTACATTTGGCATTAGGCATCGTCACTGCACTTTACCAGCGCACCCATTCTGGTCGTGGTCAAAAAGTATTAGCAGCTATGCAAGATGCGGTACTGAACTTGTGTCGTGTGAAATTACGTGATCAACAGCGTCTTGAGCGCGTAGGTTTGATGCAAGAGTACCCACAATTCCCGAATGGTGAGTTTGGTGACGCTGTACCCCGCGCCGGTAATGCCTCTGGCGGCGGTCAGCCTGGTTGGATTGTGAAGTGTAAGGGCTGGGAAACTGACCCCAACTCATATATCTATGTCGTGGTGCAAGCCCCAGTGTGGGAGGCGATTTGCAAAGTCATTGGTCATGAAGATTGGATTACTGATGTGCGCTTCGCATCTCCAATGGCACGCTTGCCACATTTGATGGAGATTTTTGGCGAGATTGAAAAATGGACCATGACGTTGACGAAGTTCGAGGTTATGGATACATTGAATAAGTACGACGTTCCATGCGGCCCAATTCTTTCTATGAAAGAGATTGCTGAAGAGCCTGCCTTGCGCTCAACTGGTACGGTGGTTGAGGTCGATCATCCAATTCGCGGCAAGTATCTGACTGTTGGCAACCCCATTAAGATGTCTGATAGCCCAACGGAGGTGACACGTTCACCATTGCTTGGTGAGCATACTGATGAAATTCTCAGTGAGTTAGGTTATTCCACAGATGAATTGATCGCTCTTCGTCACGATAAGGTTATCTAAGATGCGGGTTGCCTTGATTGGGAGTGCTGACTTTGGTAAAGCTACATTGGAAGCTTTTTTAGATCGTGGCGATGAAGTCGTTGCCGTTTTCTGCCCGCCAGATAATCCCAAATCAACTAAGCCAGAAGTCCTTAAAGAGGCAGCTCTAGCGAGGGGCTTAACCCCCTTGCAGTTTGCTTCCTTAAAGAGTCCTGAGGCTGCTCAGGCCATGATCGATAGCAATGCTGATATTTGTGTCATGGCGTATGTATTGCAGTTTGTGCCGCAAGAGCTCTGCAAAATTCCGGAGCACGGCACGATTCAATATCACCCATCGCTCTTACCAAAATATCGCGGCCCTAGCGCTATTAATTGGGCGATTGCATTAGGCGAAGATAAAACTGGCCTAACCATTTTCCGGCCATCCGATGGCTTGGATGAGGGCGAAGTCATTTTGCAAAAAGAAGTGGTGATTGGCCCTGATGACACTTTAGGCAAGATCTACTTCGACCATCTATTTCCGGTAGGCGTCAAAGCCCTCATGGAGGCTGCCGACTTGGTGGTTTCAGGTAAGCACCAAGAAGTCGTTCAAGATGAATCCAAGGCCAACTATGAGGGCTGGTTTGATGCCAATGCCGCGCAGATTCATTGGTCGACACATATTAGTCAAATCTATAACTTGATTCGTGCCTGCAACCCTGCTCCTGGTGCATGGACGAAATTTGGCGAGCAAAAGGTGCAGATCTACGATTGTCATAAGCACGTAGCTGCTACCTTCAGTGCAGTCAAAGGCAAACCTGGTGAGGTAACACAAATCACCTTAGATTCATTCTTCATTACCTGCCATGGTGGGCAAATCGAAGTTCTCAAGGCGAAGGGTATCTCGGGAAAAGTGACTGGCGCTGAATTGGCGAAAGAATTGAATCTACAAGTAGGGCAGTTCTTCGGGCTCTAACCTTTTTCTCGGCCGCTTACTTAATCTAGCTATGGCAAATCAATCAAAATTAGAGTCTGAAGATGGATTAAAGCCTCAAACACCTGCCGATATCAGAAAAGAGCAAGTCGAGGTTACCGTTGATCATGGAAGTTCGACTGCGACTGGACCCGCAACCTCAAGGAGAGCTGGGCTGAGTAAGCGTGAAATTATGGAAGAATTATCTCGTCAACGATTTCCCTGGGACGAGTAAGCTGCAGGCAGGCCTAAAGATTAAATCTCTAGGTTATCAATTAGGCGGGTTTTACCAAGCTTTGCTGCAGTGAGAATCACGAGTGGCTCACCGGCCTCAAGGCTTTCATTGGAGGCTGGTGCTAAATCACTCTGCTGACGAATGGCAATGTAATCTGGATTCCAGCCACGCCCAGCCAGCAATGCAACGGCAACTTTTTCAATTTCAGAAAGAGATTTTGCATCCCGCGCACTTAAATCGAGTACCCGTTGGCGCACCTCTTTTAATGCTTTCATCAGTTCAGGCGCCTCTGCTCGTTCTTCGGATGAGAGATAGCCATTACGGGAGGAAAGGGCTAGGCCATCATCAGCACGAATGGTTTCGCCAGGAACGATGTCTACGGGCAAAGCGAATTGTTTGGCCATCTGACGAATAATCATCAGTTGTTGATAATCTTTTTTACCGAATACTGCAACCTTGGGCTGCACGCAGGAAAAAAGTTTTAGTACAACTGTACATACACCTTTAAAGAAGCCGGGTCGGAATTCACCTTCAAGGATGTCACCAAGTTGCTGAGGTGGGTCAACGCGGTACTCTTGAGGTTGTGGGTAGAGATCGCGCTCAGTAGGCGCAAATAGAATATACACACCTTCCTTTTCAAGCTTCTCAATATCCGCTTGCATAGTGCGTGGGTAGCTATCAAAGTCTTCGTTTGGACCAAATTGCAAACGATTAACGAAGATGCTGGCAACTACTGGATCTCCATGTTGCCTTGCAAGGCGCATGAGCGATAAATGGCCTTCGTGCAAATTACCCATCGTTGGCACAAATGAAGCACGGTTTTGGCCACGCAGGTGGTCACGCAACTCCTGAATGTCGCTAATAATTTTCATGCAACGGGTGTGTAGGCCAGTCGAACGTAAATTGGGGCGTAGGGCTCAGCTTGAGTAATTTCTACTAAGGCTTCGCGTGAGAGTTCTAACATCGCGATGAAATTGACGATCACAACAGGGATGCCTTTCCCAGACTTAATGGCATCTTCAAATAACTCACCAAACTCGATGAAACGCGTGCTTTGCAAACGACGCAGAATACGAGTCATAAAGTCACGGACAGAGAGTTCTTCACGAGTAATGGTGTGATGTTGATTAAGCTTAGCGCGGTGTAAAACATCACGCCAAGCCATCTGCAGGTCTTCTAAGTTCACTTCTGGCCATGTGATGGCAACAGTGGTGTCTACAAAACCATGCGCTACTTGAAAGTCACGGCCTTGTTGTGGAATTTGATCCAGTTCTTGGGCTGCAAGTTTCATGCGCTCATACTCTAGGAGACGACGAACTAATTCTGCGCGTGGATCTTCCACTTCCTCTTCGCTATCTGCCTTCTTCATTGGTAGCAGCATGCGAGATTTAATCTCAATCAACATCGCTGCCATCAATAAATACTCTGCGGCAAGCTCAAGGTTTGAATGGCGAATTTGATCGATATAGCTCAAGTACTGTTGAGTAACCTGAGCCATTGGAATATCAAGTACGTTGAAATTCTGTTTACGAATTAGATACAACAACAGATCTAAAGGACCTTCAAATGCTTCTAGAAAAACTTCTAATGCATCCGGCGGAATATAGAGATCAGTAGGAAGCTTGAAGAGAGGCTCGCCATAGAGTTTGGCAAATGCTTCCGACATCCCATCAGTTACTGACGAGGTGCTATCTAGTAAGTCGGATATTGGCTGAGTACTTGGCTCAGTCATTCGAATAAACGTAAGCGCGTTGTTTTAATTTGGCGGCCTTAGCACGGCGCTGGTCCTCAACGGTGAGGGGTTCCTTATCCCATAAGAGGGCGCGGCCAGCTTGCTGCTCCGCCTCGAGATTAGGTTTCTCGGATTTAAGTTCATTTAAGAACTGGGTGAATTCGGATTGATATCTTGCCATGGTATTTCCTAAAATACTCAATAAATTCAATAACTTATATAATTAATACCAAAAGTCATCTAAAGACTGCGATCACTATTATAGGTGCTTTTTAGGGTGATTTTTACAAGTTTGCAGCCAGCAAAGCCTCAATTTGAGGGGCTTCAACCCGAGTCATGAGGTGCTTGTAAGCTTTGATTGGGTTCTTGCTAGAAAGCGGAGTATTGATATCACTCCAAGATTGCGGTGGCAGGGAGAGAAATTCTTCTACGCCAGTGGCAACTTGTGGAATGACCGGCTTGAGATACAAGCTAAGCATGCGGAAGGCTTCTAGGGTAACGCTACAGACGCGTTGCAAATCTGCTTCGCGCTCTGGGTCTTTAGCAATTTCCCAAGGTTTATTTTCATCCACGAAACCATTGACCATGTCAGCGAGCTCCATGATCGTACGCAATGCTTTTGCATATTCGCGCCCTTCATAAAGCTCGGCAATCTTTTCACTAGATGCAGTAATTTCTTTTAGCAAAGGATTATTCATGGCTTCATCAGACATAACACCGCCAAAACGTTTTACTAAGAAGCCGGCGCTACGACTAGCAATATTGATGTATTTGCCTAATAAATCGCTATTCACGCGTGCTACAAAATCTTGAAGATTTAAATCTAAATCTTCCATACTGTCATTGAGTTTGGTTGCAAAGTAATAGCGGAACCACTCGGGATTAAAGCCGCACTCAATCACGCTATTGGCAGAGATTAATGTGCCACGTGACTTGCTCATCTTTTCGCCATCAACGGTTAAGAAGCCGTGCGCAAATACATTGGTGGGAGTGCGATAGCCAGAAAATTTCAGAGTAGCCGGCCAGAACAAGGTGTGGAAATACAAAATATCTTTGCCAATGAAATGGTATTGCTCGGTGGTCGTATCTGGTTTGACCCACTCGTCAAAGTTTAAGCCTTTAGCCTGGCAGTAATTGAGGAAGCTAGCGTAGTAGCCAATTGGAGCGTCAAGCCAGACGTAGAAGTACTTGCCGGGTGCATCCGGGATTTCAAAGCCGAAATAAGGGGCATCGCGGGAGATGTCCCAGTCACCCAGCTTGCTTTCGCCTGGCTGACCAACCCACTCTTTCATTTTGTTGCGTGCTTCGGGTTGCAATGGCGTTTTGACTTGAGTCCACTCACGCAAGAACTCTTCGCAGCGCGGATCGGATAACTTAAAGAAGTAGTGATCAGAAATCTTTTTGATGGGCGTTGCGCCACTGACGACCGAGAAGGGATTCTTCAGATCAGTAGGTGAGTAGGTGGCACCACATTTTTCACAGTTATCACCATATTGATCTTTAGCGCCACACTTAGGGCATTCGCCTTTAATGAAGCGATCAGGCAAAAACATCTCTTTAACTGGATCGTAGGCTTGTTCGATAGCCCGCTTTTCAATTAGCCCGGCGTCACGTAATTTCAGATAGATACTTTGCGCTAGCTTTTCATTCTCAGGGCTATCGGTGGTGTAGTAGTTATCAAATGAGATGAGGAAGTTATCAAAGTCGCGCTTATGTTCCTTCCAAACTGTGGCGATTAATTCCTTTGGGGTGACCCCTTCTTTTTCTGCTCGCAACATGATTGGCGTGCCATGGGTATCATCAGCGCCAACATAGTGAACCTCATGACCGCGCATCCGTTGAAAACGGACCCAAATATCAGTTTGCACATATTCCACCAAATGACCAATGTGAATCTGGCCATTGGCGTAAGGCAAGGCTGAGGTAACAAGAATGCGACGCTGGGAGCTACTCATGTAATGCGGACTTAAATAAGAAGGTTAAATTAGGGGTAATGCTCAATTATGCCGAGCTTGTGCAGTGATTTTAGTCTGCGGTTAAAGTAAAACACCGCGAAGTCTTCATAAACCCCGATAAACTCCAATTTCCACTCAATTTAGAAAGTGTTTTATGGTCGTAAAACCCAATATTCAGATGTCTAGCGCCTCCGTGCCCTTGGTGCACGAGGTGGAGATATTGGATGAGGCGGGCAGGAAAAAGCTAACCCATATTCCCGGGGAGCGCTCGTTGACGATCTACTTAGATAAGCGCGAAGTCGTTACTTTGATGACCCTCGGAAGCGCTCCTGAGGCTTTGGTACTGGGGTATTTACGCAATCAGCGTTTGGTGCAGTCGCCGGATGATATCGAAAGCATCCAGGTTGACTGGGAGACAGATTCTGCTGCAGTTAAGACTCGCCGCAGCACTGTGGATATTGATGCCTTAACAAGCAAGCGGGTTGTGACTACTGGGTGTGGTCAGGGCACAATGTTTGGTGGCCTAATGGAGGAGATATCCGAAATCGCCCTTCCAGAGGGGCCCAAACTGTCTCAAGAGGCAATCGTTGCCTTAATTGATGCGATTCGGGTTCACGATTCGATTTACAAGCAGTCTGGATCTGTTCATGCCTGCGCAGTATTTGAGAGGGATGGCGATGATGGCGTGAAACTCCTCCACTTTATTGAGGATGTAGGTCGCCACAACGCAGTCGACTCCATTTCTGGTTTGATGTGGTTAGCCAATAAGCCAGGCAAAGATTTGATCTTCTTTACTACCGGCCGCTTAACTTCTGAGATGGTTATTAAGGGGGCTCAGATGGGCGTTCCTTTTCTCCTAACCCGCTCAGGTGTCACCCTGATGGGTTTGGAGCTAGCTCGTAAAACCAATCTCACCATTTTGTCTCGTTGCTCTGGAAAACATTTTGAGATTTATAACGCCCCTGAGCGGGTGATTTTTACCTAAAACAGCGCATTTTTAGTGCCCAGGCCTCGATAAATGGTGGGTTGAGTCAGCGAAGGTTTTACAATTCGCCCATGACTATTAAATCTGACCACTGGATCCGCCGCATGGGTGAACAAGGCATGATCAGCCCGTTCGAGCCTGGACAAATTCGTCAAGACGCTGCTGGCAACAAAATCGTGAGTTATGGCACATCAAGCTATGGCTATGACATTCGGTGCGCAGACGAATTCAAAATCTTCACCAACATCAACAGTACGATTGTTGACCCGAAGAACTTCGATGAGCAATCTTTCGTTGATTTCAAGGGTGATGTTTGTATCATCCCTCCAAATTCATTTGCGTTAGCAAGGACTGTTGAGTATTTTAAGATTCCACGCAGTGTATTAACGGTTTGCGTTGGTAAGAGTACGTACGCTCGTTGCGGCATTATTGTGAACGTCACTCCATTCGAGCCTGAGTGGGAGGGTTATGTCACTTTAGAGTTTTCAAACACCACGCCGTTACCTGCAAAGATTTATGCTGGCGAGGGATGCGCACAAGTTCTCTTCTTTGAGAGCGATGAAGTCTGCGGTACATCATATAAAGATCGTGGCGGTAAGTATCAAGGTCAGCGGGGCGTGACCCTGCCTAAGACCTAAGCTATTCACGGTAGTGCGTAAATTTCTTTTCAATCGTCGCCCCGCGCGTATTGACTTAGATGAATATCGTGCCACCCTTACGCGCTCGGAAGTAGCGCGCCCCGAAAACAATTTTTATCATTGGCTTCTTGGCACCAGCTGGGCAAGCTTTATGCTGCTGGTGGTCTTGGTGTATCTGGGCACCAATCTTGTATTTGCATTTGCATATCTTGCTTGTGGCGATGGGGCAATTACCCACGCTCAGTCTGGATCGCTCTTAGATGTTTTTTTCTTTAGCGTGCAGACCATGGCGACGATTGGTTATGGGCGTATGACGCCAGTTGGTTCTTGGCCGAATGCAATTGTGACCTTTGAGGCATTTTTTGGCATCGTCTATTCTGCTTTAACAACCGGCTTAGCCTTCGCACGCTTCACCAGGCCGACTGCCGGTGTGCGGTTTTCAAAGGTGGCAGTAGTTGGCAATCACGATGGTATTAAAACCTTGAAGTTTCGGGTCGCCAATGATCGAAGTTCCCATATTGTTGAGGCCCAGCTGCGGCTTTGGTTAATCGCCGAGAGCATGACTTCAGAGGGCGAGCGCTATCGTCGATCTGTCGAGCTCGCCTTACATCGCTCTGAAAGTCCGGTCTTTTCTTTAACCTGGACGGCCATGCATAGTGTTGATGAGACGAGCGCCTTAAATGACTATCTGGGCAATAGTGCTCTTAATGGCCGCTGGCACTTACTCATCACCTTTACTGGCTATCACGAGAGCCTTGCAAACCAGGTTTATGCCCGGCATGTTTACTTACCTAGAGATGTCCAGCAAAATGCGACATTTGTCGATATAGTCACGGTTTCGTCAGACGGCGGTCGGATAATTGACCTTTCTAATTTTGAGCAGTGGGTTCCGAATGCATCGGACCGCATAGCAGGGGAGTTTTTATGAAATTTCGTTTCCCAATCATCATTATTGATGAGGATTTTCGTTCCGAAAATATTTCGGGTTCGGGTATTCGCGACCTTGCCGAGGCAATTGAGCATGAGGGCATGGAGGTCATTGGTTTAACGAGCTACGGTGACCTGACCTCTTTTGCGCAACAAGCTTCCAGAGCATCCTCTTTCATTGTTTCGATTGATGATGAGGAGTTTGTATCCGATTCTGAAGACCATGATCTTCCTGCTTTAAATAATTTGCGCGCCTTTATCACTGAGGTTCGTAAGCGTAATGAAGATATCCCTATCTTCTTATATGGTGAGACTCGCACCTCACGCCATATGCCAAATGACATCTTGCGTGAATTACATGGTTTCATTCACATGAATGAAGATACCCCAGAGTTTGTGGCGCGTCATATCATTCGTGAAGCAAAGGTGTACCTCGATTCATTGGCACCCCCATTTTTCCGTGCATTAACCAATTACGCTTCCGAAGGCTCCTATTCTTGGCACTGTCCTGGACACTCTGGTGGTGTTGCTTTCTTAAAGAGCCCAGTCGGTCGGATGTTCCATCAGTTCTTTGGTGAGAACATGCTGCGAGCTGACGTTTGCAATGCTGTAGAAGAATTAGGTCAACTGCTAGACCACACTGGCCCAGTGTTGCAGAGTGAACGTAATGCTGCGCGCATCTTTAATGCCGACCATTTGTTCTTTGTCACCAACGGCACGTCCACATCAAACAAAATTGTCTGGCACTCCACTGTAGCCCCCGGAGACGTGGTCTTGGTAGATCGTAATTGCCATAAATCGGTGATTCACTCAATCACCATGATGGGTGCAATTCCGATTTTCCTTATGCCAACCCGCAATCACCTTGGCATTATTGGTCCAATTCCAAAAGAGGAATTCGAGTGGGCCAATATCAAGAAGAAGATTGACGCTAATCCATTTATTAAGAATAAAAATGTTGTCCCACGCGTCATGACGTTGACCCAGAGTACCTATGATGGCATCGTCTACAACGTTGAGATGATTAAAGAGATGCTTGATGGCAAGGTGGATTCCTTGCACTTTGATGAAGCATGGTTGCCGCATGCCGCCTTCCACCCATTCTATAAAGATATGCATGCCATTGGCTCTGATCGCAAGCGTACCAAGAAGAGTTTGATGTTTGCGACCCAGTCTACGCATAAGCTGCTGGCTGGTTTGTCACAAGCTTCGCAAGTATTGGTTCAGGATGCCGAAGAGACCAAGCTTGATCGTGATTGCTTCAACGAAGCCTATCTCATGCACACCTCAACTAGTCCGCAGTACGCAATTATTGCCTCCTGTGATGTCTCTGCTGCCATGATGGAGTCACCAGGCGGCACTACCTTGGTAGAAGAGTCGATTGCGGAAGCAATGGACTTCCGTCGCGCGATGCGTGAGGTGGATGACAAGTTTGGTGCAGACTGGTGGTTCAAGGTCTGGGGTCCAGATCACTTAGCAGAAGAAGGAATTGGCGAGCGTTCGGATTGGGTTTTAGAGCCGAACGCCTCTTGGCATGACTTTGGTAAGCTCGCTAAAGACTTCAATATGCTTGACCCGATCAAAGCTACAGTCGTCACGCCAGGACTGGATATCGAGGGTCACTTCGGTTCCATGGGTATCCCTGCAAGTATTGTGACTAAGTACCTTGCCGAGCATGGGGTAATCGTGGAGAAGTGCGGCTTGTACTCTTTCTTCATTATGTTCACGATCGGCATTACTAAAGGCCGCTGGAATACTTTGGTTACAGAGCTGCAACAGTTTAAGGATCACTTTGACAAGAATGCGCCATTATGGAAAGTGCTTCCGGAGTTTGTCGCTAAGCACCCACGTTATGAGCGTGTTGGCCTGAAAGATATTTGCCAGCAGATTCATGAGTTCTATAAGAGCCGTGACGTAGCCCGTATGACTACGGAAATGTATACCTCTGATATGGAACCAGCAATGATGCCATCAGAGGCATGGGCAAAGATGGCTCATAAGGAGGTAGATCGCGTTCCCCTGGATCAATTGGATGGTCGTGTAACTGCCATGCTGGTTACTCCCTATCCTCCAGGCATTCCACTATTAATTCCAGGCGAGCGTTTTAATAAGCGCATTGTTGACTATCTTTACTTTGCCCGTGACTTTAATGAGAAGTTCCCAGGCTTCGAGACAGATATTCATGGCTTAGTGAAAGCGGATGTCGATGCTCGTAGTGAATACTATGTTGATTGTGTCAGGCAAGAGCGCGACATCACGCTTTAATCAAGAGACTATATCTGGCGAGGAGCAGGCGCGCAGGTGATCTAGAGATCTGCGCGGCCTCGTTTGATTGCGGCAAGCACTTGAGAGGGCGATGTCCCTCCAGCGTGCTGGCGGGACTGTACCGAGCCATCCACTGTCAGCAAAACAAAGACATCATCTCCAATAAGTTCAGGGCGCGTGTCTAGGCCACAGGCAAAGCGTAATTCTGAGAGGCTTAAGTCAGTGAGCATGCAGTTTCTACCGACGCACGCTTTAACGGCGTGAGCAACAGCCTCATGGGCATCACGGAAAGCGAGGCCTTTTTTAACAAGGTAGTCGGCTAAGTCAGTTGCTGTGGCAAAACCCTCTTCAGCAGCAGCTTTCATCACGTCAGCCTTCACTTCGATGTGAGGAACCATATCGGCAAAAATACGCAGCGTATCTTGCACTGTGTCCACCGCATCGAATAGAGGTTCTTTATCTTCTTGGTTATCCTTGTTGTAGGCGAGGGGCTGACTCTTCATCAGCGTTAACAATGAGATGAGGTCGCCATAAACACGACCAGTCTTGCCCCGCGCCAATTCAGGGACATCAGGGTTCTTCTTTTGCGGCATGATGGAGCTGCCAGTACAGAAGCGATCTGGTAAATCAATAAAGCCAAAGCGTGGACTGAGCCAAAGTACGAGCTCTTCTGAAAGGCGTGATACATGCATCATCAGGATGGACGCAAAAGCGCAAAACTCAATGGCAAAGTCACGATCTGACACAGCATCCAATGAGTTATTGCAAATGCCATCAAAGCCCAGGATCTTGGCAACCTGCTCCCGATCAATTGGGTAGGTGGTGCCAGCTAAGGCGGCAGCACCTAATGGTAGATGATTAAAACGTGCACGCAAATCAGTCAAGCGGCTGGCATCGCGGCTAAACATTTCGTAATAGGCCATTAAGTGATGACCAAAGGTAATTGGTTGTGCAACTTGCAAATGCGTGTGACCAGGCATGATTGTGCCAGCATGTTTTTCTGCCAGATCCAATAGTGCAGTTCGTAAAGTTTTGAGGGTGGCAGCAATTTCATCCACGCTGGCGCGTAACCATAAACGCAAATCTGTTGCCACCTGGTCGTTACGTGAGCGACCAGTATGTAAACGCTTTCCCGCATCGCCAACCAATTCAGTCAGGCGTGCTTCAATATTGAGGTGAACATCCTCTAAGGCCAATTGCCAATGAAATTGGCCAGCCTCGATCTCGCTCTTAATTTGCGCCATGCCATTTTGAATATCAGCCAAATCTTGACTGCTGATGATCTTTTGGGAGGCCAACATTTGGGCGTGTGCCAGGGAGCCTGCAATATCGACCATTGCAAAACGCTGATCAAAGCCGATGGAGGCCGTATAACGCTGGACAAGCTCGTTAACCGGTTCGTCAAAACGGGCCGACCAAGCTTGGGCTTTGTTGGCTAAGGAATTTTTAGATGAGCTCATAAACACAGTATATTGGTGTAGGTCTTTGATTATTTTAAATGTTATGTCCCAAACCCTGAATTCTTCCTCCCTAGCAGCCCCTCAGCGCCTAGTAATTGCCTCTCGTGAAAGTCGTCTAGCCATGTGGCAGGCTGAACACGTCCAAGATTGCCTAAAAAAGCTCTATCCAGACTGCGATGTCCAGATTTTGGGAATGACTACCCGCGGGGACCAGATTTTGGATAAAGCCCTCTCTAAAGTGGGCGGCAAGGGTCTTTTTGTGAAAGAGCTCGAAACTGCTCTTGAGGATGGGCGCGCTGATTTGGCGGTTCATTCCCTAAAAGATATGCCCATGGTTATGCCGGAGGGATTTGATCTTGCTTGCGTTATGGCAAGAGAAGATGCGCGTGATGCATTTGTCTCAAATGATTTTGCAAGCCTTGAAGATTTACCCAAGGATGCGATTGTGGGTACTTCCAGTTTACGTCGGGAGTCAGTGCTGCGAGCAAAATTTCCTCATCTAGAAATTCATCCCTTGCGTGGCAATTTAGATACGCGCATGGCTAAGTTAGATCGCGGTGAGTATCAGGCAATTATTTTGGCTGCTGCAGGTTTGAGGCGTTTAGGTTTAGAAAGTCGTATTCGTACCTACCTTCCTTATGACCCATACACACCAGCTGCTGGTCAAGGAGCCTTAGGTATTGAGACTTTGAGCAAGCACCCGAATATCAAACAATGGCTGGCCCCCCTCAATGACCTGGCAACTTGGTATGCAGTTTCCGCTGAGCGTATGGTGTCTCGTCAACTTGGGGGTTCTTGTGAAGTACCCTTGGCGGCCCATGCAGTATGGGGCGCAGGCCAAATGCAAATCCATTCATTTGTTGCAAGTGTTGATGGCAAAGCGATTTGTTTGGCCAATGGCAAAGCAGCAGTGCAATCGATTGAAGATGCAGAAGCCTTGGGCCTTGCTGTCGCCCAAGACTTACTAGCCCAGGGCGCTGCAGATCTAATTCCTAAGATTTCCAAATAAAAAAACAGTAGCGATGAGTACGAAAACCATCGTCGTCACTAGGCCTAGTGGCCAAGCTCGTCAACTCATTGAGTTGCTGACCAATAGCATCGAAAAGAGTGGGGTTGCTAAGCGTAGCCTACCTGAGATTATTTCACTCCCTTTGCTGACGATCGTCCCCAAGACGGATGATCATTTAGCTGATCACATTGCCACCGCTTTAAAAGATGCAGATCTTGCAATCTTCGTTAGCCCCAATGCAATTGAATGCGTGATGCGTTTACTAGAGCGCGATTGGCAAGCATTTTCTAAAAAGATTATTCCAATTGGGGTGATGGGTGGAAGCAGTCGGTTTGCATTAGAAAACCATGGCATTGGCCAAGAAAAGACTCCTACCCCGATATTGATTCCCGAGAACAATGAGCAATGGGATTCAGAAGGTTTATGGCAAGAGCTCCAGGCTCTTAAGTGGGATTGGACAGTCAAAAAGATCGTTATCTTTAAGGGCGAGGGCGGCCGAGAATGGCTAGCTGATACCTTAGTAAAAGCGGGGGCTAAGGTAGAGGCAATTTCTACTTACACTCGTGTACCTTTAGATCTTGATAGTCCTGCTTGGGATGCAATTCATGAGATAGATTTTTCAAAATCCCTTTGGTTACTCACCTCATCTGAGGCTGTGCGTTATCTAGGTCAAGTGGGTAAAGATCAATTTCCTCAAAGCCTGCAACGTGCAAGCGCCTTATGTCCACATCACAACATTGCCGATACAGCCGACATGATTGGATTTGGTGAAGTGTTTACGACTGAGCCTGGTGATGAGGCTCTCATTAAAGCGAGCCTAGCCTGGCTAACACTCTAAGCTTTTAAAAGCTCAGTAAAGCTGGCAAGAAAATTTCATTCACCAGGACTGGATGACCCTTTAATTGATAGAGGGTGCGACGAGCCCATAGGGGTGAGCTTAATTCAGGGTAATTCCTGGAACATCGTTTCCACAAGTCACTACTTTTATCTAAACGCGCAATATCTCGCGGCGGTTTTACTTTGGAATGCTTGCGTGTTTTGGCAAAGAGTACAGCCCCAAGAGGCTTTGTTCCCAGCCGTAGAACAGCATAATTGCTACCGCTAGAGCTAAGGGTCGGTATAACGCTACGCGCCATTACTAAGGGAACATTATTTGCGCACAAAAGTACTTCGCGTACTCTGCAACGTCTTAGCTTGAAATGGAAATAGCGACTTTCGTCGCTATTGAGTGATTGAGGGCAATCTCGCAAAATCTGTACTTCTAGTTTTTGACCAATTATCTTCTCAAGTTTTTGGGTGAGAGACCCAGTGTCACTAAGCCATGGTTGCCACTTCCGTGGCGCCCGATGAATTTCACCGGAACCGACTCGATTCCATGCAGAACGGAGACGATTACGGTGAATCATTTTTAGCTACCGCTAAAGTTCCGACGTTGACCGCCAGACTTTGGTTTGGCAAAACGCGGGCCACCCGCTGGGCGTGCTGGACGCGAGTCCGCAGAACGCGCAGGGCGTGAATCAGCAGAGCGAGCTGGACGTGAGTCAGTAGAGCCAGTCGAACGCGCCTCGAAATGATTGCCCGAACGATTACCACCACCAGAGCCACCACCACCAGAACGAGATTCAGAACGTGCGCCTGAACCATAGCGACCACCGCCACCACCAGAACGATTGCCACCACCGCCGCCTGAGCGACCACCACCAGCACGACCACCGCCACCACCAAAGCTAGGCTTGGCTTGCGGCTCGAGACCAGCAATGACTGATGCCACGATATCTTGCTGTGTAAAGCGCTCAATATTGCGGATCTTGGCACGATCGCGATGTTCAACCAAGGTGATGGCTACGCCATTGCGACCAGCGCGACCAGTACGGCCGATACGGTGCGTATAGTCTTCTGGTTTCATTGGTAGGCCGAAGTTAATGACGTGACTGATACGTGGCACATCAATACCGCGAGCCGCTACGTCCGTTGCAACCAAAATCTTGGTGTGGCCTTTACGTAAAGACTCTAGGCGACGCATACGCACAGCTTGAGGCATTGCACCGTGAAGGGCGCTAGCTTCGTAGCCATTAGCACGCAAGGTATCGGCGATTTTTTCGCTTTCAACCTGGGTGCTAGCAAACACAACTGCCTGATCCAAAGTGGCATCAGCCAAAATGTGCTCAAGTAACTTGTGCTTATGTGACATGCTGTCAGCCCAATGTAACTTCTGTTCGATGTTGGCATGCTTTTCACCTGCGTGAGCAAGTTCAATGCGCTTGGGATCTGTAGTCAATTCATTTGCCAAAGACATAATCTTTGGTGCAAAGGTTGCAGAGAACATCAAGGTTTGGTTACGGCCTGCACAACGTTTATCAATTGCCTCGAGATCATCCGCAAATCCCATGTCTAACATGCGATCGGCTTCGTCAATAACGAGTTGTTTTACATCATCTAGACGAATTGCTTTGCTGTCGCATAGATCGAGTAAACGGCCTGGAGTTGCGACTACTAGCAATGCACCCTTCAGGGCTTGGATTTGCTTGCCGTAAGGCATGCCACCCATGACAGTTGCAATACGGATGCCTTTCATGCCGCGAACTAGGTTCACTGCATCAGCGGCAACCTGTTGAGCTAACTCACGAGTAGGGCAGAGCACTAACACTTTAGGTTGTGCGCGACCTGGTACAGGTGAGTTATTCGGGTTGTCTTCAATGAGTTGATTGATTAAAGGTAATAAAAAGGCTGCAGTTTTACCGCTACCAGTTTGGCTACTGACTAATAAGTCACCACCAGCCAAGGCTGCAGGAATAACCTGAGCTTGTACAGCAGTAGCTTGGGTATAACCCAGTTCAGCAACGTTTTTAAGGAGTGATGCCGCTAAGGCAAAAGACTGGAACTCAGTTCCAGCGTGCTTTGAGTCATGTGACTCGTGTTTAGTTTCTTTAGAAAAAGTCATGCTATTACACATCCCCTTTAAGGGATGTCTCCGTATGTTGCACCCATGGTTTTGTAGGGTGCGATGGTCAAAGGCATCGACCATCAGACAGGCGGCAGCGCGTTTTTTGACTTCGGTGTTTATAACTTCTAAACGGAACGCTGAAATATAGCTGGGGGGCGATGAATCAAATTGCTTTAAAAAGCCTCTCATTATGGCAGTTTGAGAGGGTGATTACAAGGGTTTTCCCGAATTAATTACTTTAGATGACGAATAAGACGCTCTGTCTTCTTGTCGTAGGGCGGGTGTGCAGCTTGCGTGCCTTTAAAAAGACTTGTGCCTAATAAGCCACGCACTTCCAGAATAGGCTTTGCATGGCTAAAAGCGTCAAAGCCAGCTTTACCTTTGCATGCGCCCATACCACTTGCGCCAATTCCGCCGAATGGTAATGACTCGACTACTGCATGCAATAGCGTGTCATTGATAGTGACGCCACCAGAGCGAGTTTCTTCTAAAACCCGCTGCATATTCTTTTTGCTTTTACCAAACCAGTAAAGCGCTAAAGGATTGGGCCTACTGTTGACATAGGCAATTGCTGCAGCAGTATCGGTAACGGGCACTATGGGAAGTATTGGCCCAAAGATTTCTTCATGCAGGACGCGGGCTTGGGGTGAGACGTCAATCAGTACTACAGGCTCAAATCTGCGTGCACCTACTGCAGGATTGCTGAGCAATGGAATTGCTTTTGCCCCACGATCAACGGCATCACTAACTAAGTGTTGCCAGTGCTGCAACTGGTCATCATCAATCGGACCAGTCAATTCTTCGGGATTGCTAAATTGGGATTGTGCTGCAGTTTGCAGTTCTTGAATAAAAGTAGCTTGAATGTTTTGTTCAATCAATACGTAATCTGGAGCAATGCACGTTTGACCGCTATTCAGTAATTTTCCATAGACAATAGAAGCAGCCGCCTCTTGGAGTTTGGCGGTGGAATCAATGATGGCTGGTGTTTTGCCGCCAAGCTCTAGGGTTACTGGAGTAAGGTTTTCAGCAGCAGCGCGCATTACTTTTTTACCAATAACTTCTGAGCCAGTGAATGAGAGATGGTTAAATGCAAGTGCAGCAAATTGTTCTGCTACTTCAATGCCACCAGTAGTGACACAAAACTCACTAGGGTGAAAATACTCTTGAATTAAGCTCGCTAAAAATCCAGAAGTACGAGAACTGCGATCAGAAGGTTTGAGCCAAACTCGGTTACCAGCGGCAAGTGCAGCTATTGCAGGAACGAGCGCCAATTGAATTGGGTAATTCCAGGGGCTGATGATGCCAACAACACCAATGGATTGACTTTGAATCCAGGCTTCTGAGGAGCTCAAATACAAAGGCACTTCCACTTGCACGGGTTTCATCCACTCTTTGAGATGTTTGCGGGCGTACTTACAAGCCTGATACACCATCTGAAGCTCGGCGAGCTGGGTTTCAATGGGGTGACGGATGCCAAAGTCTGCGATGAGTGCTTTACAGATTTTTTCTTCATTGGCCCGAAGCATCTTTTCGATGCGAACAATGCGCTCCAGTCTGACTTCAAGACTGGGGTTTGGTTCTGCAGCATAGGCCGCTTTAATTTCATCGAGTTGTATGGTGAAGCGATTCATAGGTGATTAATAGTTGGCAGATATTGAAATAAGGCATTAGGATAAAGCCATGAACCAAAGCTTAGATAAAAACCAGCCTACTCCAGAGCGTGCTACCTTAGGTGGCGGCTGTTTTTGGTGCCTAGAGGCTGTTTACCAGCAAATTTCAGGGGTCAAATCAGTTGTTTCCGGATACGCTGGAGGCGCTAGACCTAACCCCACTTATGAAGCAGTTTGCACAGGGGTTACTGGACATGCAGAAATTGTAGACATGATGTTTGATCCGGAGATCGTCTCATTTAAGGATTTGTTGGAGATCTTCTTTGTGATTCATGATCCCACCACCTTGAACTATCAAGGCAATGATCACGGTACGCAATATCGTTCGGTGATCTTTACGCACAGCGATGAACAATCTAAGGTTGCGCATGAAGTGGTGAAGGAGCTTGATGATTCAAAAATCTATTCTAGACCCGTGGTAACGCAGATTGATGCGGCGCCAACCATCTTTCCTGCTGAAGACTATCACCAGCATTACTTTGTGCAGCACCCAAATCAAGGCTACTGCATGGCAGTGGTTGCACCGAAGTTGGCAAAGTTCAGGGCGAAATTTAAAGCGCTGATAGCGCCCCAATACTCTTAGGGAGCTAGGCGGTTTACCTGCCAAGTTGACCCATCTAGCTTGTAGTGGATACGATCATGCAGCCTGGAAGGGCGTCCCTGCCAAAATTCAATTTCAGTTGGTTGTAAGCGATAACCACCCCAATGATCAGGGCGCGGCGGCGCATCCCCAAACTCTGCTTTAAAGCGTTTTTCAGCTTCTTCTAAAAATTCACGATTGGGGATGGCTGCGCTTTGCGGTGAAGCCCAGGCGCCAATTCGCGATGCGGGAGGGCGAGAATGAAAGTATTCATCGCTTTCAGCGGCGCTCACCCGCTCCACCGCTCCTTGAATGCGGATTTGACGCTCTAGCTCGTGCCAATGAAAAAGTAGGGCGGCTTGCGGACGGGCCGCTAAATCTTTACCTTTTTGGCTTTCATAGTTGGTGAAAAAGGTGAAGCCCTTTTGGTCGGCACCTTTTAGTAAGACAATACGAGCTGATGGGTTTCCCGCTTGATCGGCGGTAGCCAAGGTCATGGAATTAGGTTCAGGACACTCTGCTCTTACGGCTTGGTCAAACCAAAGCTGAAAAAGAGGAAATGGATTGCTTGGAACATCGGTTTCCGATAGCTGGCCAAAGGTGTAGTTTTTGCGAAGTTGGGCAATAGAGTCCATTTATTCAGTATAAAGAAGCCATGGCAGAAGACAAGAAAGAAACAAATATCGAAGATCGTCGTTTTGGCGGGGTCTCTAGACTCTATGGTCCTGAGCTGCGCGAGCGCTTTCACAATGCGACGGTGGTGGTAGCTGGTTTAGGTGGAGTCGGTTCTTGGGCGGCAGAAGCATTAGCTCGAACTGGAATTGGGCACCTAGTCTTAGTTGACTTTGATCACATTGCAGAGAGTAATACCAATCGTCAATTGCATGCCTTAGAAGGCCAGTATGGCAAAGCCAAAGTAGAGGCAATGACTCAGCGCATTTTGCAAATTAATCCCGAGATCCACTTGACACCCTGCGATGAGTTTCTAACACCAGAAAATTTAGATGTACTCATACCGCGTGATGCTTTGGTTTTGGATGCCACAGATTCTGTACAAACGAAAATTGCTTTATCAGTATGGGCAACCGCTCATCATCGTGCGCTAGTGATGTGTGGTGCCGCTGGTGGTAAGTCCGATCCAACTTCGGTGCGTTGTGATGATCTCTCTCGAACTGAGCAGGATGCATTATTGGCAAAGGTGCGCCAAGGACTCAGACAAGATCATGGTTTTTCAAGAAACCTGAAGAAAAAAATTGGTATCCGCGCTATTTACTCTCATGAGCCCAGGGCCGGCGCGGCCAATGGTGGCTTAGCTTGCTCTGGCTACGGATCCACCGTTATGGTGACCGCAGCCTGTGGCCTTGCGGCTGCTGCTGAGATTTTGAATCTCATTGCCGCCAAAGCTTAATTGCAATTTGTATGCGGTAAATCCTTAAGGGGATTCCCTGTAGGAAATTACTGATTCTTTTGCAGTCGGGAATATTTTCTGGTGTGCTCCGGTCTTGATTTATATGACATTTCATTCCTAAGCAAATTATTTTTTATTGTTTTAACAACTTTAGGCATTTTTAGCCCCTAGTGCATCTGCCTGGCACTCCCTAGACTTTGCCTCGTTGGTAAATCAGCCAACGACAAATCGAAAGGGGGTCTCTTTTGCAGACTGAACACACTGGCTTAAAACGCCATCTCAAAGTAAGACACATTCGCTTGATGGCATTAGGCTCAACGATTGGCGTTGGATTATTTCTAGGCTCAGCAAGTGCAATCAAAATTGCTGGGCCATCGATTCTCCTGGGCTACCTATTGGCGGGGATCGTGGCTTTCATCGTGCTGCGCACCCTCGGTGAAATGGCAGTGCATGAACCGGTTGCCGGATCTTTTGCAGCTTATGCCAATAATTATGTGGGGCCATTAGCTGGCTATATGGTTGGCTGGGGGTATTGGACCTATTGGATCGTGGTTGGCATTGCTGAGGTCACAGCAGTTGGCATTTATATGGGTATTTGGTTCCCCGAAACGCCACAGTGGATCTGGGCACTGTCATCGATTGTAATGATGGGTTTAATCAATCTCATTGCCGTCAAAGTGTTTGGTGAGTTTGAGTTCTGGTTTGCCTTAATCAAGGTGGTGGCGATTGTTGCCATGATTGCGCTGGGTGGTTCTGTCATTTTATTTGGGTTTACTAATGATTGGCAGCCAATTGGCTTGAGTAATTTGTGGCAGCATGGCGGCTTCTTTCCCAATGGCATCAGCGGTATGTTGCTCTCCTTACAGATGGTCTTATTTGCCTACGTTGGCATTGAGATGATTGGTTTATCTGCAGGCGAAGCTGAGAACCCACGCAAAACAATCCCCATGGCAATTGATTCATTGGCGTGGCGCATCTTGATTTTTTACATGGGTGCAATCTTAGTCATTCTGGCAATCTTCCCTTGGAATGAGGTAGGACAACAGGGCAGTCCTTTTGTGGTGATGTTTGAGCGCATTGGTTTGCGTGAGGCAGCTGGCTTGATTAACTTTGTTGTCATCACGGCAGCGCTTTCATCCTGCAATGCTGGCATCTTTAGTGGCGGCCGACTTCTGTACTCTTTATCGAGCAATGGTTATGCGCCAGCACCTTTTGCAAAGTTATCCAGGTATGGTGTTCCTCATCGTGCGGTAATGGCTACTGTCGCTGTTTGTATGACTGGCGTTATTTTGAATTACTTTGTTCCTGACAAGGCTTTTCAATACATCATGGCTGCGGTGACCTTTGTTGGCTTGATGGTCTGGATTGCAATCTTGTTTACGCAACTCAAATTCCGCCGCTCATTAACTAAATCCCAGGTTTCTGAACTTGCGTATCGCACTCCTTGGTATCCATATTCCTCATGGTTTGCTCTGGCATTCATTTTTCTTGTCGTTGTGCTGATGGGTTTCCATGAGGATGCACGGATTGCATTGATATTAGGCCCGTGCCTATTGGCGGTGTATCTGGCGATGTTCTACATCGTTGGTTTGCACCATAAAACAAAAAGTAATCGTGAATTCAAATAACAGGAGATAGAAATGATTATTGGCGTACCTCAAGAAGTAAAAAATAATGAGTTTAGAGTGGGCTTAACCCCGGGCAATGTCAGCGGGCTCTGTAAACAGGGCCACACTGTTCTCGTTCAACGTGGCGCAGGAGAACAGATTGGCCTAACGGATGAGTCCTATCGGATTGCAGGTGCTTCACTCATCAACAGCGCAGCAGAAGTATTTCATAAGGCCGAGATGATTGTGAAGGTCAAAGAGCCGCAAGCGCAAGAATGTGCCATGCTGCGCGAGGATCAAATTCTGTTTACTTATCTGCATTTAGCTCCAGATCCAAAGCAGACAAAGGCATTAATTGACTCTGGTGCCACCTGTATTGCCTATGAAACAGTGACTGCCATCAACGGGGCGCTGCCGCTGCTAGCCCCGATGAGCGAAGTGGCTGGTCGCATGTCAATTCAGGCGGCTGCATCTCATCTAGAAAAAACGCATGGTGGTTTGGGTGTTTTGATGGCTGGGGTGCCTGGCGTATCACCAGCCAAGATCGTCATTTTGGGCGGCGGGGTGGTGGGCCGTAATGCTTTGCAGATGGCAGTAGGTATCGGTGCTGATGTGTGTATCTTTGATCGTGATATTGATCGCTTACGTCAAATCGATATGCTTTACGGTAATCGGGTACGAACTTTTTACTCAGATAACTTGCTAATAGAGCAAGAAGTTTGTGAGGCAGATGTTGTGATTGGTGCAGTACTACTCCCTGGTGGTGCAGCACCAAAGTTAGTGACGCATGAGATGGTGAAAAAGATGAAGCCAGGCTCAGTCGTGGTAGATGTTGCAATTGATCAGGGTGGGTGCTTTGAAACCTCCAAGCCCACTACTCATGCTGACCCCACCTTCTTAGTGGACGGTGTATTGCACTATTGCGTTGCTAATATGCCTGGAGCAGTTGCAAGAACTTCTACCTTTGCATTAACGAATGCTACCTATCCATTTGTGGAGGCTTTGGCTAATCGAGGGGTGATGGAAGCTCTATCGATTGACCATCACTTGCGTAATGGTCTGAGTGTGCATAAGGGTGTATTAACCTCTAAGCCAGTAGCGTTGGCGCAAGGCTTAGACTTTGCTTTGGCAGAGGAGCTCTTGGTCGCATAAGTTGTTTTGTATGGATTTGTAGTTTTGCATCATGTGGACACATTGGGGATTTAAACTGTCCCCAATGTATTACTCATTGCTGCATTTACTGGAACAACTAGATCCATGGACTTTTCTACTCTAATCCTCTCTGCTGGCGTTGTCGCCTTAGCGGAGATGGGTGATAAAACTCAACTCCTTTCATTAATGTTGGCTGCGCGTTATCCCAAGCAAGCTTTAGCCATCATTGCCGGGATATTTCTTGCTACCATCGCAAACCATGCATGCGCCGCCCTCTTGGGCCATTGGTTAACGACCTTGGTATCACCAGATGTAATGCGTTGGATTTTGGGATTGAGCTTCCTGGGCATTGGTTTGTGGCTTCTGGTGCCCGATCATATCGATGATGCTGCTGGATCGAGGGTAGCCGATCGTGCTTGGCAAGTATTTCTGCTGACAGTTGGCCTATTCTTTTTGGCCGAGATGGGGGATAAGACCCAAATTGCGACGATTGCTTTAGGCGCAAGATATGAAGATGTTTTCTCTGTAACGGTTGGCACCACATTGGGGATGATGTTGGCGAATGTCCCAGCAGTTTGGATCGGTCAAAAATTTACCAAGCGTATGCCGATCAAGTGGGTGCATGCGGTGGCGGCGGTAACCTTTATTGCCATTGGTATCGCCACGCTGATTTGGAATTAGTGGGATCTTGAGGGGTCTGCAGCGACTCTAGCCAAGGCTTAAAATAAGACTATGAAAACTGATCTGCCACAGAGCTTTCGTCGACTCGAATACCGACCTCCCGTTTATACCTTTGATCAAGTAGAGCTTGATATTGCACTAGATCCTGCACGTACGATTGTGAAGAGTCGGATTGAGGTTTTGCCGGGTAAGGGTTTTGCAGCCGGAGCACCATTAGTTTTGGTGGGCCAAGAATTGGAGTTTGTGAGTTTGCGTATTAATGGTGAGGCACATCGTCACTTTGAACTAACTCCTGAATTTTTGACAATTCATTCTTTGCCAAATGAAGGTAAAGATAAATTCATTGTTGAAATCATTTGCGTTTGCGTACCCGAGAAAAATACTTCCCTCATGGGCTTGTACGTTTCTAATGGAAACTTCTTTACGCAATGTGAGGCTGAAGGTTTCAGAAAAATTACTTACTTCTTAGATCGTCCAGATGTGATGGCACGCTATCGTGTGACATTGCGTGCACGCGAAGCGGAATACCCAGTCCTCTTATCGAACGGCAATCTATTAAATACTGAAAAGTTACCCAATGGTTGGCATAGTGCCACTTGGGAAGATCCTTTCCCAAAACCTTCCTACCTG
This sequence comes from Polynucleobacter sp. UB-Raua-W9, assembly GCF_018687435.1. Classification (NCBI taxonomy): domain Bacteria; kingdom Pseudomonadati; phylum Pseudomonadota; class Betaproteobacteria; order Burkholderiales; family Burkholderiaceae; genus Polynucleobacter; species Polynucleobacter sp. UB-Raua-W9. The sequence continues at coordinate 1,258,545 of NZ_CP061290.1, read as the reverse complement.
TTTGCCTTGGTGGCTGGTAAGTTGGAATGCATCGAAGAAAGCATTACCACCGGTAACGGCGCCAAGAAGTTATTGCAGATCTGGGTAGAGCCCCATGATCTTAAGAAAACCCGTCATGCGATGGATTCTTTAATTGCCTCGATTCATTGGGATGAAAAACGTTTCGGTCTTGAGTTGGACTTAGAGCGTTTCATGATTGTGGCAGTGGGTGATTTCAATATGGGCGCAATGGAGAACAAGGGATTGAATATATTCAATACCAAGTTTGTACTAGCGCAACCCGAAACTGCAACCGATGCAGACTTTGCCAACATCGAGAGTGTTGTTGCCCATGAATATTTCCATAACTGGACGGGTAATCGGGTGACCTGCCAAGATTGGTTTCAGCTATCCTTGAAGGAAGGCTTAACCGTATTTAGAGATCAAGAGTTTTCAGCTGATCAAATGGGTAGCGAGTCTGGCAGGGCTGTAAAGCGCATTGAAGATGTGCGCCTACTTCGTCAACTACAGTTTCCTGAAGATGCAGGTCCGATGGCTCATCCGATTCGTCCTGATGAATATCAGGAGATCAGCAACTTCTACACGGTGACCGTGTATGAGAAGGGCTCCGAGGTAGTACGGATGTATCAAACCCTGCTGGGCAAAGAAGGCTTCCGCAAGGGCATGGATTTATATTTCAAGCGCCATGATGGTCAGGCGGTAACTTGTGATGATTTCTTAATGGCAATGGCCGATGCTAATGGTAGAGATCTTACTCAATTCAGAAATTGGTATAGCCAGGCAGGTACACCGCGCGTCAAAGTGCAAGAGCATTACGACCCGACAAAAAAACAATATCAAATTACATTGACTCAAAGCTGTGCCCCCAGTCCTGGGCAGCCAGAGAAGAAGCCTTTTCATATTCCATTGAAGATGCGCTTGATTACAAAGAGCAATGATCAAGCAGAGCAATTATTAGAGCTAACTCAAGCAAGTCAAAGCTGGACTTTTGACAATATTGATGAGCGCCCAGTGCTTTCGATTAACCGAGATTTTTCAGCCCCAGTAAATTTAGATTTTGAGCAAAGTGAAGCAGACCTTTTAACGCTGTTCTCGTCTGACGATGACCCATTTAATTGCTGGGAAGCGGGTCAGAAATTGGCCATGCAAATGATTTTAAACAATCGCTTGCCCGACGCTCAATTGATTGAAGCCTACCGCAATCTTTTGCTTGATCCTAATCTAGATCCAGCCTTCAAGGAGCTTGCACTAACGCTGCCTGCCGAGTCTTATTTATATGAACAGTGCACTAGCGTAGACCCACAGAAAATCTTTACTGCACGCCGCGCCTTCCGAAAAGAGCTTGCTAAGCAGTTACAACTAGAGTGGGCTGCCTTGTATCAACAAATGCAAACACCCGGACCATTCAAGTCTGATGCGGTGGATGCTGGCAAACGTGCTCTGAAAAACTTGGCGCTCAGTATGTTGCTGGAAGCCAATCCAGCGATTTGGTCTCCGCTGGCGGTCAATCAGTATCGAATCGCCGACAATATGACTGATCGTTATGCTGCTTTAGCGGGATTGGTCATTCATGGAGCCAAGGAAGCAAAAGATTGCTTGATTGACTTCTATGAGCGCTTTGCAAATGATGCATTGGTAATCGATAAATGGTTTGGCTTGCAATCGAGCCGCCCACCCGTTGATGGTCAGGATTCCACATTGAGTAATGTAAAGGGCTTGCGTGATCATCCTGCATTCAAAATGAATAACCCCAATCGAGTACGCAGCGTGATTCATGCTTTCTGCTCCAACAATCCTGCGAGCTTTCATCAGGCAGATGGCAGTGGCTATGAATTTTGGGCTGATAGTGTTGTCGCTTTAGATCCGATTAACCCTCAGGTAGCTGCTCGGTTGGCTAGAGCCTTAGATCGCTGGCGTCTATTTGCTCAACCCTATCAAGATAAGATGAAAGCGGCCTTAGAGCGCGTAGCCGCCTGCCAAACCCTCTCTCCAGATACCAGGGAGGTAGTAGGCAAGGCATTAGGTCACTAGTCTTTTAGATAACAGGGCAAAATAGAGCCTTAAAGTACGATATTGGCATCAACAATCGGAGAAACACCTTTGTCCTCAAGCATCAATCACACGTTCAAGCAGTATTTAGTCAGCGCCAAACCAAAAGGTGCTGCCATACCTTTAGGCCTTCAGGATTTGTTGCTTGCAGTGGTCAATACTTGCTCGACCTTAAGTCATGAAGTAGCACAGGGCGCCTTGATTGGTTTATTAGGCTCAGCTGGAAGTGGCAACGTTCAGGGTGAAGTACAGCAAAAGCTAGACATTATTGCTAATGATCAATTGATAGATGGTGTGAAGGGCTGCAAATCGCTGGCAGGTCTCGCCTCCGAGGAAATGGAACTACCTGTGCCAGTCCAAGGTACTGGTGACTACCTTCTCTTGTTTGATCCACTGGACGGTTCATCCAATATTGATGTGAATGTTTCTATCGGAACAATCTTTTCTGTTTTGAAGAAGCAAGATCCAAAAACTCCTTTACAAACTTCTGATTTCTTATTGTCAGGACGCAACCAAGTGGCTGCAGGTTATGTAGTGTATGGTCCGCAGACCACTATGGCCCTGACATTGGGTGATGGCGTGGTGATGTTTACTTTAAATAAAGAGACTGGCGACTTTTTGCTTATTAAAGATGCCGTCACTATCTCGCCTTCAACCAAAGAGTTTGCAATCAATATGTCCAATATGCGTCACTGGGCCGATCCAGTCCGTCGCTATGTTGAGGAGTGCTTAGCCGGCACCACGGGTGCACGTGATAAAGACTTTAATATGCGTTGGATTGCATCAATGGTGGCTGATGTTCATCGCGTTTTATCTCGTGGTGGTGTATTTATGTACCCTTGGGATAAGCGTGATCCAAGTAAGGCTGGTAAGTTGCGTTTAATGTATGAAGCAAATCCAATGAGCTTCTTGGTGGAGCAGGCTGGTGGGGCTTCTATTAATGGTACTCAGACCATTATGGATCTGCAACCAACAGGTTTGCATGAGCGTGTTTCAGTCATGCTAGGATCCAAAGAAGAGATTGATCGCTTGCGGCAATATCACGCTTGAGCTAAATGCCTGGTTTAATCTTAGGGCTTCACTTGTTTCTTGAGGTAGGCGAGCGACTCTTCTACTTGGTCAATCAGAATAAGGCAGATATCTCCTGCAGAGATGTCGTTTAGGGCAGTATCGATTGCCTTAAATTCTCCATGAATTTCTTTCACTTGCTTGGCTTTAGTTGCGCCTACTAGACCTTCTTGCAGGAGCTTGAGCACTTCACCATCTTCACGACCACGTTGGCAAGCATCTTGATACAAGATGACATTGTCAAATGAATTACCTAAGATGCGGGTGAGATCGCGGATATCTTCATCACGTCGATCCCCAGCGCCGCTAATTACAACGTGACTCTTCTTTGGCTTCATGGCTTCAATGGCGCTCGCTAAGGCGCGCATGGCATCTGGGTTGTGGCCATAGTCAGCAATTACGGTTGCACCGTTGTGTTGGAATTGATTAAAGCGACCTGGTACAGAGCTTGCATCACTCTCAAAACTATGAAGACCACGTGCAATTTTTTCGGCGTCAAGTCCGAGGGCCCATGCTGCTCCAATTGCAGCCATAGTATTTTCCACTTGGAAGCCAAGCACACCATTTTGAGTAAGCGGAATTTCGCTAACGGGGAAGCGGTACATCACCCGCGAACCTTTTGAGGCAACAATATAGGTGCCATCAAAGTAGATCACTTTCTTATTTTTCGCGCGATGCGCAGCAATCACTGGGTGATGTTGGTTTTGAGCAAAGAAAATGACCCGTCCAGAACACTTGTCACCCATCTTAACGACCATCGGGTCGGCAGCATTCAGGACGGCTGCGCCAGTTGGTGCAACGTTTTGCACAATTACCCGCTTGAGAATAGCCAGATCTTCCACGCTAGTAATGTAGTTCAGGCCCAAGTGATCGCCTTCGCCAATATTGGTAACTACAGCCACTTCACAACGATCAAAACCAAGACCTTCACGCAGCATCCCACCGCGAGCAGTTTCTAATACGGCAGCATCCACATCTGGATGCATTAATACATTGCGCGCGCTCTTCGGTCCGCTGCAATCACCAGAATCAATTAATCGATGGTTGATATAGACGCCATCGGTAGTAGTCATGCCAACGCGCAGTCCAGTCTCATTTAGTAAATGAGCAATCAAGCGTACGGTAGTTGTTTTGCCATTGGTACCAGTGACCGCAACAACTGGAATACGGCCATCTTCACCGGGCGGAAACATCGTATTCACAATATCTTCACCAACGGGACGGCCTTTTCCGTAAGACGGCTTGAGGTGCATGCGTAAGCCAGGTGCGGCGTTGACTTCAACGATGCCACCACCTTGTTGCTCTAAGGGTTTGTAGATAGATTCACACAAAATATCTACGCCTGCAATATCAAGACCAATCATTTGTGCTGCAGCCACTGCGCTAGCGGCAACATCAGGGTGGACATCATCAGTTACATCAGTTGCAGTTCCGCCTGTACTCAAGTTTGCATTGTTACGAAGGAGGACGCGTTCCCCGGTTTTAGGGATGTACTTGGGGGTGAGTCCGTTGCTAGCTAAGTGGGCGAGGGCAATATCATCAAACCGAATTTTGGTTAGTGCAGTGGCATGCCCATCGCCTCGTAATGGATTTTTATTTTCTATCTCAACGAGTTCAGCAACGGTATGGGTGCCATCTCCAACAACTTGAGCGGGTTCACGACGGGCCGCCGCAGAGAGGCGATTTCCAACCACGAGTAAGCGATAGTCAGCACCCGGGAGGTAGCGCTCAACAATCGTTTCGCGACCAAAGCTTTGGGTTACTTCAAAGCCGGCACGGATTTCTTTTTCCGTTTGAATATTGGCAACAACACCTTTACCTTGATTACCGTCTTTTGGCTTTAATACGACCGGACCACCAATTTCTTGTGCAGCACGCCATGCATCGTCAGCTGAAGTGACCACCTCGCCAGTTGGTACTGAAACACCTGCTGCGGCTAGTAAATTTTTGGTGAGATCTTTATCTTGAGCAATCGCTTCAGCAATGGCACTGGTATCACTGGTCTCAGCAGCTTGAATTCGCTTTTGTTTGCTGCCCCAGCCAAACTGCACCATACTGCCTTCAGTCATGCGACGGTATGGAATGTTGCGCTGTACTGCTGCATCAACAATAGAACCAGTACTGGGGCCAAGACGGACATCTTCATAGAGGGCTTCTAGTTCAGAGAGGGCTGCAGCAAGATCAAAAGGTGCATCATTCAATGTGGCTTGAATGAGGGCAAAGCCAAAGTCAAAAGCCATGCGACCGACAACTTCTTCGGTATATTCCACAATCACCTGATATACGCCAACATCCACAGTCTGGACAGTGCGACTAAAAGTAACAGGGCAACCAGCTTGCGCTTGCAAGCCAAGGGCAGCATGTTCTAGGGCATGAGCAAGCGAGAGTACTTCATTGTGACCGCCACGACGCATACTGCCAAGTTGTGGAAAGCGTTCGCGAATCTTGGTTTCAAACTGGGGGATGGAATCGATGGAGCGCTCAGCCTCATCGCAAGAGACGATTGCTTCTAGGGCAGTGTGGCGGCTCCATAAATTAGGGCCGCGCAACATACGAATACGGGTGATTTCCAATTAAGCCCCTGGTGCAGTAGTGAGGTCTGGCACAAATGTTTCCGCACCAGCTTCGATAACATTAAATGGTATATCTAGTGCCCAGGCAGCGGCAATGGCAGCACCTAAGTTCATACCTTTCCATGGGGCGCTATCGTCTGATTCGGAGTGGCGTGGTACGGGAATTGATTTCTGATCCAACTTACCAGACTTGAGAGTAATTTGTTGTTTGCCAACTAGCACAACACGACCTCCGTTTTCCAGATGAGTTTTGACAACATCAGAATTCGGTTTTTCACTAAACAAGATCACTTGACCATCACAGAGCTCTGCCATCTGCACACACATCGGATCGTCAGCATTGAGAACGCCAACTCCAGTTGGGAGTACCACATCAATCTGGGTGCGTATAACGCTAAAGACTTGCTCTTCATCATAAATAGCGTATTTAGGAAAGTTAGCCTTTGGGTCTACATTAAGGACTACGCCAACTTGGCAGCGATCATAAGCTAAGCCTTCAATCAGCATAGAGAGATGATTATTTTCAATGACGACCGCTTCTACGGCGCGATTGAGTAAAGTGCGGCGCGCATTTTCCCAATTGGATGCATTGGTATTAGGGATCGCGCGATTGCCAAAAAACAAGCCTTTACTGCATGAGAGGCCAACATACACATTGGTTAGACGTAGGAAGTGGGCAATCATTTCTGCAACAGGCGTTTTGCCATTTTCACCACAAATACCTACAACTGGAATACGGAAATCTGCCCCTGGAGGGAAGAGGTGTTGAGCAATTTCTTTGCCAACGGGTTGTGGTTTTCCACTCGCAGGCTTCAAATGCATTAAGAGGCCGGGGCCAGCATTTACTTCCACGATGGCAGCATTTTGTTCTGCTAGTGGGCGACTGATATCTTGTGCAACCAAATCGACACCGGCTATCTCAAGGCCAACTACGCGTGCTGCTAGGGCCACTTGGTGAGCTACGTCTGGATGAATCAGATCGGTTACATCAAAAGCGACATTGCCGTTACTTTGAATGAGCACTTTGTGATCTGCGGTAGGAATACTATCGCCTGTGAGTTGTTGACGTGCGAGCTCAAGCTCTACTGCTGAATCAATGCGAACTGGATTGAGCGGATGCTCTTCTGCAGTACCGCGACGGGGATCTGAATTGATTTGTATTTGAATGAGTTCGTAAACAGAGTGCTTACCGTCACCAGTAACCCAAACGGTTTCTCCTTTGGCGGCAGCAACGACTTTATTGCCAACTACCAGTAAGCGATGTTCATCACCCACAATGTGGCGCTCTACTAAAACTTCGCTACCTTCATCAATCGCTACTGCATAAGCAGCCTCGATCTCTTGTTGGGTGTAAAGGTTAATGAATACGCCACGACCATGGTTGCCATCAATTGGTTTAACAACAACAGGTAGGCCAATGTCTTGTGCAGCTTCCCATGCATCGTCAGGGCTAGTAACAGTTCTACCTTCAGGAGTGGGGACGCCAGCACTCCGTAATAGGCTCTTAGTTAAATCTTTATCTCTAGAGATGGTTTCGGCAATCGCACTAGTTTGATCGGTCTCTGCGGTCCAGATACGACGTTGCTTGGCGCCGTATCCCAGTTGGACTAAGTTGCCTTCTGATAAACGAATCGAGGGAATGCCACGCTCTTCAGCTGCATTGACAATACACGCTGTGCTTGGCCCAAGCAAAAGATCATCGCCAAGGTCGCGGAGCTTTTCGATGATGTCACTCACCAGCGCAACACTATCTTGATTGTCTTGCGCTAAAGCTAAATACAAATCACGTGCATATTTGAGAGCAGTTAGGGTGACCTCTTCATTAATGGCGCTCACCATGACTTTATAGACACCTCGTCTATCACCATCACGTGCTTTGCCAAAGCCGCCTGGAATACCGGCTAAATTTTGTAACTCAAGCGTAAGGTGTTCCAGAATATGCGCAGGCCAAGTACCTTCTTCGACGCGCTTTAAGAAACCGCCGGTCTCTCCATAACTGCAACGATGTTCAACGAGACTCGGTAGAGCCTGAACTAGTCGCTCATAAAAACCGGGAATGAGGTTAGAGGGATAGTCCTCCAAATCACCAATATCTAGCCAAACCTCAATGACGGGATGGTAGGTCCACATATTGGGGCCACGGAGATGCTTAACACTCAGGATCTCGATGGATTTATCTAGTAATTGGGGCATGGGGTATTGCGAGTTCTGGGGCCTGGGTTTGGCTATGACGCGTCAGACAGTCTCTCTGTTTATAGTTTTTATTTAAAACTCACAAAATTAGCAAAAGTACATAAAAAGGGCTAGTTCATTAATTTAACGTTTTTACAGCCCTAAAGTTGACAGGATCTATAAATCTAAAAAATCTAGCTCCACTATACTTTTAGTGTCAATGAAGCCAGAAATCCTACCTTTTGCTCCCGCTTTGCCAAGCTATTGGCAAGCTATTTTGCAGGACCATAAATCTCCAGTCCACAGCTTTGATGCTTTGCTAGCATGGGTTGAACTCGATTTGGGTGCGGATCTTCGCTTTGAAAAAAGCCTGATTTGGCTGAGCGAAGAAGGTCTTTTTTGGACCGATGGTAAGCAATTTGAGTCTTGGTCTATAGGGAAGAAAGAGCATTTGATTCATGGGGATCATGCTGGGGTGGGGCATTTAAGGCTAGAAACTGCCGATAGTTTGCTGCGAGCTTGGTATTTCACCTTGGCAGTAAACCCACAAGTTCTCCGCTTGCAATCAAGCTTTAAGCAACTCACTAGAGGAGAGGCGGAAAGTAAGAGCGAGTCAAGTGAATACGATAAACAAGTTTGCCCAGTTTGCTTAAGTCCAAAACCGGCCAATTCAGATTTATGCCCTACTTGTGACCCAGAGGACGACACTCCACCGTCTACCTGGACTTTATTCAAGCTCTGGCGTTTTGCAAGACCCTATAAGAAACAACTTGCGCTGGGTTTTGTGTTGACCTTGTTATCTACTGGCGCAACGCTTATTCCACCTTATCTCACCATGCCTTTAATGGATCACGTGTTGATTCCATATGAGCGTGGCAACCCAATAGATTTTCATTTAGCAAGTATGTATTTGCTGGCTTTATTTGGGGCAGCAATTGTTGCCTGGGGTCTGGGTTGGTGGAAAACATACTTACTTGCATTGGTGAGTGAACGTATTGGCGCTGACCTACGTAATACCACTTTTGAGCATTTACTTAAGCTTTCTCTAGAATATTTTGGCGGCAAACGTACGGGTGACCTGATTGCGCGCATTGGCGCAGAGACTGATCGTATCTGCGTTTTCTTGTCTTTGTACGCTTTAGATTTTGCAACTGATGTACTCATGATCACCATGACTGCGGCAATCTTGGTGTCGATTGATCCTTTACTTGCTTTAGTGACATTAGCTCCATTGCCATTCATTGTTTGGATGATTCATGTAGTACGTGATCGCTTGCGTTTTGGCTTTGAAAAGATTGATCGTATTTGGTCTGAAGTTACCAATATCCTAGCTGACACTATTCCGGGTATTCGGGTAGTGAAAGCCTTCGCTCAAGAAGACCGTGAACTCAAACGCTTTGTTGATTCAAATAAACACAACTTACAAATTAACGATCGCGTGAATCGTGTTTGGGGATTATTTTCTCCAACCGTGACATTACTCACAGAAACTGGATTATTGGTTGTCTGGGGTTTTGGTATTTGGCAGGTTGCGCACCAAAAAGTAACAGTTGGTGTATTGATTGCCTTTTTAGCTTACATCGGACGTTTTTATATTCGATTAGATTCAATGAGTCGAATTGTTTCTCATACACAAAAAGCAGCCGCAGGCGCGAAGCGCATTTTTGATATCTTGGATCACGTATCGAGCGTTCCCGAGCCAATCAACCCGGCGCCATTAGGACAAGTTCAAGGCCGCATCGCCTTGCGTGGCGTGGGCTTCCGCTATGGAAACCGCGCTGTATCTAAAGGCATTGATTTGGATATTGCCCCCGGAGAAATGATTGGCCTGGTAGGGCATAGCGGTTCAGGCAAGAGCACTTTGGTGAATTTGATCTGTCGTTTTTATGATGTGAGCTCTGGTTCAATTTCCTTAGATGGGCGCGATATTCGCAGCATCCGGATTGCCGACTATCGTAAGTGTATTGGTCTAGTTTTACAAGAGCCATTTTTATTCTTTGGCACGATTGCTGAGAATATTGCTTACGGTAAGCCTGATGCTACTCGTGAAGAAATTATTGAAGCAGCTCGCGCAGCCCATGCCCATGAATTTATTTTGAGATTACCGCTGGGCTATGATTCTTTAGTGGGCGAGCGCGGCCAATCACTGTCTGGTGGAGAGCGTCAGCGTATCTCAATCGCACGTGCGCTTCTCATTAATCCAAGTATTTTGATTTTGGATGAGGCAACATCATCCGTTGATACCACTACCGAAAAAGAAATTCAGCGCGCATTAGATAACTTAGTTAAAGGCCGCACAACAATCGCGATTGCGCATCGTCTTTCAACCCTTAGAAAGGCTGACCGTCTGGTAGTTCTTGATAAGGGAGAGATTGTGGAGATTGGTTCACATGACCAGCTGATGGAGACCCAGGGGGCTTACTACACCTTGTATCAAGCGCAGTTGCGTCATGCTGCCGAGTTGGTTGAGGGTGGCGCTATCGGTGAGAGTCTTGAAGAGGCTCATGCGGAAAAGCAAGAAGAGCAACGAGAAGTGATTGCGAAAAATATTGGAGGTGGCGTATGAGTAAGGCGCATCAACTAGAGCGCGATGCACTTGGCCATTTAGTATTTATCGACGCAAAAGGTGAACGTCATATTGGAGTTCATCCAGTTCGAGCATTTCCAATTACCGCACCTGCTGCCGGTATTGGCATCATGAATCAATCCGGCAAAGAAGTATGTTGGTATCCAGATGTTTCGCTCATTCCAGAGGCAGAGCTTGCTCTGATTGAGGAAGAATTGGCTGCCCGTGAATTTATGCCGGTCATCGAGAAAATTACCAAGGTGTCGACATTTGCAACGCCCAGTATTTGGGATATTGAAACGGATCGAGGTCCCACTCGTATTCGTCTCAAGGGTGAAGAGGATATCCGCAGAATCGCCGGAAATACCCTGCTGATTGCCGACTCCAACGGCCTGCAGTTCCTGATTAAGGACTCTACCGAGCTGGACAAGGTCAGCAAAAAGCTCCTAGATCGCTTCCGGTAGTAGGTCGGTGTATTGGCAATGAAAAGGTCGCCAGCTCGATTCCTGCAAGCGGCACCAATGGATAACTAGGGTAATTACCTAGATATTTAGCCCCGAATTACCCCTGACAAATCTCGCTAAATAGCCATTATCATTTTGTGCATTTAATGTGTATTTAATGCGGTTTTTAGGTCCAAATGTAAGTACACTAAACGCAGTCCGTAGCTTGATTGATCAGGGTTTCCACTAGATTGCAGAAGCTTGCACGTAACGATTTTGAAATAATTGATGGCAGTCAAGTTCTGATAGCCTATCTTGTTTAAAAATCACAGACACATTAAATAAGCCAAAAATAAATTGGCAAACCATTACAGGAGCACACATTATGAAGATGAAGTTAAAAGGGGCATTGATTTCCACCGCCTTAGCCCTCGGTGTCGCTGGCGTTTCACCTGCATTTGCAGCATGGGAGCCAAGTAAGCCTGTTGAATTCATTATTCCTGCCGGTCCTGGCGGTGGTGCCGATCAAATGGCGCGCATGATTCAAGGGATCATTACCAAAAATAATTTAATGAAGCAGGCGATTATCCCTGTGAATAAAGGTGCTGGTGCTGGTGCAGAGGGTTTCTTGGCAATGAAAGAAGCTAAGGGTGATCCAAACAAGATCGTGATCACACTCTCGAACTTGTTTACCACTCCATTGGCTACTGGTGTTCCATTTAATTGGCAAGACATCACTCCAGTTGCCATGTTGGCGCTTGATCAATTTGTTTTGTGGGATAACGCTGAAAAGCCATACAAAACAGCAAAAGAATATATTGATGCCGCTAAAGCAGCGGGCCCAGGTAAATTCAAAATGGGCGGTACAGGTTCTAAGCAAGAAGATCAAATTATTACCGTAGCGATTGAAAAAGCAACCGGCGCTAAATTCACTTACATTCCATTCAAAGGGGGTGGCGACGTTGCTGTTCAGCTCGTTGGTAATCATATTGATTCTTCTGTGAATAATCCAATTGAAGCAGTTGCGCAATGGCGTGCTGGCAAGTTGCGTGCCCTCTGTGTATTTGATGACACGCGCATGCCTTACAAAGAAAAGATTACCGATACGCAATCTTGGTATGACGTTCCAACTTGTAAAGAAGCGGGTGTTTCAACTGACTACACCATGTTGCGTGGCATCTTCATGGCTCCTGGCGTGACACAAGAGCAAGTTGATTTTTATGTGGAGTTATTCAAAAAAGTACGTGCGACAGCTGAGTGGAAGAAGTTCATGGCTGATGGTGCTTTCAACCAAACATTTATGTCGGGCAAAGAATTTAGAAACTGGCTCACCTTGAATGAGGCACTTCACAAGCAATTAATGACCGAAGCTGGATTCTTGGCTAAGTAATCAGTAGGAAATCAGATAGGACCTCCATCAGGGGGTCCTATTTTTTAAGTAGTGCGTTAATCAACTTTATTAATGAACAAAGCAAATGTCTGAACATACAAATAATTCAAATCAAGACTCAGTGATCAGTATGCGATCAATGGATATCATCACCGCCTTCCTGTTTATGGTGGTAGGGCTGATCGTGATGGTAGGTAGCATCAAGCTTGGTGCTAGCTGGGGTAGTGATGGCCCAGAAGCGGGATATTTCCCATTCTATATTAGCTTAATCATCCTTCTTTCAAGCGCGGTGACTCTTTACCAAGCGGCGATCGTGAATAAGAAAAAGAAAACAGAGTCATTTGTTGATAAAGAATCCTTCAATCAGGTGATGGCTGTATTGTTGCCAGCGGTTGTGTTCGTGCTTGGCGTTCAGTTAATTGGTATTTATGTCTCCTCAGTGTTTTATATCGCCATTTTCATGGTTTGGCTTGGCAAATATCCGCTTTGGAAGGCAATTGCAGTATCAGTTGGGGTGAGCGTAGCCCTATACCTCATGTTCGAGTTTTGGTTCCAAGTTCCATTGCCACATGGTTCATGGTTTAACCCGCTCGAGTTTGTTGGTGTGAACTAAAAAAATATAAATAAAAAAGATTAGAGAAAAAGGAGTTCAAGTTGGAAGAAATTAGCGCTCTATTCAACGGCTTTGCTGTTGCAATGACCCCATTTAACCTGCTGCTGATGCTGGTAGGTGTAACACTCGGTGTGATTATTGGCGTACTACCAGGATTGGGTGGTGCCAACGGCATTGCAATTCTGTTGCCATTGACATTCACAATGCCACCAACATCAGCCATCATCATGCTCTCTTGTATTTACTGGGGTGCATTGTTTGGCGGTGCGATTACATCTGTTCTCTTCAATATTCCAGGTGAGCCCTGGTCAGTTGCGACAACTTTCGATGGTTACCCAATGGCCCGCAACGGCAAAGCAGGTGAGGCGCTAACTGCAGCCTTTACCTCTTCTTTCGTTGGCGCATTCTTTGCGATTGTGATGATTACCTTCTTGGCGCCTTTGGTTGCTAAGTTTGCTCTGCAGTTTGGGCCACCTGAGTTCTTCTCGGTGTACTTGCTAACCTTCTGTAGTTTCGTGGGCATGAATAAAGGATCGCCGTTCAAGACAATCTCCGCCATGATGTTGGGCTTTGCCTTGGCCACTGTCGGCATGGATACTGTTACTGGTCAATTGCGTTTGACATTTGGTCACCCTGAACTCATGCGTGGCTTTGACTTTTTGATCGCTGTTATCGGTTTGTTTGGTATCGGTGAGATATTGCTCTCGATGGAAGAGGGTCTTGCATTCCATGGTGCAGCAGCTAAGATTCGCCGCCAAGTGGTTCTCGAGACCTGGGCAAAGTTACCTAAGTATTGGGCTACTTCATTACGTAGCTGCTTAATCGGTTGCTGGATGGGTATCACCCCAGGTGGCGCGACACCTGCCTCATTTATGGCTTATGGCGTTGCAAAGCGCGTTTCTAAGAATGGTGAGAACTTTGGTAAAGGCGAGATGGAGGGGATTGTTGCTCCTGAAACTGCAGCCCACGCTGCAGGTACTTCAGCACTGCTTCCAATGTTATCTCTTGGTATCCCAGGCTCACCTACGGCAGCGGTATTGCTCGGTGGCTTGTTGATCTGGGGTCTACAACCTGGCCCATTGCTTTTCGTGGAGAAGCCAGACTTTGTTTGGGGCTTGATTGCAAGTATGTATTTAGGTAACTTGGCTGGCTTGTTTGTAGTATTAACTTGTGTGCCATTGTTTGCTTCAATCTTGAGAATCCCATTCTCAATCATTGCACCAGTCATTATTGTGATTTGTGCCGTGGGTGCTTACACCGTTCACAATGCGACATTTGACGTTTGGTTGATGTTGGGCTTTGGCGTACTGGGCTATGTCTTTAAGAAACTTGACTATCCAATGGCCCCAATGGTCTTAGCTTTGGTCTTGGGTGACCGCGCAGAAGACTCCTTCCGTCAGTCCATGTTGATCTCACAAGGTAGCTTAGATGTTTTCTTCTCTAACTATCTAGTGGCTGGTATTTCATCTGTTGCTTTGCTCCTGTTGTTCTGGCCATTAATAGGCAAGTTCATTGGTAAGAAGAAGGTGGCCGCATAAAGCTTAGCTGGTCAAAAGCCAGTCTGATCTGATTAAAAAGGGGCGCAAGCCCCTTTTTATATGGCACATCATAAAATCCGATAAAATTATCCATCATGAATTCCCGCAAAAACCACCTCGTTCACTGGATTGCTGCAATTGCAATTGCAATGAGTGCGCTGGCACCTGCAATGTCTCAGGCGGTATCGTTGGCAAAGCATGGGCAAGGTTTTTCGATGGAGATTTGCGTAGCCGACGGTATCAAAATGCAAATTGATGTTCAGGATGATGGCAAAGACCTTGCGGAGCAAGTTCAACCATGCCCTTTTTGTATTGCCCAAAGCAGCATTACTCCTGCATTTAATACCAACCTCAAATTTCAGGCACCGCAAACCTTTGCATTTCTGCCGCAGCTTTTCTATCAATCTCCCAAACCACTCGTTGTTTGGGTAAAACCGCCATCAGCAGCACCTCCAGCACAAGCCTAAGAAATTATTAGGGCATAGCAATGCTATGTATTTGGTAACAAATCAGTTGCCGTGTTTTGTGCGGGGAAATTCATGTTGTTTCAGAAAAAGAATGTGAGCGTATATGCGAGCATGCTCGTCGGCTCATTTCTCATCAATGCTAGTGTGCAAGCTCAAATAGCGCCACCGCCTAATTATGACCAGAAGCTATCTGACATGGTAGTTACTGCGACAAAATCAGGGACTACTCTGCGTGACATGACTCAGAATACGACCATCTTGACTAAAGAGGAATTAGAGATTGCTCCGGATCAAACAATCGACCAGATCTTAAAGAATCAGACAAGTGTATTTTTAAATGATCAACCTTTTTATGAGAAGGACCCAACCGGGCAAAGCATTAATGTACGTGGATTAGGCAATGCTAGAACATTAGTTTTGATTGATGGGGTACCCGCAAATGATGCTATGTATGGAACTGTGCAATGGAATTTAGTACCCATGTCAGCCATTCAGGATGTTGAATTTATTCGCGGTGGTGTCTCGGCTTTGTATGGAAATATGGGCATGGGTGGAGTAATCAATATCACAACCAAGCCTATTGACGGCAATAAGGGGGAGGCATCAGCCAGTATTGGATCTTACTCAACAGGCACTGCAGCAGTATCAAAAGAATTTGCATTGAACGACTCTTTTAAATTAAGAGCTTCTGCTGACTACTTTAGTACTGAGGGTTATCAGAATATTGCATCCATCTCTCCATCATCACCGAGCGCTGTTAAACCAGGAATGGGAAATGAAAGCGCGGAAAATGCAAACTACAGGTTACAAGGTTCAGCAAAGCTAAGCCGAGATACTGATGGCTTTTTCAATCTTGGCCTGCATTCAATGTCAAATCTACCTACGGGTGGTTACAGTTTTGCCAGAAAATCCACCAATGAGATGACTCTTTCGGGTGGCACAACTACAAAGCTAAATTCTAGCGAGCAGGTTCAAGTGAATGGTTATTATGAAAATACGACATTACAACAGCAAAATGTGAGCTCTACTAATCCGTATATTAATGCCTCCTTTCATAATCCCTACTATCAACTTGGAGGATCTGCCCAATACACAAGTAATCTTCAAAATCTAGTAATTGATCAATTCATCATGAGCGTGGATGCGAAGCAGTTATCAGCATCTAATTTTCAGAATAACTACGCTTCACCTGGAGCGGCAAATTACCAAACAAGCAAAATGGGGGCGCTTACTTCACAGGTAGTTGCACAGGGCACCCAAAATTTTGCAGGCGTTCTAGGGCAAGTTAAATCAACATTACCCTCAGCCCCTCTTGAAGCAACTTTATCTGCTAGGGTCGACAGATGGAACAGTGAGGTTCCCATAAATTACACGCAAGCTGTTGGAAGCTCGCAGATCAATCAGGCTGTGCCAGATCAATCAAGAACAAAATTTAGCCCAAATTTAGGGTTGCTTTATAACGCAACGAAAGAGTTGGATTTTCGGGCTGCTGCCTATCAAGCATTTCATGCGCCAGGCCTCAACAATACGATACGTAGTTATGGTTCGGGATCTAGCTATGTTGGAAATAATCCATATCTTTCGCCTGAAAATATGACTGGCTACGAATTAGGTTCCGACTATCGGTGGAGCTCCGGCTTTATTCAGGTAACGGGTTACAACGCAAGCGTTACCAACGCAATTGCTACCTATACTCTAACGAGCGCTCAAATTGCCAGTACTTGTGCTCCAGTATGTAGTGCTGGTGCCAAATCCTATAGTAACGACCAATCGCTTCGGAGCACCGGTCTAGAGCTGCAAGCACATTACGATATGAGCACAAAATGGGCGGCCGATCTTGGGTATACGCTAACCAAAGCGGTACTCACCTCGACCTATGGTGCAATTGATCAAACACTGAATCCTACTGGCGTTCAGATTGCCGGAACACCCAAAAATATGGGGAGTGCAAATATCACCTACTATCCAATTTCAAAAACAAGCTTGACTGCTTCGGTTCGTTATGTCGGAAACTCTTGGTATGACACAGCCCATACTCTACCAATTCCGGCCTATGCCGTATTGGGTGCAAGGGTCAACCATGAGGTGACTACAAATACCTCAGTTTATTTAAGCGCAGTTAACCTTTTGAATCGTAACTACATTACCTTTGGATCGGGTTCGCAATATATTGCTGGCCAACCTCAGACAATTACGGTTGGTGCACGTATCATCTTCTAGCTATGAGATTTCACTTACATTCTTTTTCGCGCTTGACCATATTAGGCGTCGTCCTAATGGGCCTGTTTGGCCGTGCTCAAGCCCAAATGGATCATTCATCCTCGAAGATGCCTAATAAGGCAAGTAATACCTGCCAAGGATTTGGATTGGATTGCGCCAATGCAGCTACCCCATATTTTTCTGATGATGGAAATTTGCTCCTTGCATGGACAGCAAATGGAGTGGTATCCCTAGGACAGTCTTCCGATCTAGGTAAAACATTGACGTCGACTGTCAAAATTGCAGAGCACGGTAAGTCATTAGATATTGGTAGTGATGCGCGTCCGCAGATTGTTGCTGATAAACAGAACAATGTTTTTTTGGCTTACGCTTTTTTCAAAGACGCCAATTGGAATGCCCAGATTAATGCCGCTAGATCAACTGATGGCGGTAAGACTTTTACTGCCCCAGAACCTTTAGTTCAAGATGGATCTAGTCAGCGCTTTCCCTCGGTCCTAATGAGGGCTGATGACTCCATTTTTATTTCTTGGATTGATAAGCGACTTGTTGCTGCTGCAAAGCAGGGTGGTAGCAAACGCTTGGGCGGTTCAATTGCCTACTCATTTTCAAGTGATAGTGGAAAAACATTTGAAGCCGAGAAATTTGCTAATGAAAATAGTTGCGAATGCTGTCGAATTGGTGGCGCTTTAGATGCGCAAAATCAGCCGGTGATTGTGTATCGAGCTATATTTCCTGGAGGTATTCGGGACCATGCAAGCCAAGTGATTTCCGCTAAAGGTGCTGGGCCAATTCGTAGGGTAGCAGATGATGACTGGAAGACGGATGCCTGTCCGCATCAAGGCCCGTCGATTGCGGTATCTGGATCTGGAAAATTCCATGTGGCGTGGTATACCCAAGGGACAAAGCGCGCAGGCGTCTTTTATGCGAACTCTAGCAATCAAGGCATCAGTTATTCCAAGTCTGTCAAAATCGGCTCAGAAGGGGCTAATGTCTCTAGGCCTTATCTCTTCGCTCTAGGTCAGCAGGTATGGTTAGCGTGGAAAGAGTTTGATGGCGCGCATTCATTGATTTACATCAAACAATCAACCGATGATGGTAAAACGTGGAATACACCACAAATGATTTCTAAAACAAATGGGTATAGTGATCACCCTCTGTTGATCAGTCAAGGTGATACAGTATTTTTATCCTGGCTTACTAGGATTGATGGGTATCAATTGATTAAGGTTGGACAAAAATAATGAAACAATGTGTACTCGCCTTAATCATTGCGATTGGATCAATGAATTTTGCGTTTGCAGATAAGGCAGTCATGAAGCCATATCAGAGCGGTGATTGGTCTAGCTTGGTGAAGAGTGCAAATGGTGCGCCAATGGCAATTCATTTTTGGGGTGTTACTTGTCCTTCGTGCGTTAAGGAGATGCCGCTCTGGGGAAATTTTCTGAAGGGTAATCAAAACGCAAAAGTAATCTTTATTCAGGTGGATGACGTAACTTCTGAAAATATGCAAAAAATGCTTAATAAGGCCGGTCTTGATTATGCGAATAATTACTATGTTGCAGGCCCTTTTGATGAGCGCTTACGTTACGAGATTGATCCAAAATGGCATGGTGAGACCCCGACTACTATTTTGATAGATAAAAATGGTAAGCCCTCCAGAAAAAGTGGATTAATTGATTTTCGTAAACTGCAGAGCGCATTGAATGGTGGCGCTTAAATTATGAATATAGGCGTATCAAAAATAACTAGGAGGATTTGGAAATGAAATCAAAATTATTTGTGGTGATGTGTGCAGCAATGGGTATTGCCTTAAGCGGTAATACCTCAGCGCAAAATGTTTCACAAACTGTCAGCACTAGTGCGATCAAAATTGAGAATGCCTATACGCGCGCTACGATGCCAGGTCAACAAGTAGCTGGTGGTTTTATGAAGATTGAAAATAAGGGTAACTCTACCGACCAATTGTTATCAGCGAACTCACCAATAGCTGGTGAAGTGCAATTGCATGAGATGGCAATGGAAGGCAATGTGATGAAGATGCGGCAGGTGAAAGACATTGCGGTACCAGCGGGTGGCGCTGTTGAATTAAAACCAGGCGGCTTACATCTCATGTTCATGAATATTAAAGCTCCATTAAGCGCTGGTGAGACAGTGCCCGTGAAGCTGAAGTTCGCTAAAGCAGGTGAAGTCGAGGTGAAGATGCCGGTGAATGCAATGGGCCAGAATGCAAAACACTAACCTTTAGGTGCTCAGTGACGCCAATAAAAAAGCCCCTAAATTCAGGGGCTTTTTTTATGACTCGCTCTTTTATAGATCGAGATTCAGATCGGTAACTGCGCCTTTACTTGCACTGCTTGCAAGGCTTGCATATTTAGCAAGCAATCCACGGGTATAACGTGGCTTTGGTTGCTTCCAGGCCGCTTTGCGCTTAGCAATTTCTTCATCACTCACATTGAGTTGGATGAGGAGTTTATGGGCGTCGATCGTGACAGAGTCACCTTCATGAATGAGGGCGATGACGCCGCCAACATAAGCTTCAGGAGCCACGTGACCAACTACCATGCCCCAAGTGCCACCAGAGAAGCGGCCATCAGTGATCAGGCCAACAGACTCACCCAGGCCTTGACCAACCAGGGCAGAGGTAGGGGCGAGCATCTCACGCATACCAGGGCCACCTTTAGGGCCTTCGTAGCGGATGATCACAACATCGCCGTCCTTGATCTTTTGGGCCATGATGGCAGCCATAGCGTCATCCTCAGAATCAAAGACACGGGCTGGACCAGTGATGGATGGATTTTTGAGGCCAGTAATCTTGGCAACACAGCCTTCTGGAGAAATATTGCCTTTCAGAATAGCGAGGTGACCTTGCTTGTACAGAGGATTATCTAAAGTGCGAATGACCTTTTGATCAGCTCGTGGCACCGAGGGAATATCTTTCAATGTTTCAGTAATGGTTTTGCCAGTGATCGTCATGCAATCACCGTGTAATAAGCCGCCATCTAACAAAATCTTCATCACCTGCGGAATGCCGCCAGCCTGATGTAAGTCAGTTGCTAAATAGGTGCCAGATGGTTTCATATCCACAATGACTGGAACGCGTTGACGAATACGCTCAAAGTCATCAATGGTCCAGTCGATCTCTGCTGCACTGGTAATGGCCAAGAAATGCAATACCGCATTGGTAGAGCCGCCTACTGCCATGATCACGCTCACTGCGTTCTCAATGGATTTTTTAGTGATGATGTCGCGTGGACGTAAGTTATTTTTGATTGCTTCAACCAATACACGGGCTGATTCGGCAGCGCTAGCTACTTTTTCAGAATCTTCGTTAGCCATGGTTGAGGAATAAGGCAGACTCATGCCGAGTGCCTCAAAAGAGGAGCTCATGGTGTTCGCTGTATACATGCCGCCACATGATCCGCTGCCCGGGCAGGCGTGCTCTTCAACGCCTTTTAAATCTTCGGCACTTAATCTGCCGGACGTAAATTCCCCAACCGCCTCGAATGCAGAAACAATATTGAGATCTTTTCCTTTGTAATGGCCAGGCTTGATAGTGCCGCCATAGACATAGATTGCTGGCACATTGGTACGTGCAATTGCCATCATGCCGCCTGGCATATTTTTATCGCAACCACCAATGACAACAACGCCATCTTGCCAAAGACCGTTGACGCAAACTTCAATACTGTCCGCAATCACTTCACGAGAGACGAGGGAGTATTTCATACCCTCGGTGCCCATGCCAATGCCATCAGAAACGGTGGGAGTGCCAAACATTTGCGCTTTTGCGCCTGCCTCTTCCAAAGCATCCACTGCAGCATCTGCTAATTTTTGTAATCCGCTATTACAAGGGGTGATAGTGGAATGACCATTAGCAACGCCAACCATTGGCTTTGTGAAATCCTTATCTTTGTAGCCCATTGCGTAATACATCGAACGGTTGGGTGCGCGTGCGACCCCTTCGGTGACCATGCGTGAGCGTTCATTAAGGCGTTTCATGCTTTATTACTCCAAAAGGTTGGTGATGAAAGGCTCTATTGTGCCGTGAGAATTGAATGATGGCTCAGCTTCTGTGCGGCCTTAAACACCATCGAAATATATTGCAATGCAATATAAAAAAACATCAAGTCATCAATATTTGACGGCATTATTAGCTACTAAGCTAATAGCCTGGTTTAACTTACTCCTGTAAATTAGGCAAATCATGACTTTCCCCTTTGGATTCAATGACTAAAGTCGGCCACATTTACTTAATTGATGATGATGAATCGATGCGTATCTCCCTAGCGAGAATGCTTCGTGAATTGGGATATTTGGTTGAGGATTACGCTTCAGCCAGTGTTTTTTTGGAAAAGTCTGTCCCAGTCTCGCCAGCAGTCATTCTTCTGGATATGCAAATGCCTGACATCACTGGGTTAGATCTCCAAGAAAGGCTGCTTAAATTAGGTCGCAAAACTCCGATTGTCTTTGTCAGCGGCCAAAGTCACCCCCATCAAATTGTGCAAGGCCTGAAGAAGGGGGCGGTAGATTTTCTATTTAAACCCTTCAATTTGGAGGAGTTGCTCAAGGCCGTAGCCGATGGGGTGGATTTTGATAGTCGCCAGCTAAAGCGTATTTCCTTGGATGTGGAGACTAGAAGGGACTACGTAAGCCTTACACCGAGAGAGCGTGAAGTCTGTGGCTGGTTAGTTAAGGGACTTCTCAATAAAGACATTGCTGTTGTATTGGGCACAACTGACGCCACAATTAAGGTGCACAAAGCGCGAATCATGGATAAGATGCATGCTGACTCAGTGCAAACTTTGGTAAAAAAGTACCTTGAGTCAGATCTTGAGAATCACCCCTTAAACCATTAGCCTCATAGCCAATTATTCCCGTAACATTTTGGGATTTGTATCAGTTTTATTATTTACTTAAGAGACAGACGATCAGTCGTGAATAATTCAGCAAAGTTACCGGAGATTCGCAAAGAAGCTTTTATCAAGGCTAGAGAAGGTCTTGGTTTGAGCACAAAAGAGTTATCTGGCATGGCATGTCTCTCTGTCCGCCAAATACAGCAGATTGAAAATGGCGAGACAAATACTTTTTATAGCCCTCAAGTCAAAGTCACTGCGGCCAAAAAAGTTGCCCGTCTACTTAAACTAAATATAGAAGATGCTTTTGATTTTGGGGAGCAAGCTTCACCAGTAAAAAATATTCCAGAAAAATCAGTGGAGCGGGCAACTGAGAATCTAGAAAAATCAGCTGCGCCAGAAAAAACTCCCAAGCCACAGCAAGACAAAGAAGCGCCAAAAGAAGCCATTAAAATCCCTAATCCGCTGAAACATCTTGAAAGCGGTAAAGCGCTTATACAAAGCAATCCAAAAAAGAAGCTCTTTGTTTTATTGGGTATTGGAGCGGCCTTAGCATTCTCTATGGTGAACTTACGCCCAGTATTTTTTCCTGAGCCGCCCAAAGAAGAGCTTGTGTTGGTGGAAGCGGTAGAAGAAGCCCCTCAAGCTAATGCGCCTCCAGAAGAGGCCAAGCCTATGGTGCCAACTCTAGCAGCAGCCCCGGTAGTAGCAGAGCTTGCGCTTCCTGCGGCAATTTCTACCGAGTGTCCAGTAGCCGATATGGCGGCGCTGACCTACAAGCCTGAGGCTCCTAAAAAGGCCGGTGATATGGTGTATGTTCAATCAAAAACAGCGCAAACTGTTTGCGTGATTGATGCAAGCGGTAAAAGTCAAAATAAAACCCTAGAGCCTGGTGTTGGGGCAAGTATCCGTGGCAAGCCACCTCTTAAGGTGCTCACATTTGGTTTGAATCAAGTGGATTTGTATTTCCAGGGTGGAAAAGTACGTTCAGATCCTGCTGGCAAAACAATTATTTTGGAGGCGGCTGAAATCAGTCAGCCTGGACCTCCAGCAGATTCTCAGATGCGCTGAGAATCTGTATTAGCTAAAACAACAATCAAACTGCAGATTCGTTAGTTTCGCCTGTGCGAATGCGGATGACCTGTTCAACTGCGGTCACAAAAATCTTTCCATCACCAATTTTTCCAGTGCGCGCAGCTTTGGTAATGGCTTCGATTGCAACTTCAACGCGATCGCCGGGCACGACTGCTTCCACTTTTACTTTAGGCAAGAAGTCCACGACGTATTCGGCACCACGATAGAGTTCGGTGTGACCCTTTTGGCGTCCAAAGCCCTTCACTTCAGTGACGGTGAGGCCGGTAACACCAACTTCTGCCAAAGCTTCTCGAACTTCGTCTAGCTTGAACGGTTTAATGATTGATGTGATTAATTTCATTTATTCCCCCTAATGCAGTAATCATACCTAGAACTCAAGGATATCGTCAAAAACAACCCTCTATAGCAATGATTAGGCCCTAAATTGCGAGGTAATGGGGTAGCGCCAGTCGCGACCAAAAGCGCGGGTGGTTACGCGAACCCCTGGAGGTGCTTGGCGACGCTTATATTCATTTAATTTGATGAGGCGGGTGACCTTTTCGACACTCTCGGGATCGAAGCCGGCGGCAATGATTTGGGCTATGGATTGGTTCTGTTCCATGTACCGCTCTACGATGCCATCTAACACTTCGTAAGAGGGAAGGCTATCTTGGTCCGTTTGGTCGGGGCGCAATTCGGCAGAAGGTGCGCGAGTGAGAATGCGTTCCGGAATAACTTGTTGAATGGTATTGCGGTATTCGCACAGTCGATAGACCAAAGTCTTGGCAATATCTTTGATGACTGCAAAGCCGCCAGCCATATCGCCATACAGCGTGCAATAGCCAACCGCCATCTCACTTTTATTGCCGGTGGTTAAAACCAAGCGGCCAGTTTTATTGGAGAGCGCCATGAGGAGGGTGCCCCGCACGCGCGCTTGAATATTTTCTTCAGTAGCATCGACTTTCAAACCCTCGAACTGGGCTGCCAAAGCTTCTTCGAGAGCATCTACTGGACCGCTAATGGGAATCTCGTCGTATTGCACGCCTAAAATGTTGGCTAATTCCTGGGCATCAATCCAGGAAATGTCTGCTGTATAGCGTGAGGCCATCATGACGGCTCGGACTTTATCCGCACCCAGGGCATCAACTGCAATGGCTAATACCAAAGCGGAATCTACGCCACCAGATAGACCAATAATGACTCCCGGAAAATGGTTCTTGGTGACGTAGTCACGTACCCCCAGAACCAATGCTTGATAGGCTTGCGCTTCAACACTTTGGGGTGGGCTGATAAAACCTTTTTCTAACTGGCCAGAGGGACTGACATCAACAATACCCAGGCCAATCTCAAACTGAGGCATCGCCATGAGCACTTCACCTTGGCTATTTAGTGCAAATGATCCACCATCAAAGACCAACTCATCTTGACCGCCAACGGCATTGACATAGACCAACGGCATTTTGGTTTGCGCAATATGCCCACGTAATACTTCGATGCGAAGAGTTTCTTTTTTCAGGTGATAAGGCGAAGCATTTGGGACCAGTAATACTTGCGCGCCAGCTGCATGGGCTTGTTTGGCAGGGCCAGCATGCCATGCATCCTCACACAAGATTAAGCCGTAACGAATTCCTGCGCATTCAAATACACAAGCTTGATTGCCAGGAACGAAATAGCGAACTTCATCAAATACTTCATGGTTGGGTAATTCTTGTTTGGCATAGCCTGCAATGACTTTGCCATTTTGTAAGACCGACGCAAAGTTTTGCAGACCGATTGAAGTTTGTTTTGGATGACCCACCACTACGGTAAGGTCGGGGTATTGTGCCAACTCTTTCATTAAGAGATCTAGCTGCTGCTGCGCCGCTTGAATGAAAGCGGGGCGGAGTAACAAATCTTCAGGGGGGTAGCCGGTGAGTGAAAGCTCAGGAGTAACTACGAGTTTGGCGCCTTGCTTAAAGGCATCCAGGGCGGCTTTGTGAATCAGTTGCGCGTTACCAGCCAGATCACCTAGTAAGGGGTTCATTTGGGCTAGGGCAATTTTTTGTGCGCTCACTCCGGTTCACAAAGCCTTTACTAATAAGGAAGGTTAAGAATTATTTTGACTCTTTGTTGTAGCGCTCGATGCCTTCCATAATTTCTGCATGGGCATCTGCAACCCCGCCCCAGCCTTTAACCTTGACCCACTTGCCTGGCTCGAGATCTTTGTAGTGCTCGAAGAAGTGTTGGATTTGGTTTAAACGCAATGGGTTGATATCTTCTGGTTTCTGCCAGTGTGTGTAAATTGGTAAAATTTTATCTTCTGGCACTGCTAATAATTTAGCGTCTTGCCCACCTTCATCTTCCATTTGCAAAACACCAATAGCGCGGCAACTGACAACTACACCAGGGATTAGTGGAAATGGAGTAATGACAAGAACATCAACAGGATCGCCATCACCAGCGATGGTTTTGTTGATGTAACCATAGTTGCATGGATAGTGCATTGCAGTACCCATAAAACGGTCAACGAAAATTGCGCCACTTTCCTTGTCTACTTCATATTTAATTGGATCCGCGTTCATTGGGATTTCAATAATGACGTTGAAGCTCTCAGGGATCTTTTTGCCTGGCTTGACGTTGTCGAGACTCATAAATACTCCGAATAGTGATTAGTAAATACCCTGATGCCGGCAAGGAGGCGTAGGGGTGATTCTGCTACATACTGATACAGCTTAAAGACCCTAGTTTAAAGCTTTCTAAAACCTGGTCGAACTAAGCGCTAGATATACAAAACGATAAGATCAACTTTAGGGAGTTCAAGCATGAGTAATATCACTTTAGGCTTGTATTTTGCCTTGGCGTGCGGTGTCCTGGCCGTAATTTACGGTTTTGTGATGCGCGGCTGGATTTTGAAGCAAAGTACAGGTAACGCCAAAATGCAAGAAATTGCAGAGGCGATTCAGCAGGGCGCGGCGGCTTATTTATCGCGCCAATATAAAACCATTGCCGTGGTTGGCGTGGTACTCACTATCCTTATGGCGCTCTTCCTCGACTTCGCGACTGCGATTGGTTTTGTGATCGGTGCCGTGCTATCTGGAGCATGCGGCTTTATTGGCATGAACGTTTCAGTGCGCGCTAATGTGCGCACAGCTGAAGCAGCTACTAAAGGAATGAACGAGGCACTCAATGTTGCATTTAAAGGCGGCGCAATTACTGGTATGTTGGTAGTTGGTCTTGGTCTCTTAGGTGTCAGCCTCTTCTTTATGTTTCTCGTATCGATTGGTGCAGGACGTGATCTCTCTGCTGTATTGCATCCCCTTATTGGCTTGGCATTTGGCTCATCTTTGATTTCGATCTTTGCGCGTCTTGGCGGCGGGATCTTCACTAAAGGCGCAGATGTTGGTGCTGACTTAGTTGGCAAGGTAGAAGCCGGTATTCCGGAGGATGATCCGCGTAATCCAGCAGTGATTGCCGATAACGTAGGTGATAACGTAGGTGACTGTGCAGGAATGGCGGCCGACTTGTTTGAAACTTATGCAGTGACATTGATTGCCACTATGGTGCTTGGTTCATTGATGGTGGCTGGTGCGCCGGTAGCTGCGATTGTTTATCCCTTGGTACTGGGTGGCGTTTCTATTATTGCCTCCATCATTGGTTGCTCTTTTGTAAAAGCAACGCCTGGCATGAGGAATGTGATGCCAGCTTTGTATAAGGGTTTGATCATTGCAGGTGCTTTATCGCTAGTAGCCTTCTACTTCGTGACCAACTTCATCATGCCTGATGATGCCTTGGGTATTCCGGGTAGCCAGTGGCGTTTGTTCGGCTCAACAGTGGTGGGTCTCTTATTGACTGCTGGTTTGGTATGGATTACTGAGTACTACACTGGTACTCAGTTCAAGCCAGTGCAGCATATTGCTGAAGCCTCTACTAAAGGTCACGGCACTAACATCATTGCAGGTTTAGGCATCTCCATGAAGTCCACTGCTTATCCAGTGCTCTTTGTCTGTGCCGCTATTTTTGCAGCATATTGGTTGGCTGGTTTGTATGGCATTGCAATTGCAGCCACAGCAATGTTGTCTATGGCAGGTATTGTCGTTGCACTGGATGCTTATGGCCCAATTACTGATAATGCAGGCGGCATTGCAGAGATGGCTGGTTTGCCGCAATCAGTGCGCGATATCACTGACCCACTGGATGCGGTGGGTAATACTACTAAAGCAGTTACCAAAGGTTATGCAATTGGCTCGGCTGGTTTAGCTTCACTTGTTTTGTTTGCTGACTACACCCATGCTCTAGAAGGTATTGGTCAGCAAGTCTCTTTTGATTTATCGAACCACATGGTGATCATTGGCCTCTTTATTGGCGGCATGATTCCTTACTTGTTCGGTGCGATGGCAATGGAAGCAGTAGGTCGCTGTGCTGGTGCGGTAGTGGAAGAGGTACGTCGCCAGTTCCGTGAGATTCCAGGAATCATGGAAGGCACTGCTAAGCCTGAATACGGTAAGGCAGTAGATATGCTTACGAGCGCAGCCATTAAAGAAATGATTGTTCCTTCGCTCTTGCCGGTAATTGCGCCTATCGTAGTAGGTCTCTTATTGGGCCCTGCTGCATTGGGCGGCTTACTCATGGGTACGATTGTGACTGGCTTGTTTGTAGCGATCTCGATGTGTACTGGTGGCGGTGCTTGGGATAATGCCAAGAAATATATCGAAGAGGGTAACTTTGGCGGTAAAGGTTCTGAAGCGCATAAGGCAGCGGTGACTGGTGACACTGTAGGTGATCCCTACAAAGATACTGCCGGTCCTGCGGTAAACCCTCTCATCAAAATCATTAATATTGTGGCATTGCTCATCGTGCCCTTGTTGCCGGTGATTTCACGTTAAGCAATACAAGGCAACAAACAAAAACGCCTAGCAATGCTAGGCGTTTTTTATTGCCAAAACTAAGAAAACTTAATTCAATGTTTCCAAATAGCGTTGTGCATCGAGTGCGGCCATGCAACCAGTGCCAGCGCTCGTAATTGCTTGACGATAGATATGGTCTTGCACGTCACCAGCAGCAAACACACCAGGGATGTTGGTTGCTGTGGCATTGCCCTCAAGTCCTGAGTGGGTCTTGAGGTAGCCGTTGTTCATATCTAGCTGACCAATAAAGAGTTCTGTATTGGGTTTGTGGCCAATCGCAATAAAGGCGCCAGTGACAGCAACATCTTCTGTGCTGCCATCTTGTTTCTTGATGCGCACACCAGTAACCCCTTTTTCATCGCCAAGTACCTCATCCAATGTTGAATTGAGTTTGAGTTCGACTTTGCCTTCAGCAACTTTCGCCATTAAGCGATCGTTCAAGATTGGCTCAGCACGGAATTTATCGCGACGGTGAATGACCGTTACTTTTTTAGCAATGCCAGTGAGGTAGAGTGCTTCCTCAACTGCAGTGTTACCACCGCCGACTACGCACACATCTTGATTGCGGTAAAAGAAGCCATCACAGGTTGCGCAACCAGAAACACCGCGACCCATGAATGCTTCTTCACTCGGCAAACCAATGTATTGGGCAGATGCTCCAGTACAAATAATCAAGGCATCGCAGGTATAGGTGCCAGAGTCACCAACCAAGCGAATGGGTTTCTCTTTGAGTGCTGCCGTATGAATATGGTCAAAAATAATCTCGGTATTAAAGCGTTCAGCATGCTTCAGAAAGCGGTCCATCAGCTCTGGGCCTTGGACCCCGTCTGCATCGGCAGGCCAGTTTTCGACGTCAGTAGTGGTCATTAATTGACCACCTTGAGCCAGGCCGGTAATGAGGGTAGGCTTTAAATTGGCTCGGGCAGCATAGACGGCGGCGGTATAGCCAGCAGGGCCAGATCCGAGGATAAGAACTTTGGAGTGTTTTGGGGTATTTGTAGTCATACCCAAATTATAGGTTTGCTTGTTTACAATCGGTAGAACATGGCTAGAACTGTATACCCGAAGTCCAAGGCTCCATTGAGCCCTCCGCCTCCAGAGATGGACGGGCCGGGCAGAATGCCCCGCCTTCTCCTAGAGGCCCGCTGGTTCATCTCCGTGGGTTTGTGCCTGGGTTTATTTGCCATTTTGCTAACGTATTCAAAGGCTGATCCCGCCTGGTCACACGCCAGTTTTGAGACTCCTAGAAACCTTGGCGGTCGTTTTGGGGCCTAT